>NZ_JANQOI010000112.1 GCF_028289705.1 Pelagibius sp.
ATGGACATGAAGAGGTTGTTGAAGACCTCCAGCATCACCGGGTCGGCCTCGGTGCCGATGGCCTCGGTCTTCGGGCGGGCCACCACCCGGGTCAGCACCAGGTGGCCGCGCGGGGTCATCTCCGCCTGCCAGCCCGGCTCCACCACCGTGGTCGCCGTGGCCTCGGCGATGATGGCGGGGCCGTCGACCTTCTGGCCGGGCAGCAGGTCCTCGCGGTCGTAAAGCGGGGTCTCGTGGCCCTCGCCGCCAGAGTGCATGGCGACCCGGTCCAGGGGTTCGGCTGGCTTGGCGTCGGGCGCGGCGGCGCGCTCCGGATCGGCCACCTCCTCCGTCGAGCCGACGGCCTCCACCGAGACCGCCTCCACCACCAGCTTGCGGTCCGGCGCGATGAAGCCGAAGCGCTGCTTGTGCGCCGTCTCGAAGGCCGCCTTCATGGCGTCGAGATCCGCGAAGTCGATCTGCAGCGGGCTGTCGGTGCCCTCGTAGCGGAGCTGTACCTTGCGCAGCAGGGCGATCTGCGGCGCGGCGACGCCCTGGGCCAGGACCTCGTCCCTGGCGCCGACGGAGAGGTCGTCGAAGGCCGCCTCGATCTCGGCGATCACCGGTTCGGCGAAGGCCGCCTCGATCTGGCGCTCGCGGATCGCCCGCACGTCGGCCAAGCCCATGCCGTAGGCCGAGAGCACGCCGGCGAAGGGATGCAGGAAGACCTTGGTCATGCCCAGCGCGTCGGCCACCAGGCAGGCGTGCTGGCCGCCGGCGCCGCCGAAGCAGTTCAGCGTGTACTCCGTGACGTCATAGCCGCGCTGCACCGAGATCTTCTTGATGGCGTTGGCCATGTTCTCCACGGCGATGCGCAGGAAGCCCTCGGCCACCGCCTCCGGCGAGGTCAGGGGCTTGCCGGTGGCCCGGGCGATCTCCTCGGCCAGCGCGGCGAACTTCGCGCGCACCACCTCGGCATCCAGCGCCTCGTCCGCCCGGGGGCCGAAGACCTTGGGGAAGTGGGCCGGCTGGATCTTGCCCAGCATGACGTTGCAGTCGGTCACGGCCAGCGGGCCGCCGCGGCGGTAACAGGCCGGGCCGGGATCGGCACCGGCGGAGTCCGGCCCCACCCGATATCTGGCGCCGTCGAAGTGCAGGATCGAGCCGCCGCCGGCGGCGACCGTGTGGATGTGCATCATCGGCGCACGCATGCGCACCCCCGCCACCAGGGTCTCGAAGGTGCGCTCGTACTCCCCGTCGTAGTGGGAGACGTCGGTGGAGGTGCCGCCCATGTCGAAGCCGATGAGCTTTTCGAAGCCGCCCATGGCCGCGGTGCGCACCATGCCCACCACGCCGCCGGCGGGACCCGACAGGATCGCGTCCTTGCCCTGGAACAGCCGCGCGTCGGTGAGGCCGCCATTGGACTGCATGAACATGAGCCGCGGGCCGGCCTGCGCGCCTTGGTCTGCTTTGGGGACATCCAACTGCCCGGCGACCTGGTCGACATAGCGCCTGAGGATCGGCGAGAGGTAGGCATCCACCACCGTCGTGTCGCCGCGGCTCACCAGCTTCATCAGCGGGCTGACCTCGTGGCTGGTGGAGACCTGGGTGAAGCCGATCTCCCGCGCCATGGCGGCGACGCGCGCCTCATGGTCGGGATAACGGTAGCCGTGCATGAAGGCGATGGCCACCGCGCGGATGCCGTCGTCATAGGCGGCCTGCAGGGCCTGGCGCGCCGCTTCCTCCGCCAGCGGGGTGACGACCTCGCCGCGGGCGGAGAGCCGTTCGGTCACCTCCACCACGCGCTCATAGAGCATCTCCGGCAGCACGATGTGGCGGTCGAAAAGCCGCGGGCGGTTCTGGTAGCCGATGCGCAGGATGTCGCCGAAGCCCTCCGTGGTGACGAGCAGCGTGCGGTCGCCCTTGCGCTCCAAGAGGGCGTTGGTGGCCACCGTGGTGCCCATCTTCACCGCCGCGACGGCGCCCGGCGGCAGCGCCGCGTCCTTGGCCAGGCCGAGCAGCTCGCGGATGCCCTGCACCGCGGCGTCCTTGTACTGCTCCGGGTTCTCCGAGAGCAGCTTGTGGGTCACCAGGCTGCCGTCGGGCCGCCGCGCCACCACATCGGTGAAGGTCCCCCCCCGATCGATCCAGAATTGCCATGCCGCAGCCCGCGCGTCGCCGTCCATCATCCGCCCCTTCGAACTGAAAACGCCCCTCTGGCGCGGCCATACAAATACACTTTATCGATAAATTGTCAACGTTTTCTCTTATTGTACCCGCAAGCTGCAAGTTCGCTTGGTCTGACATCATCCAAGACTTCTAGGACGCCTATGGCGATAACAAAGAAGAGCAGCAGCCAGACTGCCCGTCACCGAGGAAAATCGATCGCATGGACGAAGCGCTGGGCCGGCTCAACTGCATAGAGTACAGGAACAAACGGATCGTGTTCTTTGCCAGAGCGAGTGGTGTGAAGACAGGGGCGGTCGCGAGGCGGTTGGGGTTCTCACGGGAGACGGTGAGAGCTTGGAATCGGGAGGCGGCTGAGATCATTCTTCGGAGACTGAATAAAGGTGATCCCATGTGCTAGTGCTAACAGAATTAACTGTTCAGCCAGGCATATCGAATTCGATTAACCCCTGACCCTTTGCCTCAACCACCTCAATCAGTAGGTCGAGACTCGATGATTGCCACATTCCCCCTCGGTTTCTTGCTGGAAATTCTGCCCAGTAGGTGCCTAGTCGCTGAACCCTGTAGAAATTGACCTCTTGGCCCAAAATTCTCCCAGTCTTCACGAGCTCCCTCTGAGTGCGAATTTCCTGCCGCGCAACATCTTGAGGACGCAGAGGGACGATCTGAACATGCTCGCGGAACTCTGAACCGGTCCAACCTACAAAGTCGTGGAGTCTAATCGGCTGGGCTACGTCAGCTGCTTCGATCAGATCAGCATTTGTCTTGTTCTTGAAGTACCGAAGCTCAGTAACGGTTTGCGTTTGGAGCAGTGCTTCGAACAATGGTAGGAAATCGAGGTCTGCCAAAACAAATGTGGCGCGTTGAATGTTTCCCCGCATTGCATGGCCGTAAGACTCGATGGCGAGGAGCACATCTACACCCTTTTGAATCTGACCGATCTTTTTTCGGCGTCGGGTTCCGGCCCCCAACCTGACATGTACATTGTGGATCCGGCCAAGCTCTCTGAACAGCTCATCTTTCTTTGCCCAGCGGGTATTGAAATCCTCGTCGGCTTCGTCTTCGCGTTTGCTGGGATAGGCATCGTAGAATAGGATCCTGCCGCGTCCGAAAGAGGCAAACACCTTCGACCAATCGACACTCGGTTCGATATTCGGAGCAAGTGTCTTTGCTGACTCCTTTAAGAAAACTTGTAGTGCTGCTCCATCGACAAACACGTAGCTCGTCATATTGAGTCCTTCGAGTTTGCTTCCTATTCTCCTAACGGAATTGTAAGCCCCAGCTTCACGCTGTCCATCACCACCTGGGTGTGGAACTTTCCAATGACGTTGTTCTCGTAGAACAGGCGGCGGGTGAGCTGTTCGTAGTGGGCGAGATCCTCGGCGACCACGATCAACACGAAATCGGCCTCGCCGGTGACGTAGTAGCACTGCTGCACCTCCGGGATCTTCATCATGTCGCGCTTGAAACCGTCGACGATGTCGGCGCGGCCGCGAACGAGATCCACTTGCACGATGAAGGTGGTGCGCCGCCCGACCTTGGCCGGGTCCAGCACCGAGACGTCGGCGGCGATATAGCCGCCTTCGCGCAGGCGCTTCATGCGCCGCTGGCAGGCGGTGGCGGAAAGACCGACGGCGGCGGCCAGCGCCTCCGAGGTCTGGCGGTTGTCGCGCTGCAACTGGTCGAGCAGGGCGACGTCAAACTGATCTAAATCGTCCATATCTGCAGAATATCACCGCCTAGACGGTATTTCTGCAGAAATTAGTCTCAAGGAGGCCATATTCGCCGTTTCCCGGCAGCGCGGCACGCTAGGCTTCCGGCGTGCCGTTCAAGCCGGAGACCCAGCGATGACCGAGCTTTCCGAAAGCCAAGCCCCTGCAAGCCAAGCCTCTGCCCTGCCGGCGGCGGTGCTCTATGGCCTGACCGCATCCCTGATCTGGGGCGCCTGGCCGGTGGTCTCCGCCCTCGGCATCCGCCAGAGCCTGGCCGCCGCCGACATCGCCGCCCTGCGCTTCCTGGTCGCCGGGCTGATCCTGCTGCCGCTGGTGATCCGCAACGGCGCCGGCAATCTGGGACCCGGCGGCCTCGGCTGGGCGCGGGCGCTGTTCCTCAGCCTCGGCGCCGGTGCGCCCTATGTCCTGGTGACCGCCGGCGGCCTCACCTACGCGCCGGCCGGTCAAGGCGGCATCATCGGACCGAGTTGCATGCTGGTCTTCGCGACCCTGGGTGGCTGGTTGCTGTTGGGCGATCGTCCGCCGCGCCAACGCCTGATCGGCATCGCCTTGATGCTGACCGGCGTGCTGTTGATCGGCGGGCAGACCCTTGGGGACTATCGGGCCGAACAGTGGCAGGCCGAACAGTGGAAGGGCCAGCTGATGTTTGCCTGCGGCGGCCTGCTCTGGGCCAGTTACACCGTCGCCCTGCGGGCCTGGGGCGCCGACCCCTTGCAGGCAACGGCCCTGGTTTCGGTGCTTTCGCTGCTGATCTACGGACCCATCTATCTGCTCACCGCCGAACCACAACTCTTCGCCGCCCCTTGGACCGAAATCGCCGAACAAGCCGTGTTTCAGGGGCTCGTCGCGGCGATCCTGGCGCTGATCTGCTACAGCCGGGCGGTGGCGCTGCTGGGGGCGGGGCGCGGCGCGGTCTTCGTCACCCTGGTACCCGCCATCGCGGTGCTGCTGGCCTATCCGGTCTTGGGCGAGATGCCCAGTGCGACGGACCTGACCGGCGCCGCCCTGGTGACCGCAGGCATGGTGACGGCCCTGGGCCTCGTGCCGGTGGTATGGAAACGAACCTAGCGGCCTGCTGAGAATCAGAAGCCCGATTGACCTCGTGCTTCGAGACACCGGCTCCGCCGGTTCCTCAGCATGAGGTCAATCATGTCGATACCTTGCCTCACCCTGAGGAGGGCCAGCAGGCCCGTCTCGACCTGCCTTCGCCGAAGCGAAGCCGCTTCGGCTTCGCGCAGGCAGGAGGGCGAGGCAAGGTTGCCCGACGAACTCAGCAACACCCCTAATTCGGGTCGGTCTCCTGCATCGCCGGGCGCTCGTTGAAGTCGGCGAACCAGGCCGCCAGGTCGCTGCGGCCGTGGCGCCAGTTGAGGGCGCCGTGGCGCAGGTCGAGATAGCCGAGGGTGGTGCCACAGGCGATCTGCGCCAGGGTCAGGCCGCCCGGCAGGCCCTGCAGGTGCATCATCATAGCATCCAGGCCGCGCAGGATGGAGGCGCGCCAGCGCTCTACCGCCGCCGGGGAGCGTTCGCCCTCCGGCCGCCGGCTCTCCATGGTGATGCCGAGGGCCGAATCGGTCATGCCCTGGGCCAGGGCCGCGGCGACCAGCACCCTGTAGCGCTCGGCCCCCGCCGCCGGGATCAGCGCCGGCGCCTCCCCCAGGCTATCCAGGTACTCGCAGATCACCGGGCTGTCGAAGAGCGCGGTGCCGTCGTCCAGCACCAGGGCCGGCACCCGGGTGAGCGGGTTCTTGGCCTGCAGCGCCGCGGGGTCGTCGTAGGGATTGCAGACGATCTCCTCGATTCCGCCCATCAGGCCGCGCTCCCGCGCGACCACGCGGCACTTGCGGGCATAGGGCGAGGTGGGGGCATGGAAGAGCTGCATGGCGGCCTCCGCTGAAGGGTTCAGGAGCGGCGACAAATCTAGGGGCTGGGCGTCACCCGGTCGACGCCCGTCTGCGCATGCCAGTTCTGCGTCCCAGGGCAAGTGCCGGCATCGAAACCCAAAGCCCGCCACCCGGACGCCACGGGATCGCCACAAAGCTCGCCGAAGTTTGAACGCGAAACCGGGGATTGCGCTTGAACTCGGGCGCTTCCTGCCCGCAAGCTTGATGGAAACCGCGTGGGGCCGACCATGACCGTGATTGCCAGCAGCCTGAGGCGCCTGCTGATGCTCGTCGCCTTTCTGCTGGCGGGCCCGGCCCTTGCAGCCCTGACGGACGAGGTTTCCCTGGATCGCTCCTGGAGCACGGCATCGCGCGACAGCGCCGGCATCGGCCCCGACCCGGCCACCACGCCGGAGGCGGTGGTCCAGGTCTACGGCGCCCGCACCTTCGGCTGGCGCGGCGCCTTTGCCGTCCACACCTGGATCGCGGTGAAGCCGGAGGGCGCCGGGAGCTTCACCACCTACGAGGTGATCGGCTGGCGCTACTGGCACGGCGGCAACGGGCTGGTGCGGCGCCAGGGCCCGCCGGACCGCCGCTGGTTCGGCTCGACGCCGGAAATCTACACCGATCTGCGCGGCGCCGAGGCGGCGGCGACCATCCCCCAGATCGAGGCCGCGGTGGCCGGCTATCGCTTCGCCCAGACCTATCAGACCTGGCCCGGTCCCAACTCCAACACCTTCACCGCCAGCGTGGCCCGCCAGGTGCCGGCCCTGGCACTCGACCTGCCGCCGACGGCCATCGGCAAGGACTATCTGGGGCCGGCCGACTTCCTGGCCGAAACGCCCAGCGGCACCGGCTACCAGGTCTCCCTCTTCGGGCTGTTCGGGGGCGCCCTGGCGGTGGAAGAAGGGCTGGAGGTGACCCTGCTGGGGCTCACCTTCGGGATCGACCCCCTGGACCTGGCCATCAAGCTGCCCGGCCTCGGGCGGCTCTCGGCGATTTCTCGCTGACGCGTTTTCGACTTGCGTCGAAGCGGTTCCGGTCCGCCGCGCCGCTGTGCGCTTGACGGCGCGGGGCCGGGGCCGTCATTCTGGCCGGCGACCCGGTTGAAGTTTCACCACATCACTGCCGACTCATGAGCGTTTGGGGCAAAATTCTCGGAGGCGCCGCAGGCTTTGCCTTGGGCGGCCCCCTCGGCGCGCTGATCGGCGCCGTGGCCGGCCATGCCGTCGACAAGATGAGCGGCGGCACGGCCACCGCCGAGGCCGCCGACGCCACCAAGCAGATCGCCTTCACCATCGGCGTCATCGTGCTCGGCGCCAAGCTGGCCAAGGCCGACGGCCAGGTGACCCGCGACGAGGTCGACGCCTTCAAACAGGTCTTCCGCATTCCGCCGGAAGAGATGAAGAACGTCGGCCGGGTCTTCGATCAGGCGCGCAAGAACGCCGGCGGGTACGAGCCCTATGCCAAGCAGCTCGCCCGCATGTTCGCCGACAACCCGGCCGTGCTGGAAGAATTGCTCGGCGGCCTGTTCCACATCGCCCGTGCCGACGGCCGCATCACCGAGGAGGAGCTGGACTACCTGGAGCAGCTCGCGGTGCTGTTCAACTTCACGGCCCAGGACTGGGACCGCATCCGCGCCGCCAACGTCGGCCCGGACGAGAACGACCCCTTCCGCATCCTGGGCGTGAGCCGCGAGGCCAGCGATCAGGAGATCCGCGCCGCCCACCGCAAGCTGGTGGTGGAGAACCACCCCGACCGCCTCGTCGCCCAGGGCATGCCCCAGGAGTTCGTCGAGATGGCCAACGAGAAGGTGGCGACCATCAACGCCGCCTACGACGAGATCCGCCAGCTCCGCGGGATCCGCTGACCGTGGCCGCCGGTCCGCCTGTCGTGGCGCTGAACGGCGCGCGCCTGCGCTTCGGCGAACGGCCGCTTTTCAACAACCTTTCGCTGACCCTCTCGAAGGGCGAGCGCGCCTGTCTGGTGGGCCGCAACGGCACCGGCAAGTCGAGCTTGCTGAAGGTCATCGCCGGCCTGCAGGATCTCGACGGCGGCGAGCGCTTTCTGCAGCCCGGCACCAAGGTCGCCTACCTGCCCCAGGACCCGGATTTCTCCGCCGGCGGGACTCTGGCGGATTACGTCGCACTCGGGCCTGCCGGAGGAACCGCGGCACCCCGCCATGCCGTCGATGCCGCCCTGCGCCGTCTCGACCTCGACGGCGCGCGCCAGGTCACCGAGCTTTCCGGCGGTGAAGGCCGGCGCGCAGCCCTGGCCCGCTGTCTGGTCTCGGACCCGGAGGTCCTGCTGCTGGACGAGCCGACCAACCATCTCGACCTGCCGACCATCGAGTGGCTGGAAGGCGAGCTGCGGCGCTTCCGCGGCGCGCTGCTGGTGATCAGCCACGACCGCGCCTTCCTGAACGAACTGACCAACACCACCCTCTGGCTCGACCGTGGGCGCCTGCAGCGCCTCGACAGGTCATTCGCCGCTTTCGACGATTGGGCCGAAACCCTGCGCCGCCAGGAAGCCGAGGCGCAGCACAAGCTGGGGCGCCAGATCGTGCGGGAGGAACGCTGGCTGCAGCGCGGCGTCACCGCCCGGCGCAAGCGCAACCAGGGCCGCCTCACCCGGCTGCAGGACCTGCGCCGGGAGCGTGCCGAGTGGCTGGGCCAGCTCGGCACCGCGAAGCTGGCGAGCGCCAGCAGCGGGCGCAGCGGCACCCTGGTGATCGAGGCGGAGGGCCTCAGCAAGAGCTTTGCTTCGGAAGGCGGTGCCCTGGCGATCCTGAAAGACTTCTCCACCCGCATCCGCCGCGGCGACCGCCTGGGGATCATCGGCCCCAACGGGATCGGCAAGTCGACCCTGGTGAAGATCCTCATGGGCGAGCTGGCGCCGGACAGCGGGCGCCTGCGCCTCGGCGCCAACGTGGAACCGCTCTACTTCGACCAGCGGCGCGAGAGCCTGGACCCGGAGACGACGCTCTGGCGCAGCCTCGTGCCCGACGGCGGTGACACCCTGCTGGTGCGCGGGCGCCAGCGCCATGTGGTCTCCTACCTGAAGGATTTCCTCTTCGAGGAGGGCCAGGCGCGCCAGCCGGTGAAGGCGCTGTCCGGCGGCGAGAAGGCGCGGCTGCTGCTGGCCCGGCTGTTCGCCAGACCCAGCAACCTGCTGGTGCTCGACGAGCCCACCAACGATCTCGACATGGAAACCCTCGACCTGCTGCAAGAGGTGCTGGACGACTACGAGGGTACGCTGATCCTGGTGAGCCACGACCGCGACTTCCTCGACCGCCTGGTGACCGGCGTGATCGCCATGGAGGGCGGCGGCCACACCCTGGAGGTGCCCGGCGGCTACAGCGACTACCGGCGCCACCACCGGCAGATCACACAGACCGGGCGCCAGGAGGCGAAACGGGCGCGGCCCAAGCCGGCCAACGACAGCCGGCCGCGCAGCCCGCGCAAGCTGAGCTACAAGGACCAGCGGGAGCTGGACGGGCTGCCCGAGCAGATCGAGACGCTGACGGCGGAGGTGTCCGACCTCGAAGACCGGCTCGCCGATCCTGAACTGTTCGGCCGGGACCCCGAGGGCTTTGCCCGCGTCAGCGACACACTGGCGCAGAAGCGCGGCGCCCTGGCGGCGGCGGAGGAGCGCTGGCTGGAACTGGAATCGGCGCGGGAAGCGCTGGCCGAATGAGCAGCGAAACCACCACCGCCGAGACCGGCCTGCGCCCCCTCGACGCGCTCATCATCTTCGGCGTCATGGTGCTCTGGGGCATGAACTTCGCCGTCGCCAAGGTGGGGCTGGAACAGCTTCCGGCCATGTTCTTCATGGCCCTGCGCTTTCTGCTGGTGGCGCTGCTGCTGGTGCCTTTCGCCAAATGGCCGCGCGGGCAGTGGCGCGCCCTGGCCAGCATCTCCTTCACCCTCGGGATCCTGCACTTCGCCTTTATGTTCACCGCGCTCACCACCCTGGACGCGGCGACGGCGGCCATCGCCATCCAACTGCAGGTGCCCTTCGCCGCCCTGCTGGCCGCCATCTTCTTCAACGACAAGCTCGGCTGGCGGCGCGGCGTCGCCATGCTCTTCGCCTTCGCCGGGGTGGCGATCATTGCCGGGGAGCCGCGGCTGGAAGGCCAGTACCTCGCCCTCGGCTTCGTCATCTTCGCCTCCTGCATGTGGTCGATCGCCAACGTGCAGATCAAGCGCCTGGACGAGGTCGACGGGATCACCCTGAACGCCTGGATCGGCGTGCTCGCCGTCCCGCAGCTCGCGCTCGCCTCGCTGCTGCTGGAGGAGGGCCAGTGGGCGGCACTGCAGGCCGCCGACTTCTGGGCCTATTTCGCCGTCGTCTATCAGGCCGTGGCGGTGGTGGTGATCGGTTACGGCACCTGGTACTGGCTGCTGCGCCGCTATCAGATGAACCAGGTCATGCCCTCGATCCTGCTGGTGCCCGTCTTCGGCGTCATCTCGGGAATCGTCTTTCTGGGCGAAACCCTGACCCTCAATCTGGTGGTCGGCGGCCTGATCACCGTCGGCGGCGTCGCCGTCATCATCCTGCGCCGACCCAAGGTCACCGGCCCGGGCGCTGGGCGGGTCTGATGCTTCTCCGTCCTGATTGGAGTCTTTGACCGGGACCCTGCGATGACCGGCCTTGCCATCACCGAACGCTCCTCCCCGAACCAAGACGCCCGTCCGGACCAGCAGGCGGTCGACATCCTGCTGCTGCACTACACCGGCATGGAAAGCGGCGAGGCGGCCCTCGCGCGGATGTGCGATCCGGCGGCCAAGGTCAGCGCCCACTACTGCGTCGAGGAGGACGGCCGCATCGTCCAGCTCGTCGGCGAAGACCGCCGCGCCTGGCATGCCGGCGTCGCCCTTTGGAAGGGCGCCAGGGACATCAACGCCCGCTCCATCGGGATCGAGATCGTCAATCCCGGCCACGAGTTCGGCTACCGGCCCTTCCCCGAAGCGCAGATGCGCTCGGTCATCGCGCTGGCCCGGGACGTTCTAAAGCGTCATACGATCCCGCCGGAACGGGTGCTCGGCCACTCCGACGTGGCCCCCTTGCGCAAGGAGGACCCGGGCGAGCTCTTCGACTGGCCGCGGCTGGCGGCGGCGGGGATCGGCCTGTGGCCCGCCTACGGGACCGCCGTTGATCCCGGCGTTGAGGCCGACGGAGTCGCCGCGGCCTTGAGCGCAATCGGCTACGGCTTCATCGAGGATGACCTGCCCGCCGTCATCCGCGCTTTCCAGCGCCACTACCGCCCGGCGGCGATCACCGGCGAGGCGGATGACGAAACCCGCCACCGCCTGGCCGCCCTGCAGGATCTGCTGGAAGCACCTACCAGATAAGAAGCTGCGTCTCGGCGTCCTTCACCAGGTCGGTGAGCGAAGCGACCTGCCCCGTGCCCCGGCCCTCGAAGGTCACGGTGGCGCCGTTGTCGAAGGCAACGGTCACCGCCTTGCCGGCGCCATGGTCGGTGACGGAAGAGACGGCGGCGAGCAGATCGTCCAGGTCACGCGCGCCATCGCCGTCGGCGTCCACGAGATCGCGAAAGACGAGCCTGTCCCCGCCCCTCTGGAAGTCCGCGATGCGGTCGTCGCCGTCGCCGCCCGGCCGGTCGAGCCGGGCGAAGATGAAGGTGTCGCCTGCGGAACCGCCGGTCAGGCTGTCGTCGCCCTGGCGTCCGTTGAGGCGGTCGCGGCCGTGGCCGCCGGATAGCCTGTTGTCCCCGGCATCCCCGGCCAGCGTGTCGGCGCCGAAACTGCCGAGGACGTTCTCAATGGACTCCAGGGTCTCGGACGCGGAGCCGAGCTTGACCCTGCCGGCCGCGAGATCCACCAGCACGCTCATGCGCGTCGGGGCGAAGTCCACGGTGTCGTCGCCGGGCCCGCCATGAAAGGCATCGAGGCCGCCGTTGCCACGGAGCAGATCGTCGCCCGCCTGTCCGTAGAGGCGGTCGCCCCCGGCCTTGCCGACCAGCAGGTCATCGCCAGCACCGCCCACCAGGATATCCGCGCCGGCGCCGCCGACGATGGTGTCGTCCACGGCAAGACCGGGCTGTGGCGCCTGGATCAGCCCATCCAGGGCATAGGCGCGGACATGGTCGACCTTCATCTCCCCCAGGGTCCCCTGGGTCGGAACCGGCTCTCCGGCGATGCCGCCCACGCCCAGGTTCATTATCAAGTACATCGGCTGGTGCATGTCGGACGGTGTGTCCGTGCGGGCAACCTCCACCCCGTCGAAGTACCAGACGATGTGTTCGGGCTCCCAGAGCACGCCGTAGTCATGGAAGCCCGCCGTCGAAGGCACCGGCACGGTCGCGCCCGCCGAGGTCTGGCTGCCGCTGGCATTGCTGTGGGCCGTCAGAATCAGCCGGTTGGGCTGCTGTCCGATGGTCTCGATGATGTCGAGCTCCGGCGGCCAGGAGCCGTCGGCCGGCAGCATCCAGAAGGCCGGCCAGAGGCCCCGCGCCTCCGGCAGGTCGGCACGGACCTCGAAATAGCCGTAGGTCTGGGCGAAGCTCTCATAGCTGGTGAGCATGCCGGAGGTGTAGGCATAGCCCTCGATCAGGGGCCGGATCTCCTCCTCGGCCACCGCCGCGGTGATGGTCAGAACGCCGTCGTCGAGACTGAAGGGATCGGCACTGCGGGTCGGGCCGAAGTCGTGATCGATGTACCACTGCAGTTCGTTGTTGCCGGTCAGGGAGGTGCCGTTCTCCGCGCCCCACCAGTAGTTGGTGTCCCAGGTGCCGCGGACGCCGTCCCAGAGGTCGAGGCTGTCGAAACTGTCCTCGAAGGACAGGGAGAGCGCCGAACGGTCGAGGGCCAGTTGGAACTGACCGGCGTGCAAATCGGCAATGTCGGTGTCGGCGAGGACCAGGATCTCGCCGCCGCCCAAATCGACGCGGAGGTCGTCGCCCTGTTGGGTCATGGCCGCTCGCAGTTGGGCGAAGGAAGTGATTTCGCTGCCGCCCAGCCGCAGCACGTCCTCAGCTGTGAAATCCAGGATCAGGTCGCTGCCGGCGCCCTTTTCGATGAGGAAGAGGTCTGACCCGGCGCCACCCTTCAGCACGTCGTCGCCGGCACCGCCGAAGAGAAACTGCCGGCCCGGCCCGCCGGTCACGATGTTGTCGGCGGCGTTGCCGAAGGCGAAGCGCCCGGCGCCGGTGACCCTCAGGTTTTCGATGTGGTCCGGCAGGCGATAGCTCATCCAGGTCTGGACCGTGTCGACCCCCTGGTCGGCGGCCTCGACGGCGCGGTTCTTGCCGGAATAGAGGTGATAGACGTCGTCGCCGGCACCGCCGCGCAGGGTTACGGAGACGGCGGCGTTGCCCCAGAAGGTCTCGTTCTGCGGAGTCCCGGAGAGGTCGCCCCCGTCAACGACGGAGATGTGGCGGTCGGCGGCGGCGCTGTAGTAGAGAGGGATGCCCCTCGCATTCAAGACGGTGCTCATCGGTGGTCGCGGTCCTGCGTCTCATGGCTGCGATGTGCCTCCTGTCTCTCCCGGCCGGTGACGGCCCAGCGGGGCTGTTTTTCGTTTCGGGGTCAATTTCGTTCCCGGGCGCCCTTGTGCCCGGACTCCGGTTTCAACGGCAACCCCAGGTCGCTCTTTGACGCAAAATTCTCTTAGGGATGACTCAAGTGTTAAGCCGGGTGTTAAGCCGGAACCCGGCGCTCCGCGGTTGACGGCGCGGGCGGGAAAGCCTAGCTCTCAGGGGCCAGACGGTCGGATGGCCGCTCTCGCCGGCGCCTGGCGGCGGCGGGGGAGGAAAGTCCGGGCTCCACGAAAACAGGGTGCCGGGTAACGCCCGGCGGGGGCAACCCTAGGGAAAGTGCCACAGAAAGCAAACCGCCAAGGCGGCCCGTCGGGGCGCGCCGGCAAGGGTGAAAGGGTGCGGTAAGAGCGCACCGCGCGCCCGGCAACGGGGGCGGCAGGGCAAACCCCACCCGGAGCAAGATCAAGTAGGGACGGCCGGGCCAGCCCTTCTGGGCGGGGCCAGGCGGGTTTTCGCGCCGCCGTCCGGGTCGATCGCGCGAGGCGTCCGGCAACGGGCGTCCCAGATGAATGGCCATCCCTGAGCCTCCGGGCCCAGGACAGAACCCGGCTTACAGACCGTCTGGCCCTTTTTACCCCTGCTTTCAAAGGCTTACTAAAGCCAACCCTACCTCCATCGTCACCCTCGGGCTTGTCCCGAGGGTCCATGGAAAGAGTGAGACCTGGACCCCGATGGATTGCCGAACAAGTCCGGCAATGACGATCTGGGAAGGCAGAGAGCGCCCCTCTTTGACGGGCACGGCTTGGTTTCGGGTCAGGCGCTCAGACCCGCCAACCTCCGCTCTAAATCAGCGATTTAAGAACAAAAAAAGAACATAGTGTTGCCGCATTTTTTAGTCACCCTTACTTGGCCGGATTCAGATCTCACCCACAAGGGGTGGCATCACTACATGGCCGAGCCCCCAGATGTACGCATTAAGCTCTTGTTAACCCGCAATAATTACTTGTCTCGGCATTGACACCCATGAAATCCCATGATATCCCAAATCATCCCATTTTAAGGCTAGGCTACGGCGAGTTTTGCCGGAATGCAGGGCCGGGACGGCAGGAAACGAGGCAGGGCGGCCTGAGCAACGGCTGGAAAGGAGCCGCGGGGGAAAGAGGTGGCAGTCTTCATTGGCACCTTCGAGAACAAGGTGGATCAGAAGGGTCGGGTCTCCGTCCCTGCTGTGTTCCGCCAGTCGCTCGCCGGCCTGTCGTTCAGCGGCATCGTTGCCTTTCGCTCGCACCGCGCCGAAGCGATCGAGGGCTGCGGCATGGACTTCATGGAGCAGATGATTTCCCGCGTGTCGGAGATCGACCTCTTCTCTGAGACCCACGACGATCTGGCGACCACGATCTTCTCGGACTCCCAGCAGCTCGCCTTCGACGGCACCGGCCGCATCATGCTCCCCCAGGGCTTCCGCGAGCACGCCGGCATTACCGACCGCGCCGCCTTCGTCGGCATGGGCCAGTTGTTTCAGATCTGGCAGCCCGACGCCCTGGAGCGCCACAAGGCGGCGGCGCGCGACCGCGCCCGCGCCCAGCGCCTGACCATCCCGGCGGGGGGAGGCGGGCGATGACGGCACGTGCGGAAGCCACCGGCGGCGGCCACAAGCCGGTCCTTCTTAAAGAAGTCATGGACGTTCTGGCGCCGCGCGACGGCGCCATCTACGTCGACGGCACCTTCGGCGCCGGCGGTTACAGCCGCGCCCTGCTGGAAGCCGCCGACTGCAGCGTCTGGGGCATCGACTGCGATGCCGGCGCCGCGGCACGCGGCCGGCGGCTGGCGCAGGAATACGGCGGGCGGCTGCAGATGGTCGAAGGCCGCTTCGGCGACATGAAGACATTGCTCAACGGCAAGCTCGATCACCCGCTTGACGGCCTGGCGCTGGATCTCGGGGTTTCCTCCATGCAACTGGACGAGGCGGAGCGCGGCTTTTCCTTCCGGGCCGACGGCCCCCTCGACATGCGCATGGAGGGCCCCGAGACCGACAGCCGCCCCTCGGCCGCCGACGTGGTGAACGGCCTGCCGGAGCGCGAGCTGGCGGACATCATCTACCGCTACGGCGAGGAGCGCCGCTCCCGCCAGGTGGCCAAGGCCATCGTCCAGGCCCGTAGCGAAAAAGCCATCACCCGCACGGCGGCGCTGGCGGAGCTGGTGCGCGCTGCCGTGCAAAAGGGCGTCAAGCGAAGCGGCAAACAGACCATCGATCCGGCCACCCGCACCTTCCAGGCCCTGCGCATCTATGTGAACGACGAACTGGGCGAACTGCAGCGCGGCCTGCAGGCGGCCGAGGAGCTGCTGGGCCCCGGCGGACGCCTGGCCGTGGTCTCTTTCCACTCCTTGGAGGACCGCATCGTCAAACAGTTCCTGCGCGACCGCAGCAGCACGGCCGCCGGGGGTTCGCGCCATGCGCCGCCCGCGCCGGAGTCGCCCGCGCGGGCGGCGAGCTTCACCCTGCTGTTCCGCGGCACGCGCCGCGCCGATGCGGAAGAGTGCGATGCCAATCCGCGCGCCCGCTCCGCCCAGTTGCGTGCCGCCGAGCGCACCGCCGCCCCGGCCTGGCCGCCGCCGCAGGAGGTTCGGCCATGAGGCGCTTCGTCATCGTCTGCTGGCTGCTCGCCGGTTCGGTCACCGCTTTGACCCTGTTCCAGATCAAGCAGGAGGTGTTGGTTCTGGAGTTGGAGCTGCAGGGCCTGCACCGCGACATCCTGCGCAAACAGGAAGCGATCCACGTGCTGGAAGCCGAGTGGAGCTATCTCAACAGCCCGGATCGCCTGGCCTCCCTGGCCGAGCGGCACCTGAAGCTGGCGCCGATTCCGGCCGAGCGGATGATCGGCTTTGCCGACCTGCCCTACCCGGGTTCCGACGAAGAGGAGGAGGCCCCGCAGCCGGAGGCCAAGCTACCGCCGACGCTTGTCGCCGTTCCCGCCGCCTTGCCGGGAGGCCAAAGCCAATGATCCGCCGATACCTCGTCCGCGCCCATTCCAAGCCCCTGCCGCCGGCCACCGCCGCCGACCTGCCCAGCTTCGACCTCCAGGGCGGCCGGCCGGCGGACCTCCATCTCGAAGGCACTGCCAAGCAGGCCCTGGACGTCGGCCGCACCCGCCTTTTGGTGGCGGCGATGAGTTTCGCCCTGGCCTTCAGCCTCATCGGCTGGCGGCTGGTGGACCTCGGCCTGATGGCCGACCGCCATGAGCCCTCCATCGCCCGCAGCCTGTCGTCGGACCGCCTGGAGACCGGGCGCGCCGACATCGTCGACCGCAACGGCATCGTCCTCGCCACCACCATGCCGACGGCCTCGCTTTACGCCAATCCGCAGCATGTGCGCGACCCGGCGGCGGCAGCGGAACGGCTGGCGGCGGTGCTGCCGGAGGCCAGCCCGGCGCGTCTCGCCGCCAAGCTGGCCACCGCGCGCTCCTTCGTCTGGCTGCAACGCAACCTGACGCCGCGCCAGCAGTATGCGGTGAACCGTCTCGGCATCCCGGGGCTCTACTTCCAGCGCGAGCATCGCCGCTTCTACCCGCACGGCGCGCTGACCCCGCACGTGGTGGGGTTCACCGGCGTCGACAACGAGGGGCTCGCCGGCATCGAGCAGTCCTTCGACGACGTGCTGCGCGCCTCCGCCACGCCGCTGCAGCTCAGCCTCGACATCCGCGTCCAGCACATTCTCAGCGAGGAACTGGCCAAGGCCATGGCCACCTTCAGCGCCATCGGCGCCGCCGGTGTGGTCATGGACGCGCGTTCGGGCGAGGTCGTCGCCCTCTCGTCGCTGCCGAGCTACGACCCGGCAAAGCCGGCGACCGCCTCCGCCGACGCGCGCTTCAACCGCGCCAGCCTGGGCATCTATGAGATGGGCTCGGTATTCAAGATCTTCACCACCGCCATGGCCCTGAACGAGGGCGTGGTGACCCTCGCCGACGGCTACGACACACGCCAGCCGATACGGGTTTCGCGCTTCACGATCCGCGACTTCAAGCCCAAGAACCGCTGGCTCTCGATCCCGGAAATTCTGATGTATTCCAGCAACATCGGCACCGTCCAGATGGCCATGGACGCGGGCACCCCCGCGCAGCAGGCCTTCCTGAAGCGCATCGGTCTGCTGCAGCCCGCCGCCATCGAGCTGCCGGAGGTGGGCCAGCCGCTGATGCCCTCGCCCTGGCGCGAGATCAACACCATGACGATTTCCTTCGGGCATGGCCTGGCGGTCTCCCCGGTGCAGCTCACGGCGGCCATGGCGGCCATGGTCAACGGCGGCACCGAGGTGCGCCCGACCCTGATGAAGCGCAATCCGCGGCAGGTGGCTGCCGGAACCCGCCTGATCTCCGAGACCACCTCGGCCAAGGTCCGCCGGCTCATGCGGCTGGTGGTGGCAAAGGGCACCGCGCGCAAGGCCGATGCCCAAGGCTACGTCGTCGGCGGCAAGACCGGCACCGCCGAGAAGCTGGCCGGGCGCGGCTATTCGCGCAACTCGCGCATCGCCTCCTTCGTCGGCGCCTTTCCCATGACCGACCCGCGCTATGTGGTCTTCGTGCTGATCGACGAACCGAAGCCGACCAAGGAAACCCACGGCTATGCCACCGGCGGCTGGGTCGCCGCGCCGGTGATGCACAACATCGTCGAGCGCATGGGGCCCCTGGTCGGGATCGCGCCCCAGGGCGACGGCGAGGCCATGATCGAAGAGATGCTGGTTGAGATGAACAAGAGCGCGGAAGGACGCCAGCTTGCGTCTAACTGACCTGCTCGCAACGGACGGAAACGGAATGCAGCCCCCAGCGGCCCATACGGCGGCACAAGCGGCGGCCCATGCAGCGGCCCACGCAGAGATAGAGATCAGCGGCCTTACGGCGGACAGCCGCAAGGTCGTCGAGGGCTATCTCTTTGCCGCCTTGCCGGGCAGCTTGGCCGACGGCCGCGATTTCATTCCCGAAGCCCTGTCCAAGGGCGCCGCCGCGGTGCTGGCGCCCGAAGGCACGGTCCTGCCGGAGGGCGCGGACAGCATCGCCCTCCTCACCGATCCCAACCCGCGGCGGCGCCTGGCGCTGCTCGCCGCCCGCTTTTTCGAACGCCAGCCGGCGACGGTCGTTGCCGTCACCGGCACCAATGGCAAAACCTCGGTCGCAAGCTTCACCAGCCAGATCTGGCGCGCCCTGGGCTACGAGGCGGCCAGCCTGGGCACCCTCGGCCTGCAGCCGCCGCGCCCGGATGCGCCGGCCTCGCTGACCACGCCCGATCCGGTGGAGCTGCACCGCTGTCTTGCGTCGTTGACCCGCGATCACGTCGAACACCTCGTGCTGGAAGCCTCAAGCCATGGACTGGACCAGTATCGCCTCGACGGGATCCGGGTCAGCGCCGCTGCCTTCACCAATCTGACCCGAGACCACCTGGACTACCACGGCAGCATGGAGGCTTATCTGGCCGCCAAGCTGCGGCTCTTCACCGAGCTGCTGCAAGACGGCGGCACCGCGGTGGTGAACCTCGACGATCCGGCGGGCGCGGAGGTCGTGGAAGCCTGCCGGGCCCGCGGGCTGACGCTCCTGACCTACGGCCGGGTACTCAGCGATCTGCAGTTGGTGGAGCAACAGCCGACGGCCACCGGGCAGACCCTGAAGCTGCGGCTCTTCGGCAAGGACTACGAAGTCACGCTCGCCGTCGCCGGGGCCTTCCAGGCGGACAACCTGCTGGCGGCCCTCGGCCTCGTGATCGCGGGCGGCATCCCGGTGGACGATGCGCTCTCGACCCTCGGCGGCCTGACCGGCGTGCCGGGGCGAGTCGAGCTGGTGGGGGAAACCGCCGGCGGCGGCCACGTCTATGTCGACTACGCCCACACGCCCGATGCGCTGGAAACGGTGCTGGCGGCGCTGCGGCCCCACACCCGCGGGCAGCTTTCGGTGATTGTCGGCTGCGGCGGCGACCGCGACCGCGGCAAGCGCGCGCAGATGGGCGCCATCGCCGTGCGCCTGGCCGATCGGGCCTACATCACAGACGACAATCCGCGCAGCGAGGACCCGGCAGCCATCCGCCGGGAGATGCTGGCCGCAGCCCCGGGCGCGGAAGAGATCGGCGATCGCGGAGCGGCCATTGCCACCGCGGTGGCCGCACTGGGTTCGGGCGATGTCCTGGTCATCGCCGGCAAGGGCCATGAGACTGGCCAGATTGTTGGGGGACAAGTCTTGCCGTTTGACGACCGCGACGTCGCCCGAACCGCTATCCAAAGCAGTGTGGAGGCCGGGACATGACGGACCCGATCCTCTGGACCGCCGAGGACATCGCCCAGGCGACCGGCGGGCGCGTCACCGGCGACTGGCAGGCCAGCGGCGTCTCCATAGACTCCCGCAGCCTGGAGGCGGGCGATCTCTTCATCGCCCTCAAAGGCCCCAGCTTCGACGGCCACGATTTCGCCGGCAAGGCGATCAAGGCCGGCGCCGCAGCGGCCATGGTGCATCGCCGCGCCGACGGCATCGACGAGAGCGATCCGCTGATCATCGTCGACGACACCTTCGCCGCCCTCTGGCGCCTCGGCACCGCAGCCCGCGAACGCAGCCAGGCGCGGCTCATCGCCGTCACCGGCTCGGTGGGCAAGACCGGCACCAAGGAGGCCCTGCGCCTCTGTCTGGAGCCGCAGGGCGTGACGGCGGCCAGCGTCGGCAGCTTCAACAACCACTGGGGCGTGCCCCTCAGCCTCGCGCGGATGGACCGTGATGCTGTCTACGGCGTTTTCGAGCTGGGCATGAACCACGCGGGCGAGATCCGCGAGCTGACCGCCCTGGTCCGGCCCCATGTCTCCATCATCACCAACATCGAGCCGGCCCACCTCGGCAACTTCGATTCGATCTTCGGCATCGCCGATGCCAAGGCGGAGATCTTCGAGGGCATGGATGCCAATGGCTGTGCCGTGCTCAACCGGGACAACGCGCTGTTTCATCATCTGCGCGACAAGGCCGATGCTCTTGGCATCAGCCGCATCCTCTCCTTCGGGCGCCACAAGGAAGCCGACGCCCGGCTGATCGAGGATTCGCTGCACGCCACCTGCAGCGGGGTGAAAGCGGAGATCCGCGGCAAGGAGCTGGACTACTGCATCGCGCTACCGGGCTCCCACTGGGTGATGAACTCCCTTGCCGTGCTGCTCGCCATCGGGGCCGCCGGCGCCGGCGTTCCCAAGGCGGCGGCGCAGCTTGCCAACCTGCGGCCGATCAAGGGCCGGGGCGAACGCCACGACGTGGAAACGCCCGACGGCGTCTTCAAGCTTATCGACGACAGCTACAACGCCAATCCCACCTCCATGCGCGCGGCCTTCGAGGTGCTGGGACGCTCCTCCCTGGGCGAGGGCGGGCGGCGCATCGCGATCCTCGGCGACATGCTGGAGCTGGGCGAGCAGTCGGTGGACATGCACGCCAAGCTCGCCGGGCCGCTGCAGGAGAACGGTATCGACCTGGTCTTCACCTGCGGGCCCGACATGGCCGCCCTGCACGAGGCCCTGCCGGCGGAGCTGCGCGGTCTCCACGGCGCCGACTCCAAGGCCCTGGCGGCTCAAATCGGCGACGCCGTCAGGCCCGGCGACAGCGTGCTGGTGAAGGGTTCTCTGGGCTCGCGCATGGCCCTGATCGTCGATGCCCTGCTTGCCCTGGGCGAGCCACTGGCCCGCGCGGCGAACGGACAGTAGGAGACGCGCCTGAATGCTCTATAACCTGCTTGTCCCCCTCGCCGATGAGCACATCATCTTCAATCTCTTCCGCTATCTCACCTTCCGCAGTGGCGCGGCGGTGATCACAGCGCTGGTGATCTCCTTCCTGCTCGGCCCCTGGATCATCGCCTGGCTGCGGTCCAAGCAGCGCGAGGGCCAGCCGATCCGTGAGGACGGTCCGGAAGGTCATCTGCTGACCAAGAAGGGAACGCCCACCATGGGCGGCTTCCTGATCCTGATCGCCATCACCATCTCCACCCTGCTCTGGGCCGACCTCACCAACGGCTATGTCTGGGCGGTGGTCATCGTCACCGTCGGCTTCGGCATGGTCGGCTTCTTCGACGACTACCTGAAGCTCACCAAGCGCTCCAGCGACGGCCTGCCCGGCCGCCTCAAGCTGCTGATCCAGGTCTTGATCGGCACCGCCGTCGCGGTGTGGATCTCCCACATCGCCCCGCCCTCCATGGACACCCATCTGGCGGTGCCTTTTTTCAAGAGCCTGCTGATCAATCTCAGCTTCTTCTTCGTGCCCTTCGCCGTCTTCGTGATGGTCGGCGCCTCCAACGCCGTCAATCTGACCGACGGGCTCGACGGCCTCGCCATCGTGCCGGTGATGATCGCGGCGAGCTGCTTTGCCTTCATCGCCTATCTGGTCGGCAACTCCATCTTCTCCGAATACCTGCAGCTCCACTACGTGCCGGGCACCGGCGAGCTGGCGGTCTTCTGCAGCGCCCTGGTGGGTGCCAGCCTCGGCTTCCTCTGGTTCAACGCGCCGCCGGCCATGGTCTTCATGGGCGACACCGGTTCGCTCTCTTGCGGCGGCGCGCTGGGCTCCATCGCCGTGGTCACCAAGCACGAACTGGTGCTGGGGATCATCGGCGGGCTCTTCGTGCTGGAAACCGTTTCGGTGATCGTGCAGGTCGCCTCCTTCAAGCTGACCGGCAAGCGCGTCTTCCGCATGGCGCCGCTGCACCATCACTTCGAGAAGAAAGGTTGGGCCGAGCCCACCATCGTCATCCGCTTCTGGATCATCGCCTCCATCCTGGCGCTGGCCGGGCTGTCCACCCTGAAGCTGAGGTGAGGCCGGCGGCGCGATGATCGATCTCTCCTTCTTCGCCGGTCTGCCCGTCGCCGTGCTCGGCCTCGGCAAGTCCGGGCTGGCCGCCGCCAGGGCGCTGCACGCCGCCGGCGCGGAGGTCTGGGCCTGGGACGACAGCGAGGACCAGCGTGCCGCCGCCCGCGCGGCGGAGATTCCCCTGGTCGACCTCAACCAGGCGAACTGGCAGGAGGTCACCAGCCTGATCCTCTCGCCCGGCATTCCCCACAGCTTTCCGGAGCCGCATCCGCTGGCCGCCGCGGCGCGCCAAACCAACGTCGAGATCATCGGCGACATCGAGCTCTTGGCCCGCGCCCAGCGCAACGCCCGCTACCTCGGGATCACCGGCACCAACGGCAAGTCCACCACCACCGCGCTGGTCGGCCACATCCTGGAACTCGCGGGGCGTGCCGTCGCCGTGGGCGGCAACCTGGGCACGCCGGCCTTGACCCTGGAGCCGCTGGACCTGGAGGGGATCTACGTCCTGGAGATGTCCTCCTATCAACTGGAGCTGACCCTCTCCATCACCTTCGACGTGGCGGTGCTGTTGAACATCAGCCCCGATCACCTGGAGCGCCACGGCGGCTTCGAGGGCTACGTGAAGGCCAAGCGTGCGATCTTCCACCGCCAGACCAAGCCGCGCAGCGCGGTGATCGGCGTCGACGACGAGACCTGCGCGGCGATCTTCGGCGAGCTGAAGGCTGCCGACGAGCAGGCGGTGATCCCGATCTCCGGCCAGCGCATCGTGCCCGGCGGCGTCTATGTGGAAAACGGCGTGCTGATCGACGACCTGGACGGCAAGCGCGTGCCGGCCCTGGACCTGCGCGGGATCGCCAGCCTGCCCGGCGTCCACAACTGGCAGAACGCCGCCGCCGCTTACGCCGCCTGCCGCGCCGTCGGCGTCGACGCCCCGGTCATCGCCGCCTGCCTGCGCTCCTTCCCCGGTCTGCCGCACCGCCAGGAGATCGTCGCGGTGATCGACGGCGTCACCTACATCAACGACTCCAAGGCGACCAACGCCGATGCCGCCGCCATGGCGCTGGCCTGCTACGACAAAATCGTCTGGATCGCCGGCGGCCAGGCCAAAGAAGGCGGGCTGGCCGGGCTGGAGCGCTTCTACGGCCGCATCGCCCATGCCTTCCTGATCGGCGAGGCCGCCGAAGACTTCGCCGAGGTACTGCAGCCCCAGATGCCGGTCACCCTGTCCGGGCGCCTCGACCAGGCCGTGCCCGCCGCGGCGAAAGAGGCGGCGCGCCATCCCGGCGCCGTCGTTCTGCTGTCGCCGGCCTGCGCCTCCTTCGACCAGTACCGCAACTTCGAGATCCGCGGCGACGCCTTTCGCGAGATCGTTCATGGCCTGCCCGGCGAGCGCGGCGATCCCGAGAACCTCGCCGCCGCGACCAGCGTGGAGGGGGCATCGTGAGCAGCTTTGCCCGCACCGATACGAGCCTTCTGGGCCGCTGGTGGTGGACCGTCGACCGCTGGACCCTGCTCTCGCTGATCGCGCTGATGGGCTTCGGCGCCGTCCTCATGCTGGCAGCCTCCCCCGCCGCGGCGGAACGCATCGGTCTCGCTTCCTTCCAGCTCGCCAGCCGGCAGATCGTGCTGCTGCCCCTGGCCGCGGCCGTCCTGATGGCCATGTCCCTGGCTTCGCCGCGCTGGGTGCGGCGCATCGCCTGCTTCGGCCTGCTCGGCTCCATCGTGCTGCTGGTCGTCACCCTGCTGGTGGGGCCGGAGATCAAAGGCGCCACCCGCTGGATCAGCCTCGCCGGCCTGTCGATCCAGCCCTCCGAGTTCGCCAAGCCCTGCTTTGCCGTGGTCTCGGCCTGGCTGTTCTCCCTGAACCGGGAGGAAACCGGCGTGCCCGGCGCGCGTATCGCCGTCGGTCTCTGGCTGGTGGTGGTCACGCTGCTGCTGCTGCAGCCGGACGTCGGCCAGGCGGTGCTGCTGACCGCCATCTGGGGCACCCAGGTGTTCCTCGCCGGCCTGCCGCTGGCCTGGATCGCGGTGCTGGCGGTGGTCGGCGCCGGCGGGCTGGTCGCCGCCTACCTCTCCCTGCCCCATGTCTCCGCGCGGGTCGACAGCTTCTTCGACCCCGCCGCCGGCGACCGCTATCAGATCAACCGCTCCATCGAGGCCTTCATGAACGGCGGCCTGCTGGGCCGCGGTCCCGGCGAAGGCACGGTGAAGGCGCAACTGCCCGACGCCCATTCCGACTTCATCTTCGCGGTGGCGGGGGAGGAGATGGGCCTCATCGCCTGCCTCATCATCCTCGCGCTCTTCGCCTTCGTGGTGTTGCGCGGCTTTGCCCGGCTGCTGCAGGAGAACTCGCTCTTCGTGCTGCTGGCCGCCAGCGGCCTTCTGGTGCAGTTCGGCCTGCAGGCCTTCATCAACATGGCCTCCACCCTGCACCTCATGCCCACCAAGGGCATGACCCTGCCCTTCCTCAGCTACGGCGGCTCCTCCCTGATGGCGCTGGCCCTCGGCATGGGCATGTTGCTGGCGCTGACCCGCAGACGGGTCGGCGGGGAAGGTGCGGCATGACCCGGCAAGCCAACCTCCCGAAGAAAGTCGCCCTGGCCGCGGGCGGCACCGGCGGGCACATGTTCCCGGCCCAGGCCCTGGCGCGGGAGCTGCTGTCCCGTGGCATCGAAGTCATGCTGGTCACCGACAAGCGCGGCGGCGGCTTCGGTCCCGACCTGCCGCAGGTGGAGACCTTCCGCATTCCCGCCGGCGCCATGGCGGGGGCCGGCCTGACCAAGAAGATCCGCTCCGCCGCGCAACTGGCGCTCGGCTACTGGCAGGCCCGCGGCCACCTGAAGCGCCAGGGCGCCGAGGTGGCGGTGGGCTTCGGCGGCTATCCCTCGGTGCCCACGGTCATGGCGGCGGCCCGCGCCGGGCTCAGGGTGGTGCTGCACGAACAGAACTCGGTTCTCGGCCGCGCCAACCGCCTGCTGGCGCCGCGCGCCGACCGCATCGCCGTCTCCTTCGACCACGTCGAGGGCATCGCCGCCGGCGACAAGAGCAAACTGCGCATCACCGGCAACCCGGTCCGCCAGACCGTCGCCGCCATCGGCAGCCGGCCCTACGCCGTGCCCGGCGAGGGCGACCCCCTGCGCCTGCTGGTGGTGGGCGGCAGCCAGGGCGCCACCGTGTTCAACGACGTGGTGCCCGCCGCCGTCGCCCGCCTGCCGGAGGCGCTGCGCCGGCGCCTCACCGTGCACCAGCAGGTCCCCGGCCAGGCCGTCGAGGCGGTCGGCGAGATCTATCGCGGCTGCGGCGTCGCCCACGACCTCGCACCCTTCTTCGACGACGTGCCGCAGCGCCTCGCCGCCGCCCACCTGCTGATCAGCCGGGCCGGCGCCTCCACCGTCGCCGAGCTGGCCGCCGCCGGGCGCCCCGCCGTGATGGTGCCCTACCCCTCGGCCACCGACGACCATCAGACCGGCAACGCCCAGGCCCTGGTGGAGGCCGGCGGCGGCTGGCTGATGCCCCAGTCGGGCCTGGACGCCGACAGCCTCTGCGAACGCCTGACCTCCCTGCTTTCGACGCCGGGCCTGCTGGCCCGCGCCGCATCCTGCGCCCGCGCTGCCGCCCGTCTCCAGGCGGCCAGCGATCTGGCGGACCTGGTCTGCGGGATCGACAACGGCAACGGCCAGGATCTGCGGCCGGGCGCCCAGGGCGACAAGGAGGCCGCGGCATGAGAGGCCTGCCCCTGAACCTCGGCACCATTCATTTCGTCGGCGTCGGCGGCATCGGCATGAGCGGCATCGCCGAGGTGCTGGCGAACCTGGGCTACAAGGTCCAGGGCAGCGACGTCGCCGACAACGCCAACGTCCAGCGCCTGCGCAAGATGGGCGTCGAGATCTTCGTCGGCCACAAGGCTGAGAACCTGGGCGATGCCCAGGTGGTGGTGATCTCCTCGGCCATCAAGTCCGGCAATCCGGAGGTGGACGCCGCCCGGCAGCGCTTCATCCCGATCGTCCGCCGTGCCGAGATGCTGGGCGAGCTGATGCGCCTCAAGTGGTCCATCGCCGTCGGCGGCACCCATGGCAAGACCACCACCACTTCCATGGTCGCCACCCTGCTGGACGGCGCCGGGCTCGACCCCACGGTGATCAACGGCGGCATCATCAACGCCTATGGCACCAACGCGCGCCTGGGCGACGGCGACTGGATGGTGGTGGAGGCCGACGAGAGCGACGGCTCCTTCGTCAAGCTGCCGGCGACCATCGCCGTGGTCACCAACATCGACCCGGAGCACATGGATTTCTACGGCAGCGAAGAGGCGCTGCATGCCGCCTTCGAGGCCTTCGTCGAGAACATTCCCTTTTACGGTTTTGCCGTGCTCTGCATCGACCACCCGGCGGTGCAGACCTTGATCGGCCGCATCGAGGACCGCCGCATCGTCACCTACGGCATCAGCCCGCAGGCCGACTATCGCGCCGAAGACATCCGCGTCGAAGGCGGCGGACTCGCCTTCGGCATCGTCGTCACCGACCGCGGCGGCAATACCGAAACCCGCCTCGCCGATATGCATCTGCCCATGCTCGGCCAGCACAACGCGATGAACGCCCTGGCCGCCGTGACCGTCGCCTTGGAGATGGGGCTGGAGGAAGACAGCGTCCGCAAGGCCCTGGCCGGCTTCGGCGGCGTCAAGCGGCGCTTCACCCGCACCGGCGAGGCCGGCGGCATCACCGTCATCGACGACTACGGCCACCACCCCGTGGAGATCGCCGCCGTTCTGGCCGCGGCGCGCCAAGCTGCCGAGGGCAAGGTCATCGCCGTGGTGCAGCCGCACCGCTATACCCGGCTGAGCGACCTCTTCGAGCAGTTCTGCACCTGCTTCAACGATGCCGACGCGGTCATCGTCGCCGATGTCTATGCCGCCGGCGAGCAGCCCATCGAAGGCGCCGACCGCGACGGCCTGGTGGAGGGACTGCGCGCCCGCGGCCACCGCCAGTCCATGGGTCTGGACTCGCCGGAGGCGCTGCCGGGCCTGATCCTGGACCTCGCCGCGCCGGGCGACATGGTGGTCTGCCTGGGCGCCGGCAACATCACCGCCTGGGCCAACGCCCTGCCGGCGCAATTGCAGGCCCTGCAAGGCGGCGCCGCACCCGCGGCCGGAGGGGGTCTATGACGGTCATGGCGGCGGCAAGAAACTCCGGCCTCATCGCGGTCCGCGGGGCGGAACATCACCTCCGCCGGCCCGCCGACGCGGAACCAGGTGATGCCGCCGAGCGGCGCCTGCTCGGTCAACCTGCCCCGCACTTGGGGAAGCCTCGCGATGAGGCCGGAGTTTCTTGCCGCCGCCATGACCGT
>NZ_JANQOI010000117.1 GCF_028289705.1 Pelagibius sp.
ACCGACGACAAGCCGCTGACCGTCACCCTTTCGCGCAAGCCGGACGGGATGATGGCAGCCGCCCTGGGCGAGCAGGCGCTGTTCGAGGCCCGCGACCAAAGCTTCCGCGACCCCTTCGCCGGCGTCCTCATCGCCAACCGCGGCGGCGACTACGCGGTCAAACGGATGACCGTGAGAGGGACGGATTAAGTGGACGTCGCTACCGACGGGGAATCAAAAGCCGGTACTGCAGACCTGTGGTGAAACGGGTTGTTACGACAATGCTGCTGATGCTGTCTGCCGCAACCCCGACAGTCTGGGCAGACACAACGCAGGACTCGAAACCGCCTTGTCCCCACGAGATCTGGTGGCTGCCGTGCCAGGTCAATACAGAGAAATCGGATGAGATCGAGAGGCTGATCGCAGAGGAACTCTATGTCGGCGCATCCTCGGAGGCCATCGAGGCCTTCTTCGAACGCCATGGGATCCTCTATTCCTATGACGAGTTCGACGATCGATACCAGGCCGTCATCCGCGACGTATCTGGTGATGCTGTGCTGGACCAAGCCGTATCGATCTATGTGTATATTGACGAAAACGGAGACTTTGAGGGATCAGAAGTCGTTGATGTCTTCACTGCTCCCTAGGTTTCCGATCCCACTCCCGTCACCCTCGTGCTTGTCACGAGGGTCCATTCCTCAGTCGCAGGATGGCTGACGAGATGAGCTTCGTCGGGGTTCCGAGTCTAGCCGTGCAATGGATGCTCGGGACAAGCCCGAGCATGACAGGTGAGATGACAGTTCATCTGTGCATCCCGGCGGATGGGTTTCGGAGCGCGGTTGTGGTGCGGACGCATCCGCTCTCCTGACCAAGCGATTTCTCTCCGAGCGTCAGCCTGGAGATTGCCCCACGGAAGCCAAGCCCAGCGGGCAGGCGCCTACATCGAAATCCGGAGGTTGGAGACCTGGCGGGCGATGTCGCGGAAGGCCTGCTTCAGCTCGGTTCCGGTCTCCGGCAGGTAGACGTGCTCGGCGTCGGTCGCGCAGTTGTTCACGAAGGACGTGGCCGAAGCGGATTCATCGACGTCGAAGCCCACGGTGTAAACCTTGATCCCGGCGGTCTTCATGTTGGTGCAGAGCGCCAGAGCCTGGTCATGGCCGTTGCCGTTGGGCGAATCCTGGTTGATCTTGTAGTTGCTGCTGCCGCTGCCGCTGGTCGAGTTCTGGGCGATCACACCGTCGAAATAGATGCTGTTGAAGACGCCGTCGGTCATGACGATGACGACCTTCAGCACCTCCTGGCCGAGGGTGACGGCACCATAGGCCGACGGCCGGCTGGCGGCGGGCCAGAGGTAGCCGAAGTTCGGCGAGACCATGTACCAGCCCCAGGCCACGCCGATCTGCCCGGCCGTGGATCCCGCGGCGGCGAGGGCGTTGATGCTGTTGTGCAGCGTCGTCTTGTTGCTGGTCAGCGGCACGATGGTCGGCGTGAGGCAGGGGTTGTAGGTGCCCGGCGGCGGGAAGTTCCGGCCCAGCGGCGCCACGTTCGGCGCGGCATCGGTGGAGAGGTTCGCGCCGGTGCGTTCGGTCACGCAGGTGCTGATCTCGTGGGTCGTCCAGGCGTTGTCGCTGGCCCGGCGGAATTCGAAGTAGCGGCAGGTCGGCTCGGCCGGATAGGTGCAGGTGTCGTTGGTAAAGGTGCCGCGCACCTGGTCGGCATAGGCCCCGACGTTGACGCCCATCGAATAGGGCACGATGGCTACCTTCGAATAGAAGGGGTCCTGGATGTCCTGGACCACGATGTCCACCAGCTCGTTGGCGGCCGCCCTCAAGTCGGTGATGCGCTGGCCGGCCATGGAGCCCGTCACGTCCAGCACCAGGGAAACCTCCACGTCGCGGGAGGAGAGTGTTGCCTCCGCGGTGGCCGCGACGTCGGTGTAGTCGGTCCCCAGGGCGCTCATGAAGAAGGTTGGAATGGTCGCCTTCGCCGTCACCGTGATCGTGCGGTTCTCGTCGTCCGGCGTGATCTGCAGCGGCTCCAGCACCGCGCCCATGTAGTCGGACTGGAAGTTGGCGTCGAAGAACCTCTGGATGTCCGCATCGCGGGTCGGGCTGGCATAGTTGCGCGCACCCGCCAGAGCCGCGGCATCCACCGCCGCCGCCAACTGGGAGCGCACGTTGTATGCCACGGAGGTATCCACGGCGACGCCGACCCCGCCGACGACGGCGAGCGTGCCGATGGTGAAAAAGATACTGGCATTGCCGCGGGCATCGCGCCGAAAGCGCGCCCACGTCCCTTGTACGCTTTTGATTATTGTGCGCATCGCGGGGGTCTCCCCGGAAGTCCATTTCGCAAGAGGTCCAGGGTAGCGATTCAGGGTCAATAGTCCGTTAAGACTCGGGCGAATTTCAGGGTCGAAGCCGTGTGCGGTCCTGAAACAGGAATGCGCAGAAACGCTCGGAAAACGCGGCAGGTTGCGCGCAAACTCCATCAACTTTGAGTCAAGTTGCCGCCGATTGCTTACCGCAGCGTGGTGCGACCGCACCGGGGTCAGGCGGCCGTCACGGAGTGCGCCATTGGCAGCAACGTTGCAGCAGCAATCCGGCTGGGCGAAGCACGCCTTCCCCCGTTCCGGACCGCGGTCTATCTTAGGCCCTGTGAGCCAGCCAGCCCTTCTCAGCGAGTCGAACCTCTCCGCCCTGCCGCCGGTCTTCGCGGACTGGTTCGCGGCGCGCGGCTGGCAGCCGCATCCGCACCAGCTGCAGATGCTGCGAGCGGCGGAGGCCGGGGAGTCGGCGCTGCTCATCGCCCCCACCGGCGGCGGCAAGACCCTGGCCGGCTTCCTGCCCAGTCTCGTGGACCTCGCCGGAGGGCAGCACACGGGGCTGCACACGCTCTACATCTCCCCCTTGAAGGCCCTGGCGGTGGACATCCACCGCAACCTGACCCGGCCCATCGAGGAGATGGGATTGGCGATCCCCTGCGAGACCCGCACCGGCGACACGCCGCAGTCCAAACGCCAGCGTCAGCGGCGCCGGCCGCCGGCAATCCTGATGACCACGCCGGAGTCCCTCGCCCTGCTGCTGTCCTACTACGACGCGCCGCAGGTCTTCGCCGGCTTGAAGTGCGTGGTGATCGACGAGCTGCACGCCCTGGCCGGCACCAAACGCGGGGATCTGCTGGCGCTCGGCCTGGCGCGGCTGCAGACCCTCAGCCCCGGCTGCCGCCGGGTCGGCCTCTCGGCGACGGTGCACGATCCTGACTGGCTGGCGGCCTGGCTCTCCCCCACGGCCGATCCCACCGGCGTGCGCCGCATCCTCGGCCGCGACGGCGCCGAGCCGGTCGTGGAGATCCTCACCACCAAGGAGTATCTGCCCTGGTCCGGCCGCATGGGCATGCACGCCGTCGCCGAGGTCTATGAGAAGATCAAGACCGCCGGCACCACCCTGGTCTTCGTCAACACCCGCGCCCAGGCGGAATTGGTGTTCCAGGAGCTCTGGCGGCTGAACGACGACGGCCTTGCCATCGCCCTGCACCACGGCAGCCTCGCCGTCGAGCAACGCCGCAAGGTTGAGGCCGCCATGGCGGCGGGCCGGCTGCGCGCGGTGGTCGCCACCTCCTCCCTCGACCTGGGCATCGACTGGGCCGCCGTCGACCTGGTGGTGCAGGTCGGCGCGCCCAAGGGCTCTGCCCGGCTGCTGCAGCGCATCGGCCGCGCCAACCACCAGCTCGACCAGCCGAGCCGGGCATTGTTGGTGCCGGCCAACCGCTTCGAGGTGTTGGAGTGCCGCGCCGCCCTGGAGGCGGTGGCCGCGCGCAGCCTGGACGGCGACCCGCCGCGCCCCGGCGGACTTGATGTGTTGTCTCAACACATCCTGGGAACCGCCTGCGCCGGACCCTTCGCCGCCGACGACCTCTACCGAGAAATCACCCGAGCCTATCCCTATAAGTCGCTGACCAGAAAGGATTTCGACCGCACTCTAGATTTCGTCGCGACAGGCGGCTACGCCCTCAAGACCTATGAGCGCTACCGCCGCCTGGGCCTTGATGCCCATGGCCTTTACCGGGTTGCGCACATCGCCCATGTGAAGCGCTACCGCATGAACGTCGGCACCATCGTCGAGGCCCCGGTGTTGAAAATCCGCATGAGGAACGGGCGCGTACTGGGCGAAGTGGAAGAGTATTTCGTCAACGGGCTGGTCCCCGGCGACACCTTCTTCTTCGCCGGCCAACTGCTCTGCTTCGAGGGCATGCGCGACAACACGGTGCTGGTGAGCCGCGGCAAGGGCGGCGAGCCCCGGGTGCCGGTCTATGCCGGCGGGCGGCTGCCGCTCTCCACCCATCTGGCCGAGCGGGTGCGCGGCATCCTGGAGAACCCGGAGCGCTGGCACGACCTGCCGCCGGCGGTCGCCGAATGGCTGCGCCTGCAGCGCTGGCGCTCGGTGCTGCCGGACACCGCCGGGCTGCTGGTGGAGACCTTCCCGCGCGGCGAGAAGGAGTTCCTCGTCGCCTACTGCTTCGAGGGGCGCAACGCCCACCAGACCCTCGGCATGCTGCTGACCCGGCGCATGGAGCGGGCCGGCCTCTCCCCCCTCGGCTTCGTCGCCACCGACTACGTCATCGCGGTCTGGAGCCTGAAGCCCGCCGAAGACATGGCCGCCCTCTTCGACCAGGACATGCTGGGCGACGACCTGGAGGAATGGATGGCCGAGTCCTCCATGCTCCGGCGCACCTTCCGCAAGGTGGCGGTGATCGCCGGGCTCATCGAGGCGCGCTCGCCCGGCCAGGAGAAGTCCGGCCGCCAGGTCACCTTCAACGCCGATCTGATCTATGACGTGCTGCGCCGCCACGAACCCGACCACATCCTGCTGCAGGCGACCCGCGCCGATGCGGCCGGCGGCCTCACCGACATCGGCCGCCTGGCGGAGATGCTGAAGCGCGTGCAGGGGCGCATCGAACACCGCCGGCTGGAGAAGATCTCGCCCTTGGCCGTGCCGGTGCTGCTGGACATTGGCCGCGAGCAGGTCTACGGCAGCGGCCTCGACGAGTTGCTGGACGAAGGCGCCCAGGCGCTGATCGAGGAAGCCACCGAGGGCATGGATGTCGGGGTCGGTCAGGCGGAGCTGCCGCTGTGAGCGACGCCGTCCGACGCAACGACAGCCCCGCCGACCGCCTGGTGGTCAACGGCGTCGAGCTGACCGCCGATCTCTCCGGCGCTCTCCTCTGGCCGGCGCGGCGCCTCGCCGTCGTCGCCGACCTGCATTTCGAGAAGGGCTCGGCCTTTGCCGAGCGCGGGCAGTTGCTGCCGCCCTACGACACGGCGGCGACCCTCGACAAGCTGGAGGCGGTGCTGATGCGGCACCGGGTCGAGAAGCTGATCTGCCTGGGCGATTCCTTTCACGACCAGCGCGCGGCGGACCGCCTTCCAACATCGGTTGCCGAACGGTTGCGGAGCCTCACCGCCCGCCACGACTGGATCTGGATCGCCGGCAACCATGATCCGGCGCCGCCGGAGGATCTCGGTGGCCAAATCGCCGGGGACTGGACTGAAGGCGCCCTCACCTTCCGCCACGAAGCCGAGCCCCGGGCCTCGGCCGGCGAGGTCTCCGGCCACTTCCACCCCAAGGCCGCCGTGCGCGTGCGCAACCGGCGGCTCTCGGCCCCCTGCTTCGTCACAGACGGGCGGCGCCTGATCCTGCCGGCCTTCGGCGCCTATACCGGCGGCCTCAACGTCCTCGACCCGGCCATCGCCGGGCTCTTCGCGCGCCGCTTTCAGGTGACCCTGCTGGGCCGCAAACAGGTCTTCACGTTTCCAAGCGGCGCCCTCACCGGCTGACCCGGTCGCGCAAATCGAAGCGGCCGCCTCCAGTGAGGGAGACGGCCGCTTTCTGCCGCAGCCACGTTGGGGAACGGGTCGGCTGCGGGATGTGAACGCCGTCGATGGCTACTGCGGCAGGACCACAGTATCGATGACGTGGATGACGCCGTTGGAGGTCTCGATGTCGGCCTGGATCACCTTGGCGTTGTCGACGGAAACGCCGCCGTTCAAGGTGTTGATGCTGAGCTTGTTGCCCTGGACCGTGCCGGCCTTGAGCTGCTTGTTCAGGATGTCGCCGGACATGACCTTGCCGGGCACCACGTGATAGGTCAGCACCGCCACGAGCTGATCCTTGTTCTCCGGCTTCAGCAGGTTTTCGACAGTGCCGGCAGGCAGCTTGGCGAAGGCTTCATCGGTCGGCGCGAAAACGGTGAAGGGTCCGTCGCCCTTCAGCGTGTCGACCAGGCCCGCGGCCTTCACCGCCGCCACCAGGGTTTCGAACTGCCCGGCGGACACGGCAGTGTCGACGATATCGGCGGCCTTGGCAGCGACGGCGGAAAGGGCGAGAGGCGCCGCGACGACTGCAGCGAGAAGCGCACGCGAAAGCGATTTCATGGAAAAATCTCCTCCAAAGTTATGGTGTCATGCTGGAACGAAGGCGGCGGTCGTTGGGTCAACCGGATCCTTGCCGCGATCTTCTCGGCCTCCGCTTGGTTGCCGAAGTAGGGCACCGGTCAACTGCGTCAAGCCGTTGATCGAAAAAAGAAAAAATTATTCACCCGGGGTGATCGCGAAGCTGTGGCATTGCGTATAAGAAATCTTCGGGAGGGACGCGCGCCCATCCACAGTCCGGCCACAGGAAAGTCACAAGGGGCGTTGCGCGATGGCCTCAGGACCTGCATGACTGAGCATTGATGAGCCCTTCGCCAAGTCTTCTCTGGTTTCGCCAGGACCTGCGCATCGCCGACAACCCGGCGCTGCGTGCGGCCCGCGCGCGCGGCGAAGCGGTTCTCGCGCTCTACATCCTCGATGACGAGACCGCCGGTGCATGGCGGGCCGGCGGCGCGGCGCGCTGGTGGCTGCATCATTCGCTGACCGCCCTCGACCGGGACCTGCAGCGGCTCGGCGCAAAGCTCTGCCTGCGGCGTGGCAGGGCCACCGAGATCCTGCCGGCCCTGACTGCCGAAATCGGTGCCGGAGCCGTGTTCTGGAACCGCTGCTACGAACCCTGGGCCATTGCGCGCGATAAAGTCCTGAAGGCACAGCTCCGCGACGCCGGCCTGACGGTCGAGAGTTTCAACGGCGCCCTGCTCCATGAGCCCTGGGCGATCACCACCGGCCAGGGCGGCCCCTACAAGGTCTTCACGCCGTTCTGGAAAGCCCTGCTCGCCGCACCCCCGCCGCCCGCCCCTGAGGCGGCACCGCAGCGCATCGACGGCCTGCAGGAAGTGGCGAGCGAGCGCCTGGACGATTGGGCGCTGCTGCCGACAACGCCGGACTGGGCCGGCGGCCTGCGCGAGACCTGGACGCCGGGGGAAGAGGGCGCCGCCGCCTGCCTCGACACCTTTCTGGACCAGGCCGCCGAAGGCTATCCGGACCAGCGCGACCGGCCGGACCGCCGCGGCACCTCCCGCCTCTCCCCCCATCTCCATTGGGGCGAGATATCGCCGCGCCAGGTCTGGCATGCGGGTCAGCGAGCCATCGCCGCCGGCACCCACAGCGAGCGCGGCGTCATGGCCTTTCTGCGTCAACTGGGCTGGCGCGATTTCTCCCATGTCCTGCTCTACCACTGGCCGGACTTCCCGGAACAGTCCTGGCGCCACGAGTTCGACGCCTTTCCCTGGCGCGAGGACGAGGCGGCCTTCACCGCCTGGTGTCGTGGGCGCACCGGCTATCCCATCGTCGACGCCGGCATGCGCGAACTCTGGCACAGCGGCTGGATGCACAACCGCGTGCGGATGATCACGGCCTCCTTCCTGATCAAGGATCTGCTGATCCCCTGGCAGCGCGGCGAGGCCTGGTTCTGGGACACCCTGGTGGATGCCGACCTCGCCAACAATGCGGCGGGCTGGCAGTGGGTTGCCGGTTCGGGCGCCGACGCCGCCCCCTACTTCCGCATTTTCAATCCGGTGACCCAGGGCGAGAAGTTCGACCCCGAGGGTGCCTACATCCGCCGCTGGCTGCCGGAGCTCGCGGCCCTGCCCGATGCCGTCCTGCACAAGCCCTGGGAAGCGCCGCCGGAGGTGCTGGAAGCGGCGGGCGTCACCCTCGGCGCGCGCTATCCGCGCCCCATCGTCGATCACAAGGCGGCGCGCCAGCGCGCACTGGCAGGCTACGAAACGGTGAAAAGGCAGGCAGCGGGCTAATCCGGCCAGAGCGCCTCTTCGGCCCAACCGAGCACTGCCAACTCCTCTTTCCGCAGCTCTGCGTCCTGCTGAAGGAAGAATTCATCGAGCTGCGGCGGGGCCACCGAAGTGGTGGACAGCAGACCGTGGGCTTGGCCGCGATGGTGGACCTGATGCTGGAAGAGGTGCAGCAGCACCCGCTCGGTCCGCTCGACCTTGTCGCCGGCGGCCCGGATCAGCCGCATGGGCGCCTCCAAAGCAGCCTCGTCCAGCGCGGCGCAGACCTCTATCAGACGGCGGTCGACGGCAGCCTGTTCGCGCTGCAGATCGGCCACGGTCTTGCAGGGTTCCTCATCGCGCCAGGCCGCCGGGCCCAGGGAGCCGCCCTCCAGGGCATCGACGTAATACCAGTCGACAATGAGGATGTGATTGAGGGTAGCGCGGAGCGAGCCGAAGAAGCCGCCGCGCGGCGCCGCGAAATCCTCCTGGGTCAGGGCGCTGCAAGCGGTCAGCAGGCGATGATTGGCCCAGGCGTTGTTGCGGGCCTGGGCGAGGAAATGGCGTTGCGCCATCACGGCCCGTCCTGACGAATGCCTCTTAGCTGCCGGGCGCGCTGTCCACTGGCGCCTGAGCCTCGACCCAGGCCTGAAAGCCGCCGACCAGATTGACCACCCGCGGAAAGCCCATGTCCCGCAGCGTCTTCGTGGCCAGGGCCGAGCGGCCACCGGAGGCACAGAAGAGCACCAGTTGCTTGTCCGGATCGAAGGCCGGATTGTGCATCGGGCTTTCCGGGTCGGCGATGAACTCCAGAAGGCCCCGCGGCACGTGGGCCGATCCCGGGATGGTCCCCTGCGCCAACTCCGCGGGCTCGCGCAGGTCGATGAAGGCGACGTCCGCGTCCTCCAGCATGTCCCGGGCGTCTTGGACCGAAACGATGTCGATCACCGCGTTGGCTTCCGCAAGCAGGTCTTTGAAGCCCTTTGAGATGGCCATGGCTGTCTCCTTCCTTCGCCGCTCACCCCCCGAAGCGCGATCATAGATCAACGGCCGGGCCGCAGCACCCTCGATTCCGCAACGGTGTCAGGGGGAGACCGCGTCCACCCCCTCCAGGGCCTTTTGAAAGCGTGACAGGGGACTGAGTTGGAAGTCCTGATCCAGGATTCGCGCGCTTTCCAGGCGGTCGCAGCGGAACGTCCGGATGTCCGCGCGCAGCGTGTCCCAGGCGAGAACATACCAGACGGGGTAGTTGAGCATCAGATAGTGCGGCTCGATGACCCGCCGGGTTCCGAGGCCCTCTTCGTTGCGGTAGTCGATCCGCAGTCGCCGCATCATCAAGAAGGCCTCGTTCAGGCTGCCGATCACGCCACTGCGGCCCCTTTCGTGTTTGGACAGCACGGCGGCCGAGGCCGTCTGTCCGATCAGGACGCGCTTGTTGATGCTCCGCAGCCGGTCCTTCATCGCCGGTGAGAAGGATGCCATGAGTTTGCGGCGGACCGGAGTCAGGTTGGCCAGGAAGATCGGCGAGTCCATGCGCTCGGCAATGGCCAGGCTGATCAGCAGGTCGATGGCCTCGCGATAGTCCAGCTGCATGCGGCCGACGCCCCAGGTGCGGTGCAGGCGAATACCGCCACCGCGCCCCCGGTCCGCCTCGATGGGAAGTCCCCTCTCCCGCAGCAGCGCCACGTCCCGGTAGAGCGTGCGTTCGGAGATGCCGAGTTCCTCGGCAATGGCGCGGACCGTCAAGGGCTCGTCCGACTTCAACCGACTGGTGATGAACTCCAGCCGCTGCAGGCGGGTCAGGGTGGATGCACGCTGCATCGATAAAAGGTGACACAAACTGTCATCTATGTCGATACGCTCGGCGCTTCGATCCAGCACTCAGAACGAGGGAGACCGAAGTGAGCGGCTATACCATCGAATGGGCATCCATCCGCCTGGCCAAGGGCAAGACCGAAGCGGACCTGCTGACCGCCTCCAACACCTTCCAAAGCGAATTCCTTGATCGGCAACCGGGCTTTGTCCGCCGCGAGCTGCTGCGCCTCCAGACCGGCGACTATGCCGACGTCGTCCACTGGCGCAGCATGGAGGACGCCGCCGCGATCATGGAAAAGGCGGCCGGATCACCGGCCTGCCAGGCCTACTTCGCGGTGATGGAGATGGATTCGGACGACCCTGCAGAAGGCGTCGAGCACCACCATTCGCTGGCGGTCTACGGCTGATGGAGGGAGCTGAATAGTCCGCTGCAAGGAAGTGCAGTACCAGAGATGCATTAGCGCGGGCGGCGTTGATCAGGTGGCATCCCCGGTCATCCGCCGCCGACCCGCGCGATGGTCTCCCGCTTCAGGATTGCGGCGAGACTGCGCGCAGCCGCCGAGGCCTCCGGTGCCTGGAGCATCCGCAGTTCGATGCGCGGCAGCTCCGGCAGGCCGGCATTGCGCCGCAGGCAGACCATGTCCTTCGGCAGCCCGTGCGCCGTGCGGACGGCAATGCCGAGCTTGGATCGCAGGGACGCCCAGATCCCGGGCAAGCTGGGCGTCGTGACGGCCGCACGCCAGCGCCGCTTGCTGCGGTCGAGCGCCGTCAAGGCCGCTTCGCGGAAGTGGCAGGGATGGGTGAAGAGCACCAGGGGAAGCGGGCTTCGCTCGGCGAGCTTTGCAGCGTTGCGCTGCGCGATCCAGCGCATCGGCAGATCACAGAGCACTTCGCCTTCCGCAGCCGCCCGCGGCTTGTAGAGGGCAATCGCCACGTCGAGACGGCCGGCGGCAATCTCCTCCCCGAGGATATGATTGGGGCCCGCCCGCACCTCGACATGCACATCGCGATGATCCCGCGAGAAAGCCGTCAGGGTCGCGGGCATCACGTCGTCGAAGAAGTCCTGTGGCAAACCCAAGCGGACCGTCGCGGTGTTCACCGCGGCGCCGAGCATCGCCGCCGCCTCGTCGTTCAGGGTCACGATCCGGCGGGCGTAGGCGATCAGGGCCTCACCGGCCTCAGTCGGCACCAGCCCGCGGCCCTTGCGCACAAAGAGCTGTGTGCCCGCCTGTTGCTCGAGCTTCTTCAACTGCATGCTGATGGCCGACTGGGAGCGCCCGAGCTGCACGGCGGCGCTGGCAAAACTGCGCAGGTCCGTTCCCATCACGATGGCGCGCAGTGCATCGATATCGAAGTTCGCTTTCACTTCAATATTCCTGAATTTACTCTTTATATATTTTCGTTATTCAAAACTATAGGCCGCCGCTACCCTCTCGGTCAATCCGGGCGCATCCCCGCCCCATAGACAACTTCAGGGCAGAACGCAGATGACCCTCGGCATCATGGCGAAGGACCGGGAAACCAGCGACGCGATGACCATCGTGATTGCCGGCGGTATTGTCGTGGCGCTGTCCTTCGGGGTGCGCTCGGTCTTCGGCGGCATTGTCGAGCCGGTCTCCCGGGATCTCTTCGGCGGCCGGATCGAGGTCTTCTCCCTGGCGATCGCGATCCAGAACCTCGTGTGGGGGCTGGCGCAGCCGGCCTTCGGTGCCGTTGCCGACAAATGGGGAGACCGGCTGGCGCTCTGGCTGGGGCTTGGCTGCTATGCCCTTGGTCTCGCCGTCTGCGTCACCGGCACCACCCCCCTCGCCCAGCACCTCGGCACCGGCCTGCTCGTCGGCATGGGAATCTCGGGCACCGCCTTCGGCGTCGTTCTCGCCGTGGTCGGGCGGGCCGCACCGCCGGACAAGCGCAGCGCCTATCTGGGCCTGACGTCCGCCTTGGGGTCGGTCGGGCAGGTCATCCTGCCGCTTGTGGTCTCACAGCTTGTCGAATGGTTCGACTGGCGCATCGTCATGATCATCGTCGCCAGCATGCTGGCGCCAATGGCGCTTTGCATCCCGCGCCTGCGCACGGCGGCAGTGCCGCCGGCTGCGGGGGCGTCGGTCTCGCTCTCTCAGACCCTGTGCCACGCTCTCACCCAGCCAAGCTATCTGCTGCTCGGCCTCGGCTTTTTCGTCTGCGGCTTTCATCTCGCCTTCATCACCGCGCACTTGCCGAACTTCGTCGAGCACTTCTGCGTCGGAACCACCATGTCGCCGGAGGAACTGCGCGCCTTCGGCCTGCGCGCGCTGGCGCTGGTCGGCCTGGCCAACATCGCCGGCACACTCCTGGCCTCGCACCTGGGCACAGTCTTTCCGAAACCCTATGTGCTCGCGGCGATCTACGGCCTGCGCTCCGTCGTCCTCATCCTTTTCATCTCACAGCCCGTGACGCCCCTTTCGGTGATGGTCTTCGCCATGGCCATGGGCATTCTCTGGCTCTCGACCGTGCCGCTCACCAGCGCGCTGGTGCTGGTGATGTTCGGCCCGCGCGCCATGGGCACCCTCTTCGGCATCGTCTTCCTCAGCCACCAACTCGGCGGCTTCGCCGGTGTGTGGATCGGCGGCGCCTACTTCGACAGCTTCGGGGACTACGATGCGATCTGGTACGCCTCGATCCTGCTCGGCCTTCTCTCCGCCGGGCTGCATCTCTGCGTGAAGGAACGGGAAATCCCTACTAGAGTCTCGGGCCCGGGATGTCCAGCGCGTAGGACTGGAGCTGTTCGGTGATGAAGTCGTAGGCCTCTTCCACCGAATCGGTGCGGAAGAACAGTTCCAGATCCTCCGGGCTGATGGTGCCGTAGCGTTCCAGCGCTTCCAGATTGATCACCTCGGACCAATAGCGGCTGCCGAAGAGCACCACGGGCATCTGCTTGCGGATCTTGCCGGTCTGGACCAGGGTCAGCAGTTCGAAGAGTTCGTCCAGGGTGCCGAAGCCGCCGGGCATCACAACCACGGCCTTGGCCAGATAGGCGAACCAGAACTTGCGCATGAAGAAGTAGTGGAACTCGAAGTTCAGTTCGCGGCTGATATAGGGGTTGTCGATCTGCTCCATGGGCAGGGAGATGTTGAGGCCGACGTTCAGGCCCTTGGCCTCGGAGGCGCCGCGGTTGGCGGCCTCCATGATCCCGGGCCCGCCGCCGCTGCAGACCACGAAGCGGCGGTCGTCGTCCTGCAGGCTTTTCGACCACTCGGTCAGGCGCCGCGCCAGCTCCCGCGTGTCCTCGTAGTAGCGTGACATTTCCAGGTTCCGCTCGGCGACCTTGAGGTCACCGCCTTCGGCCTTCGCCGTCTCCAGGCGCGCCGCAGCCTCCTCGCGGGGCAGGATACGGGCCGATCCGAAGAAGATGATCGTGTCGTCGATCTTGTAGTGGGCGAAGCGGCTGTTGGGCTCGATGTACTCGGAGAGGATGCGCAAGGCGCGCGCCGATGCGCTCTCAAGAAAGTCGGGATTGCGATAGGCCCTTTGCGGCCCGCCCTGTGTCGGATTGTCCATTGATGAGAGTCTTTCTCTGGTCCCCGGAACTCCAGGATCAGGCTATCGCAGTCCCGCCGCGCCGCAAGGCCTATTCGGGGGTTTGGGGCCGGGGTTCGAAGGCCAGCGTTTGAGCGGGGCCCCTGCCCGCAGAAAGGAAGTGCCCCCACCGGGGAGGTCGGCGGGGGCAGGCGAAGGGAAGCTTTCTTTTGGGGAAGAGAGCACTGAAAAGCAGGCTCTATGCTGCTCCACGGGCGATCTTAGCGCGACCGCTCGCGCAATACAATCCTTAGGTTGCAATTGAGATTGAATTTCTGCGTAATGGTGTCATCCCTTATTGATTGGTCTTCCACTTGCGCAGGAAGGACCGGGCCAGATCGCGGTAGCCGATGTTGGTCAGCACCACATGGTCGCGCTCGCCCGAGACGTAGAGGCTGGAGCCGGACCACAGCAGCACCTGGCCGGCACGTTCGGCCTGGGTCTTGCGGTCGAAGTAGCGGGTCGTCTGCAGGGCGGTGGCCTCGATATTGGAGATGCAGACCGTCTCCTGGTAGACGACGGTCGTCGCCTTGACGACGATACGCACATGGGCCGAGGTCTGGATGCCGATGCCCTCGGCGGCCAGCGGTTGCTGAAAGGAGTCCCGAATGAGGTCGGCCTGAAGGCCGCAGCGCTGGGATTCGGCACTCAGCGGCGCAACGCTCAACTGCATCACCGTGGCCCCGGCCAGGGGCGCGCCGGTCGGCTCCGCAGGCGCCGGCGATTCGCTTTGCGCCGCGGCTGGGGAGACGAACAAGACCAACAGACAGGCAGCCGTCGCGAGACGGGCGGGCAACGACGTCATGGGGGAAACCTCCGAAGGGATTGCAGGCAAGCGACCGGCGCGGAGTATGCCACGGCGGCCGGAGGCCGACCACTGTCTGGCACTCGAAGGCACAAGCTTCGCCCAACTGCGCTATAAGGATTGCCCGCTATAAACCATCGACGGCAGCCGCGCCTTCGGCGGACGGCAGCACAGACCTGGGAGTGCCTCTTGACGAAAAACGACTCTGTGACCGCCTCCATGCCGCGGCGGGCCGGCGGCGGCCGTGCCGCCGTGCTGGCCGCCGGGCTCCTGCTGATTCTCCAGGCCTGCGCCGCCCGGCAGGAGACACCGCCGCCCCAGGCCGAACCGGCCCCGCCACCGGCACCGCCGCCCGTTGCCGCCCCCGAGGTCCGCTCCTTCGAAGGGCGCTTCTTCGCCGATGCCCATGAGTACCCCTGGAGCGCCCTGGGGCGCGTCAATCGGGCGGGACTGGGGTTCTGCAACGGAATCCTCATCGGCCCCCGGCAGGTACTGACCCAGGCCCAGTGCCTCTATGCCAGGCGTGAGGGGCGCTGGTGGCAGCCGGGCGAGCTGCATTTCCTGGCCGCCTATCAAAAGGACAACTATCTCGCCGACTCCAAGATCGCCGGCTTCACCGCCGCCCCCGGCTACAATCCGGCGGCCGGCGCCACCCTGGTGAACCTGACCAACAACTGGGCGGTCCTCGAACTGCGGGATCCCATCGGCCTGAAGACCGGCTGGCTTGGCCTGCAATGGAACGATGCGGCGCTGAGCGCACAGGAGGCGGGCGAGAGCGCGGTGGTGCTGCGCGCCGGCTATCGTGCCGACTGGCCGCACGCGATTTCGCTCTACTTCGGCTGCGCGAGCGCGTCGGGGGGGCCGGCCGACCTCTGTCAGGCCACGCCCACCGAAAGGGCCCTGCCCCCCTTCGTGCTCAGCGACGGGGAGTTGCGGGTCGTTGCCGACCACTACCTGCGCACCGCCGCGCAGGGCAGCGCTCTCGCCCGACTCGCCGCACTGCCGCAGCGCGGCGACCGCCTGGGCCAGGCTGTCCCACCCAGCGCCAACAGCCCGGTCCGCCGCATCCCCAGCGTGTCCGCCGCCGACCTCTTGCAGGGTCTCGGCTATGCGGCGGATCAGGATCTGGGCCAGGCCGCAAACCGCTTCCGCAGCGATCAGGGCCTTGCCGGGCGCGGTCCGGTCGACATCGCGTTGCTGGCTGCCCTGCTGCAGGCGGCCCGGTCCAGCACGACACGCTGAGCCGAGCGAGGAGCGGCCCAAGCAAAAAAAGAGGGGCGACCGGAGGCCGCCCCCACAGTGGGAACTCTAAACTGATCCCATCACGTGCCGGTTTTCTTGCTCATTGCGCCGTCGTCGACGGCCCCGGCCTGGGGATCACGGACAGGGCTTACTGCCAGCGCTTGATGATTTCCTCATAAGCGATGGTCTCACCCTTCGGCTTTTCGTTGGCCAGCTTGGCCTTGGGGCCGTCCGCCTTGCCGAGCCAGGCCGAAGCGTCCTGCTCGTCGTTCAGGCGCGGGCCGCAGCCGCCGTAGACATTGGCCTGCTCGTCGGCCGCCTGCATACGGGCCATGACCTGGTCCATCTCGGCAGCCAGCCGATCCATGGCCTCCTGCGGCGAGAAGGCGCCGGAGTTCACGTCACCGATCTGCTGCCACCAGAGCTGGGCCAGCTTCGGATAGTCGGGAACGTTGACGCCGGTCGGCGACCACAGAACACGGTCCGGCGAGCGGTAGAACTCGACCAGGCCACCCAGCTTCGGCGCCCGCTCGGAGAAGCTCTCATGCCGCACGGTGGAGTCGCGGATGAAGGTGAGGCCGACGTGGCTCTTGCGCGTGTCCACGGTCTTGGAAACGACGAACTGGGCATAGAGCCAGGCCGCCTTGGCACGCTCCATCGGCGTCGACTGCAGGATGGTCCAGGAACCGGCGTCCTGATAGCCGAGCTTCTGTCCTTCCTGCCAGTAGGGGCCGTGCGGGCTCGGCGCCATCCGCCAGAGCGGCGCACCGTTGTCGTCGACGGTGTTGTTGCCTTCCGACTTCGGCGCCACCATGGAAGCGGTGAAAGCCGTGTACCAGAAGATCTGCTGGGCCACGTTACCCTGGCTCAGCGCCGGCAGCGACTGATAGAAGTCGTAGCTGGCCGCCCCCGGAGGCGCATACTGGCGCAGCCACTCATCCCACTTGCGGATGGCGTAGACGGCAGCAGGACCGTTGGCGCCACCGCCACGGGACACCGAAGCGCCCTGCGGGTTGCAGGAGCCGGCTTCCATGCGGATGCCCCACTCGTCGATGGGAACACCGTTGGGCAGGCCGGTCGAACCGGCACCGGCCATCGACAGCCAGGCGTCGGTCATGCGCCAGCCGAGGTCAGGCGCGCGCTTGCCGTAGTCCATGTGGCCATAGACGCGCACACCGTCGATTTCCTTGACGTGGACGCTGAAGAACTCGGCGATGTCCTCATAGGCCGACCAGTTCACCGGCACGCCGAGATCGTAACCGTAGATCTCCTTGAACTTGGCCTGCAGCTCGGGCTTGTCGAACCAGTCCTTGCGGAACCAATAGAGGTTCGCGAACTGCTGGTCGGGAAGCTGATAGAGCTTGCCGTCCGGGCCCGTGGTGAAGGACTTGCCCATGAAGTCGTCGATGTCGAGCATCGGGTTGGTCACGTCCTTGCCATCGCCGGCCATGAAGTCGGAGAGGTTGTAGGCAAGCTGCAGACGCGAGTGGGTGCCGATCAGGTCGGAGTCGTTGATGTAGGCGTCGTAGAGATTGCGGCGCGTCTGCATCTGGGCCTGCACCGCCTGCACGACCTCGCCCTCACCGAGGAGCTGGTGGTTCACCTTGATGCCGGTGATCTCCTCGAAGGCTTTGGTCAGCACCTCGGACTCATAGGTGTGCGTCGGGATCGTCTCCGACAGCACGTTGATCTCCATGCCCCGGAAGGGCTCGGCCGCCTTGATGAACCACTCCATCTCGGCCATCTGCTCGTCCTTGGAGAGCACCGAGGGCTGGAACTCCTCGTCGATCCACTTCTTGGCCGCATCCATGGCCCCGCCGTGGCTGTCCGCATACGCGGCCCCGCCGGCGAGCGCCAGGGCAAGGCCTGTCGCGGTTGCCAGTAACTGTCGTCTCATTCGTCGTCCTCCCAAAAGTTACCTTCGTTGAACCTCCGCGACGGCGCTGTCTCCGATGGCCGCCGCAGCACTCTCACAAAGCCTTGCGAAACTCCCTAGACATAGCGGAAGACCAGGACCGCATAGGCCACGCAAAGCAACAGAGCTATCCACAGCGGCGGTCCCACAACCGCCAGCCAGGCCAGATTGATGTAGGCACTGCCGAGCAGCGAGATGAAAAGGCGGTCGCCGCGCGTCGTATCGAGGCCGAGCACACCACGGCGCGGATTGCCGCCGGGCCGCTTCATCTCCCAAAGGCTCATGCAGATAAGCAAGAGGGCGATGACCCCGAAGAAGATCGCGGTCTGCCAGGTCCAGGCCATCCATGAGAGACCCATGCTCAGACCCTCCCCATCGCGAAGCCCTTCGCGATGTAGTTGCGCACGAAGTAAATGACGATGGCCCCCGGGATGATGGTCAGCACGCCGGCCGCCGCCAGCAGGCCCAGTTCATAGCCGGAGGTACTGGCGGTACGGGTCATGACGGCGGCGATCGGTTTCGCCTCCACCGAGGTCAGCGACTTGGCGAGCAGCATCTCCACCCAGGAGAACATGAAGCAGAAAAAGGCCGTGACACCGATGCCGCTGCCGATCAGCGGCATGAAGATCTTGGTGAAGAAGCGCGGGAAGGAATAGCCGTCGAGGTAGGCCGTCTCGTCGATCTCCTTCGGCACGCCGGACATGAAGCCTTCGAGGATCCAGACCGCCAGCGGAATGTTGAACAGGCAGTGGGCCAGGGCGACGGCGATGTGGGTGTCGAACAGCCCCAGCGAGGAATAGAGCTGCAGGAAAGGCAGCGCGAAGACCGCGGGCGGCGCCATCCTGTTGGTCAGCAGCCAGAAGAACAGGTGCTTGTCGCCGAGAAAGCGGTAGCGCGAGAAGGCATAGGCCGCCGGCAGAGCGAAGGAGACCGAGATCACCGTGTTCAGGCCGACGTAGATGATCGAGTTGATGTAGCCGCTGTACCAGGTGGGGTCGGTGAAGATGTCGATATAGCTGTCGACGGTGAACTCCGCCGGGAACCAGGAGAAGCCGCCCAGGATCTCGTTCGTGGTCTTGAACGACATGTTCAGAAGCCAATAGATCGGCAGCATCAGGAAGAGGATGTAGAGCGTCGGCACCAGCCAGCGAAGACGGGTCACTGCTTCTCTCCCTGCATGGTGATGGTGTAGAAGAGCCAGCAGACGAGCAGGGTCATCAGGAAGTAGATGATGCTCATCGCCGAGGCGATCCCGAGATTGAACTCGCCCAGCGCCGCCTTCACCAGATCGATGGAGAGCACCGTCGTGGTGTTGCCCGGGCCGCCGCCGGTCAGCACGAAAGGCTCGGTGTAGATCATGAAGCTGTCCATGAAGCGCAGCAGGATCGCGATGGTCAGCACGTGCTTCATCTTCGGCAGTTGGATGTAGCGGAACACCGCCCAGCGCGAGGCGCCGTCGATCTGCGCCGCGCGATAGTAGTTCTCGTCGATGGACTGCAGGCCGGCATAGGCCAGCAGCACCACCAGGGAGGTCCAGTGCCAGACATCCATCATGATCACCGTGAACCAGGCGGAGACCGGCTGCTGGGTATAGTCGAAGGGAATGCCGAGCCAGTTCAGCCCGAAGCCCAGAAGACCGATGTCGGGCAGCGCATAGATGTTCCACATCGCGCCGACGACATTCCAGGGGATCAGCAGCGGCAAGGCCATCAGCACCAGACAGACCGAGGCCCAGAAGCCGGAGCGCGGCATTGCCAGCGCGATGGCGACGCCGAGCGGAATCTCAATCGCCAGGATCGTGAAGGTGAAGAAGAACTGGCGCATCAGCGCACCGTGAAAGCGGTCCGACGCAAGCACCTCGTTGAACCAGCGCGTCCCCTCGAAGAAGAAGACGTTGTTGCCGAAGGTGTCCTGCACCGAGTAGTTGACCACGGTCATCAGCGGCACCACGGCGTTCAGCGCCACGATCAGCAGCACCGGCAGGACCATGAACCAGGCTTTGTTGTTCTGGATTTTTTCCATGGCTCAGGCCTCTCCCCGCACGAGGTGGGAATCCTGGTAGATGTTGATGCGCCGCGGATCGATCACCGCGGTGGCGTTGGCGGGCACCTCCGTGCCCTCCGGCAGGACGGCATCGAAGTTGCGGCCTTCGATCCGCGCCCGGACGATCTTGAAGCGGCCGATGTCTTCGACCGCGGAGACCGTGATCGGCAGGCCGTCGCCGTTGGCGGAGAGGCCGACGAACTCCGGCCTGACCCCCATCTCCACCGTGCCTTCGAGCTGCGGATAGCGGCGCTGGAGAACGAGTTCCTGGGCACCGAGGCGCAGGCGGTCGCCCTCGACCTGGCAGGGCAGCACGTTCATGCCCGGCGAGCCGATGAAGTAGCCGACGAAGGTGTGGGCCGGTTCGTCGAAGAGTTCCTCCGGCGTGCCGATCTGCACCACCTCGCCCTCGTACATCACCACCACCTTGTCGGCGAAGGTCAGCGCCTCGGTCTGGTCGTGAGTCACATAAATCATGGTGTGGCCGAACTTGTGGTGCAGCTCCTTCAACTGCGTGCGCAGTTGCCACTTCATGTGCGGGTCGATGACCGTCAGGGGCTCGTCGAAGAGGATCGCGTTGACGTCGTAGCGCACCAGCCCGCGGCCCAATGAGATCTTCTGCTTCTCGTCGGCGGTCAGGCCCTTGGCGCGCCGCCTGGCCTTGTCGCCGAGATCGAGCATGGCGATGGTGTCTTTCACCCGCTTTTCGATCTCGTCTTTGGGCACCTTGCGGTTGGCCAGCGGGAAAGCGAGGTTCTCGGCCACCGTCATGGTGTCGTAGATCACCGGAAACTGGAACACCTGGGCGATGTTGCGCTGTTCCGGCGCCAGAGCCGTCACGTCCTGATCGTCAAAGAGAATGCGCCCGCGCGACGGCACCAGAAGCCCGGAGATGATGTTCAGCAGGGTGGTCTTGCCGCAGCCGGAGGGCCCCAGCAGGGCATAGGCACCGCCATCCTCCCAGACATGGTCGATCTGCTTCAGCGCAAAGTCCGCTTCGCTGCGCGGATTGGGCATGTAGGAATGGGCAAGCTGGTCGAGCGTGATCTGCGCCATGGCCGTCTCCTCACCCTGCGCCGTTGGCCGCCGGTGCGGCGACCAGCCGGTCCGCTTCGTCGAATACGAAGAAAGAGGCCGGATCGAAATAGACCGGAATGGTGTCCCCCACCTCAACGCGGTGGACGCCGTGGGTCAGCGCCACCCAGCGCTCCCCCTGGCTCTCGACGTGCACGAAGCTTTCGGAGCCGGTGATCTCCGTCGTCGACACGGCGGCCTCCACTTCCAGGCACGCGCCCTGCGGCGGATGCAGGAGCAAGTGGTGCGGCCGCACGCCGACCTTGTAGGGCCCGTCGGCCAGCCCCTGCGCCGAAGCAGGTGCGGCAACCGAACGGCCGCCGAAACTCATCTGCCCGTCGGCCTTGACCATGGGCAGCAGGTTCATGGGCGGGTCGGAGAAGGTCCGCGCGGTGATCAGGTCCGCGGGGTTGTTGTAGACCTCGATGGTCGGCCCGAACTGGGTGACACGCCCTTCCGAGAGGGTCGCCGTCTTGCCGCCCAGCAGCAGGGCCTCGTGCGGTTCGGTGGTCGCATAGACGAAAACGGCGCCGGTCTCGGCGAAGATGCGCGGCAGTTCGACCCGCAATTCCTCGCGAAGCTTGTAGTCGAGGTTGGCCAGCGGTTCGTCCAGCAGCACCAGGTCGGCCCCCTTCACCAGGGCCCGGGCGAGCGCCGTGCGCTGCTGCTGCCCGCCGGAGAGCTCCAGCGGCGTGCGCTGCAGCAGCTCGCCCAGTTTCAGCAGGTCCGCGGCTTCCCGCACCTTGCGGTCCAGGGTAGCCTTGTCGATCCCGGAGACCCGCATGGGCGAGGCGATGTTTTCGTAGACCGACAGGGTCGGATAGTTGATGAACTGCTGATAGACCATGGCCACGTTGCGCTTCTGCACGGGCATGCCCACCACCGACTGGCCGTCGACGAGTATGTCGCCCTCGGTGGGCCTGTCGAGCCCCGCCATCAGGCGCATCAGCGAGGTCTTGCCGGAGAGGGTGGGCCCCAGCAGGACATTCAGCGAGCCGCTGTCGAGGGTGAGGCTGACGTCGCGGATGTGCATCTCCACGCCGACACGCTTGCTGACATTTTGCAGCGTCAAAGTCATCAGGCCGACTCCTGCCGTGAAGACGTACCGTCGCGCTGCGCGAGCCAGGCCTCGAGCTTCTGCTTGGCCTGCTCGGACACATGCAGCCCCATCTTCGAGCGCCGCCAGAGGATGTCGTCGGCGCTTTCCGCCCACTCGTTCTCGCAGAGATAATTCATCTCCGCCGCGTGCAGCCCGTCGCCCAGGTCTTCCCCCAGGTCTTCCAGGGAGCGGGCGCCGGCGACGATGCGCTCGGCACGGGTGCCGTAGTTGCGCACATAGCGCCAGGCCAGCGCCTCCGGTAGCCAGGGCCATTGCTTGCGGAAGCGGGCGAGGTAACCATCGAAATCGGCGTCAGCGATGTTCCCGCCGGGCAGGGCCGCGCCGGCCGTCCAGGGATCGCCCAGCGGCCCCATGGCTTCCGCCAGTTTCGCCAGGGCGTGTTCGGAGAGTCTGCGGAAGGTGGTGATCTTGCCGCCGAAGACGGAGAGCAACGGGGCGCGCCGGGGTCCGTAGTCCATTTCCAGGACATAGTCGCGGGTGGCCGCAGAGGCCGTGTCGGCGGCGTCGTCGTAAAGCGGACGCACACCGGAGTAGGACCAGACCACGTCCTCCGGCTTGATCTTGCGCTTGAAGTAGGCGTTGACGGCCGAACAGAGATATTCGGTCTCCTCCGGCGAGATCGCCACCGCACCGGCATCGCCGGTGAAGTCCACATCGGTGGTGCCGATAAGGGTGTAGGTCTGCTCGTAGGGAATGGCGAAGACGATGCGCCCATCTGGATTCTGGAAGATGTAGGGATAGTCGTGATCGAACATCTTCGGCACGACGATGTGAGAGCCCTTCACCAGGCGCAGCGACTGGGCCTTGTTGAGGCCGGCGCGCTGCTCGATGAACTCCGCCGTCCAGGGGCCTGCCGCATTGACCAGCGCCTTTGCGGTTACCTCGCGCTTGCTGCCGTCGCGCAGGTCGCGCAGCACCACATGCCAGCGGTCGTCGGCGCGGCGCGCCGAGATGCACTCGACCCGGGTTACCACCTCGGCGCCGCGTTCGCGCGCGTCCAGCGCGTTCAGCGCGACCAGGCGGGAGTCCTGAACCCAGCAGTCGGAATAGATAAAGCCCTTGCGCAGCTCCGGCACCAGCGGTTCGCCGGCCGGATGGTGGCGCAGGTTGACGCCCTTGGAGCCCGGCAGCTGCTTGCGCCCGCCGAGATGGTCGTAGAGGAACAGACCCAGGCGGATCAGCCAGGCCGGCCGCAGCCCTTTGTTGTGTGGCAACACGAAGCGCAGCGGCCAGATGATGTGCGGCGCCGAGCGCAGCAGCACTTCGCGCTCGATGAGCGCCTCGCGCACCAGCCGGAACTCATAGTATTCGAGATAGCGCAGGCCGCCGTGGATCAGCTTGGTGCTGGCCGAGGAGGTCGCGCTGGCGAGATCCTGCTTCTCGCAGAGCAGGACCGAAAGGCCACGGCCCGCGGCATCGCGGGCGATACCCGCCCCATTGATACCACCACCGACAACAAGGATGTCGACCGCCTCGGTCATGACCGGCGAAGAGCCCTCCCCAATGACTCTCCCTTTGCTGGGAGATGTCGCGGCCCGAGCGGGCCACGCTTGATTGCATTCGGGGCATCATAGGCCGGCTCGCCGCCGTTTGACAATCGATTTTATTCGAAAACGAAAATTTCCGAACCCAATCCGAACACCCCCGTCGGAAGCGGGGCGGCATGTCGGTGGCTAATCGGCGCCGGCGATGTGCAAATCCACCTCGGACTCCTTCAAGATCTGCTGCATCGCCTTGGAGGGCCGGCGGTCGGTGAAAAGAGCATCGATTTCACGCACATGTCCCAAGCGAACCAAGGCATTGCGTCCGAACTTGGTGTGGTCGGTGGCGAGGAAGACGCGGCGCGAATTGACGATGATGGCCTGCGACACCCGCACCTCGCGGTAATCGAAATCCAGCAGAGAGCCGTCGTCGTCGATGCCGGAGATGCCGATGATGCCGATATCGACCTTGAACTGGCGGATGGTATCCAGCGTCGCCTCGCCGACGATGCCGCGGTCGCGGCTGCGCACAAGGCCGCCGGCGACGATCACCTCGAAGTCGCGCTTTTCCGCTAACATATTGGCAACATTGAGATTATTGGTAATTACCCGGAGCCCGTGATGATCGACCAGGGCCTTCGCGACCTCTTCGGTGGTGGTCCCGATGTTGATGAACAGCGAGGCGTTGTCGGGCACCTCCGCCGCCACGACCTTGGCAATTCGGGCCTTTTCGCCACGGTTCAGGACCTGGCGTGTCTGATAGGCGAGGTTTTCCACCGACGACGGCAGTCCCGCGCCACCGTGGTAGCGGCGCATCAGGCCGCGTTCGCAGAGTTGGTTGATGTCGCGCCGGATGGTCTGGGGCGTGACCTCGAAATGCTCCGCCAGGGCTTCGATGGCGACGAATCCCCGCTCGCGGACCAGGTCGATGATCCGCTCCTGGCGCGGGTTCAGCCCACTGCGGCCACCCCGCGGATCGACTGCTGCTGTCGTGCTGGCCGGATCGCTCATGCCTCACTCCTGACTCGGATCATGATAGAACGGACGGCAGATTTTCGGAACCGAAAATTCTGAACCCCCACCGGCCTCTTAGAGGGAGAGCGGGAGGGGAAGCCCTTCTACCATGCGGCAATTCCGGGGTCGGAGGATCTGAGGGCGTGAAAGGCGGGTCGGATGTGCCTATATTCAACGCAATCAGCCACTTCTCAGACACGGCGCCGCAGTGGATTTCCCGGCGCCAGTGATCGCGTCAAAGGTTCTTCCGCCCATGCAAGAGGTCGCACCCCTCGCCCCGAAACAGCCGGAAACCCTGGATTCCGCCGACTACAGCATTGAGATCGAGCCCAGCGGCAAGCGCGTGAAAGTCGTCTTCAACGGCCAGGTGGTGGCCGACAGCCGCCGTGCCCTGATCCTTCACGAGACCCGCCTTCCGGCGGTCTACTACCTGCCCCGTGAAGATGTCGCGATGGAGTTTCTCAAGGCGAGCGACCACACCACCTATTGCCCCTTCAAGGGCACCGCCAGCTACTGGAGCGTGGATGTGGGCGACAAGCTGGCCGAGAACGCCGCCTGGAGCTACGAGGACCCGATCGAGGAGGCGCTCGGCATCCGCGGCCATATCGCCTTCTACTGGAACAAGATGGACACCTGGTTCGAGGAGGACCAGGAGGTCGAGATCGATCCCGGCGACAGCCTGACGGAATACGCCAACCCGCTGGCCGCCTGGATGCTGCGCGAAGGCTGGGAGGCCACCTCCTCCGCCGAGCTGGTCGACCGTCTGGGCCGCCAATTGGTGGAGGCCGGCTTCGGGGTTTCACGCATGAACGTGATCATTCCGACCCTCCACCCCCAGATGGCCAGCAACGCCTTCGTCTGGCGGCGCGGCGAAGCCGTGGTCGACGAGCGCGACATGCCGCACTACGGCCTGCAGTCCGAAGCCTATCTGAGCAGCCCCGTCGTCCGGATCTTCGAAGGGGCCGGCGGTATTCGTCGCCGCCTCGAGGGGCCCAACCCGGTCCTCGACTTCCCGATCCTGAAGGACCTGGTCGAACTGGGCGCCACCGACTACGTCGCCATGCCGATGCGCTTTTCGAACGGCAAGATCAACGGCCTGACTCTGGCCTGCGACAAGCCCGGCGGCTTCACCACCGAGCATCTGGGACAGATCCACGAGATCTTGCCCATGCTGAGCCGGCTGCTGGAGGTGCACGCCATGCACCGCATGTCCCGCTCCCTGCTGGATACCTACCTCGGCGCCTACACCGGCCAGCGCGTGCTCAACGGCCTCATCAAGCGCGGTGACGGCGCCAACATTCCGGCGGTGATCTGGTACTGCGACCTGCGCGGCTCCACCGCCCTTGCGGACAGCGTGTCCCGTGAGGACTACCTGGATCTCATCAATCGTTTCTTCGAGGCCATGGGCGGCGCCGTGCTCGACGGCGGCGGCGAGGTGCTGAAGTTCATCGGCGACGGCCTGCTGGCGATCTTCCCCATGGAAAAGACCGGCAAGTTCGATAAGGGCAAGGAGATGTACTGCGGGCGCCATGCCGGCCGCGAGGCGCTGAAAGCAGCGCGCGAAGCGCTGGCCCGCATGGAAGAGGTCAACCATGCCCTGGCGGAGGACGGGCGCGCGCCCCTGCGCTTCGGCATGGCCCTGCACATGGGCGACGTGACTTATGGCAACATCGGGGCGCCGAGCCGGCTCGATTTCACGGTCATCGGCCCCGCCACCAACGAGGCGGCGCGGCTCGACAACCTCACCAAAGAGCTCGGCATCCCGCTGTTGGTCTCCGAGGACTTCGAACAGGTCGTGACCGGCTCCCTTGTCTCATTGGGGCGCTTCCGCCTGCGCGGGGTGGCCGAGGATATGGAGGTCTTCACCCTGCCAGAGCTGGCGCCCGCCGTCGCGGCCAAGTGACCCCCGGCGCGCTCAGCGAAACTCGGTCTGAGTCCGCCGTCGGCGCAGAGCGTGTCTGATCCAGCCGACAGAGTGTCAAACACCCCCGCCGGGCTGCTGCTCTCCGCAAGGCGTTCGATCCTGGTGATCGGCGCCGCGCCGGGTTATGGGTCGGAGGCGCCGGCCGAGGTTTCCGCCAACCGTGCCCTGCTGACAGCCGCGGCGGAGCGTCTGCAGGTGCCCTGCTGCGCGCCGGGGGTGGCCGCCGACTGCGCGGGCCGCGATCAACTGGTGATCGCCGAGCCGCTGCCGAGAGTGCTGCCGGCCGCCGGCCGGCGTTTCCTCGTGCTCGACTGCCTGCCCGCCGACAGCCGGCCGGACCCGGACTCGCTCGCTAGGGATAGCGTCACCGCGGTGACGACGGAGATGGTGGTCTTCGAATGGCTGGAACGCGCCGACAGCGACGACTTCCGGGCCCTGCTGAAACTCATCCGCTAGCCGCCCCGCAACCTTGTGCCATGGTGCGCCGCCGTGCCTTGGCCTATGCTCCTGCGAGGAGATCTCCGGCGGGCCACAGTTGCCGACGTTAGCCGGATGCACAAGGAGAGAGCGATGATTGTCGAGCAGATCTGGACCGCGAATGCCTACCGCAATTTCAACTACCTGATCGCCTGTCCGGAGAGCGGCGAGGCGCTGGCGATCGATCCGCTCGACCACAAGAAGTGCCTGGCCGCCGCACGGGACCGCGGCTGGGAAGTCACGCAGATCCTCAACACCCACGAGCACGGCGACCACACCGGCGGTAACAAGGCCATGGTGGCGGCGACCGGCGCGCGCATTCTGGCGCACCGCAACGCCAAGGACCGCATCCCCGGCATGGACCAAGGCCTGGATGCCGGCGACGTGGTGAAAGTTGGCAAGTCGGTGGACCTGGAGGTGCTGGACACGCCGGGCCACACCATGAGCCACGTCTGCCTCTTGTCCCGCACCGACCAGCCGGCGCTGTTCTGCGGCGACACCCTGTTCAACGCGGGGGCCGGCAACTGCCACAACGGCGGCCATCCCAACGAGCTCTACCACACCTTCGCCGAGCAGCTCTCCCGACTCCCCGACGAGACCCTGATCTATCCGGGCCACGACTACATCGCCAACAACCTGCGCTTCACCCTGGACCGCGAGCCCGACAACCGGGACGCCGAGACCCTGCTGGGCAATGTGGAGGATCAGGATACGGACCGGGCCCTGGTCTCCACCCTGGCCTTGGAGAAGAAGATCAACACCTTCTTTCGCCTGCAAAATCCCACAGTCATCGCCCGCCTGCGCGAGGCCTTTCCCAATCTGCCGGAGACCCCGGGCCCCAAGGAGGTCTTCCTGAAGCTGCGCGAGCTGCGCAACAGCTGGTGATCGGCCGATCCCCTATCGCTGTGGCAGCGCCTCCGCCGGCGGGGCGCATTCCGACACGAAGTCTTCGGTCTTGCCGCTCGGGCTGAGAGGAATCGTGTCGACCCTCTGCAAAGCCAAGTCCGGGCGCGGCTCTGCGATCTCCGCCTCCCAGCGCTGGCGCAGCCAGGCCTCGAAGCCCGGCGGCAAGGGTTCGGCCACCGTTACCTGAATGACATAGGATCCGTCGCGCTGCTGACGGATCTGATACTGGCGGAGGTTGGCATTGAGGTCGCGGGGCATGGATTCCAGCGCAACCTTCAGGCAGTGGACCTGCAGCGAGGTGCCATCGGGCGTATAGGCCATTCGGCGATAGCGGCCATGGATCGTGCCGAATGCCGGCAGCGTCCGGCCGCAGGGACAGGGCCCCTCCACCGCCATCGCCAGATCGCCGGTTTCGTAGCGAATCAGCGGCATCGCCAGGTTCCTCAAAGCCGTGACCACCAGGCGGCCGATCTTGCCGGGCCGGCAAGGCCGGCCCTCGTCATCGACGATTTCCACAAAGCAGTGCTCGGCGTTCACATGGTAGCGGCCGGCCCGGCAGCGCTGCGCCACCCGGCCGATCTCGTTCAGGCCATAGTTCTCGTCGACGGCGATCCCGAAGTTCCCTTCCGTCCGATGCCGCATGGCGGCGGTCATCTGCTCGGAGATGGCATAAACCCCCCGAACACCGATTTCCGCCGCCGCAGGGCCGAGATCGAAGGCGAGGCGTTCCAGTGTCGAGGGATAGGCCATGAGGTAGTCGGGACTCGTCTCGCGCAACCAGGCGATCTGGCGCTCCAGCGGAGCGGTCACACAGATCCCGGCGTAGCCGCCGGTCTCGAACAGCCGGCCGACATAGCGCCAGCGATCCTGTTTGAAACTCGATCCCAGTGGGCGCCGCTGCCCCTCCGCGGTCGGCGGAAACTGTGTGGAAACACGGATATCGGCACGCAGGCCCTTCGGATTCCAGCGGAACCAGCGAAGCTGGCGCTGCTCAAGAAAGGTGAACATCCAGTTGCTGGTGTTGGAGTGCAGCACCCTCGTCGCGCGCCCCGTGGTTCCCGACGATCCGAACCAGCCAAAGGCCTTCTCCCCTTTCGGCAGGGCGGTCGCGCGGAGCGTTTTGCCGTTCTCCTGAACCTCGGCCTTGGTCAGCAAAGGCAACCGCTGCAGATCCCTCGACCCGGTGGTGTCATCGGGGATCAATCCGGCTTCGGCAAAGCGCCCCTGATAGAAGGGCACGCGCGCTGCGGCAAAGCGCAGAACCCGCGCCAGCTCCTGATCCTGCTGACGGCCAATCTCCTCCGGATCGCGAAACTCGTTGGTCAGCAGGGCCTCAAACTGCGTCATCTGCCGGAAGTCCGGGAGCAGTCGCCAATGGCGCTGTTCCTCGCGCTCGCGCTCCAGACTGGTGGCGATGGGTGCCGAAGCCATGGTCAGCGGTTCCGTCAAGGGCGCCGCGTGACCGTCGGGTCCGGCCGCGCATCGCTGCCGGCGGAGGGAAAGAAGTCGGAGGTGAAGTCCTGGTACTTGCCGCTGGGCGGGCGCGCGATTTCCTCCACCTCGATCAGCTCCAGCGACAGGGCCTCCTCGCCAATAGAGCCCTGCCAGGCCTCATGCAGGCGGGCGCCAAAGGCGTCGGGCAGAGGTCCGACCGTGCAAAGGCGCATCTCAAAGCGCCCGTCGCGGAACTGGTGCACCTGGAACTGGCGCAGATTGCGCATCAACTCCTGCGGCATGGCCTGCAGTTCGTCGCGCAAGGCCTCGACGTGGACCAGGGTGCCGGGCGGCAGGAAGGCGATGCGGCTGTAGCGGCCGACGATGTCGTCGAAGGCCGGCAGCGTCCGCCCGCAGGGGCAAAGCCCGTCGACCGCGGTGGCCAGATCGTCGGTGTCGTAGCGCAGCAGCGGCATGGCCGGGTTCTTCAGCGCCGTGACCACCAGGCGTCCGGCGGTGCCTGGCGGGCAGGGTTGGAGATCCTCGTCGAGGATCTCGACGATGCAGTGCTCGCTGTTGATGTGATAGCGCCCGGCCGGGCAAAGGCCGGCGATGATGCCTACTTCGTTCAGGCCATAGTTCTGATGCACCGGAACCTTGAAGGTGTCCTCGATGCGCCGGCGCATCGGCTCGGTGAGCTGCTCGGAAATCGCGCGCGTCGAGAGCAGGCCCGGCGGCGGCGCGCGGTCCTGACAGGCGAAAGCCATCTGCTCCAGAATCTCCGAGGCGCCGGTGAGGTGCGCCGGCCGCTCCCGATAGACCCAGTCGATCCGCTCCTCCATGGGCGTGAAGACGTTCAGCCCGGCATAGGGGCCGGTCTGGAAAAGCCCACCCAGATAGCGCCAGCCCGGCCTTCGGCAGGTTTCGCCGGGCGCAAAGGCGCTGCCGTCCGGCTTGACCGGCAGTTGGTGCGGCAGGCGGATCTCCGCCACCTTGTCCATGGGGTCCCAGCGGCACCAGCGCACGTGGCGCTGACCCATCACCGTGAACATCAGGTTGCTGTTGTGGGTGTGGGCGACCTGGGTCGGCCGGCCGGTGGTGCCCGAAGATGCGAAGACGCCATAGAACTTCTCGCCCGCCGGCAGGCGGTCCGGCTGCAGGCGCCGTTCGTTCTCGAGAATGAGGCGCTTGGACAGCAGCGGCAGCTTGAGCAGGTCCGCGGCGGACACGACGTCGGCAGGCGTGAGCTTCAGGCGCTCGAAAAGATCGCGGTAGTAGGGCACCCGCTGCACCGCAAAGGCGACCAGCTTTCGCAGGTCGGCCCCCTGCTGCGCCAGCAGCACCTCCGGAGGTTGGAACTCGTTCTCCACGAGCTGTTCGAAGATGGGAAAGCGCGGCCCCTGTGGCAGCGGCCGCCAACGCGCCTGTTCCTCGCGTTCGCGCTCCAGGCTGGTCGCCTCAACCAATCGGCGGTCCCCCTCTGTCTCGCCGGCTTCCTCAGCGCATCGATGCGACAAGCTGTCTTCCGCGCCGCGCCGGCTGACTATCGCCCCGGCGGGGTGCCTTGGGCAAGCGGCAGTTCCAACGCGGCGCAGAGCCCCGGCGCGTGATCACTGAGGATCAGCCTGCCGTCATGCAGGCGGGCCACCGCCTGGACCAGGCTGAGGCCAAGTCCGCTGCCGGCGGTGCTGCGGCTGCGTTCCAGGCGGACGAATCGCTTCAGGACCTCTTCGCGCTTGTCCTCGGGGATGCCCGGGCCGCGATCGCCTACGCTCAGCACAGCCGTCTGCCCCCGCCGCCTCGCCGCGATGTCGATCCGCCCGCCCTTACCGGAGAACTTGATGGCATTGTCCAGCAGGTTGACCAGGGCCTGGAACAACATGTCGCGGTCGCCGGTCAGCCGAATATCCTCCAGCGGACCCACGGCGAGGTCCATGCCGAGATCCTCGGTCAGGGGCGCATAAAGCTCGACGACGTCCTCGACCAGCCCCTTCAGGTCGACACCGGTAAAGCGCTCGCGCGGTGTTCCCGCTTCCGCCTGGGCGATGCTCAGAAGGGCCGCGAAGGTCTTCAGGATGCTGTCCGCCTCGGCGATCGCCTTGGCGATGGCATCGCGGTACCCCTCGGACTTCGGGTCTTCCATCAAGGCGAGTTCGAGCCCGCCGCGCAGACGTGCCAGCGGGCTGCGCAGGTCGTGGGCGATGTTGTCGCTGACCTGGCGCATTCCCTCCAGCAGACGTTCGATCTGGTCCAGCATGGCGTTGAGGTTGCCGGCTAGTTGATCGAACTCGTCGTCGCGGCGGCTGAGCGGAACCCGGCGCGACAGGTTGCCGGCCATGATCTCGCGGCTGGTGCGGTTGATCGCCTCGATCCGTCCCAACAGGACCCGGCTCATGAGCAGCCCGCCCAAGAGGGAGATACCCAGGATCGCAAGCAGGCTCCAAGCGAGGATCTCGCGGATCAGTCCGGCGACCCGGTCGCGCTCCCGCACGTCGTGGCCGACCAGCAGGCGAAAGCCGCCCGGCAGTTCGAAGGTGCGGGCGCGGCCGAAGTTGACACCGCCGTTCTCAGCCTCGGGAAACTCCAGGCGAAAGGTCAGCCAGCCGGCCTCGTCCGCCGGCTCGTCGGGCCAACGGCTGAGGTTGCCGGCCAGCCGGCGGCCGGCGGCGTCGGTCACCAGATAGAGCCCGCGGGTCCGCTCCGCAGCAACGGCGCGGCGCTGAATGGCGGTGATCAGGCCGGGGGTTCCGCGCTGCGAGAACTGCTCGGCCAAGCCGCGGATCTCCGCATCGATGGTACTGTCGATCTGGCGGGAGACGACGTTGGCGGTGATCCAGAAGACGGCGCCGGCGAGCACGGCGGCTGCCAGGCTGAAGAAAACCAGGTAGACCAGCGTCAGCCGGAAGATGCTGGACCGCAGGAGGTTAGCTGGTCTCACGAAGGGAATACCCCGCACCCCGCACGGTGTGCAGCAGCGATTGTTCGAAGTCCTTGTCGATCTTCTGTCTCAGGCGCGAGATGTGAACGTCGACCACGTTGGTCTGAGGATCGAAGTGATAGTTCCAGACATGCTCCAACAGCATGGTCCGGGTGACCACCTGACCGGCATGGCGCATCAGGTACTCCAGGATCTTGAACTCCCGCGGCTGCAACTCGATGGACCGGCCGCCGCGCCGCACGCTGCGGGACAGCAAGTCCATTTCCAGATCGGCGACCCTGAGGCTGGTATCGACCTGGCCCGCCGCCGGACGCCGCAGCAAGGCCTCCACCCTGGCCAACAGCTCGGAGAATGCAAAGGGCTTCACCAGATAGTCGTCGCCGCCGGCACGCAGACCCTTCACCCGGTCGTCGACGCCACCCATGGCAGAAAGAAAGAGGACCGGCAGGTCCTTACCGGTACCCCGCAGGGTCTCCACCAGCGAAAGCCCGTCGAGATGGGGGAGCATGCGGTCGACGATGGCCAGGTCGAAGTCCTCGCTGGCGGCGCGCAGCAGGCCGTCCCGGCCGTCGGCGGCAACCTCCACGGCATAGCCCGCCTCGCCCAGACCCTTGGCGATGTATCCGGCGGTCTCCCCGTCGTCTTCGACAATCAGCACACGCATCGCGCCCGGCCTTTCGCGGCATTCCCTCACCAGGACTGAGCTCATCTAAGGCGGCATCAAGGGTTAGGCCTTTCGGCTCGGGCCCGCAAGCCTCGGTGCAAACCTCCAAACGACGAAGAGGGTGCCCCTGGACCAAGCCCAGGGGACACCCCTCGTCAGACGACCGCCTCTTCCGCGGCCTCAGGCGGATTTCAGACGCAGGGCGAAGAAGCTCTCGCTGCCGCCCCGCGCCGCCTTGACCGTGACGACGGTCTCGCCGCTGTCTTCCAGCTCGGCAACGCGGGCCGCCGCCTCTTCGGCGGTGCCCACCGGCTGGGAGGTGATGCTGCGGATCACGTCGCCGGGCCTCAGGCCGCTGCGGGCGGCCGCACTGCCCGGTTCGATCTCCACGATCACGACACCGTTGTCGGACTCGGCGAGCCCCAGATCGCCGCGGATACCGTCGTCCAGGTCGGCCACGGTGACGCCGGTCTCGCCCAGTGCCATCCGGTCCGCCGGGCGCTGCTCTTCGCCCTGCGGCGGAGTCACCGCAGATACCTGCTCTTCAGCGGGAAAGGCCCCGGTCACCACTGAAAGCGTCCGCTCTTCGCGGTCGCGCCAGATAAGGATCGTCGCGGGCTTGTCGATGGCGGTCCGCGCCACCAGGCGGCTGAGATCCTTGACCCGCGCAACCGCGGAGCCGTCCCACTCCAGCACCACATCGCCGGCCTCAATCCCCGCGGCGGCGGCCGGACTCCCCGGCTCAACGCTGGAGACCAGCGCGCCCTTGGCTTCTTGCAGCCCGAGCCCCTCGGCCATGTCCGGGGTCACGCCCTGGATACGCACGCCCAGCCAGCCGCGCTCCACTTTGCCGTCGTCGCGCAGATCGTCGACGATCCGGCTGGCGAGATCGGAGGGAATGGCAAAGCCGATACCGACGCTGCCGCCGTTGGGCGAATAGATCGCCGTGTTGACGCCGATCACCTCGCCCTCGGTGTTGAAGGTCGGGCCGCCGGAGTTGCCGCGGTTGATCGGCGCGTCGATCTGGATGAAGTCGATCAGGGTGCCGCCGGGCAGATCGCGGCCACGGGCCGAGACGATACCGGCGGTGACCGAGCCGCCCAGGCCGAAGGGATTGCCGACGGCCACCACCCAGTCACCGGGGCGCAGGCCCTCGGACTCGCCAAAGGCGACAGAAGGCAGAGGCTCTTCGGCTTCGACCTTCAGCAGTGCCAGGTCGGTGCGGGCATCGGCGCCGATCAGGCTCGCCTCATAGGCCCGGCCATCCCGCAGGGTGACCGTGATCTCCTCGGCGCCGTCGATCACATGGTTGTTGGTCACAACGTAACCCTCGGGATCGATCACGAAACCCGAACCGGCGCCCCGGCCGGGCCGCGGCTGAAGACCTTCGTCCGGACGCTCACCGGGGCGCTTACCGGGGCGGGTACCGGGAAACTCACGGCCAAAGAAACGCTCGAAGAACTCCCGGAAGTTCGGGTCGCCGCGAAAGGGAGAACCCTCCGGCGCTGCCTCCGGCCCGGTGCCTTCGCGCGCGACAGCCCGATGGACCACCGAAATGTTGACCACGGCGGGCGCCACCTCCTCGACCAGATCAGCGAAGCTCTCCGGGGCCGGCCGGGCGGCTGCCGGTGCCAACAAACCGGCTGTCAGGACAATGGAGAGGCCTGCGGCGGCGAGAACAGTCCGCACGCCGGGGCGGCGGCGCAGGGAAACGGAGGCTTCATCGCTCTCGGGAAGCCTCGGATTGGGGGCAAGGACAGAGACCACGGTGCTACCTCCTCAGCAGGTCCGAAGAAACACCGTTCAGATGGTGCCCCGGCATTACCGATGCCTGTCCGGATCATTAACTTTCGTTCATGTCCCGGCACCGCCGGACCGGCCCCAGTGCAAGGACGCCCGGCCCGCCCCGAATTGACCTATCGCAAGGGCCATAAGCGCCGGGCAGGCGATGATGGTGGGTCGGCCCCGGGGGTTCGCCACTTACAGCGGCACCCACCGGGCAGAAGAACAACGAGAGATCAGGGAGCCAGCATGAACGTCAAGATCGCCGACCTCATGGCCAAGCGGGTGATCACGGCCCAGCCCCATCACAGCGTCGATCACATTCGTGGGATCATGGAGCGCAACCGGATTCACGCCGTGCCCATCGTCGGACCGGACGGCGAGGCCGAGGGCATCGTCACGACAGCCGATGCGGCGCGCAAGCTCAAGGGAGAATCCCCGGTCAAGCGCATCATGTCGGAACGCGTATTCTGCGTACCCGCCTACAACGACGTCAGCAAGGCCGCGCGAATCATGCGCAAGCACAAGATCCATCACGTCGTGGTGACCCACGAGAAGAAGGTCGTCGGTATCATCAGCTCCTTCGACCTGCTGAGGCTCGTCGAAGGCCACCGCTTCGCCATGAAGCAGGCCCCCGCGACCCAACGAAAGCGCAGCAGGTAGGCCGTGACCGCCGACCCATGAGCGCCGGCGATCCGGCCCCGGGCCCAGTCGCAAACCTCGACGCAAACGGCGAGCGCGACGCCTTTCGGCGGCTTCAGGCGCGGCTTCAAGTGATGTACCGTGCGGTCTTCTCCGACGACGACGTTCCGCGCAGTGTCGTCGTGCTGCCGAGCTTCAGCCTGGACGCCGACGTCATGGCGAAGATCCTGGGGGTCCAGCACTACGAGGAGCGGATGCTCTGCCTGCTCCTGCTGCTGCGCCTGCCGCGCACCAACGTCATCTACGTCTCCAGCGATCCAATCTCCGAGTCGGTGGTGGATTACTACCTGCACCTGCTGCCGGGGGTGCCGGTGCGCCATGCCCGGCGGCGGCTGACCCTCATCTCCTGTCACGACACCTCGCCGAAACCGCTCAGCACCAAGATCCTGGAGCGCCCGCGCCTGGTCGATCGCATTCTGGCGGCCATTCCCGACAGGGCGGCCGCCCACATGACCTGTTTCAATGTCTCCGACGAGGAACGGCGTCTGGCGGTACGGCTCGGCGTGCCCATCTACGGCTGCGACCCGGACCTGCTGCACCTCGGTTCCAAGAGCGGCGCGCGGGCGCTGTTCCGGGACGCGGGCATGCTGATCCCCGACGGCTTCGAAGATCTTTCCGACGCACAGCAGCTGACCGAGGCGCTGGTCGAACTGAAGGCCGCGAAACCGGAGCTGAAGCGCGCGGTGGTGAAGCTGAACGAAGGCTTCTCCGGCGAAGGCAATGCCGTCTTTTCCTTCGAGGGCGCGCCGCAGGGGGCCGACCTCAAGCCATGGATCAGGTCGCGCCTCGGCCACATGGGATTCGAGGCTGCGGGCATGACCTGGGACCTGTTCGAATCCAAGATCGAGGCCATGGAGGCCATCGTCGAAACCTTCATCGAAGGTGCGCGCAAGCGCTCGCCCTCCTCGCAGTACCGGGTCGACCCGACGGGAGAGCTGGAAACCATATCCACCCACGACCAGGTGCTCGGCGGCTCGGCAAGCCAGATTTTCCTCGGCTGCCGCTTCCCCGCAGACGAAGCCTATCGGCTGGCGATTCAGGAAGAGGGGCTGAAGGCCGCGCGGATCCTGCGCGACCGCGGCGTGATCGGCCGCTTCGGCGTCGACTTCATCTCCGTTCCCGGCCCGGACGGCTGGGCCCACTACGCAATCGAGGTGAACCTGCGCAAGGGCGGGACCACCCATCCCTATCTGATGCTGCAGTTCCTGACAGACGGCCACTACGACCCGGCGACGGGGCTCTACCGCTCGCCCGGCGGGCGCCCCTGTTTCTACTACGCCTCGGACAACATCCAGAACGAGCGCTACCGCGGCCTGACGCCGGATGACCTGATCGACATCGCGGTGCTGAACGGCCTGCACTTCCACGGAACCACCCAGGAAGGGGTGGTGTTCCACATGATCGGCGCCCTCTCGCAGTACGGCAAGCTGGGCATGGTCTGCGTCGCCGAGACACCGGAACGCGCCCGCCGCCTCTACGACGAAGCCATCGCCGTGCTCGACCGGGAAACCCGCTGAAGGGAGGTCACCGGTCCGGACAGGCCGGCACCTGCGGGGTCAGGCGACCGTTTCGCGGGCGTAGGCGCAGATGGCGGCGATCAGGCGGTCGATGTTGGCCTTCAGCGCATCGAAACCGCCGTTCTTTTCGATCCGCTCCTCGTCCATATAGAGCTTGCGGTTGATCTCGACCTGCAGGCTGTGGCGGCCGTTTTCGGGGTCGGAGTAGCGGCGCACCAGCTCGACCCCCTTGTATGGCTCGTTGAGCTTCACCTCGTAGCCGAGCGAGTCCAACTGCTCGGCGACGAAGGCGGTGAAGGCGGGCGCGCAGGTGGTGCCGTCACGGTCGCCGAGAACGAACTCGGCACGGGCCACCGGGCCGTCCTCGGTGCCGCTGTTGCCCATCTCCGGCATGGAGTGGCAATTGATGTGCCAGACCTGACCGAAGCGCGCATGGGTGTCGTCGATCGCCTTGGCCACGGCAGCGTGGTAGGGCTTCCAAAAGGTCTCGATGCGGCGGCGCACCTCGGCGACGCTGAGCAGGCGGTCGTAGATCTGGGAGTCCGGCGGCATCACCCGCCAGATCAGGCCGACCCCCAGTTCGGTCTTGCGGCTGGCCACCAGCGGGTCGGGCCAGGGACCGTCCAGCATCGCCGGGTCGAGGTCGATCAGGGCGCGGTTGGGATCGATGTAGATGCGCGGGAAGTCCGCGGCGATCAGGGGCGCGCCGTGATCGGGGGCGGCGCTGTAAAGCTCGTCGACGAAGGCGTCCTCGGAGCGCCGCAGGACGGAAAGCGGCGCGATGCTGCCGAAATCCTCGGGATAGCGCATGCCGCTGTGGGGGCTGTCGAAGACCACCGGCACCGGCGCCCCGCGGGGCGCGATGCAGCGCAGCAGGCTCTCAGAGGTATCAGAAGGCATCCCTTGGCTCCGGTCCGGCAGATTTCGACGGGGCATAGCTTTCATGATCCGCCGGTGGCGGGCAAGCCGGGAGGTCGCTTTTCTTGCCCTACTCGCTCCAATACTCCGGCTTGGACAGGGCATCGCAGCAAACGACCCGTCCTCCGGGACCGTTGAGCCCGCCGTCATCCAGAGCGCGGACCATCCAGGCTTCTGCATAGGCTTCGGGAATGGGAAAGGGTGTGGCCAGCCCAAAGGGGCGGGCCGCCTCAAATCCGAAGCGGCCGTAATATCCGGGGTCTCCGAGCACGAAGACCAACCCGGACCCGGATTGTGCCAGCCGTGCCAGCCCGCCCTCGACCAGCGCCCCGCCGACTCCCTGGCGCTGGGCTTCCGGCACCACGGCCAGCGGCGCCAGGATCGCGGAGGACCGGTCGCGATCCGGCTCCGTCAGGCGCGTCCGCGAGAACAGGACATGGCCCAGCGGCTCCTCGCCGTCCAGCGCCATGAGGGACAGGACCGGCTCTGCGCTGGGGTCGTTCAGAATATCTCTGGTGAGCTCCGCCTCCACGTCCTGGCCGAAGGCACGGCGGTGGATGTCCAGCAGGACCGGCAGGTCGGAGTCCGAAGTTTCCCTGATGAGCACGGCGAGACCTTTTGCATCTCTTGGATCGGGACCAGAAAAATCGGCCCTCGATGTCGGAAAAGCAAGACCGAAGCGGGAGACAGGCAGGCCCTTTCCGCAGCGCTACTCCTTCACCGCCCCGGTCATCGAGGAGACATAGTGCTCGACGAAGAAGGAGTAGAGGATCGCCACCGGCAGCGAACCCAGCATGGCCCCAGCCATGAGACCGCCCCAGTTGTAGACATCGAAGCTGATCAGTTCGGTCAGCACGCCCACCGGCACGGTCTTGTTCTCCGCCGAGGCGATGAAGGTCAGGGCATAGATGTACTCGTTCCAGGACAGCGTGAAGGCAAAGATCCCGGCGGAAATCAACCCAGGCACCGAGAGCGGCAGGACGATCTTGACCAAAATCTGCAGACGGGTCGCTCCGTCGATCAGCGCGCATTCCTCCAGCTCGTAGGGAATGGAGCGGAAGTAGCCCATCAGCAGCCAGGTGCAGAAGGGGATCAGCACCGTCGGATAGGTCAGGACCAGGGCCCAGTTGGAATCGAAGATGCCCAGCGCGAAGACCATGATCGCCAAGGGGATGAACAGAATACTCGGCGGCACCAGGTAGGCGAGGAAGATCAGCATGCCGATGGTGCGCGCGCCCTTGTAGCGCAGCCGCTCGATGGCATAGGCCGCGCAGACGGCGCAGAAGATCGAAAGAAAGGTCGCCGTGACGGTGACGAACATGGTGTTCCAGACCCAGCGCGGGTATTCGGTCTCGAACAGCAGGAAGCGGATGTTCTCGAAGGTCGGCTCGAAGACCCAGAGCGCCGCCAGCCCGCGATAGGCGTGCAGCTCTTCGTTGGTCTTAAAGCTGGTGACCGTCATCCAGTAGAAGGGAAACAGCAGAACGAAGAGGAAGATCAGCAGCGGGATGTAGATCACCACCACCTTGTGGGGGATCGACTGCAGATAATCCATGCCGCCTTCGCTGGCGACCGCCGTCTTGTCCTTGGCTGGGTTCCTGGTGGCCGCGTTCTTGGCGGTTGCGTTCTTGGTGACGGAGTCAGTCATCACGCCCTCCTTGCTGCCACTTGCGCCTCTGCAGGCCGAAGTAGCTGAACAGAATCGCCGACAGCAGGAAGGGGATCATCGCGGTGGCGATAGCCGCCCCCTCGCCCAGCGAGCCGCCGACGATGGCGCGCTGGTAGGACAACGTCGCCATCAGGTGGGTTGCGTTGATCGGTCCGCCGCGGGTCATCACCCAGATGAGCTGGAAGTCGGTGAAGGTGAAGAGCACCGAGAACGTCATGACCACGGCGATGATCGGCGTCAGCAACGGAAAAGTGATATGCCGGAAGCGCTGCCAATCGGTTGCGCCGTCGATGGTCGCGGCTTCGTGCAGCGATGGCGGGATAGTCTGCAGCCCGGCCAGGAGCGTGATGGCGACAAAGGGAATGCCGCGCCAGATGTTGGCGGCGATCACCGAGGCGCGGGCCGAATTCGGCTGTCCCAGGAAATCGATGGTGGTGTCGATCAGGCCCATCTCGATGAGGATCCAGCTTATGACCGAATCCTGCGAATCGTAGATCCACCAAAAGGCCAGCGCCGAGAGCACCGTCGGCACGATGAAGGGCATCAACACGATGGCGCGGATGAAGGCCTTGAAGGGGATGTGGTTGTTCAGGATCATCGCTAGCCAGAGCCCGAGCACGAACTTGATGATGCTGGCGACCACGGTATAGAGGAAGGTGTTGAAGACCGAGAGCCAGAACACCGAGTCCTCGAAGAGCCAGAAGTAGTTTTCCAGCCCGATGAAGCGCCCGGGCCGGCCGACCTTGACGTCGGTCAGGCCCAGCCAGACCCCCAGAAACAGGGGATAGGTCAGAAACACCAGCAGCAGGACGCCCGCCGGCAGCATGAACAGCAGCCCGAGGAAATTCCGGTTGTTGCGCAGGCGCTCGAACAGGCCGACTTCGGTACGTGTGAGATCGCTAGCAGCCGCCACGGCCTAACCGCCTTCCTGCTTCGGAAAAGGAAATCCGCCCCGGGCGCGCGTTGCGACGGCCCGGGGCGGCCTGCCCCGTCTTGCTAGACGTTATAGTAACGCTCCGCGCGGCGATGCGCATCGGCGGCGGCATCCTTGGGCGACTTCGCGCCGGTCGCCGCCTCGGCCACCATGTTCACGACGATGAAGTCGGCGAACACGCTGGAAGCGGCATAACCGAGCGAGCCGTCGCCGGAGAAGGTGAGCGTCCGTTCGGCGACGTCGCGGAAGACCGTGCGCTTGGGATCTTCCGTCCAGACCGGATGGTCCTTGAAGGCCCGCAGCGGGTGGCTGAGATAGCCGACCGAACCCTGCAGGAAGGCATCGTACTGGTCCTTTTCCATCAGGAAGGTCAGCAGGGCCTTGACCGCGTTGGGATACTTGGTGTGCTTGTAGGGCATCATCGGGAAGCAGACGTGCAGTTCCGTCGGCTTGCCGGCCGGGCCCACGGGATAGAAGGCGTGGTCCATGTCCTCGGCGATGTCGGTCATGCCCTCGCGCACAGCGGCGGCATAGATGGAGATGCCGTTGTTGGTCACCGAGCAGTCGCCCTGCAGGAAAGCCTTGTTGTTGTGGCCGTCCAGCCACGAGGCGGCGCCGGGGGCGAAGGTCTCGCCCAACTGCTTGACGTATTCGAGACCGGCGACGGTTTCAGGGCTGTTGAGGACGACGTTGTTGTCCTTGTCGACGACCTGGCCGCCGTGGGACCAGACGATCCAGTGGGTCCAGGCATTGCCGTCGCCGCTGGCGTTGCCGAGGGCGAAGGAACCGGGCGTCCCATTGGCCTTCAGGTTCTGCATCAGCTTCAGGAAGTCCTCGGTGGACTCGGGGATGCCGTCGAAGCCGGCCTTCTGCACCATCGACTTGCGATAGTTGATCAGGTTGCCGCTGATGGTCACCGGCAGGTTGATCCACTTGCCATCGCGAATGCCGTATGTCTCGGCCGCCGGATACCAGCCGCCGTACTTGCCGCCGAGATACTCGCAGACGTCGCTGACATCCATCATCGCATCGGGGTAGAGATGCGCGTCGGCGTGGATGCCCCAAATGATATCCGGGCCGCTGCCGATGTTGGCGGCAACCGCCGCCTTCGGGCGCAGGTCCTCGAAGCCTTCGCTGTCGATACGCACCTGGACGCCGGTCGCCTTGGTGAAGGCATCGATGGTTGCGAGAAAAGCCTCTTCCTCGGACTGCACGAAGCGCTTCCAGCGCAGCAGGCGCAGGCTGGCGCCCTTCTCCGGCGTCCATTGGTTGTCAGCCGCCCAGGCCCGCGCCGCATGCAGCATGGCCGGGGTCGCGGCCACGGCGCCGACCGTTGCCGCTGCGCTCGCCTTCAACACGTCACGTCTCGTAAAACTGGTCATCTTTTCCTCCGCTTTCGTTCTTTTTGCTCTTTGATGGCTTCTTGCCCTTTGATGGACTTTCTTTACCCATTCCCGCGAGATGGCTGGGCAGATGCCCGGTGGCGGTCCCGCCTCTCATCACGCGATACGCTTCTCAGACTCCTTCTCCGCTTCTTGCGATGCCCGCGTCGCCGGCGCCGGCCGGCCTTGCCTCAGCGCAGGACCTCACCGGTTTCCTGATCGAACAGATGCGCCATGCCGGGCCGCGGCTTCAGATGAATCCGCTGGCCATAGCGCAGATCGTGGCGCTCCTTGAAAGCGATCTGCACCTCACAGCCGCCGAGACGGCCGACGACGAGAATCTCCGCACCGGTCGGCTCCACCACCGAGATATCCATCGGCAGGCCTTCGTTCTCCCCGGCGAGGACGAAGTGCTCCGGCCGCATGCCATAGAGAACCGGGCGTCCGGCGGCCGCGCCGTTGGCTTCAACCTCGCCCAGGACCGTGCCATCTCCGGCAACGACCTCGGCGCGCCCGTCAGAGTGGCGTACCTCGCCGGCAATGAAGTTCATCGCCGGCGAGCCGATGAAACCGGCGACGAAGACGTTGTTGGGATAGTCGTAGAGATCCAGCGGCGCCCCGGTCTGCTCAATGTAGCCGTCGCGCATCACCACGATCTGGTCGGCCATGGTCATGGCCTCGATCTGGTCGTGGGTGACATAGATCGAGGTGCTCTTGAGGCGTTGATGCAGCTCGCGGATTTCGGTGCGCATCTGCACCCTGAGCTTGGCATCGAGGTTGGACAGCGGCTCGTCGAAAAGGAAAACCCGCGGCTTGCGCACGATGGCCCGGCCCATGGCGACCCTCTGGCGCTGCCCGCCCGAGAGCTGGCGCGGATAGCGGTCCAGATAGTCCTCCAGATTGAGGATCGCCGCCGCCTCGTGCACCGCCTTGTCGATGGCCGCCTGGTCGATCTTCGCAAGCTTCAGGCTGAAGGCCATGTTGTCGAAGACCTTCATGTGCGGATAGAGGGCGTAGTTCTGGAACACCATGGCGATGTCGCGCTGCTTCGGCGGCACCCGGTTCACAATCTCATCGTCGATGACGATGTCGCCCGAGGTGATCTCCTCGAGGCCGGCGATCATGCGCAGGAGGGTCGACTTCCCGCAGCCCGAGGGGCCGACGAGCACGGTGAAGGATTCATCGGGAATCGAGATGCTGACGCCGTGCAGAACCTCAGTGGCGCCAAAGGACTTGCGAACGTCGCAAATCTCGACGTCAGCCATATAGCCTCCCCATCCGCAAAGGTCGCTGTCTGTGCCTTTGCCTTATTTATCAGCGGTTACCATACATCGTATACGTAACCGCGTCCATTATCTTCGTGGCGAACCCGCGGAGCAATGGCGTGAGGCGCCTCACGGGCGTCGATCCCACATCTTAACCAAGAACGCCGAAGTGCGACTACCGCCGTAAGTTCCTTCGGGCGATGGCCGCCGGACCGCGCAAAGGGCTCTGCGGCACCCTCGCCTGTCTTTCAAGGCAGCGGGAACCGAGGCTAAGCTGCGCGCAGCAACCGAGCAGGGGGAAAACCGACAGTATGTCTGAAGCAGACTTTGCCGGCCGCAGTGCCGTCGTCACCGGCGCCGCCCGGGGTATCGGCCTGGCCGTGGCCCAGCGTCTCGCCGCAAAGGGGGCCAGGGTCGCGCTCTGGGATCTCGATGCCGAGGCCCTGAATGCGGCGCAGGCCGCCTTTGCCGACCCGCAGTCAGCCCTGCCCTGCACCCTGGACATCACCGAGGAAGCGGCGGTCGAGGCTGCCCTGGCCCGAACCACGGAAGCACTCGGTCCGCCGGACATCCTGGTGAACAACGCCGGCATCACCGGCCCGAACCAGAAAACCTGGGACTACAGCCTGGCCGACTGGCAGCGGCTCATCGATGTCGACCTGACGGCTGTGTTTCTCTGCTGCCGCGCGGTGCTGCCGGGGATGCTGGCGCGCGGCTACGGACGCATCGTCAACGTCGCCTCCATCGCCGGCAAGGAGGGCAACCCCAACGCCGCCGCCTACAGCAGCGCCAAGGCCGCGGTGATCGGCCTCACCAAGTCCCTCGGCAAGGAAACCGCGGGTAGCGGCGTCACCGTGAACTGCGTGACCCCGGCAGCGGTGGAAACCGACATCTTCAAGCAGATGACCCAGGAACACATCGACTACATGCTGTCCAAGATCCCCATGGGGCGCTTCGGGACGGTCGACGAGGTGGCCGCCCTGGTGACCTGGCTGGCCTCCGCCGAAGCCTCCTTCAGCACCGGCGCCGTCTTCGACGTCTCCGGCGGCCGCGCAACCTACTGAGTACGAGCCTGGGGCACACCGCCCGGCAAATCGGCATGGGAGCCCTGCGCAGATGGCGCTACCGGCCTGCCTGGGGCGCCGCTAGCATAAACTGCCGCTCTGGGTGCCTGTGGTCCGCGGGCCGGGTCGGCCCCAACATGCCGGAGCCCGTTCAGCAGCGCCCATGCCATCATCCAGGGACCTTCATATCCAACCGGTGGAAAATGCCCCGCTGCAGGGCATTGCGCTGATGATCGTCGCCTTCACCACCTTCGCCGGCCTCGACACCACCGCCAAGTACCTGGTTCAGATCTATCCCACCGAACAGGTGATCTGGGCGCGCTATGCCGGGCACATGATCTTCGCGCTGATCATCTTCTGGCCGCGCAACGGGACGCGTATCCTGCGCAGCCGGAGCCTGGGCACACAGATCCTGCGCTCGCTGCTGCTGTTCGGCGCCACCTCCTGCAATTTCATCGCCGTGCGTTACCTGCAACTGGCCGAGACCGCGGCGATCTTTTTCTCCACGCCGCTGATCGTGGCCCTCTTCTCGGTACCCATTCTGGGCGAGAGAATCGGCCCGCGGCGCTGGACGGCGATCTTCGTCGGCTTCTTCGGGGTGATGATCGTGATCCGGCCCGATGTCGGGCTGATCCACTGGGCGGCCGCCTTCTCCCTGGCCAGCGCCACCGCCGCCGCCCTCTACCAGATCACCACGCGCAAGCTGGCGGGGGTCGACCCGGCGGCGGTCACGCAGTTCTACACCGCGCTGATCGGCACCCTGGTGATCACCCCCTTCGTGCCCTTCGTCTGGCAGTCGCCGGACCTGATGGGCTGGGCGCTGATGCTGCTGCTAGGCGCCCTCGGCGGCATCGGGCACTGGCTGTTGATATCGGCGCACCGCCTGGCGCCGGCGCCGATCCTGGCGCCCTTCAACTACACCCAGATCGTGCCCATGGTGCTGCT
>NZ_JANQOI010000137.1 GCF_028289705.1 Pelagibius sp.
ATTTCGCCGTCATGGTCCGAGCGCATTTGGCCCGCGGTTAGGAGCGACGAGGAAGGACATGCTCAAGCATATTCGACCCAGTGGGCCCATGGGAGCGACGCGGCCGCGGGCCAAACGCGCCGGATCCCTCTGGGACGGGGCAGATATGCGCCAGGGCGGCGTCGCGGACGCCTTGTGGGGGATCACCCCACGGCGCCGCCCGCTCCTAGCCCTGGCGCACATCTGCTCCCGCCACGACGGCGAAGTGAATGTCAACAGGCCCTAAAGCCTTGCGCCGTCGGGAACAGCCGTGATCAAGCGGGTCTTGCGCGTCTTCCGGCGCCTCCTGTTCTGGACCCTGGGCATCGCTATCGTCACACCGCTGGTCCTGATCCTGATCTATCGCGTCGTGCCGCCGCCGATCACGCCGCTGATGGTGATCCGCGTCGTCGAGGGGCGCGGCCTGGAGCGTGACTGGACGCCTCTGGCAGAGATCAGTCCCCATCTGCGCCGTACCGTGGTGGCGGCCGAAGACAATCTCTTCTGCGAGCACAGCGGCTTCGACTGGGACTCCCTGGAAGCGGCGGTCCGCTCCTATGCGGCGGGCAAGCGCGCCGGGGGCGGCAGCACCCTCTCCATGCAGACCGCCAAGAACCTGTTTCTCTGGCCGCGGCGCAGCGTCGTCCGCAAAGCCCTGGAAGTGCCGCTGACCGGCGCGCTGGAACTGCTCTGGCCCAAGCAACGGATCCTGGAGGTCTATCTCAACATTGCCGAATGGGGCCCGGGGATCTACGGCGCCGAGGCGGCGGCACGGGCGAACTATGGCGTGGGCGCGAAAGACCTCAGCCTCCGCCAGGCCTCCCAGCTTGCCGCCGTTCTGCCCAGTCCGCTGAAATGGCGTGCGGCCCCCGCGGGCGACTATGTTGCCAAGCGTTCAGCGACAATCCGCAAACGCACCCGCCAACTCGGGCCGCTGCTCGACTGCGTGAGCGACTAGGGCTCGACAGAGCCGCCCCGGGAATCCCGGTCGCGGAGTTCGCGCGCGGCCAGCAGACCGAATGGCAGCCACAAGGTCACCCATTCCCGCCCAAGGTTTTGCACCAGGGAACGACTGTCGAAGAGGGACGCAACGAATCCGAAAACCAGCAGCACCAGATAGATCGGCTTTCCCTTCAAGGCAGCTCTGTAAGCCCATAGAGCGGCAACTCCCAAAAGTGCAACGAGCAGCAAGGTTGCCGGAATGCCGCCGTAGAATTGATTGGCCAGGAGCAGATTGTGGGCGGATCGAGACGGCCCGTGCTTGCCGGCAAAGCCGCCTTCCGCCAAGCTGCCGTGACCGAACCAGGGGTGCTCTGCTATAGCCTGGAGGGCTTGCTGCCAGATTTCGAAATGGCCGCTCGGAGCCCGCTCATACAGGTATACAATGGGCTTCAGTTCAAGGAGTACACCGCCCAGAAGCCCGACGGTACAAAGGCCGAAGACAATCATGGCAATGCGGCGGTCTGCAATCAGAGTGGTGATCAGCAGGGCGCAGATCAGTGCGATCAGCGGCCCTCGACTCGCCGTCAACATCATGAAACAAAGCCCAAGACCGATGACCCCGACCCAGAGCAAGCGCTCTCCCATTCCACGTGCCTGAGGCAACAGACAAAAGGCCGCGATCAGGACAACCGAGCCATAGAGCGTCGCCCCGATGATTGGGTGCGACGCCAAGCCGAAGCCGGTCAACCGCCAAAGGTCTGGCTCACCACTGAAAATGCGCACTGCAAAGACGACCAGCAGAGTCAGACTGGCCGAGAGCGCGAAGCAGACAAACAGCCGTTTCTCGAAGCTTTCAGAACCAGCGGCCAACAGCGCTGTGATTGCAAAGAAAACGGATACCAGCAGGGCTAGGCGCAAGAGGTTCGCCATGTCGGTCCAGATCAGCCCCTCGGTCCAGAGTCCCGAGACCAAGACGTAGGCGACGTAGGCGAAGGCAAGCTTTGCAATGCTTGCGTGGCCGAGAGAACGCAGATTCAGTTCGCGCAGGCTCAGAATGAAAATCGGTAGCGCCACAACATAGAAAAGAACTCGGTGGCCGCGCGTCTCAAGAACGAATGCGGTGCAGAGCACCAGAATGTGGGCAGCCTTAACGACCTCGCTGTGCGTCAGTGCGCCATAGATTTTCTTTGCGGTTGTGAAGGTCTTGCCGGGTTCGAGATCGCTTGAAGCCAAGGATAGTTCTCTGAAAGAGGATCGTCGAAGCTCTGCTCCAGGATGTACCTGGCAACCCGCTCTGACGCAAACAACGAATGGCCTGCAGCCCAACCGGCCTCGGCAACCTTTCGACGCTCACGGTCATTGCGGGCGAAGAACGCCAGCTTGTCCACCAATTCGTCAGGACCATCGAAAAACGCGATCTGATTGTCTGTGAAGATGTCCCCGAAACCGGTTGACCTGGAAACGAAAGTCAAAAGGCCGTTTCCAAGTAACTGGCTCATCCGGTCAGAGGCGTAGAGATAAGCGTTGTCCGGTCGGCTGAGGCTGATCCCCATCCGTGCATTGGCCAAAGCGGCAAGGTAAGCGGCACCAAAGACCGGTGGCTTGCCCGGCGTGCAGCGAATGTCGGCGCTCAGACCGGGGACCTGGCTGATGGCTTCGGTGACGAAGTCCACCCGGCTGTCTTTCGTGTTTACAGCAAAGAATACGTCATGGTCCTGGTCATTGCGCATAAAGGCGCGGCCCGTATCGATCGCAGAGTCAACCGGGTTGGGGATGAAGTAGACCTCGGCACGGCTGCCCCGGAGTGTTTCGAGGATAGGTGCCGCGGTCGTCACGAAGATTTTGTCGACGATCTCGGCGCGGCGCTTCACGCGCTTCTGGTTAGGCCCATCTGAAAGGGCATCGACATTCCGGTAGGCAATGCGAATGTCTGGCATTTCGTCTCGAATTGCGGCCAGCGTCGAGTTACGGATCACCTCGCAATGACCGAGAAGCAATAAGTCCGGTCGGAAGTTCCGGCAGGTCGTGATCAGCTTGCGATTTGCCGCATGCCAACCCGTAATCGAAGTTAGCAGCGGTGTTGAAGCCCTGGCGATTTCTCTGTCATTGAAGGCGTGGAGATTGCAGCCATTACGGATGAGACCGTGGAGCAACTTCGGTAAGATCATGTAGAAGGAATTGCCGAAGTCACGTCCGAACACATTTCCGACCAACAAGACCTTGCGGCCCGAGTAGTTGGATGAGTTCATGCTGCCGTCCTGGAGTTCGGAATATGTAAGAGTTGAACGGAAAGCAACCTCTGCGCAAGCCGCTTGTTGCGCGCTCGAATTGCTCGCCGGCCAGATGTACTCGTTTTGGCTAGACAGTTTCATGGATCTGGGCGGGCAACATCTAAGGTGCCACGCACGCGGCAAGGAGCCGCGGATCCACCAGCAGACTCGGCTGCTGCTTGCTTGGGTGAGTGGCTGAGCTTCCAGGTCCCTTCCGTGTGGTTCGGCTGTGAACCAGGTCGATAGGGGCTGAAAGTATTCCTCAGCAGTCCTGCGGCGGCTGTAGAAGCCCCCAGCCGAAGGTGCTGTCGCGGCCGGGAGACCCGAGGTCGCGCGCCTTGTCGATCAGCGCTTGGCTGGCCGCAGAGGGTGTGATGTCGGGCTGTGCAGCCAGCATCAGTGCGGCCGCTGCGGCAACGAAGGGAGCCGCGAAGGAGGTGCCGCTGTTGTAGCCGCCGCCTTGACCGCCGCGCGCGCTCCAGACGTCGACGCCCGGTGCGGCCAGGTCGATGTAGTCGCCGCGATTGGCCTGGCGATAGGGCTGCAGCGCGGCATCGATCGCCGTGACCGCGACCACGGGTGGATATCCGGCCGGGAAGACCGGCGCCGCGTTGGGCCCTTCATTGCCGGCTGCGGCGACCAGCACCATTCCCGCCTCGTGTGCCCGCTCCACGGCCAGGCGCAGGACCAGGTTGCTAGACCCGGAGAGGCTGAGGTTCACGATCCTCACGCCCTGCTGGCCGAGCCAGTCGACGGCCCGTGCGATGGCATCGGTCGTGCCCACGACGCGGCCGTTGGCGCGCAGTCCGAAGATTGCCGCGGCGTAGAGCCGGGCCGATGGCAGCAGGCCCGCCGTTGTGCTGGCGGGATCGCCGATGATCAGCGCGGCGATGGCCGTGCCGTGATCCGCGGGAGCCGCCCGCAGCCCGGCGGCCAGAAAGCTCCGCGCCGTCACGCTGCGGCCGTGCAGCGCGGGGTGCCGGGGGTCGACCGCGGTGTCCACCAGACCGATCTCGACGTCCTGCCGGCAGGAGCCGGTAGGCTCGGGCCAGCCGACGAGCGCTTTGGCATAGGTCCGGGGTTCCGCTGCCGCCTGCGGGCTGTAGAGCGTATTGGCGTCGAAGGTCGTCGCCGGGAAGCCCTGACGCAGGTTGGCAAGGGCGGTGGGCACGTCCAGGCCGTTGGGAATGCCCAGGCGGATCAGCACGAAGCCCAGGGCCTGCAGATCCTGAAGGGTGCGCACGGCATAGCCGAGCCCACCGAGTTGCTGGGTTAAGGCTGTCGCCTGATCCAGGCTGCCGGTAACGGCAAGAACCTCGTCGTCTTCTCGGTCGATGCCTGCGTCACCGAGCGGGGCCGGCGGGACAGGCAGGCCGGGAGGGACCGCTTCGGGCGCTTGCCGGACTGACGGTCCGGCGGGCGTGACGGTCCCTGGCCGGACCGGTTTGGGCGGCTCGGCGGGCCTGCGCTCGACGGTGGCCGTGCGGCGATCCGGATCGATGGGGTTGCCGGCAGCGTCCACGGTTGCCGGACGCGGCCCGCAGATCTGCAGGAGACGGCGCTCTGCCGCGATCTGGTTGCCGCGGCGGTCCTCGATCCCGAGCTGGTACCAGCCGCCCGGCGAGAGGTCCTTCGACTTCGGCACGGTGGCGACGATATGCCGGTCAGACCAGGAGGAGACCGTCAGCGCCACCCGGCTGTTGGCATCCTTCAGGACCAGCGCTTTGCCGCCGGCGCGGCCGAAGTTGGTTCCCTTCACGGTGACGCGGTCGCCAACGTTCAAGCAGGCGCTCGCTCCCACACCGAGAATCTGGGGCGCGGTCCGGCTCGATTGCGCCTGCGCCAAGCCTGCGGTGGCCGCCCAGAGGATCAGCACCACCGAGAGCGGTACCACCCAGCGCGGCGCCGGCACAGGTTTCACAGGATCAGTTCCTCTCCGCATGCGTGACCACGTCGCCCCGCGCGCGCAGCTTTGTGAGCGCTTCTTCAATGGCGGGATCGCCCTCGGCGGGGTCCAGCAAACGCAGGTCGTAGACGCCGATTGCCGAGGGCCCGTCAGCGATGCTGACCCCCGCGGCTTGCAGCACCGCGCGAATCTCCTGCTCGGTGGCCGAGGGGGCGAAGGTGACTTCCAGCACCGCGGGACCCAGGAGCGGCTCGCCGCCGGCCGTGTCGACATCGCCACCGGGCCCGCCGGTCAGGTTCACCAGAACGCCGGCCTGGATCACCACCGCCAGACAGGCGGCGACCGCCAAGGGACGCCACCAATTGGCGATGGAGACGACCTTGCCGCCACCCGCCACTGGCCGATCCCGTTCCTCGCTGCGGTTGATCTCCCGCTTCAGGCGTTGCAGGCCCAATTCGCCCGGGCTGTTCTCCTGGGGCTGGTCCTTCACCTGCCGGCGCAACGCCGTGAGCAGCGCCACCTCTTCGCGGGCTTCGCTGTTGTCTTCCAGGTAGGCCTCGACGGCGGCGCGTTCCTCGGCCGACAAGGTTCCGTTGACGTACCATGGCAAGAGCAGGTCGAGTTCCTGGTCGCTGCGTCCGTTTTCGGCCATCACAAGACTCCCATCTCCTTGAGCCCCGCAAGGCATTTCATCAATGCCTTCTTTGCGTGAAACATCCGGGTCTTCACGGTTCCCTCCGGGCAGCCCACGATGGAGGCGATTTCGCCGTAGGGGAGGTCTTCGAAGAAGGCCAGATGCACCACGCTGCGATGTGCCTCTGAGAGCTGGTCGACACAGTGGCGAACCTGCTCCGCATTCTGGGCCGCCGAGAGTGTTTCCGCCGGATTGGGGGAGTCGTCCTCGGCGATCTCCGGATCCAATTCTACGCTTTCTGCGGGCTTGCGTCGCCGAATCCGGTCGATTGCCTTGTGATGAGCGATACCGAGAACCCAGGTGCTCACAGCGGACCTTCCCTCAAAGCGCCCGGCGCTGCGCCAGACTTCGAACATGACCTCGTTCAGTACGTCGGCCGCTTCGAAGGAATCGTTCACTTTGGAGCGGATAAATCGAAAGACCCGGCCTTCGTAGAGTCGGTAGAACGCGTCGAGGGCGCTCTGGTCGCCCTCGGCCATACGGTGCAAAAGCTCTCGGTCTTCCTGCGCCAACGACTGCTCCCACGGCTGCCGGCGGCCCGCCTCTGCGGGCGCCTAAGGTCGGTAGATTTCCCTTACGGAGCTGGACCCGATCACAGCGCCCTTAGCATCAATCGCGCTGACCTTCCAGAGATAGCGCCGATCTGCGGGAATGTACGCAAGGGAGAAGTGGTTGAAGTGCGCCGCTGTCTGTTCAGCGGACACAAAGATCCCGGCCAGCGCGGTGCCGTCCGGCACTGCGGCTTCACCGGGCGCGGCGAAGAGCTCCAGGTGATAGGCGGCCACGCCGGCAAGGGCGGACCAGGCAAAGCGCGTCTCCTCGCTGAGCACTTCGTCGGGAAAAGGCTTAGTGGTCAGGATGCGCCCTTGGGTTGGCGCAGTCACGTAGTACCGCAGCAGCGGTTCGGCGAAACTGGTCTCCGGCGTCGTGATTCTGAAGCGGACCAGGTTCGAACCCTCGACGGCCGTTGGCAGCGGCGGACTGGTGATGACCGTGCGGCCGCTGGCACCGACGCCCTGGCGCACCAGGGTCAAGGGGCGGAAGACCGGCACCCCGTCCGTCGTGCTGGCGCTGGCGACTTCCCACTGCCCGCTGATCAGCCCGGCACCGCTGGTGGTGATCTCTGCCACCGCGCGCAGGCTGCTGGCCTCGGCGAGCACGCGGACCCGGGACTCGTCGTCGAAGGCCAGGGCAAGCCGCTGGACCGTCAGCCCGGCTGAGCCGGGCCCGCTGGGAACGACCGTGACGCTTGCAGCGGCCTCGCCGCTTTCGAAGCTGTCGGCAAAGCTGCGGCGGACGACCAGTGGGCTGGCCAGCTTGATGGCCCGGAACACGAAGGCCTGAGGGATCACCAGGGTCTCTTCGAAGACCAGACGCTCCGGTATCTGGCTGCCCTCGGTTGCGCGCGCCAGGCGCTGCGGGATCGAACCGACGACCATGCCGTCGATCAGCAACTCCGCCCGCTGGGAGGCGATGGTGCCCGGGCCCGGCGGCGGGCTCACCAGCGTCCTGTCGACCTGCCAGGCAACGGTCAGGCTGCTGGCCCCGGTCGTTGCGACCTGCGCCCTTGCGGGCTTGGGTGTCACCTCGCTCACCGCGGCCTCGGCCGCACCGGTCAAGGGAGCGAGCAAGAGCGCTGTGGCGGCCGCAGCCCTTGCAAAACGGTTGGTGCGCGTAGCCATGTCTCCTACCTCACCTCACGATCCCTGGGGAGAGCCGTCCATGGGACCCGCGGTCCCGGCGGCTGCTCCCATGGGTCGTATGGCGGTGGCGGAAGGTTCAAGGCGTTAGGGCTTATAGATATCCGCCAGCGCGCTGACGCCGATGGTGACGCCGTTCTCGCCGATGGCCTTGACCAGCCAGCGATAGCGGCGGTCAGACGGCAGGTGGGCCAGCGTGAAGTCCTTGAGGCGGGTTTCGGTCACGGCCGCCGGCACCACCACACCGGTCAGGGGCGCCGCCGGCGCCTCGGGCTGGCCGTTGGGGGCTGGATCGAGCGGGGCGTTGGAGACCACGGTTTCCTGGTCCGCCGGCTCGGCCGGTCCGCTGCCGCCCCGGAAGAACTCCAGCTTGTAGGCGGTGGCGCCGGGGATCGCCTGCCAGGCGAAACGGGTCGTCTGGGTCAGGGGCGTACCCGGCCCAGGGCTGGTGGTCAGCAACAGGCGCGGTTGTTGGCCGTCCGGCAGCGGGCTCTCCGGCGTCACGTAGTACTGCAGTTCCGGCGCGTCGAAGAAGGTGCCGGGATCGGTGATGCTGAGGCGCACGATGTTGCTGCCTTCGAAGCGGGTGGGCAGCGGCGGGCTGGTGATCACCACGCGGCGCCCGCCGGCGATGTTCTGGCGCACCAGGGAAAGGGGGCGGAACACCGGCGCGCCGGCGGTGGTCGTCGCCGGGGCGATTTCCCACTGCGCGATAATGAGGCCGCTGCCGGTGGTGTTCAGCTCGGCGCGGGCCCGCAGGCGGCTGCCCTTCGGCAGCACCCGCACCCGCGAATCGTCGTCGAAGGTCAGCGACAGACGGCTCACCGTGAAGGACTCCGACCCGGGCCCGGAGGGATTGAGGATCAGGTCGCCGGAAAGGCTGGCCGGAAAGGGCGCGACCGCGCCGGTGTTGTCGGTGAAGGTGCGGCGGAGCACGAGGGCTGACCCGGACTTTACCGCCCTGAAGGCCAGGGCCTGGGGCACGGTGAAGCTCTCCGTGAAGGTGGCGCCTTCGTTGGCGATGGTGGCGCCGGGAAGGCTGCGGGAGAGGGTGCGGTTCACCGTGCCGACGACGGCGCCGTTCAGCAGGAACTGGCCGCTGGGCGAGGAAATCACGCCGGGGTTCGGGACGATCGTTCCGGGAATGCGCACGACGCGCCAGACCACGGTCACCGTGCTCGGTGCCGTCGCGGAGATGGCGATGCGGCTCGGCACCGCGTCGACACTGACGATCCCGGCCATCGCCGGCCCCGAGGACAGCAGCAGGCCCAGCGCGAATGCCAGGACCGAGAGCAGCGATGCCATGCGGCGGGTCATAATGGAGCCCCTCAGTAGACTACCGGCAGCGAGAGCCGGAGCGTCGTGAAGGCTTCGTACTGCAGGTCGTCCTCGGAGTTGTCGAAGTCGTCATTGGTTTCCTGAATGAAGCCGTTGAAGGCAAGGGCGATGCCCAGCCTGTTGGCGTCCGGCTCGCGCAGCGTCCAGACGACCTCGCCGCCCAGGCTGGAGCTGTCCGGTGTGTCGCCGTCACCGGTCCGAACGTTCAGATTATAGGACAGGGAGGCGGTGAGCACCTGCGGGATCACCGTGATATCGCTGGCCAGTCCGAAGTTGACGGTGCGGTTCGCCTTGCCCAGGTCCTTGTCCTCGAAGACGTCATACTGCACCGTCGGTGAGAGCGTCAGCCAGTCGTCGATCAGGAAGTAGCCGCTGAGCCCCGTCGTGTTGTTGACGGTGTCGCTGGTGAAATTGATCTCGTCCTCGAAGGAATAGATCATATGGGAGACGTTCCAGCTCCAGCTCTCGTAGTTTGAGCCCAGGTTGAAGGTGAGGGAGCGGCTGACGTTGTTGGCATCGTCTGCCGGGAAGTCGACCGAGCGCTCGACCCGTTCGATATCGGTGACGCTGGCGTTGACCGTAAAGAAGGGCTGGCCGTACCAGGGCAGGCTGCCGTCCTCCTCCGGCTCGACGAAGGGGGTGTAGGAGCCGTTGAAGTAGACCCGGATCGTGCGGTCCGTGGGCAGAAAGTCGAAGTCGTCGACGTTGCTGTACTCGTGATCGACCTGCAGGTTGGCGGTGAACTCGTCCCAGAAGAAATCGGTGAAGATGGAGGTGGTCTCCCGGTCGGGCCGAATCCCCGGGTTCGCGAGGCTCTGAAAGAAGGTGTCGATCTGCTCGCGCTGAACGCCGATGGTCCAGTTGAGGATGCCGCCGTCCAGCGTGGTGCCGCGCAGCGGCTCTACGGAGGCAAGGAATGAGTAAGCGTTGGCGGTCTCCGCGTCGAAGCCCTCGTCCTTGCCGTCGAAATCGAAGGTCGCCTCGGCGAACTCGCCGCGCAGCCGGACGCGTTCCTCGAACCACAGGCTGTCCACGGCGACGGACCAGCCGTCGCCCTCGTTGATGACCTCCTCAGTGCCGATCCCGAAGCCGCCGTCGCTGCCCTCGCCGTTGTAGTAGACCCCGGTGAGCACCAGGTTCTCCTTCAGCGCCCCGATGGGCCGCAGCGATACCGAGGCGCCCTCGACCCGGTCCTCGTCGTGGCTGATCCCCAGGACGTGGCGGGTGCCGACCAGGGATTCGGTGCGCAGGACGAAGCCGGTGGCCGTGATCCGTTCGTCGGCGGTACCCACCCTCATGGAAACGCCGCGGCGGTTGAAGTTCGACATCACCAGGCTGTCGATCCCGGTATCGTGGTTGCCCACGGTCAGGCCGGCGAAGACGTCCTCATTCTGGAAGTCGCCGTCCAGGCGGAACTCCCCGAGGTCGAAGTTGCGCTGCTCCAGGCCCAGTTCGAGTTGGGAGTTGTAGATGTAGTTGCCCTGCGCGGAGAGGCGCCAGGTCTCGTCGCCGGCCGCCGCCTCCACATCGCCGCCGCTTTCGCCGGTGACGTGCTGCGAGGGCGTTTGCAGGCCCTCGTTCAGGACCCGCGCGTTCACCTCGCCGGCGAGATCGGCGTTCACCGTGAGGTCGCGGATCAGGGCGGAGTGGCGCACCTCGACCAGCCAGACCCCGCGCTCGGCGATGCTGCCGTCATCGCCGCGTTCGATGAGGCGCACCACGTGGTCTCCGGTGGTGAGCGGTTCGGGAAGGGTGACGGTGAGTATGCCCGGCCCGGTCGTCGCAAAGGCCGTCAGGTCGATGTCGTCGACCTCGACCGCCAGGCGCGGGTAGACCGCCGGGTCCAGGTCGGCCGGAAGGTCGATGACGATGGGATCGCTGCGTCCGCGGGTCTCGCCGGCCGGCGCCCGCAGCTCGGGCACCCAGTCCTGCGCCAGGCTCGGCGAGGAGACGGCAAGTCCGAAAATCAGGACGGCAAAACCCAGGGCTTCAAAGCCGCGTCCGGCTGAGCGCAATAGCCCCCCGCCGCCGGCGCCCGTTCCCTGCGCCGCAGTCAAAGCCGTGGCCCCGTGCGAACCACGTCCCGGACGTCTCATCGCCCCCTGCCTTTCGTTCCACCCCCCATGGCGGTCGGATTACGGCGACTCTCCCACTAAGCATTTTGTCATATCGCGATTGATGAGGGAAAGGAAGGGCCGGCACCCCGGCTTCCCCAAATTGCATCGGCGCTCATGAGCCTTGCCGAGCGCCGCGCGAGTCCCTAGGTTTGCGGCCATCGGGGCGTAGCTCAGCCTGGTAGAGTGCCTGCTTTGGGAGCAGGAAGTCGGAGGTTCGAATCCTCTCGCCCCGACCACCCCCACATACTAATGCCTTGGCCTGCGGTGAGCGCGCCTGCGCCCCACCTTCCTTGCCGCGCGGTCCAGATTGGCTATTCTGCGCAGCGCACGCCGCGCCGGATAGGAGACGAGGGGATGACCGAAACGAGCGAACTGGCGGCCTATCGCGCGCAGGTGAAGGCGGATCTGGGGTTGCCGGCGGACCTGGAGATCGAGGCCTTCTATTTCGGCGACTCGCCGGACTTCGCCGACGAACTGGCGGAGCTGGTGGTCTCCGGCCCCAAGCGGGCGACCGTGGGCTGGGTGGCCGAGGCCGAGCTGCTGGAGGAGCCGCTGCCCCAGGTCGGCGACCTCTTCATCATTCTCGACGGTCGCGGGAGGCCGCGCTGCACCATCAAGACTACCGAGACCCGCCGTGGCCCGCTGCTCTCGGTGGACGAGGCCTTCGCCTGGGACGAGGGGGAGGGGGATCGGACCCTCGGGTTCTGGCTGGAGGGGCACCGCCAGTATTTCGCCCGGCGCTCCAAGGTCCTCGGCATGCCCTTCGACGAGAACGAGAGCGAGCTGCTGTTCGAGCGTTTCGAAGTGGTGCACCGCGCGGCATGACAGGCAGCGCGGGCGGGCCCGGCGCTTGAGACCGGGCCCGCAGCTTGGCCGACCGTGGGCCCCTAATTGGTCAACCCGGTCGCATAGGTGTAGCTGCCCTCGCTCCAGCGATAGACGACGAAGCCCGGCACCGAGACGTCGCCCTTGGCGTCGAAGGCAATCTCGCCAAGGACGGTCTGGAAGTCGTAGCCTCGGAGAGCTGCCGCCACGGTTTCGGGATCGACCGAACCGGCCATCTCGGCGGCCTGGGCCCAGACCTGCACGGTCGCATAGGCGTAGAGCGTGTAGCCTTCGGGCTCGATGCCGTTTTCCTTGAAGCGCGCGACGATAGTGCGGGCCTCCGGCGTCTTGCGCGGATCGCTGGCGAAGGTCATCAAGGTGCCTTCGGCCTGCCCGCCGGCAATGCCCCAGAAGTCTGCGCTCATCAGCCCGTCTCCGGCCATGAAGGTGGCGTCGAGCCCCGCCGATTTCGCCTGCCGCAGCATCAGGCCGATCTCCGTGTAGTAGCCGCCGATGAAGACCAGATCGATGTCGGCCTCTTTCAGCCTGCTGACGACCGCGCGATAGTCTTTTTCTCCGGCGTTGTAGGCATCGCTGAAGACGACGGTCTGGCCGAGATCGGCCAGCTTCTGCCGGGTCTCGTCGGCCAGGCCCTTGCCGTAGGCCGACTTGTCGTGCAGCACAGCGACCCGTGCCTTAGGCATCTGTTCACGGATGAACTGCGCGGCCACGCCGCCCTGCTGGTCGTCACGCCCGGCGACCCGGAAGACCAGGTCGCCGCCGGCCTCGGTCAACTCGGGCGCGGTGGAGGCCGGAGACATCATCAAGACGCCTTCTTCCTCATAGACCCGCGATGCGGGGATCGAGCAGCCGGAGCAGCCATGTCCGGCGACGAACACGATGTCCCGGCCGACCAGACGATTGGCTACGGCAACGGCCTGCTTGGGGTCGCAGACGTCGTCTTCGACGGTCAGGACAAGCGGCTCCCCGAGCAGGCCGCCGCGGGCGTTGATGTCCTTCACCGCCATCTCGGCCCCGCGGCGCAACTGGTCGCCGAAAGCGGCAAGGGGGCCGGTCATGGGTCCGACGGCGGCGATGCGAATCTCGGCCGCGGCCGTCCCGGCAGCGGACAGCAGCAAGCCTGCGAGGGTGAGGGAAAGGGGGAACTTTGATGTCCACGTCATAACATTCTACTCCTTGTCGGAAGTCTCGATGTTGCGGCGCGGCGCGCATTCCTGGCGCGGGCCCTGGATTGGCTTTGCAGGCGCTCAGCGGTGGCCCGGCGTTGGAATGCCGCGCCAACATGACGGAAGACTGTTTCAGTTCGACAACATCAGCAGTGGGAATGTTCGGCGATTGCGCCATGGCTCCCCGGCGCAGAGGACGGGACGGCCTGCGCGGAACGCCGCGACTCCGGTGGCGAAGGCCGTGCTGAGTGCATGACGCCCATTCGGCGGCTATGATCTCTCGCCCGACCACATCGTTTGCCGCTGAGACCCGCAGGGAGGCCGATGGCCATGGCACTTGCCAAGCTCGATCACGTGAACATCCGCACCGCCAACCTCGCGGCCATGGGCGCCTTCTATCAGGAGGTTCTGGGCCTCACCGCCGGTGAGCGGCCGGCCTTCGGCTTTCCCGGCGCCTGGCTTTACTGCGGCGCCACGGCGGTGGTGCACCTGGTGGAGGTGGCCGAGCAGCCGGACCCCCAGGGCGCGCTGCGCCTCGAGCACTTCGCCTTTTCCGGTGCCGGCCTGGGCGAATTCCTCGCCCTGCTGCGCCGGCGCGGGGCGGGCTACGAGATCGGCGTCGTGCCGGGCCTCGGGATCATCCAGGTAAATGTCCACGACCCGGACGGCAACCACATCCACATCGACTTCGATCCCGCCGAGGCCGCCTCGGTCACCGACGAGCCCGTCCTGGCGGCGGTCTGACCTGCTTTAGGGGCCGGCGGGACGGGCGATCAAAGTCGTTGCGCGAGGCCGGGCAGCGGCTATCATGCGCCGCGAATTGACGGGGCCGCGAGTTGATGGGGCCGCGTCGACCCCTGGGAGCAGATCAGACATGCAAGTGCGCATCTATCAGCCACCGAAGACGGCGATGCAGTCGGGACGGGCGCAGACCACGGTCTGGATGATGGAGTTCGAGCCGACGGCGGCGCGCCGCGTGGAGCCGCTGATGGGCTGGACCTCCTCCGCCGATACCCGCGCGCAGTTGCGCCTGAAGTTCGAGACCCTGGAAGAGGCGATTGCCTACGCCAAGGCCGAGGGCCTGATGTACAGCGTGGAAAAGCCGCGGGAAAGAAAAGTCAGACCAAAAGCTTACGCCGATAACTTCAAGTACGATCGCATCGGCCGCTGGACCCACTAGGCTGGCCATAGGGCCGCTGTCCGGCGCCGGCGGTCGACGATCCCTCCCCTGGGCGCCCGTAGCTCAGCTGGATAGAGCAACGGACTTCTAATCCGTAGGTCGCAGGTTCGAATCCTGCCGGGCGCGCCATGATCCCACAAGCTGGACAGGTCTGCGGACTGCGCTTCAGTCGCTGAGGCCGATGTGGACCCTGCCGGCTTCGATGCGGACCGGGTGGATCCTGAGGTTGACGCAGGCGGGGGCCGACTTGGCCTCGCCGCTGCGAATGTCGAAACGGCCCTGGTGTTTGGGGCACTCGATGAGGGAGTCGATGACGATGCCGTCGGCCAAGTGGATCTGCTCGTGGGTGCAGAGGCCGTCGGTGGCGTAGAACGCGCCCTCCAGCGTCCGATAGACCGCGTAGGTCTTCGTCCCGCGGTCGAAACGGATCACATCCTCCTCGTCGATCTCGTCGACGGCACAGACCTCGACCCAGTCCAGTCGGTCGCTCATGCCCCGTTCCTTTCAGGTGACGGCTCAGATGGCGGCCGTCGCGCCGGCCCGGTGACCCTGCGCGCCCGCCGGCAGGGCGCGCCGGACGAAGTGGTCCGGGTCCCTGGTCTGCCTGATCATGGCCGGGATCATCTCCCGGTAGGCTGCCCAGAGACTGGGATAGGGCGGGGGGCAATCCTCCCTGATGGCTGCGTGGAGGGCCGGCAGTGCGTAAAAGGGCACCATCGGGAACATGTGGTGTTCCAGGTGGTAGTTCATGTTCGAATAGATGAACCGCAGCACCGGGTTCAGATGGACGGTGCGGCAGCTCAAGCGGTGGTCGGGCACGTCCTCGGCCAGACCGGCATGCTGGGTCGCCGACAGGATATGGTGCAGCCAGGAGCCGTAGAAGGTCGGCAGCCCGACGAACATGACCGGCATCCAGCTCTGGGCCGCCAGGGACCAGACGATGACCGCCGCCAGGATCGCCAGGTAGGCGCGTGCCGTCCAGACGACCTTGGCGCGCTCGCTCTCCGGCACGTAGTCCGTCTCCACCTCGTTCAGACGGCCGACGCTGTGACGCAGCAGCTTGGACATCTCGATGGGGCCGGTCTTGAGATGCAGCAGGTTGCGGACCATGCCGAAGAGATCCGGCGGGCGCGGGAAGGCGATTTCCGGATCGCGGCCGACGACGATGGTGTGGCTGTGGTGGCGGGCGTGGCTCCAGCGCCAGAGATGGGCATTCTTCAGGGCCATGAATGACGCTAGGTGGTAGAAGGCCTCGTTCAGCCGGCGGCTGCGAAAGGCGGTGCCGTGGGCGCATTCGTGCCAGCGGGAGTCGGCGCAGGACCCGTAGAGCAGGCCGTAGACCAGGAAGGCCGGAACCATCCACCAGGTATCCCAGCTCAGGTAGGCGAGGAGGCCGCTGGCCGCGAGCAGGCCCAGCCACAGTGTGTAGTCCCTGAGGGCCGGTCCGTCGCTGCGCCGGCTTAGCTGCCTGAGCTGCTTGCGTGGGATCGGACAGGCATACCAATCCTCATGCGTCAGGGCAGGGGCGGGGGCCTCATTGGACAGGCTGTAGTCGCGCCATTGCGCTGTCGTGGTCTTTGCGGCCCCGCTCATGGCAAATCCTCGCTGTGCGGATCGGCTGACCGGCTCCTCCCGGATGCGATCGAGCCGGCCCAGAATTGCGGACGCGGGCCAACGGCGCAACGGCACGATGATAGATTCTATCAAGCCATCAAAAATGGCTCATGACAGTTTGATAGAATTCATCATAGCATGGGCTGCATGAGCAAGCGCCCGACAGTCCGCGATGTGGCCGAGCGCGCCGGGGTCAGCGTGGCAACGGTGGACCGCGTGATGAATGCCCGCTGTCCGGTGCGTTCGGCGACCGCGGAGCGCGTGCTGCGTGCCGCTGACGAACTCGACTACCACGCCAGGACTCTGCTGCGCCGGCGGATCGAGGAGACGGCACCCAAGGTCACCCTCGGGTTCCTGCTGCAGAAGTCGAAGAAGCGCTTCTATCAGCAGCTTGCGGTCGATTTGAACGCGCAAACCCAGTCCGAGGCGCGCATCCGCGGCACGCCGCTGGTCGCCTTCGTGGAGGACCTGTCTCCTGACGCCATCGTGGCGCAGATGCGCGCGCTGGGCGACAAGGCGGATGCCCTGGCCGTGGTCGCCGTCGATCACCCGAAGGTGGCCGCCGAGGTCGAAGCCTTGCGTGAGCGCGGCGTTCCGACCTTTGCCCTGCTCAGCGATCTGACCGCGCCGGCGCGGGCGGGGCACATCGGCGTCGACGGCCGCAAGGCCGGCCGCACCGCCGCCTGGGCGGTGGCGCGTCTCGCCCGCATGCCGGGCAATGTGGGCATCCTGGTGGGCAGCCACCGCTACCTCGGCCACGAAGACCGCGAAATCGGGTTCCGCAGCTATTTCCGCGAGCACGCCCCCGGGTTCCGGGTGCTCGAGCCGGTGGTTTATCTCGACGATGCCGTGCTGGCCTATGACGCGGCCCACGAGCTTCTAAAGCGGCACCCCGAGATCGTCGGCTTCTATCACTGCGGCGGCGGCGTGGAGGGCGCGCTGCGCGCCGTGCGGGAGGAGGGCTTCGCACAGCGAATCGCCTTCGTCTGTCACGAGCTGACGCCCTCGTCGCGCGAGGGCCTGATCGACGGCGCGGTGGATGTGGTGATCGCATCGCCCACGCAGCGCATCGCCACAGAGGCGGTGGACGCCATGGTGGCGGCACTGCGCGGAGAGGTCACGGCCGCCCGGCAGATCCTGGTGCCCTTCGAAATCTACGTCTCCGAGAACATCTGATCCGCGGGTCCGCCGGTCCCGTCAACCGCCGTCGGCGGAAATCTGGCGGCCTCAGTTGTCACGTTGGTCCTGGCGCAGCCAGAAGGGGTTGGGATTGCGGGAGTCGCGGTGGCCGTGGGCGTTGCGGGGTGCCCGCGGGGTACAGGCGGCCAGCAGGGGCAGGAGGCCGAGCGCCACCAGGCCGAGGCCGGCCAGGGCGGTTCGGCGCGTGGATCCGCTGGCGGTTGCGGTGGCGGGGCGGGCGTCCTGATCGGTCATTGCGGCGGCTCTCTTCACGATGGGGGCGATCCAGACTGGAGCGCGGCAGGCGGCCGCACAAGCCCGATATAGGGTGGCCGAGGCCGGCGCATGATTCACATCGTCGCTACGACAGGTCAATCCCACGTGAACACACTCACGGCCCGGCAGGGACGAGGCCAAGCCTCGACGGTGGGAGCAGGTTTCACCTGCCGTTTCGGACCGCCGGGCGGTCGGGGTCGCGCAGGGGTGCCAATCCCCCCTCGACGCTCGCCATGATCCTATCGGTCACCTTGCGTTCCAGGGACCACCTGAGGACCAGCTTGCCGGCAAAGCGCAGCAGCCCGTTGAGGATCGGCCGCAGTTCCTCCTCGATCGCCACGTCCCCCAGCGCCCTGACCCTGGCGCGCACCTGCTCGCGCAGGTGATCCATATCGACCTGTTCGGGCTTGGGGCGCTCGGCGACGGGAATGTCCTCGTCGGCTGCCAGGTCCTCAGTAAGCGGGATGATCGGCAGGCCTGGGTGCGGCGCTCCTTTGGAATCGGGCAGCATGCGCCGTTCGCCGTTGCGCTCGCGCACGTACCAGCGCTCCCGCTGCTCCGCGGTGAGGTTCCGGAACAGCGGGTTGGTCTCTGGCAGAGCCAGATAGCGCAGCAGGAACGAGCGGCAGTTCTTGCGGCCCAGGAGGTAGTCGTGGCGACGGAAGGACTCTTCGAAGAAGCCGCCGAAGCCGCCCAGCGTTGCGGAGGCGATCGCATACTCGACCTGCCGGCCGTCGGCGTTGCGGCGCGAGGGTGAAATCATGAAGCGGGAAAAGACGTTCGACTTCTCGGCCAGCATCAGTTCCTCGGGCTTGAAGCGTGCCTGATCCACCAGGGCGCCGAACATCTGTGGCAGGATGGAACGCAGGCGGTCGTCGTTGCTCGGGTGGCGGTCGAACTCGATCCGGTTGGGGAAGGGGTCGATCATGATCACGGCGCGCCGTGCCTCTTCTCCGTCGCGCGGATTCCTCTCATCGCTGCCGCCGGAGAGATGGCGCCGCGCCAGCTCCAGCGGCTCGTTGTTCATCAAGCCGCCGTCGACGCAGACGAACTCGTAGCTGTCGGGTTTGGCCTCACCGAAAGCCGGATCGCGCATCTCCGTCCTGCCGTAGTAATCGTCCGCATCGCGGTCCAGAATCTGCGGACTGAGGCCGATGGGAAAGGCGCCTGTGGCCAAGGCCGCTCGGGCGAGCTTTGGCCAGTTTCCCCCCGGGCAATCGTTCGGGTCCAGCGGGATGAATCCGGCCGGGGCCGCAGCCTGCCAGGCAACGGCAAAGCGCATGTCGTCCATATGGTTGGTCATCCCATAGGCATCGCTTGTGCCGGTGCCGTAGAGCTGAAAGCCATAGGGGACGCCGCGCAGGTTGGCGACGGTCAAATAGACGGCCAGCGGGTCCGCCACCCAAGGCCGTTTGCGCTTTTCACCCTCCGCTTCGAGGGCGCCTTTGGCGATTTCCCAAAGAGCGGTCGAATCGAGTGCCGAGACCAATGCTTTGCGATTTGCCACGTCGCGGGTCCCGAGCAGCTTCTTGATGTCGATTTCCCGGACCCAGGAATTGTAGAGTTGGTTGGTCCGCGCACTGACTGGGTCGGCACCGGGTCGCTGGTGCGCCAGGTCATGCATGAAGTGGACGGCAGAGATTGCAGAGGTCATGCCGCCGGCCGAAGCGCCCGCCAGGACCGGTACGCTGACCCGGTGACGCGGGCCAGTCCAGTCAGGCCGTTCGCGCGCCGCATAATAGCCGTCCAGGGCCTCGATCAGAAAGTCCATGACACCGGCGGTGTAGGCTCCGGCCGAGATGGCACCGGCCATGACCAAACCCAACTGGAACTCATCGTCGTCTGACATTGCAGGTCTCCCGCAGGATCAGGGGTGGCAGAGCGTGCCCCCGGGCCGCAGGGCCTAGAGCGGGACCGGGGCGAACTTGACGGCCTTCTTCAGGAGTTTGTCGAGCAGGCCGAAGACCTTGGTCGCCTTCTCTGCGATCTTGACCGCGTCGTCGAGATCCTTGGTTGCCTTGCGCAGATCGGTGGTCGCCTCCAGGACCTTCGTCTGCGCCGCGGTGAAGGCCGCCGCCTCGCTGTTGAAGCGGGCGGCCTCCAATTCGACCCACTGGGCCCGCAGTTCCTGGGCGCGGTTCAGCAGCGCCTGGCGCTGTGGGATCGGAAGGTTCGGCGCCATGGCTTTCCTGACCATGTCCTCGAACGACTTGAACAGGCCGTCGCGCAGGGCCTTGGACGCTTTCACTTCCGACATGCTTTTCCTTCCTCTGCTGCCCGCCGGGCCTCACCCCAACGCCTGCTCGAGACACACCCTCAGGAGAGGGCGGCACTCAGGCGCTGGAAGGACTCGAAGACCTCCTTGGCGGAGTCCGAATAGCTGCGCACGATGGTCACCAGGTCGGAGAGGTCTTGCGGACCCTTCTCCGACTTCGCATAGCGCACCAGCGCATCGTGGGCGATGTCGAACTGGTCCAGGGTCTGGATGAGCCCCTGCAGGGTGGAGAGGCTCTTGGTGCGCGCCTCCAGGGCCTGGTCGATCTTGGTCAGGGTGCTGAGCCGGGCCGAATTGTTGTTCGACTCCTGGGCTTCGGCGTAACGGATTGTCAGCTCGGCGATCTCAAGCTGTTTCACGGAATCGCGCTGGCGGATGACGAAGGTCAGATCCTCGCGCAGCTTGCCGGAGATGTCCTGGATGGCCGGTGCCGCCTTGGCGATGGCGGCATCCAGGGCGCGCGAGCGCTTGGCGTTGATGATCTCGGTGGCGATGGCATCGGAGATGATCTTCAGCGGACCGGTGATGTCGCTGATCGGCAACTCCCCGAGGATGCCGCTCTCGGCGTTGAGGTCCGTCAGCAGGGCATCGGCGGAGCTGCGGGCGCGCTCGCTGGCGGCTTTCCAGCGCTCGCTGGCATCGCTCTCCGCCAGGGCCGCGAGCATCTGGGTGTACTGCTTCAGCACACCGAAGGTGCGGTCGCGTGCGGCGATGGCCTGCGGCGACAGAATCGGTTCCGACAGCTTTGAGATGTTCAGCGGCCGGTCCGGATCTTCCCGCAAGAGGGTCAGCTCATAGCCGCGCTCGAAGCTGTTGATGCTCTCGACATATTCCAGCGCCACGGACGCAGTCTGGTCCGTCGCGCTCTGAAACTCGCCGATGCTTTCCTGATAGATGGTGAAGTCGCGCGGTGTGCCGCAGGCCGCCACCGCAGCAAGCAACAGAAAAGTCCAGAGTCCTGTAATCGCCCGTTTCAAGACAGCGGCTCCCCCTTCGCTGGTGTACGGCGGCCAAAGCAAGAGACCGAGAGCCAATGGCTTTCCGGTTACGCCCCCCACGTACCGATTGCCTGGCTGAGTCGAGCCGCCGTCGCCGACTCCCTGCGAAATAGTGATGCCGATGAGAGTGTGATCGCAAGCCGGAAATCGGACCTTGCACATCCGGATCGGCAATCCGGGCAGAACCTCAAGTTGGCGGTCCGAGGTCGATTGCCGGGCCGCTACGCCCGGGCGGCCGGTTAGCGTGCGCCGCGGGCCACCGCCGGCTTGGAGCGGGGGGTCAAGAGCTTTGCCGACTTGCTGGGGCCGGACTGCCAGTTCAGATCGATGCCCTGTTCCTTCAGATAGGCTTCGGCCGCGGCCCGGGCTTCGCCATGAGAGTCCGCAAAGCCCTGGGCATAGAAGCGCCCGTCCTTCTCGTAGGAAACGGTCCAGCGGAACTCGGGAGGTCCGCGGCGCGAGCCCGATCCGGGGTTGCCGCGCCAGGGCTCGATCAGGATGTCATGCTTCTTCATCGCGTCATACGCATGGTAATGAGGTTGACTGAGTGGTCATTGTATACAGATGCGGTGTTCTTTGTGGACCCTCTTGTTGTCCGGCCATCGCTTGTGGTGCCGGCGGCGAATGCCAAGTCCGGAACTACAAAGCGAGAGACTGAAGCCGCATTCACAGCGTGTCGGCGCTCCTGAGCGCAGGCTTCGAGGGCGCCGGGGGCGGCGGCTCCTCGGGATAGCCGGGCGGCCAGCCCGGCGGCGGTTCGATATCGGGAGCGGGTTCGCCCGGCGGATGGACCGGCGGCGGTACCGGTGCCGGCGGATCGGGAGGTGGTTTTGGGACTTGTGCGAAGCGTGAGTGCAAACCTGAACTCAAGGGCGGGACAGTCGCGCCGTGGCCGCCCTTCCAGAAAGCCTCCTAGTGTCTGAGGACCAGCAGGGCACCCTCGATCAATTTGACCACGTTGGGGCAGCCGTCGATGGAGGCCAGGTCGCGGGCCAGTTCGAGCTTGGCGATCGCTTCGTCCGGCGTGTTGGCGGCGCGGGAAATGATCTCCTCGTCCAACTCGGACACGCTCTCCTCGGCGGCGACAGGGTCATGCTGATCCTGCTCGCGCAGCAGCCGCGCGCGATGGATGGTCAACTCGTTCAGTGTGTGCATGGACATAATTAAACCGCGCTCTTTGCCGCCCAATCTGTGTCAAATGGCGGGCACCTGAAAATCCAGTTAACCATGATAGCCGAAACGGGCCTCCTTGTCGCCTAAATCATTTGTCTTCAGACAAGAAGCGGGCGGTCCTGTCACGCCGTCCCAAGCTCTGGCGGTCGATGGCGACACTCTTGATCAGGGCAAAGACCTTGAGGCCGGGACGCAGGTTGAGGGCCTTGCAGGAACGCGCCGTGATGCGGGCCCAGATGGCTGTGCCCCTGGCATCGAGCTGTACGTCCACTTGAGGACTGTTTTCCTCACTCATTGCCTTGATTTCGCACTCTATCATATTGAGAATGCTGGTGTTTTCCGGCGGTGACAGAGCGATCGATACATCTCTGGCGCGGATGCGTACGCGTAGGCTCTGGCCGAGCGGCAGCTTCAGGTGCGGCACCCGCAGGCGGCCGCCGGAAAAGCGCAGGTCGGTGAGGCCGAAGGCCTTGTCCTGGCCGGCGACCGAGGTGGTGAGCACGGCACCGGCCTCGTAGCGGCCTGTCAGCGGGCGCAGGTCCAGCCGGCTGGTCAGATCCTCGACGCTGCCCACCGCCTTCACCTCGCCCTCGGACATCAGCACCAGGGTATCGGCCAGACGCACGATTTCCTGCATCGAATGGCTGACATAGACGATGGGCAGCGCCATCTCGTCGCGGAGCTGCTCGATGAAGGGCAGCACCTCGTCCTTGCGCGGCTGATCCAGCGCCGCCAGCGGTTCGTCCATCAGCAGGATCTTGGGGTTGGCGAGCAGCGCCCGGCCGAGGGCGACACGCTGTTTCTCGCCGCCGGAAAGCGCGCGGGGGCGGCGGTCGAGCAGGGCCTCGATGTCCAACAGGGCGACGACCTGCTCCAGCTCGATCTGGCGCTCCTGCTTTGGCACCCGCTTCAGCCCGTAGGTCAGGTTGCCGCGCACGGTGAGGTGCGGGAACAGCCGCCCTTCCTGGAACACGTAGCCCAGGCGCCGGCGTTCGGTGGGGACGTCGATGCCGGCCTTGGAATCGAACAACGTCTCGCCGGCGAGGGCAATGCGGCCGCGGTCCGGCTTCAGCAGGCCGGCGAGCATGTTCACCAGCGAGGTCTTGCCGGCGCCCGAACGGCCGAAGATGGCGGTGATCCCGGAGGCCCGGCAGGCGAAGTCCGCCTTCAGGGCCAAGGCGCCGAGTTGCCGCTGGACGTCGACTTCGAGCATCGCCGGGCCCTCAGTCGCTGAGCCGGGCGCGCAGGCGCCGCGCCAGGGCTTCCGAGGCGCCGAGGGCGGCCAGGGAGAGGAGCACCGAGAGCAGCGCCAGGCGCAGCGCGCCGGCCTCACCGTCGGGCGTCTGGATGAGGCTGTAGAGCGCCAGGGGCAGAGTGCGGGTCTCGCCGGGGATGTTGGAGACGAAGGTGATCGTGGCCCCGAACTCGCCCAGGCTGCGGGCGAAGGCCAGCACGCAGCCGGCGAGAATGCCGGGCGCGATCAGCGGCAGGGTGATCGTGGTGAAGACCGAGAGGCGCGTCGCCCCCAGGGTCCGTGCGGCGGTTTCCAGGTTCCTGTCGACGCTTTCCAGGGACAGGCGGATGGAGCGGACCATCAGCGGGAAGGCCATGACCGCGGCGGCCAGGGCCGCCCCCTCCCAGGTGAAGGGCAGCGAGATGCCGAAGGTCTCATAGAGCCAGGACCCCAGGGGGCCGCGGCGCCCGAGCAGGACCAGCAGGAGGTAGCCGACCACCACCGGCGGCAGGACCAGGGGCAGGTGAATGATGCCGTTCAGCAGGGTCTTGCCGTAGAACTCGTAGCGCTGCAGCAGCCAGGCGGCGGCCAGGCCGAACGGCAGGCTGGTGACCACCGACCAGAGGGCCACGCGCAGACTGAGGCGAATGGCTTCGCTTTCCAGCGGAGTGAGCTCGAACATGGTGTCCGTCGGCTGCCGAGGGGATCAACGCTGTGCCGTTTAGCGTTCCCGGGCGGTGCCTGTAAAGCCGTGCTTGCGAAAGATGGCCGCGGCCTCTTCGCCGGTGAGAAAGTCATAGACCCGGCGCACGGCGGGGCTGTCGCGCCCCGCGACGATGGCCAGGGGATAGTGAATCTCCGGCGTCACCGCGGCGGGGAAGAGGTCGACGACCCTGATGTGCTTGGAGATCGCCGCATCGGTTTCGTAGACAATTCCCGCGGCGACTTCGCCGCGTTCCACCAGGACCAGGGCGGCCCGGACGTTGGCGGCCTGGGCGAGCTTTCCGGACAGGCCCTGCCAGAGCCCCAGCGCCTCCAGCGCCTGTTGCGCGTAGACGCCGGCGGGGACATGGGCCGGGTCGCCGATGGCCAGGCGCCCGTCGCCGAGCTTCTCAGCCAAAGGAATGTCCGGTGCGAGATCCACCCGCAGGTCGGAGTCGCCGGGCGCGACCAGGGCGAGGCGGTTGGACAGCAGGGTCAGCCGGCTCTCCGCGACGATTTGACCCTTCTGGTCCAGGTGGTCCATCCAGCGCACATTGGCGGAGAGAAAGAGGTCCGCGGGCGCGCCCTGATCGATCTGGCGGGCGAGGGTGGAGGAGGCGGCGACCACAGGGCGGATGGCATCGCCGGTCTTGGCCGCATAGGCCTCGGCAATCTCGTTGACGGCATCCGTCGCGCTCGCCGCGGCGAACAGCGTGACGGTCTCTGCAGCGGCAACAGCAGTGCTTCCAAGCCAGATCAGCAGGCCGGCCAGGGTGCAGAATCGGCGACCGCTTCCGGTCATCGGATCAGCCGCCGTAAAGGGTCTCGGGGTCGGTCTCCACCGCCAGGGTTTCCTCCAGGCTGCCGTCCTCGGCGACCCGCTGATAGAAGCAGGACCGCCGTCCGGTATGGCAGGCCACGCCGGTCTGATCGACGCGCAGCAGCAAGCTGTCGCCGTCGCAGTCGACCAGCAGGTCGACGAGTTTCTGGGTCTGGCCCGAGGTCTCGCCCTTGCGCCAGAGCTTGCCGCGCGAGCGCGACCAATAACAGACCTGGCCGTTTGCCAGGGTCTCAGCCAGGGACTCGCGGTTCATCCAGGCGACCATCAGCACCTCGCCGCTGTCGTGCTGCTGGGCCACGGCCAGGACAAGGCCGCGCTCGTCGAAGGTAATGGCCTCTTCCAAGGCGGGGGGCAGTTCACTCATGGAGTCACACTTAAGGTCATGGACAACAGGATCTAGCCGGCGCGGGCCGCGATGGTCTCTTCCGTCGCGTTCAGGCGCTCAAAGCCCGCTTCGAGATCGGCGATCAGATCGTCGCAGTGCTCCAGCCCGGCGTGAATGCGCACCACATGGCCCGGATCGGTCCAGGGCGCCGCGGTGCGGATGGGGCGCGGATCGGTGAGCAGGATGAGGCTTTCGTAGCCGCCCCAACTGGCGCCGATCCCGAAGAGGTCCAGTCCATCGATCATGGCGGTCACGGAGGCGCGCGCGCAGGGGTTTAGGACCATGGCGAAGAGCCCCGACGCCCCCGTGAAGTCGCGCTTCCAGATGGTGTGGCCCGGGTCGCCGGGCAGGGCGGGATAGAGCAGCCGGTCGACCTCCGGGCGCTGCGCCAGCCACTCCGCCAAGCGCCGGGCATTCGCCTGATGACGGTCCAGGCGCACGGCGAGGGTCCGCAGCCCCCGCAGGCCCAGATAGAGATCGTCCGGTGCCGCGTTGCAGCCCAGAAACTGGCCGGTCCGCCGCAGGGACTCATAGTGCTCCTCGGTGCTGGCGATCACGCCCAGCATGGCATCGGAGTGGCCGACCATGTACTTGGTGGCAGCGTGCAGGGAGATATCGACGCCGTGGTCGAGCGGGCGGAAGAACAGCGGTGTGGCCCAGGTATTGTCGATGATCGTGATCACCCCTTTGGCGCGGGCCTCGGCGACGATGGCCGGCACGTCCTGGATCTCAAAGGTCAGAGAGCCTGGCGACTCCATATAGATCGCGACTGTGTTGTCGCGGATCAGCGCCGCGATGCCGGCGCCGATGGTGGGGTTGTAGAAGGTCGTTTCCACACCGCGGTCGCGCAACAGCACCTCGCAGATCCTGCGGCCGGGGAAGTAGATGGTGTCAGGCACCAGGATATGGCTGCCCGCCTTGGCGAAGGTCATGAGCGCCACCGCGATGGCCTGCAGGCCCGAAGAAACGGCGACGGCGCCATAGGCGCCCTCCAGCCGGGCCACCGTGTCTTCGAAGGCGAATGTCGTCGGCGTGCCGCCCCGGCCGTAGGAACTTTTTCCCTTCACCAAACGGTTCCGCCCGGCCTCCTCGAAGGCCTCCACGGTGTCCTTGAGTAGGGTCGAGGCGTGATAGACCGGCGTATTGACCGTGCCGTAGTGAGCCTGCGGATCCCGGCCCAGATGGGTGAGGAGCGTCTCCTGGCGTAAGCGGTCGGTTTTGGTCATTCGTGGCGGCTTTCCCATCGGCTGTCCCGCGTTTCCGGCTGCGCAAACGCTGGTGAAGCAACACGCTTCAAGGTTGGACGATTGCACCGGCGAAGCCAAGCGCGAACACCTGTCGCTGGGGGAAGTGGCCTGCCGCGGCTGCAGCACCCTGGACCCATCCAGGCCATGTCGTCTGGGTTCACGCCGGTCGGAAACACTGCGACGCCATGCTTGCCGACCTCAAAGCAGGTTTTGACGGCCTAAACGCTGCTGATGAGACGGCGACCGCGGGCTGCGCGGGGCCTAAGAGCTTGCGCATCGGTAGAGCCGCGAACTGCCTATTTTTTTGTCAACTCGCCCCCAGCAAGCTGTTGCCTTTCGCCGGAGAGTGAGACATGGTTCGCCCATGCGAACGCTGAAGCATCCCATCGGGAGGCTGAAAGAGTTAACAATAACAGCCAGTCAGAACGGGACGGCAGTTCGCTTAAAGATCAAGAAACGATGAACAGCAGGGAAGGTCTTTCCATGTCTAAATTGAAGGTTTTGCTCGCGGCTGGTGCACTCACCGCAGTCGGCGCGACCGGTGCCTCGGCGGGCACTCTGGACGACATTCGCGCGAAGGGCTTTGTGCAGTGCGGCGTGTCCACGGGCGTCCCCGGCTTCGCCTTTACCGACGACGCCGGTAATTGGCAGGGCTTCGATCCGGCTGTTTGCCAGGGCGTTGCCGCTGCGATCTTCGGTGATTCCAGCAAGGTCAAGTATACGCCGACCACCGGCAAGACGCGCTTCACGGCGCTGGCCTCCGGCGAGATCGACATGCTGGCCCGCAACACCACCTGGACCTTCAGCCGCGACGTCGACCTGGGCTTCACCTTCGTCGGCGTGAACTACTATGACGGCCAGGGCTTCATGATCCCGAAGGCGCTCGGCGTGACCAGCGCCAAGGAACTGGACGGCGCTTCGGTCTGCATCCAGACCGGCACGACGACGGAGTTGAACCTGGCGGACTTCTTCCGCACCAACAACATCTCTTACGAGCCGGTTCCCATCGAGACCAACGAAGAGGCGCGCACCAACTATCTGGCCGGGCGCTGCGACGTCTACACGACGGACGCTTCGGGCCTCGCCGCCACGCGTGCCGCTTTTGACGATCCCGCTGCCCACATCGTGTTGCCGGAGATCATCTCCAAGGAGCCGCTGGGCCCGCTGGTCCGCCAGGGCGACGAGCAGTGGAGCGACATCGTCCGCTGGACGCTGAACGCCATGATCAATGCTGAAGAGTATGGCGTTACCTCCGCCAACGTCGATCAGATGGCGACCGGTTCCAACAATCCGGAAGTCAAGCGGCTGCTCGGCACCGAAGCCGACCTCGGCGGCATGCTGGGCCTTGAGAAGAACTGGGCCCACAACGTCATCAAGCAGGTCGGTAACTACGGCGAGGTCTACGACCGCTACATCGGCGCCAGCACGCCGATCGGCCTCGAGCGCGGGATCAATGCGCTCTACACCGACGGCGGGCTGATTTACGCACCGCCGATGCGCTAAGCGCAGCGACTGGAATGGGCAGAGGGGTACGCTAGCAGGGCCGCTAGCGTACCCCATGCCTATTGCATTCTGCCTTTGAAGTCTCACGGTCGTCGCAGCGGGGTAGTGCCATGGCCGCAATCGAACAAGAGTCCGAACAACTGACCCTGGGTCGCCTTTGGTCGGACAAGCGGTATCGCGCCGTCATCACCCAGATCCTGGTGGTCGCGGGCGTCTTCATGTTGGTCGCCTACCTGGCGGTGAATGCCGTGCAGAACCTGGAAGCCCTGGGCAAGACCTTCGGCTTTGAGTTCCTCCAGGCGCCGGCCAGCTACGACATCAATCAGACGCTGATTCCCTACAATTCGCGCGACACCCATTTCCGGGCGGCGGTCGTCGGACTGCTCAACACGGGCCTGATTGCGATAACCGGGTGCATCTTCGCCACCATCCTCGGCTTCATCATGGGCGTGCTGAGACTCTCCAGCAACTGGTTGGTCAACCGCATTGTCTATTGCTACATCGAGTTCACGCGCAACGTTCCCGTGCTCGTCCAGATCCTGCTGTGGCATGGCGTCATCGTCACGACCCTTGGCGTTCCCCGCAATGCGCTGAGCCCGATGGAAGGCGTCTACCTGACCAACCGCGGCTTCTATGTACCGCGGCCGGTCTTCGAAGACGGCTTCGGCTTGGTGGTCATCGTCTTCCTCGCCGCCATCGTCGGCATGATCGTCTTCAGCCGCTGGGCCAGGAAGCATCAGGAAGAGACCGGACAGATCTACCCCGTATTCTCGATTGGCGTCGGCGCGATCATCGGGCTGCCCCTGATTGCGTTCTTTATTGCCGGCATGCCGATGTCTTTCGACACGCCGGAGCTGAAAGGGTTCAACTTCCAGGGCGGCATGGTGCTGAAGCCGGAGTTCACGGCCCTTTGGTTCGCGCTCTCCGTCTACACCGCGGCTTTCATCGCCGAGATCGTGCGCGCCGGTATTCAGGCGGTCAGCCATGGACAGACCGAGGCGTCCTATGCCCTGGGGATCAAGCCGAACTGGACGATGCGGCTGATCATCATTCCCCAGGCCCTGCGCGTCATCGTCCCGCCGCTGACCAGCCAATACCTCAATCTGACGAAGAACTCCTCCTTGGCGATCGCCATCGGCTACATGGATATCGTGGCGACCTTGGGCGGAATTACTTTGAATCAGACCGGCAAGGAGATGGAGAGCATGATGATCGTGTTGATGATCTATCTCACCATATCCCTGCTGATCTCGGCCTTCATGAACTGGTACAACCGGCGCATTGCGCTGGTGGAACGATAGGGTGGGGGGACGCGTCATGGCCGAAACCACGCAAACCTACGAGCCCGGCACCCATCCGGACCTTCCGCCGCCGCTGGCGACCACCGGTGCCCTCGGCTGGATCAAGAAGAACCTCTTCGGGTCGCCCTCGAGCATCGCCCTCACGGTGATCTCCGTTTACCTGCTCTACTTGATTCTGCCCAACGCCCTCAACTGGGCCCTCTTCGATGCTGTCTTCAATGCCGGCTCGCGCGCCGAGTGCCGCGAGCTTGGCAGCGGGGCCTGCTGGGGCTTGGCGAATGTCCGCTTCAGCCAGTTCATCTACGGCTTCTATCCGGAGCACCTGCGCTGGCGGGTCAACCTCACCGCCGTGCTCTTCTTTCTCGCCATTCTGCCGATTCTTTGGGACAGGACACCCTATCGTCAGCAGTGGTTCATCTACTCGGCGCTGTTCCCGATCATCGGTTATTTCCTGCTGGTCGGCGGCCTGGGGTTGGAGCCGGTAGAAACGACCAAGATCGGCGGCTTCACGCTGAACGTCGTGATCGGCGTTACCGGGATCGTGGCCTCACTGCCGCTGGGTATCCTTCTGGCATTGGGCCGGCGTTCGCAGATGCCCATCGTCCGCACGCTCTGCGTGATGTTTATCGAGTTCATCCGCGGCGTGCCGCTGATCACCCTGCTGTTCGTCGCCTCGACCATGTTGAACTACTTCCTGCCGCCGGGAACCACGTTCGACCTGATCCTGCGCGTGCTGATCATGGTGACCATCTTCTCGGCGGCCTATATCGCCGAGGTGGTGCGCGGCGGCCTACAGGCGATACCCAAAGGACAATACGAAGCGGCCGATGCAATGGGCTTGCGCTACTGGCAGTCCATGCGCCTGATCGTTCTGCCGCAGGCCTTGAAGATCTCCATTCCGGGTATCGTCAACACCTTCGTGGGCCTGTTCAAGGACACCACGCTGGTGGTGATTATCGGTTTGGTGGACGTGCTGGGCGTTGGCCGCGCGGCGCTGTCCGACGCGAAGTGGCAGGGACTGGCCTGGGAGGTCTATGTCTTCATCGCCATTCTGTTCTTCATCTGCTGCTTCAGCATGGCGCGCTACTCGCTGTACTTGGAGAACAAACTGCACACGGGCCACAAGCGCTAGAGCGCGGGCCGAACGAGGAGGCAAAAAAGGATGTCAGACGCTGCTGCGGCGCAACTGTCGATTTCCGATGAGGTGGCCATCCAGATCATCGGCATGCACAAGTGGTACGGCGAGTTTCACGTCCTGAAGGACATCAACCTGACGGTCAACCGTGGCGAGCGCATCGTCATCTGCGGGCCTTCGGGGTCCGGCAAGTCGACGATGATCCGCTGCATCAACCGCCTGGAGGAACATCAGAAGGGCAAGATCGTCGTCGACGAGATCGAACTGACCAACGATCTCAAGAACATCGCCGAGATCCGCCGCGAGGTGGGCATGGTGTTCCAGCACTTCAATCTTTTTCCCCACCTGACGGTGCTGGAGAACTGCACCCTGGCGCCGATCTGGGTGCGCAAGATGCCCAAGGCCGAGGCCGAGGAGATCGGCATGCAGTATCTGGAGAAGGTCAAGATCCCGGAACAGGCGGGCAAGTACCCGGGCCAGCTTTCCGGCGGCCAGCAGCAGCGCGTCGCCATCGCCCGTTCGCTCTGCATGAACCCGCGCATCATGCTGTTCGACGAGCCCACTTCGGCCCTCGACCCGGAGATGATCTCCGAGGTGCTGGACGTGATGGTGAGCCTCGCCGAAAGCGGCATGACCATGCTCTGCGTGACCCACGAAATGGGCTTCGCCCGCAAGGTCGCCAACCGGGTGATCTTCATGGACGGCGGCGAGATCATCGAGGAGAACGAACCGGAAGAGTTCTTCAACAACCCGCAGTCGGCGCGGACCCAGCTCTTCCTCAGCCAAATCCTGCACCACTAGGGCAGGGCTTTTGAAGCACGCGGTCCCGAGGTAGGGGGCCGGGAAGACAGAAGTCGTCGCATGGTACGGAAAGGGCCGGTTTGGATGACCCCGCCGGCCCTTTTCGCTGGCCGGATTGGCGGGCAGCCGATCGTTAATCCCTTGTTGTCGCCGATCTGCTAATCTTTCGTCCTTCAGCCTTCACTCCAGCGGACCAGTCCATTGAGCGACCAAGCGAGGACAGAACAGCGGCCGTCACCGCCAGGGGACAAGGTCGTCTTCGCCCAGGTGGAACCCACGACGCGCTGCAACTTCACCTGCGGCTTCTGCAGCGGGCGCAAGATGGACCAATCCGACTTCGCGGCCGAGGACTTCGCGCGGCTGCTCGATGCCTTTCCCGAGCTCGAGCACATCGAGTTGCAGGGGGAGGGGGAGCCGCTGCTGCACAAGGGCTTCTTCGACATGGCCCGGCAGGCCGCCGCGCGCGGCATCCGCCTCTCCATGATCACCAACGGCAGCCTGTTTTCCGAGGAGCGGGTGGCGGCCATCCTCGACGTCGGCATCGAGGCCATCTACGTCTCGCTGGAATCGCCGGAAGATGACGTCTTCCAGGAGATCCGCGGCGGGCTGTTCAGCAAGGTGAAAGATGGCATCGCGCGCCTGCTCGCGGCGCGCCGGGCCCGCGATCTGGAGCGCCCGACGGTCGGCTTTGCGATCACCGTGCTGAATGACACCATCGACAGTCTGCCACAGGTCGCCGATCTCTATCGCGCGCTGGGCATGGACGGCGGGGCGACGGTCCAGCCGCTGAACCGGATGGAAAGCTACACCGCCGTCTACGATGCGGATATGGCCGCCCGCCTGCTGGGGCCGGAGGACCGCCGCCGCCTGCAGGAGACGATCCACCGCCACCCGGAGATCGGCGCGATGCTCGCCGAAGTGCGCCAGACGCGGCATTTCTACATCGAGATGCGCCGGCGCTATCCCGCCGAGCACGGCTGCCCTTGGGTGAAGGGCGCGCTCTACATCGACCGCCACGGCGCCATCGCGAGCTGCTGCATGGTGAAGGACACGGCGCGCTACGGGCTGGGGAAGATCGGCTTGACGCCGATGGACCTGGTCATGGAAAAGCGGCGGGAGATCGATGCGGCGCTGGACGCCGGACAGCCGCCGGAGCAATGCCGGGGCTGTGCCTACTACGTCAGTCCCCAGCAGCGCGATGCGCGCCGCCTCAATCGTCTGGCGGCCCAGAAGGCGCAAGCCACGCGGCCCGCCCCATCATCACCGTCGCCCGGATCAGGCGGGCAGGGTCCCGCTTAGCCGGGGGTCCGGGATCGTCACCTTCTCCTGGCGATAGGGGCGGAAGCCGAATTTCTGATAGAGCGGCAGGGCCTTGGGGTGGTCCATGGTGTTGGTGTTGACCGTCAGGCGCTGGGGCTCGTAGCTCCAGGCCTGCTCGACTGCCTGGTATAGCAGATAGGGGCCCAGCCCCTTGCCGACGAACTGCGGCAGCAGCCCGAAGTAGGCGAGATCGATCACCGGTTCCTCGCGGCGGTCCAGTTCGAAGTAGCCGGCGGGAACCCCCTCGACATAGAGCACGAAGACCTCGACCCGGTCGTCCTGGATGATGGCAGCCAGGTCCCCGTCGGACATCTCGCGGCGGTACCACCAGGTGTAGTCCTCGCCGACACCGTCATAGAGAAAGCGGTAGAAGCTCACCGTCGGCTGGTGGGCGCGCATCAAAGCGACCTTGGTCCTGTGGGGCGGATGCACCTGGGCCAACTGCGGGCGCTCCGTCATCTCCAGATAGGTGATGGTGAACTGCAGCCTGGTCTCGCGGCCCGCGGCCACCGCAATGTCCGGTGGCAGCGCTTCGCCTTCGGGGGGATCGCCCGGCAGGGCCAGCCAGCGGGCCATGACCGCGCGGGGGGTGTGGGCGTAGCCGAGGGCGGCGTAGAACCCCAGCGCCTGACGGTTGGTTTCCCGCACCATCAGTTGGATCTTCAGGATGCCCTGCCGGTCCAGCCAGTCCTCGGCCTCGCGCACCAGGCGCCGGCCCAGGCCCGTCCCGCGCAGCGCAGGGTCGACCGCCACGGCGTAGAGCCAGCCGCGATGGCCGTCGTGGCCGCAGCAGATGGAGCCGACAACCTCGTCGGAGCGCACGGCCACGATCATGGCGGCGCAGTCGCTGTCCTGCCAGAGAGCGATGTCCCGCTTGGGGTCGTTGTACCAGGCCGCAAGGCCGCAACGCTGCCAGAGGCTGACGCAGCCGTCGAAGTCACCGTCCTCGTAGTCACGAAGATGCAGCAAGGGACCGCCCGCTCAGCGGCTCAGGAGGCCGGACCGGTGGCAACCGGCGTATCGCCCGGCAAGCCCCATTCCGCCCAGGACCCGTCATAAAGGGCCACGTCGGGATGACCCAGCCGGTGCAGGGCCAGCGCGAGCACCGCCGCGGTGACCCCCGATCCGCAGGAGGTCACGATCGGCCGGTCCAGGGAAACCCCCGCTGCCGTGAAGCGCTCCGCAAGGGCGGCGTTGTCCAGCAGGGTCTGGCGCGCCTGGTCGACCAATTCGGTGAAGGGCAGGTTGCGGCTGCCCGGGATGTGCCCGGAGCGCATGCCCTCGCGCGGTTCGGCTTCGCTGCCCTCGAAACGGGGCTGGCGGCGGGCGTCGACCACCTGCTCGCGCTGGTCGGTCAGGTTGCGCAGCACCTGGCTGCGGTCGCGCACGATCATGGCGTTGGCGCGGGCGGTGAAGTGACGCTCCTCCGGCCGGGCCGGACCGTCTTCGACGGGGCGGCCCTCGTCCAGCCACTTGGGCAGCCCGCCGTCGAGCACGGCGACCTCGTGATGGTCGAAGTGGCGGAAGGTCCACCAGACCCGCGGCGCGCTCCAGATGCCGCGCTGGTCGTAGATCACCAGCCGCAGACCGTCGCCGAGGCCGAGGCGGCGGACCTTGGCGGAAAAGATGTGGGGCGGCGGCAGCATGTGGGGCAGGTCGCTGGCCGGGTCCGCGATCTCGTCGATGTCGAAGAACACTGCACCCGGAATGTGCTGGGATTCGAACTCGCGGCGCGGGTTCAGCCCCTCGTTGGGCAGGTAATAGCTGGCATCGACGATGCGCAGGTCCGGCGCCCCCAGGTTGGCGGCCAGCCATTCGGTTGTGACGAGTGCATCCCTGTCGAAGTCGACCATATCGGCTTTCGCTCCCCTGCAGCGGCTTGCCCGCCTGCGGCTATTCGTCAAAGAGAATGTTGATGCGCCGGTTCTGGCGCCCCTTGTTTTCGATCTTGCCGACTCTCACGCGCCCGATCTCGCCGGTTTGCCGCACATGGGTGCCACCGCAAGGCTGCAGGTCGACCCCGGGAATGTCCAGCAGCCGCACCCGGCCGCTGCCCATGGGCGGCTTCACCGACATGGTGCGCACCAGATCCGGCTGTGCCGTCAGCTCGTCTTCGCTGATCCACCGTGGGGTCACCGGGTGATCCGCCTCGATCAGGCGGTTGAGGGCCGCGGTGATGGCTTCCTTGTCCAACTGCGTGTCCGGCAGGTTGAAATCGAGCCGCCCCTTGGCGGCGCCAATCTGTCCGCCGGTGACGTCGCCGGTCACCACGGAACAGAGCAGGTGCAGGCAGGTGTGCATGCGCATGTGGCGGTAGCGCCGCTCCCAGTCGACTTCCGCCTCTACCTTGGTGCCGGGCGCCGGGGCCGGGGTGCCGTCTTCCAGGACATGGACCACGTCCTCGTGGGTATCCCCCTTGACCGCATCGACCACGCGCAGCCGGGTGCCGTCCTCCAGTACGAGAAATCCGCTGTCGCCCGGCTGACCGCCACCCATGGGGTAGAAGACGGTGCGGTCGAGCCGCAGCCCTTCGGGCCCGGCGGCCGTGACGCTGGCCTCGCACCGCTTCAGGTAGGGGTCTTCGCGAAACAGCAGTTCCATGGTCCTCGTGTTCCGTTCCTGTCCGCTGTTACTTGCCTAGCTGCGCCAGGACAGCCAGTCCGGCACCGGCAGGTCTTTTTCGCGCAAAAACGCCGGATTGAACAGCTTGCTCTGATAGCGCATCCCGCCGTCGCAGAGGATTGTAACGATTCGATGGCCGGGTCCCAGCTTCCTGGCCAGGCGCAGGGCGCCCGCGACGTTGATCCCGCTGGATACGCCGAGGCAGAGCCCTTCGGACTCCAGCATGTCGAAGACCAGCGGCACCGCCTCGGCATCCTGGATCTGGAGCGGCTCGTCGATTTCGGCGCCGTCGAGGTTGTCGGTGATGCGCCCCTGGCCGATGCCTTCGCTGATGGAGCTGCCTTCGGCCTTCAGTTCGCCATGGGCGTAGTAGTTGTAGAGCGCCGCGCCCATGGGGTCGGCCAGGCCGATCATCACGTTCTTGTTGCGCTCCTTCAGCGCCATGGAGACCCCGGCCAGGGTGCCGCCGGTGCCGACGGCGCAGACGAAGGCATCCACCCGGCCGTCGGTCTGGTTCCAGATCTCCTGGCCCGTGGTCTCGTAGTGGCCGCGCCGGTTCGCCGTATTGTCGAATTGCCGGGCCCAGATCGCGCCGTTGGGGTCGCTTGCGTTCAGTTCCTTGGCCAAACGCTCGGAGACATGGACGTAGTTGTCCGGGTCGCGGTAGGGGACCGCCGGCACCTCGCGCAGTTCGGCGCCGGAGATGCGCAGCATGTCCTTCTTCTCCTGGCTCTGGGTGTCGGGGATGACGATGACCGTGCGATAGCCGCGGGCCCGGCCGACCAGGGCCAGGCCGATGCCGGTGTTGCCGGCGGTGCCCTCGACAATGACGCCGCCGGGCCGCAGGGCGCCGCGCTCCTCGGCGTCCTTGATGATCGCCCAGGCCGCCCGGTCCTTCACCGAGCCGCCGGGATTGAGGAATTCGGCCTTGCCGAGGATCTCACAGCCCGTCTCTTCGGAGAGCTTGCGCAGGCGAATGAGGGGCGTATTGCCGATCGTACCGACAAATCCATCGCTGACATCCATGAGATCCGGTTCCTTGCTAGGGGCGATTGGCTTGAGGCTATGGGCTGGAGGCATGGCTTGTGGCTTCCCCGACGGTTGGAGGCGGCTTAGCACTGCCTGAAAGTCCTCACCGGCGTCAGCCGGGAAGGGCCGGACCCGTCGGCTTGGGTCCCTATTAGGCAGTACGTCGCCGTAGATTACTTCCAAATACGCACAATCTCTGTGCAATTCAAGGCCAGCCACTGCAGGGCGACCACGGCGGTGAAGTTGGCGATGGCGCCCTCGGACAGCAGTTTCAGGGCCTGGGGGCGGGGCAGGGGCAGCACCCGGATGTCTTCGCCCTCGTGTTCCAGGCCATGCAGGCCGCCGGCCGCGCTGGCGTCGACCCTTCCGCAGAACAGCGTCAGGGTTTCCGAGGAGCCGCCCGGGCTCACGAGGTAGCGGCCGATCGGCTCCAGGGCGGAAATCTCGCAGCCCGCTTCCTCCATCGCTTCGCGGCGCACCACCGCTTCGGCCGTCTCGCCGGGATCGATGATTCCCGCCACGATTTCAATCAGCCAGGGTTCCTCGCCCGCGGCATAGGCCCCGACCCGGAACTGCTCGATCATTACCACCTGGTCCAGGGCCGGGTCGTAGAGCAGCACCGCGGCGGCGTGGCCGCGCTCGAAGACCTCGCGCCGCATTTCCGCGGTCCAGCCGCCGTCGAACTTGCTGTGGCGCAGGCGGTAGCGGTCGATCTGGAAATAGCCCTTGAAGGCCTCGGTCTTCTCGATGATCTCGATGCGCGGGTCGCGGTCGGCTTTGTCCATGCCTCTGGTCCTGGGTGATGGGCTTGTGGTGCTGTCTCAGACGGGTGTAACGCAGCATTGGTTTACGGCATCTCCGTCGCGCCGGATAGCGGCGGTCCAGCTTGCCAAGATATTGAATGGCATGTTCCGATCCTCCTGCCGGCGCCGGCGACCCTAGCTAAACGGAGACCACGTCCATGGCAATGAAGAGCGAGAAACTGACCTTTGCGGGCTCCAGCGGGGAGATGCTGGCAGCGCGGCTGGACCTGCCGGCGGGCCCGCCGCGGGCCTATGCCCTTTTTGCCCACTGCTTTACCTGCACCAAGGACATCTTCGCCGCCTCGCGGATCGCCGGAGCCCTCGCGGAGCAGGGCATTGCCGTCCTGCGCTTCGATTTCACCGGGCTCGGCGCCAGCGAGGGGGACTTCGCCAACACCAACTTCTCCTCCAACGTCGAGGATCTGGTGCGGGCGGCCGATCATTTGCGGGAGACCCGCCAGGCCCCGAAACTGATCATCGGCCACAGCCTGGGCGGGGCGGCGGTGCTGGCGGCGGCGGGCAAGGTGCCGGAGGCGGTAGCAGTGGCGACCATCGGGGCGCCGGCGGAACCGGCCCACGTGGCGCATCATTTCACCGAGGCGCGCGAGGAAATCGACGCCAAGGGCGAGGCGGAGGTGCTGCTGGTCGGCCGCCCCTTCACCATCAAGAAGCAGTTCCTGGAGGATATCGAGGCGCAGCGCCTGGAAGACGCCATCGCCGGCATGAAGAAAGCCCTGATCGTCTTCCATGCGCCCCGGGATCAGACCGTCGGGATCGAGAACGCGGGCAAGATCTTCGGTGCCGCGAGACATCCGAAGAGCTTCGTGTCGCTGGACGATGCCGATCATCTGCTGAGCCGGAAGGTCGATGCGATCTACGTCGCCAATGTGCTGGGTGCCTGGGCCGCGCGCTATCTGGGCGACCTCGATGTCGCGGCGGCGCCGGCGGCGCGGGCGGGCACCGTGGTGGTGCAGGAGACCGGGGAGGGGCGCTTCACTCAGGCCATCGCGGCCGGGCCGCACAAGCTCCGCGCCGACGAGCCGGAAAGCTATGGCGGACTCGATTCCGGCCCCTCGCCTTACGATCTGCTGCTGGCCGGTCTCGGCGCCTGTACCTCGATGACCCTGCGCCTCTACGCCGAACACAAGAAGATCCCTCTCGAGGGGGTCCAGGTGACTCTCACCCATGACAAGATCCACGCCGTCGACTGCGAGGAGTGCGAGACCAAAGCGGGCAAGATCGACCGGATCGAGCGGAGCGTGCGCGTGACCGGCGCTCTCGACGAAGACCAGCGCAAGCGTCTGCTGGCCATGGCCGATCGCTGCCCGGTGCACCGCACCCTGGAGAGCGAGGTCCAGGTCGTGACCAAGATGGCGGACTGACCCGCGGGCGTCGCCGGAACCGACCCAAGGGGTGCCGGGGCGGATGGGTCGCATATGGTTCAGGGATTGTCGCAAACCTACAACTCGCGGGTTTCAGGCGACGATAAAGTCTGCTAGGCTCTTGGTTGAAAAGAACAAAACCGATCCGGGCCAGCGGCGGGACAATGCGCCGCGGCACCCGGCATCGGCATAAGAAAGAGAGTTTTTTGAGCAACAGGGAAGGTTTGGGGTTTGCGGATAACCGCTGACAATTCGGGGTCAGCGGCCGAGGTAGGAGTTGACCCTGAGGTCAGAGCCGCTTGGCGGCAGGGGCCGCCGGTAGCGGCTTGTCAAAAGTGATCCACCGATCTTGCAGACCCTGGAAAGAGGGGAGCGCGCCTTTTGGCGCGCCTGAATTTTGGCAATCGATACGGTTTGACCGGCCACGAAAACGTGATCACGTTTGGATCCGGCAAGGCGGTCACATCGGTTCGTGAAGAGCGGGTTGGCATAAATCGAGCTGAGCCCTGACGCGGCATGCCGTCGGCAGGCTCCGAACAAGTTCACCAGGGAGACATGCATATGACTAAAGAGTTGGAAACCATCAACGGCAAGCCGCTTCACCCCGGCGTCGAAGAGCTTTGTGAGCAGTTCAAGAGCGGCAAGTTGGACCGCCGCGAGTTCGTGCGGCTGAGTGCCTTCCTGGGAGTTTCGGCTGCCTCGGCCTATGCCTTTGCGGGCGATCCCAGCGGCGGCCTCTTCAAGGCGGCGGCGGCGGAGACGCCGAAGGCCGGCGGCATCCTGCGCCTTGCCATGCTGGTCCAGGAGATGGTGGACCCGGCGACCTTCGATTGGACCGAGAAGTCGAACCAGGCCCGCCACATCGTCGAATACATGACCATCACCGGCCCGGATAACATCACGCGGCCCTACCTCGCGGAAAGCTGGGAGGCGTCAGACGACCTGAAGACTTGGACCTTCAAGCTGCGCCAGGGCGTCAAGTGGAACAACGGTGACGACTTCAACGCCGACGACGTGGTGTTCAACTTCACCCGCTGGCTGGATCCGAAGACCGGCTCGTCGAACCTCGGCCTCTTCTCGGCCATGACTGAGGAATATGACACGGGCGAGAAGGACGACAGCGGCAACCCCAAGATGGGCAACCGGATGACCGAAGGCGCGGTCGAGAAGGTGGACGACCACACCGTGCGTCTGCATCTCAACTCGCCGGTTCTGTCGATGCCGGAGAACCTCTACAACTACCCGACCGCCATCGTGCACCGGAACTTCGAGAAGGAGGGTGGCGATCTCTCCAAGAACCCGGTGGGCACCGGCGCCTTCGAACTGGTCGACTTTGCGGTCGGCGAGAAGTGCATTCTGCGCAAGCGCCAGGATCCCTACTGGGGTGGCGAGGTCTACCTCGACGAAATCCACTACATCGACACCGGGCAGGATGCCGCGGCGGCCATCGCGGCGCTGGCTTCCAAGCAGGTCGACGCCGTCTACCGGCTGGACATCTCCTCCATTGAGATCGCGGAACGGGTGCCCGGTGTAGTGATTTCCCAGGCCGTCACGGCGCAGACCGGCGTCATTCGCATGAAGGTGACCGAGGCGCCCTTCGACAACCCGAAGGTGCGGCAGGCAATGGCGCTGGCTGCCGACAATGATCAGAACCTCCAGCTGGCCCACCGCGGCCTCGGCTCGATCGGCGAAAACCATCATGTCGGCGAGATCCATCCGGAGTACGCCAAGCTGCCGCCGCTGAAGCGCGACGTGGCCAAGGCCAAGGCTCTGCTGGCGGAAGCCGGCTATCCCGACGGTCTCAAGGTGACCTGCAATGTCGGCAACACCGACGGCACCTGGCAGCAGGATTCGGTCCAGGTTCTGAAGGAACAGGTGGCCGAGGCCGGCATCGATATCGGCATCAACGTCATGCCGGCGGCCCAGTATTGGGAAGTCTGGGACAAGGCGCCTTTCAGCCTGACCGCCTGGACCCACCGTCCGCTGGGCACCATGGTCTTGAGCCTGGCCTACCGGCGCGGCGTGCCGTGGAACGAGGCGAGCTACGACAACCCGGCCTTCGACGAGGCCCTGAACGCGGCCGAAGCCATTCTCGACGTGGAAAAGCGCCGCGAAGCCATGGCCAAGGTGGAAAAGATCCTTCAGGACGACGCCATCATGGTTCAGCCCTTCTTCCGCTCGGTCTTCACCGCGACGACCGACAAGGTCAAGGGCTACAGCACCCATCCGACGCTCTATCACCAGTTCAACGGCGTCTGGCTGGCATAGTGAGGAAGAGGCCGCGGAGCTTCGGCGCCGCGGCCTTCTCGATTTTGGGCGCCGGGATGACCCGTCGCCACCGCTTCGAAAGTCCGCAGGTCTGAAGAGTGCGAAGCGCTGCAGACCGCTATCGGGGGGACGGGAAGGCTAGGAAGCGATGCTGATATTCATTGCGCGACGCATAGGCACCATGGTGCTGACGATGCTGGTCGTGTCTCTGCTTCTGTTCTTGCTGCTGGAGATCAATGTCGAGGGCGTGGCCATCAAGGTCCTCGGCCCCTACACCTCTGACGAGCAGCGCGAGATCTGGCTGGAAGACAACGGCTATTTCGATCCCATGCCGGTGCGCTACGCGCGCTGGGTCGGCAATGCTGTGGTTGGCGACTTCGGGGATTCGGTGCGCTTTAAGGTGCCGGTCTCGGAGATTCTGCCGGGGCGGATCTGGAACACCGCGATCCTCGGCTTCTGGGCGCTTCTGATCGCTTCCATCATCGGGCTGTTCCTGGGCGTCATCGCCGGTATGCGCGAGGGGTCCGGACTTGACCGCACGGTCTCCGTCGGCTCCATCGTGACCACCTCGGTGCCGGAGATCGCCAGTGCACCGCTGCTCTCCGCGCTCTTCGTGTTCTATCTGCCCCAGGTGATCGGCTGGGGCCTTCCCGGAACCAGTTCCATGGCATCCGGCTTCGACTGGGTTCAGCTGGTGCTGCCGATCATGGTGCTGGTGCTTTACGACTTCGGCTACATCGCGCGCATGACCCGGGCCTCCATGGCCGAAGTCATGATGACCCACTACATCCGCACCGCGGTGCTGAAGGGCCTGCCCTACGGAACGGTGATCCGAAAGCATGCCCTGCGCAATGCGCTGATCGCGCCCTTCACGGTGATCATGCTGCAGATCAACTGGCTGCTGTCGGGCGTCATCGTCGTCGAGGTCTTCTTCGCCTACAAGGGCTTCGGGGCGCTGCTTCTGGAGGCTTCGCTGAACCAGGACATCTTCCTGATCGAGGCCTGTGCCATGGTGGCGGTCTTCGTTGCCGTGGGGACACAGACCCTGGCCGACATCGGCTACACCTACCTCAACCCCCGTATCCGGTTCAGCTAGGAGGGCGCGATGACGGAAGATGCCATTTCGGCCCCGCGCCGCGAGTCCTCTCTGATCCGCCTCGTCAAGGGCATGGCGCTGATCCGCGAAAGCTGGGTCGGCATGATCGGCCTCGGGATCATTTTCTTCTGGGTCTTGGTGGCGTTCTTTGCCGATGTGCTGGCGCCCTTTCCGCCCAATTCCCCCGGGGCGCCGATGACCTTGCCGGGCGGCCCGGCCATCGACGGCACCAGCATTCACTGGCTGGGCACCGACCATCTGGGGCGCGACATTCTCTCGCGGATCATCTACGGCTCGCGCCAGGTGCTGCTCTATGCGCCCCTGGCCACGGTCTGCGCCTATGCGGTGGGCATTCCCATGGGCCTTGCCGCCGGCTACCGCCGCGGCTTGACGGACGATGTGCTTTCGTTCATCGCCAACGTCATTCTCTCCTTCCCGGTGCTGGTGCTCTACATCATCATCATCGCCACCATCGGCGCTTCCGGCTTCAACATCGTGATCGCCGTCACCTTCGCCTCGGCACCCGGCATCATGCGTATCGTGCGCGGACTGGTGCTCGACCTGCGTAATCGTGAGTACGTCTTCGCCGCCGAGACGCGTGGCGAATCGTCCTGGCGGATCATGATGGTGGAGATTCTGCCCAATGCGCGCGGCCCGCTGATCGTCGACTCCTGCCTGCGCCTGGGTTACGTGATCATCACCATCGGGACGCTCGGCTTCCTAGGCCTCGGCCTGCCGCCGCCCGATCCCGACTGGGGCGGGATGATCACCGAGACCCGGACCTTCATTCCCTTCATGCCGCATATGGCGGTCTTCCCCTGCATTGCGATTTCCTCGCTGGTGCTTGGTTTCAACCTGCTGGCCGACGGCCTGCGCGAAGTCTCCTTGCGGGACTAGAGGAGGACGTCATGGCAAACGGCGGAAACGGCTACGACGGCCCGGTTCTGGAGTGCAGGGACCTCTGCATCTCCTATTTCACCCGGGCCGGCGAAATCCCTGCGGTGATCGATTTCAACCTGACCCTCGAACAGGGCGGGTCGGTGGGCCTGGTGGGCGAGTCCGGTTGTGGCAAGTCCACGGTCGCCATGGCCATCATGCAGTACCTCGGCAAGAACGGCGCCATCGTCGGTGGGCAGGTGCTTTACAAGGGCCGCGACCTGTCCTCCTTCAGCCAGGAAGAGTTGCGCCAGTTGCGCGGCAACGAGATCTCCATGGTCTACCAGGAGCCCATGGCCTCGCTGAACCCCAGCATGACTCTGGGCCGGCAGTTGATGGAAGTGCCACTCTGTCACGAGGACATCAGCGAGAAGGAGGCCTACGACCGCGCCGCCCAGATCCTGGCCGACGTCAAGCTGCCGGACCCCGACCGGGTGATGGCAGCCTATCCGCATCAGATTTCCGGCGGCCAGCAGCAGCGCGTGGTCATCGCCATGGCGCTGCTGTCCAATCCCTCGCTGCTGCTGCTCGACGAGCCGACGACGGCCCTCGACGTGACGGTGGAGGCGGGCATCGTCGAACTGATCGGCGAGATCGCCGGGCGCTTCAACACCTCGATGGTCTACATCTCCCACAATCTGGGACTGATCCTGGAGACCTGCGACCGGGTCAACGTCATGTATTCCGGGGTGGTGGTGGAGCACGGCTCCGTCTCCGAGGTCTTCGACCACATGCGCCACCCCTATACCAAGGGCCTGTTCGGCTGCATTCCCCTGCCCGGTGCCGACAAGACTGCGCATCCCTTGGTCCCCATCCGCGGGCAACTGCCGCTCCCCCACCAGCGCCCCAGCGGCTGCTACTTCGGGCCGCGCTGCGACTTCTTCACCGGCGGAACCTGCGACCAGGACGGGCTGCACATGACCGAGGTGCCCAACGAGCCGGGGCATACCGTGCGCTGCCGCCGCTGGCAGGAGATCGATTGGGACAGCTACAATCCCGAGGGCGTGGGGGCCGGCGACATGCAGGCCGGAGACGTGGTGCTCTCCATCGACAACATGAAGAAGTACTACGAGGTCACCGACAACTCGATCGCCGCCATGATCAAGGGCAATCGGGTGCGCCACGTCAAAGCCAACGAGAGCATCACCTTCGATGCACGCTCCTGCGAGACGGTGGCCATCGTCGGCGAGTCCGGCTGCGGCAAATCGACGTTCGCCAAGGTGCTGATGGGCCTGGAGACCGCCACCGAAGGCAAGGTGGTGTTCAACGGCAAGGACATTTCCCAGGAGGAGGTCCAGAAGCGCTCGCCGGAGCAGATCGGCTCCATGCAGATGGTCTTCCAGAACCCCTTCGACACCTTGAACCCCAGTCACACGGTGGGCTCCCAGCTCGCCCGGGTGATCCGCAAGTTCGGCGTCGAGACCGACAAGCACAAGGTCGAGGCCCGGGTCATGGAACTGCTGGATCTGGTGAAGCTGCCGCGCGAATTCGCCCGGCGCAGGCCGCGCCAGCTTTCCGGCGGACAGAAGCAGCGCGTCGGGATCGCCCGGGCCTTTGCTGGCAATCCCTCCACGGTGGTCGCCGACGAGCCGGTCTCGGCGCTCGACGTTTCCGTGCAGGCCGCGGTGACCGGGCTGTTGATGGACATCCAGTCCACCTATCGCACCACGCTGCTGTTCATCAGCCACGATCTCAGCCTGGTGCGCTATCTGGCGGACCGGGTGGTGGTGATGTACCTCGGCAACATCGTGGAGCAGGGGACGACGGACGAGGTCTTCGCGCCGCCCTATCACCCTTACACGGAGGCGCTGCTCTCGGCGGTTCCCATCGCCGACACCTCGGTGGAGAAGAAGCGGATCATCTTGGAAGGCAATCTGCCCTCGGTCACCAACCCGCCGAGCGGATGCCCCTTCAACACCCGTTGCCCGCGCAAGATCGGCGAGATCTGCGAGACCCAGGCGCCGCCGACCTACGAACCGACGTCGGGACACCAGATCGCCTGCCACCTCTCGGTTGAGAGTTTTGAGGCGATGCAGCCGGTGATCGTGCAGGCGGACCAGCCTGCCAGCCCGGCAGCGGAGTAGAACCCCCGGCCGCTCCGTTCTACCCGGACTACCGCTTCTGCGCCGCCGCGTTGGACCAGCGGAGCCTTGTGGCCGCCGTCATGCGGTCGTACCCTTTTGCCATGAATCACGGGGTTGGTGTCTCAATGGTTAATGGCCGGACCGGGGGACTGTGGCGCCTGATGGCGATGACTGCCTGCGTGGTTGCCGCCGCGGTCCTGTCGGCCTGTACCGTAGAGGTCGGCCCGCCGCCCGAGTCGGACCCTCCGTTGGTCGCGGAGCGGGAGAAGCAACCACCGCCGCCGCCACAACCCACCGAACCGCAGGCCTGGTCCCGGGACATCAATTTCGAGGGCGGGGAGCAGCGGGTCCAGCGCGATCAGATGGCCGAGGGACTGGTCGGCGAAGCGGAAGCGCCCAATTACAGCGGGGAGCGCCTCACCTATGAGAGCGCCCTGTCCGGCGAACGTCCGCCGACGCCGGCCGAGCTGATGCGCGAACGCGCCCGCCAGCGGCTTCTGGAGGCCCAGGGCGGGGCAAACGGGACGGCCGCGGTGCCGCCGCCGCAGATCGCCGCCGCGCCTGTGGCGGACGTCAGCACTGAATCCCTGCCGGCCCAGGGTGACCAGGATGGCCAGGAGATTGAGACGGCGGAGCAGGCCCCGACGCCGCCCGTTGCCGCGGACGCGGCCGCGGATGCGATGGAGCCGATGTCTGAGGACCCGGTCGCCACGCCCTCCGCGGAGCCGATCGCAAGCGCGTCGAACCCGGACGCGGCCCCGGCCACGACCCCGACCACGACCCCGGCGGATGCGGGCGAAGACCAGACCCTGGCCGTGGCGCAGCCGACGGTCGCCGACCAGAAGCGCGCCGATCTGTCAGCCTCGGCAGAGGGCTCCAGTGCCTCGGTGACCGAGGAGGAGACGGCAGCGCTGCCTCTGGAGCCCTGGGATGCCCCTGCGGGCACCATTCTGGTCCAGGTCTCTGCAATCCAGGACAGGGGAAAGATCGCCGGCGAGTGGCAACGTCTGAAGGCGGGCTACCCCTCGGTCCTGGGTCCGCTGCGTCTGGTGGTGGAGGAGGCCAAGCTCGGCGACAAGGGGGTTTTCTTCCGTGTGCAGGCCGGCGGCTTCGCATCCCAGGAGCAGGCGGAAGAAGCCTGCTCTGTGCTGACGGGGCAGGGTCAGGCCTGCTTCGTGGTCGAGCGGCCCGCAGGGACGCAGGCGGAGTCTTAGGCGGAATCTCGGGCGGGTTAGCGCGTGATCCTGATTTCGCTGTCAGTGACGGTGGCAAAGGGGACACGCATTGCGACCAGCTTCCATTCCGGTCCGCGGCCTTCCGCCCAGTGGCGAAACTGCTGCTTGGCGCGGTGCACCACCTCGTCTTCGCTCTGCTCGTGGGCACTGATCACCTGTTGGTAGATCTCCAGGTGAATCTGATGCTCATCGTCGTCCAGCTGAAGCTTCACATCGTACTTCGGCATGGATTTGCATCCTGCTTTGATTTCATCGACCTTTAGGATCATGGGCTAAGACCCCTTGAGCTTTCGTTAAGTGAGCCGCAGGCCGGTTCGGAGCTTTGGTTAAGACTTCCTTAATCCCGGCTTGATAGCTCTCTAGTCGACGAATCGTTAACCTTGGTGTCATTTGAGTTAATATCGTTCTTTGTGAAACCCGGTGTCAGGGTTGGGATACGGGGGCAAGGATGGGCCGGACCGCTCAGCCACTTTTTGAAGGAATGATCGGGAGTCTGCGCGGAACAGGCATGCCCCTCGGAGAGACAGGCCAAAGCATCGATCATTGGGATCCGGCGACCTTCGCCGGGCGGGCCATCGAACGGCTTCCCGTCGCCGTGGCCATCGCTGCGTGCAATGGCATGCAGAGCGAACCGTCGCTGATCTACGGCAACGCCGCCTTTGTCCGCCTGACGGCAACTGAGCCGTCGGCAGAGGCGCCGCGGCCGCTGTTGCAGTGCCTGGGCGCCGAGCGGAGCGTGGCAGAGGACCGGCGGGCCGCGCGTTGCCTGGATGACGGAGAGGGCTTTGTCGAAACGCTCTCCGCCTGTGTGCTCTCTGAGACGAAGAAATCGCTGCGCTGTCAGTGGGAACCGCTCGGCCTCGCTTTCGGCGGCGCGCCCTGCTGGACCGTGACCCTGACCGAGATGGAACAGCCCAGCAGCCTTCCCGACAGCGAAGACTGCCTGCGCATGGTTCTGGAGTATGCGCCGCTCTACATCAACTTCAAGGACCGGGAAGGGCGTTACATCGCCGCGAGCCGACAGTGGCGCAAGCTGCATAATCTCACGCCCCGGGAGCTGGCCGGCCGCCTGCCCGAGGAGATTTCGGAAGACAAGGACTGGGCCCGCCAGACCAGCAAGGCCGATCGCGAGGTTCTGGAGAGCGGGCGCCTCTTCGCCCAGGAAGAGTCCCTGATCATCAATGGCGAGTCGCGGACGGTCCTGACCATCAAGTTCCCGCGATTCGGATCCGACGGAGAGATCATCGGACTGGGCACCCTGGGAAGCGATCTGACCGAGCGCAAGCGCGCGGAGCGGGCGCTGCTCCTCAGCGAGATGGAAGCCGCCCGGACCAAGGCCCTGCTCTCGGAAGCCGTCGAAAGCATGACCGACGGCTTCGTCTGGTACGGCGACGACGGCAACCTCATCCTCTGCAATCGCAAGTATCGGGAGCTCTTTCCGACGGTAGCGGAGGATCTCTGCCCCGGCGCGAACTACAACGACCTGGTGAAGCTGGCCTTCGACCGCGAGCAGTTCTCGGTTCTGGCGGTCGAAGAGTCCAGCCTGGAGGAGATGTCGCGGGCGGACTACATCAGGCAACAGCCTCGGTTCCGCACCAAGACCAGCGAGGGGCGCTGGATCGAGGCCCGCAATCACCCGGTGGAGGCCGGCGGCTTCATCGGTATCCGCCTGGATATCACCGAACAGGTTGCCGCGGAGGAAGCGCTGAAGGAGAGCGAGCTGCGCTTCAAGGATTTCGCCCAGTCCGGCCCCGGGGGCTTCTGGGAAATGGACGAGAACCTGCGGATTATCTCCTTCTTCGACGTGCAGACCGCCAGCGGGCGCTCGCGCCCCCTCGCGCAGGAGGCCATCGGCCGAACCCTCTGGGAGCTTTTTGCGGTCGATGTAGAGCAGCACGCCCAGTGGCAGAATTGCCGCAGGGATCTGGAGCTGCGGCGGCCCATCAAGGACCTGCGGGCGGCCTATCGCGACGAGGCCGGGCGCCACTACTTCTGGCGCATCAACGGCAAACCGCACTATGACCGGGCCGGACGTTTCAGCGGCTATCGCGGCGTGGCCGAGGACGAGACGGCGGAGGTGGAGGCGCGGCGGCGCGCGGAAGCGGCGGAGGCGCGGCTGATCGACGCCATCGAGAGCATGTCGGAAGGCTTTGCCCTCTACGATGCCGAAGACCGGCTGGTTCTCTGCAACAGCAACTACCGCAGCATCTGCGCCAACGGCGGTGCGCATGTGGTTCCGGGCATAGCCTTCGAGGAAATCATCCGCATCAATGTCGCCCATGGCTATATTCCGGGCCTGCAGAGCGGACGGGCCGTGGAGGATTGGATTCAGCGCCGCCTTGCCAAGCACCGCTCCGCCAACAGCTGTGTGACGCAGCGCTGGTCCGACGGGCGCTATTTCATGGTGATGGAACGGCGCACGCGCGAGGGGGGGATCGCGTCGATCCTCAGCGACATTACGGCCTTGCAGAACGCCCGGCGGGATGCGGAGCGTGCCAACGACGCAAAAACACGATTTCTGGCCGCCGCCAGCCACGACCTGCGCCAGCCCCTGCACGCGATCGAGTTGTTCATCGCGGCCCTGGATGCGACGGTCGAGGGCGAGGACGCCCACGAAATCGTCGCCGACCTGCGCGAGGCCTCGGAGGCGGCGGGACGGCTCCTGGACGCGCTCCTGGACATCTCGGAGCTGGAAACCGGCAAGCTCGAAGGACAGTTCCAGTCGTTCCCCGTGCAAAGGGTTCTGGACGGGATGCAGAAGGTCTACAGCCAGCAGGCGCGTCAGAAGAACCTGACTTTGCGCGTGGTCCCCTCAACGCAGTTGGTCTATAGCGACCCCGTCCTGCTGGAACGCATCCTCAGCAACCTTCTCTCCAACGCGGTGCGCTACACCGAGGCGGGGACCATCCTGCTTGGCTGCCGCCGGCGCGGGAGAAAGCTGTGCATCGAGGTCTGGGACACAGGTCCCGGAATTCCCGAAAACGAACGGGTCGCGGTCTTCGAGGAGTTCCACCAGCTTGAGAACCCTGCCCGGGATCGACGGAAAGGCGTTGGCCTGGGCCTTTCCATCGTTCAGCGGCTGGCCAACATCCTGGGTCACGAAGTCCACCTGCGCTCGCAGCCGGGCCACGGCAGCATGTTTGCCGTCGAGCTTACGCTGGCGGATACCACCCACGCCGTGGACGGCCCCCGCCGCTCAGCCGCGATTTTGCCACCGCCGCTGCAGGGCCTTCGGGTCTTGGTGATCGAGGACGATATCCAGGTTCAGAAGGCCATGTCGGCGGCGCTGGAGCCCGCGGGATGCCGGGTTTCCGTCGCATCGGACCATCAGCAGGCCCATGAGCTACTGTGGGAGCTGGATGCAAAGGTCGACCTTATCGTGTCCGATTACCTCTTGCCCATGCAGGTCAACGGAGTCGAGACGGCCCTCAGTCTGCGCCGCGCCTGCGGCCGGCAAATCCCCGTCCTGATCGTAACCGCCGATCAGGGCGAGGGCCCGCGCCGGGAGATTGCCGCCCAGGGCTTCAATGCCTTGCAGAAACCGGTCAGTTTCGAAGCGCTGCAGTCCGCCCTCACCAACCTGATCGAACGCGAAGACGACGATAGCTGGGGCTCAGCGGCAGAATAACGTAGGGGATGGCTTACAGTCCTCTTGCGCCGCCGCTGCGGGCGTGAGCGAATAGCGCCTGCGTCGCGTCAATCAGCTTCGGACCTTCTCTTGGCCCCTGCGCCGATCGACAATTACTGGCTGCTGCTCGTCCTTGTTGCAGGGCTGATCCACCTGTCCGGCATTTTCTCGGCCCTTCACGCCGTGGTCCGCACCCGCACGGCACAGGGGGCCGTTGCCTGGACCATCTCGCTGATCACCTTTCCTTATCTCGCGCTGCCGCTCTATTGGGTTTTCGGCCGCGGCAAGTTCCACGGCTACGTCGCCGCGCGGCGCAGCGGCGACTTGAAGATCCACCACATCGCCGCCGATCTGCGCAGGCGTCTGCACGGGCCGCAGATCCGCTTCGATAGCGGCGGCAACGACAGTCTTGCTGTGTTCGAGCGCCTGGCGGGCATGCCCTTCACGGCGGGAAACCGCATCTCGCTGCTGCAGGACGGCGGCGCCACCTATGGTGCCATGTTCAGTGCCATCGACGCCGCGGACCGCTATGTCCTGCTTCAGTCCTACATGATCCGCGATGACGATCTGGGCCGCGATCTCAAGGCGCGCTTGCTGCGCAAGGCCGCCGACGGCGTTGCGGTCTATCTGCTCTACGATGAGATCGGCAGCTACGGACTGCCGGCGGAGTTCGGTGCGGAGTTGCGGGCCGGCGGCGTCGATGTGCGGGCCTTTTCGACCACCCGGGGCCGGGTCAACCGCTTCCAGCTGAACTTCCGCAATCACCGCAAGACCCTGATCGTCGATGGCCTGACCGCTTTTGTCGGCGGCCTGAACTTCGGCGACGAGTATCTCGGGCGCGACGGAGCCGTCGGTGCCTGGCGCGACACCCATGTGCACTTCGCCGGGCCCGCCGTGCAGGCGGTCCAGTTGGCCTTCGTCGAGGACTGGTACTGGGCGGCCCGTGACGTGCCGGAGCTGTCCTGGAATCTCCAGGAGGGGAAGGGCGAGATGGCGGCCCTCGTTCTGCCCACGGGGCCGGCGGACTATTGGGACAGCTGCGAGCTCTTCCTGATCGAGGCCGTCTCCCGGGCGAGGCGGCGAATCTGGATCGCCAGTCCCTATTTCGTGCCCGACGAACAGATCCTTGCCGCCCTCCAGCTTGCCCGCCTGCGCGGGGTCGAGGTTCGGCTGCTGCTGCCCAACAAGGCCGATCACATGCTCGTCGACAGGGCCAGCTATGCGCACTATCCGATGGCCGAGCGCGCGGGGATTGAGATCTATCGTTATGAAGCCGGCTTCCTGCACCAGAAGGTCCTGCTGATCGATGACGAGCTGGCCTCCGTCGGCACGGCAAATCTCGACAACCGCTCCTTCCGCCTGAACTTCGAGATCTCGCTGGTCGTCTGGGACGCCCGTTTTGCCGAGCAGGTTGAGGCCATGCTGCTGCGCGACTTTACGGTCAGCCGGCGGGTGATTGCCGGTGAGCTGGACGAGAAGTCTCTCTGGTTTCGCTTCGGGGTCAGCCTGTCGCGCCTGCTGGCGCCGATCCTGTGATCCGGCGGCGAGTGGGCTCGCAGGCCGGCTACATCTTGCTGAAAGCGTCGATGGTGCGCAGCGCCGCCGGGCCGATGAGCACGACGAACAGTGGCGGCAGGATGAAGACGATCATCGGCACCGTGAGCAGGGCAGGCAGGCGGGCCGCCTTTTCCTCCGCCTTCATGGCGCGTTCCTCGCGGGACTCCGCCGACAGCACGCGCAGCGAATGCGCCAGGGGCGTGCCGTAGCGTTCCGCCTGCAGCAACGTGCTGACCATGCCGCGCAGAACGGTAAGGTCGGTCCGCAGGGCGAGGTTCTGCAAGGCCACGCGCCGGTCCGGCAGGAAACCGAGCTCAAGGCCGGTGAGGCTGAACTCGTCGGCCAGCTCCGGCGCGGTCCTCTGCATTTCGTCGGCCACGCGCAGCAGGGTCGCGTCCAGGCTGAGGCCGGCCTCCGAGCAGATGACCATCAGGTCGAGCGCGTCAGGCAGCGACTTGCGGATGGCCTCGCGTCGTTTCTGGGCTGCATTGCGCACCAGGATGTCCGGCAGGTAGGCACCGAAGATCACCGCGCCCAAGGCGGCCCCAGCCTTGCCCACCGGGCTCAGGTTGTAGGCGTCCAGGCCGTAGATCAGAAAGGTCGCAATGCCGCCGAAGGCGAAGGGCAGGGCGAGCTTGAAGAAGAAGAAGCGGACCACGGCATCCTTGCTGCGCCACCCCGCCTGCATCAGCTTCAGGCTCACCTTCCGCGCCTGGGCGCTGCGCAGCAGCTTCAGTTTGTCGACCACCTTGTGCATCAGGGTGAGGCTGGGGAGCTGAGCCTCCCGACGGCGCGGCGTCATCATCCCGGCGCGCAGGTCGCGGCGCTGGTCGGCGATGAGCTTGGCCCGCTTGCTGGTGGCGTCGCGGTGCAGCAGCGCGAACCAGACCGCCAGGATGCTGACCAGGACGGAAACGCTCGAGAGGGCGACCAGCAGGTCCTCCACCGACATGCCGGCGGGCAGGAGGTCTTCCAGCGTCATATCTCGAACTTCACCATGCGGTACATCACGCCGGCGCCGACGGCAAAACTGAAAAGTCCCAAGAATACGAGGAAGATACCGCGCGGGTCTTCAGTAAGATCTGAGATGTATCCCGGATTGACCAGAAAGATCAGCAGCGCCATCACAAAGGGCAGGGAGCCGATGATATAGGCGCTGGCCTTGGCTTCCGAGGAGAGCGCCTTGATCTTCAGCTTGAGCTGGCGCCGCCGGCGCAGGACGTCGGACAGATTGGCCAGGGTCTCGGCCAGGTTGCCGCCGGTCTCGGCCTGGATCGAAAGGGCGACCGTGAAGAAATTGAACTCCTGGATGTCGAGCCGGCTGGAGGTATCCCAGAGCGCTTCTTCGAGCTGCTCGCCGAGCCGGACCGCGTCGGTGATCCCGGTCAGCTCGGTGCCCACCGGATCGACGATCTCTTTCCCGGCAGTCTTGATGGACTCGGTGATCGGCAGGCCGGAGCGCAGGCCGCGGACCATCAGGTCGATGGCCTCGGGGAAATGGGCGATGAAGCGGTTGCGTCGGCGGCGGATGAGAAAGCTGAGACCGGCATGGGGCAGCATGATGCCGGCGAACAGTCCGAACAGTGCCGCGACGATGAGTGGAATGAAGCTGACGAACCTGAGTCCGCCGAAGGTCGCGATGCCGAGGATCAGGCAGATCAGGAGATAGCGGCCGAGGGAGCTGTTGAAGCCGGCGCTGGCCAGGCGCAGGCGCAAGAGCTCGGGGCGCGGCAGCAGGCGCTTGATCAGCGTGTCGATGAAGGCGATTTCGCTGTCCGTGTTGGACCGACGGATGGAGACGATCTCCTGCGGCGTCATCTCCTTGTTGTTCGCCGCCTTGATCCGTTCGATCCGCCGTTTGGTCTGCTTCTTCGCCTTGTCGCCGCCGAAGACCAGAATGAAGATGACCAGCGCCACCAGGGCCGGCAGCACGACCAGCAGCAGCTCCACCGAGACGGGGCCGAGGCCGTATGGCAGGTTGATGGTCATCCCATGGCTTCCAGCAGCGTCTTGTCGAGCCCGAAATAGGCGGCCTTGGGCAGGAAGTGGGGCCGCAGGCCCGACGACTTGAAGGTGCCGAGCAGCAGGCCGTCCTTGCCCTCGCCCTGGAACTCGTAGGTGAAGAGGTTCTGGGTGGTGATGATCTCGCCTTCCATGCCGACGATCTCCTCGACATGGGTGATCCGGCGCATGCCGTCACGCATGCGCGAGACCTGGACGATCATGTCCACCGCCGAGGCGATCTGCGTCCGCACGGCGCGGGCCGGCAGGTTGATGCCCGCCAGGCCGATCATGTTCTCGAGGCGGGTCAGCGCCTCTCTGGGCCGGTTGGCGTGGATGGTGCCGAGGGAGCCGTCGTGGCCGGTGTTCATGGCCTGCAGCATGTCTACGGCCTCGGAGCCGCGCACCTCGCCCAGGATGATGCGGTCGGGGCGCATACGCAGGGCGTTCTTCACCAGATCGCGCATGGTGATCTCGCCGCTGCCCTCCAGGTTCGGCGGCCGCGTTTCCAGGCGCACCACATGGGGCTGCTGAAGCTGCAGCTCGGCGGCGTCCTCGATGGTGACGATACGCTCGCCGGGGTCGATCAACTGCGACATGGCATTCAAAAGCGTCGTCTTGCCGGAACCCGTACCCCCGGAGATCAGGATGTTGAGCTGGCCGCGCGCCGCGATCTTCAGCACCGTCGCCATCGCCGGGGAGATGTTGCTCTGGCGCTGCATCACATCCAGCGTGATGCCTTTCTTGGCGAACTTACGGATGGAGATCGAGGGGCCGTCGATGGCCAGGGGCGGAATGATGATGTTGACGCGGCTGCCGTCCAGCAGGCGGGCGTCGACCAGCGGCGTGGTTTCGTCGACGCGCCGGCCGATCTGCGAAACGATCCGACGGGCGATGTTCAGCACGTGCTCGTCGTTCTGGAAGCGGACGTCCGTGACCTCCAGCTTGCCGCGGCGTTCGACGTAGATCTGATGCGGGCCGTTGACCATGATGTCGGTCACCGACTCGTCGGCCAGCAGCGGTTCCAGCGGCCCCAGGCCCAGCATGTCGTCGAGCATGATGTCGACGATGGACTGCTGCTCGGGGCCATTGAGGTTCAGCTTCTCGTCGATGACGATCTCGCGCACGATCTCGCCGATCTGGCGGGTCAGGTCGTCGCGGGGAAGCTGGGAGGCGGCGGAGACGTCGAGACGCTCCATCACCAGGGGATGCACCTTGCTCTTGGCTTCTTCGATGATCGGCGTGTGCTTCGTCGCCTTGCCCTTGGGGTGGCCTTCCGGCGGCGTGACGGCGCCACCCTGGGCCTCGGGCACGGTGCCCATGATCTGCTGGCGTTCCTCGGGCTGCAGCGCGCTGCACTGAAGCAGCCAGTCGATCAGCCCGGAAACCAGCTTACGCCGCTGCAGAAGGCCCAGCTTGGTGCCGCTGCGCTCGACCTCGTTGGTCAGCAGGTTGCCGATCCGCAGGGCCAGCTCGGGCCGTGGGATCATCGAGACATCGTCGTCTCCGAAGAGGGAAAGGACCGCGGGCTGCAGTTGCCGCCGGACGGCATCGAGGTTGCTGTCGTCGACGCTCTCCGCCTCCGACTCCGCCTCCGGCCCGATGTTGGCAACCCCCGTCACGGCGTCCTACTTTCTGCGGAAGAGTCGTCCCAGACCCTTCTTCTTGGTGGCCTTGCCGTCCTTCTCCTCCTTGAGCTCAGGCAGCTTGATGTCGCCGGCGAGCTTGCGGATGGCCTTCGAGACCTTCGCCTTGGCATGGGACTGGGCGAGGGGCTTGCCGGTGTTGGCCGCCGAGTTGAAGGCCTTCGGCTCGTCTGGCAGCAGGAGGTCGACCTTGTGCTCGAGGGCGCGCTGAAAGTCCTTGAGCTGCATCGCCTGCTTGCCGCCGGCGGCGCGGTTGGCAATCACCCTGACCTTGGTTTCCGGCGCGACTTCCTTGATCCCGGCCAGAATCCGCAGCGAGTCCCGCAGGCCGGAGAGGCTGAGCTCGGTGATGAGGAGAATCTCGGTTGCCGCCTCGAAGACCCGGCGCCGCACCGCGTAGGCACTGCGCGGAACGTCGATGACGATGGCGTCGTTGATGCGCCCCAGGGCCTCGAAAAGGGCCTCCACGGCATTGGGGTTGAAGTTTACCTCGGCGGTCAGATTTTCTTCGGTGGCCATGACCGAGAGTAGGTCGGTCAGCTTCGCCATGGCGCTGGAGATGAACAGACCGTCGACGCGCGCCGGGTTCTCCAGGGCTTCGCGGAGGCCGCGGGTCGGCTCGATGTCCAGGGACAGCGCGATGGTGCCGAACTCGAGATCCAGGTCGACCAGCGCCGTCTTGCGCTTCATCTCCTCGCTCAGGATCCAGGCGAGGTTGACGGCCAGGGTGCTGGAGCCGACACCGCCGCGCGAGCCGATCACGGCGATGCGCGCCTTCTCCTCGTGGACCACCTCGGGCGCGGCCGGGTCGTCGCTCTCTTCGGTCCGGTTGAGGGCCGAGGCCAGGGCCTTCTCGGTGACCGGCTTGACCAGATAGTCGGTGGCGCCGGAATCGACAATCTCCCGATAGACGGCGATGTCGTTGACGGTGCCGATGCCGATGATCTTGGTGGTCTCGGGGATTGCCGCCCGCAGGGACATCATTGCGGTCTGCGGCGAGGCCGCCTCCGACACGTCGACGATCAGCACCGAGGGGGGGACGGTGGAACTGAGGAACTCGATGGCGCGGTTGGGACCGCCGTCCCTCAGCAGGGGTTCGGCGAAGTATTCTCTCAAGACCGAATCGACGACGGAGTGCGTCTGATTGTCGCCGACGAAGGCGATGCACTCGGCCGCGGTCGCATCGGCGGACTTATGTTCCAGGACGCGCTCTGCCACGCTCATTGCGACTTGGTGTCCTCGGTGTCCAGAGGTGTGATCTTGCCGACCCGGTAGCGCTGGATCGAAAGCGACTGCGCCTCGCCGTCACCCGGCTCCAGGGTGCGGCCCTGCACGAGATCGGCCGGATTGGCCACCATGACGCCGAGATTGTGGGCATTGGAGCAGCCGAAGGCGGGATCGAAAGCCGGGGGGTGCGGCTCCAGCGGCTGCGGTTGCGAGCAGTCCGGCAGGATCGGCATGTATTTGGCGAGGGTCAAACGAACCTCGTTGCCGCCGGGCGGCGCCGCCGGAACCTCTTGCGGCTGCTGGCCCAGGACCGTTTCGTATCCGCGGTCTGCCAGGGCCATGCGCACCGACTCCAGGCGCTGCAGCGCCAGGCGGTCGTAGCGGTTGGCCGCGCCGCTGCCGGCGCTCAGCAAGACGGTGGTTCCCGGATCGGGGGCCGCCTCCATGATCAGGGCGTCGATGGCATCCTCTGCACGCCGATCGAGGATCGCCGAGCCGTCGCGAAACAGCACCGACTGCTGAAACACGATGGCTTCCGCCTGGTTCTCCGGGGTCGCGGGGATCTGCTGCCACTTGGCGTGGTAGAAGACATGGTTGATCACGTCGGCGACCGCCTGGGCTTCTTTCGGGCGGTTCGGATCGCCCTCGCAGCCGGCCGCCAGCAACGCGAGCGCCAGGGCCGCGGTCAGCCGTCTGCACATCGGTCCGCTCATCTTGCCGCTCCTAGTCCAGTTTGAAGCCGGTGTTCTTGTTGCCGCCGAGGCTCTCGGCCTGGGCCGGGCTCAGCGGAACCGTGGCGGCGGACTGCGAATCCTTCTGCTCCGGCACCTGGCTGGTGGCCGGCGGCGGCGCCCGATAGGGATCGAGCGGCGTCTTCAACTCGTTGGCATCCACCGGGCGCACGATGTAGGGCGTGACGATGATGACCAGCTCGGTCTCGTCGCGCTCGAAGCGATCGCTCTGAAAGAGAGCACCCAGAATCGGCAGATCGCCGAGGCCGGGAATCTTGCGATGCTCCTGGCGGGTGCTGTCCTGGATCAGGCCGGCGATGGCGAAGGACTGGCCGGAGGCAAGCTCCACCGTCGTCTCGGCGCGCCGCGTGGTCAGCGAGGGGATCGACAGCCCGCCGGCCAGCACCTGGACGGCGTTGGAGAGCTGGCTCACCTCCGGGCGCACACGCATCGAGATGCGGCTGCGGCCGAGCACGGTGGGGGTGAAGGCCAGGCTGACGCCGAATTGCTTGAACTCGACGGTGATGGTGTCTTCGTCCTGGGAGACGGGGATCGGGAACTCGCCGCCGGCCAGGAAGCTTGCGGTTTCGCCCGACAGCGCCGTCAGATTGGGCTCGGCCAGGATGGCGACCAGATTGTCTTCCGCCAGAGCGTCGATCAGCGCATCGACGGAGGCATCCCCGATGTTGCCGCCGGCGAACAAGGTGTTGATGCCGGCGGTGGGCGGCAGGGACTGCAGCGCGAAGTCGAAGCTGCCGTCGATGACGAAATCCCAGTTGAAGCCGAGCTGATTGATGATCTCGCGGGAGACCTCCGCGATGCGGACCCGCAGGTTGACCTGGTTCGGCGCCGTCACCGCGAGGCGGTTGATGATCTCCTCGCCCTCGGCAAGGAAGCGCGCTGCCAGCCGGCGGGCGTCCTCGGACTCGTTGGCCGAGGCCACGTTGCCGGAGAGCACGATGGCGCCGTCGACGGACATGACCTCGATCTGGCCGTCGGGCACCAACTGATCCAAGGCGCTTTCCAGGCGCTGCAGGTTGTGGGTCACGTGCACCGCGACGTTGGCGATGACGTTGTCGTTGGCATCCAGGGCATAGAGCGTGGTGGTGCCCACGACCTTGCCGAACAGGTAGAGCAGGCGGTCGGATTTGGCGCTGATGTCGGCGATCTCGGGATTGGCGATGAAGACCGAGGTCATGGCGCGGTCAAGGCGGAGGAGTTGGCCTTCGTTCAGCTCGATCTCGATCGGCTCGCCATTGGTCGGAACCGCCCGGCCCTGCAGGGCCGCCGAGGCCGGTTCCGCCCAGGCGGCGACCGATACGATCAAGGCGATCGCCAGCCAAAGCCTTGAAAACACGCCCATAAAATCCACCATCTAGAAGCGCAGCTGCTGGACCTGATTACCACGCGTTACGTTAACAACCTTCTTATTGCCCTGATGACCGTTCCTCAGACCGACCAGCCGGCTGACCTCGGTGTCCCAGGTGTAGGTGTCGCCGCGCTCCGGGTCCGGCTCCTCCAGCGGCTCTTCCTGGGCCACCAGGTTCTCGAGCTCTTCCTCGTCCTTGGCCAGGCTGCGCAGGCTGATGGAAAGCGCCCCCAGCTCGCGCACAACCGAGAGCATCTCAGTCTGCTTGGGAGTCACCTCTAGCGTGAAGTTCTTGGCGTATTTCGGCTCGGTGCCGCTGTCGTCGGTGATCTGGTCGATGGCCAGCACCCGGACGTTCTGCAGCACGGTCTCGCTGGCCCGGCGTTCGATCACCTTCTCTCCGGTCCGGTCGGAGATCGTATGTGTCAAAATGATGTCAATCCGGTCGCCCGGAAACACCAGGCCGCTGACCCCGGAGGTGGCGTTGACCCGGATGGCGATGGCGCGATAGCCGGGGCGCAGGACCGCCGCCAGAAAGCCGCGCTCGCCGGGGCGGATGACCCGCTTGGGCGTGATCGGCTCGCCGGCGGTGAAGCCGCGGCGCACCACCGCACCGTAGAAGTTCTCGGGCTGAACCTCCTCGTCGGTGAAATAGTTCTCCGGGATGTCGTCGTCCGGCCAGATCTGCCAGCGCAGCTGTTCTTCCTGGATGAACACGCCGGTGGGCAGGGCGACCTTGGCGACCAGCACCCGGATACCCTCGGGCTGGGGCGCCTCCTGGACGATCACGTCCGGCTTGGCCCTTTGGCTGGCCAGCCAACTGCGCGCCACCAGGGCGGTGCCGACGGTGATCAGCAGCGCAGCGGCAATGAGCATGATGTTTCTGACTGACATCGCATCGATCTCCTAGACGCAGCCGCAGTCGGCCGTGAGGCCGGCGAGAGCAAACAGGATGAGTGCGGCAGATGAGGGGAGCAGCAGGCGTGACGTCATTGCCTAGACTCCCATGAGCAGCTGCAAGGCCACGTACATGCCGCCGGCGGCTATGGCGACGGCATAGGGCATCGGCTGCTTGCTGAAGGCGGGATCGCTGGTGGCGTAGAAGATGGCGGCCGGGGTTGCGGCGCGCATCAGCTTGTGACGGATCCACAGCGCCACGGCCAGCAGGCCGCCGGTCATCGCGGTGTAGAACAGCATCGGGACGAACAGCGAGGGGCCGGCCCAGAGGGTCACCGCGGCGAACAGCTTGACGTCGGCGCCGCCGCACCAGCGCAGGGCGAAGAAGGCAAAGCCCGCCAGAAAGACGATCCCGGCATAGATCAGACCGCCCAGCCAGTCGATCGCCCCGCCGGAGGCGATCACGAAGGACGGATAGAGCGCGAGCAGCGCCAAGCTGAAGCGGTTGGGAACCGTCAGATTGCGGCAGTCGCTGGCGGCGGCCATGATCAGCAGGCCGGCGAACGCCAGGATCGTGAACTGCGCTGTCGCGAGGGATAAATCCATAATCGGTCCATCCAGAAGGAGCCTCTTTGGCGCTGCCGCTCCCATGACCGTCTCCTCGGAGAGGGAACCGAAAGCGCCGAAAGAGAGATAGGGCCACGGGGTCGCAACCCCGGGCCCTATCTTTCTGGTGTTGAGCCGGCGGGCCCGGGGGCCCGCCGGGTCAATCCTTACGGCGCCGCGGGAGCGCCACCGCCGCTGCCGACGGCATTGCCGAGCTCGTTGGCGACGCGGTTGAACATGGTGCCCAACGAGTTACCCAGAGAGCCAAGCGCCGCGATAGCAGCAACCGAAACGAGGGCGGCGATCAGGCCATACTCAATAGCCGTCGCACCGGATTCGTCCTGAAGAAAGGACTTAATGGTGTTCATCATGATTGCGACCTCCAATGCACGCATATCCTGGGCGATAATCGGCCTATCGCCTTAAGAAAGGGTAAAAGAAAAACGGTTTTTGGAGACCGGTACTAAAATACTACCAACAATAACTTGCAGTTACTTGTATAAATGTTGATTAACTTCAGGCTATATTGAGTTAAATTTTATGCTTTTATTATTTGATTTAATACCTGCTCTGCAAGGACGCCGGATCTAGCCGGCTTCGCGCCGGGACAGGCTTCCAGGGGAGGGGACCTCGGTCCTGTCGTGGAACTTGCGGTCAGGGGCCAGGGGCGGGGCCGGCAGGGTCAGGTAGTGCAGGCGTTTCATTTCGCGGCGCCCCAGGGAGACGGAGTCCAGGATCAGCCCGCAGGCAACCCCCAGGGAGGCAAGCAGCATCAGGGCGCAGACCAGAACGGCGGTGGGCAGCCGGGGCACAAGCCCGGTTTCGAAGTAAGTCACGAACAGCGGTATGGCGAGGCCGATGGCACTCACTGCCAGGACGGCGGCACCGGCGGAGAAGAACGCCAGGGGCCGCTCGTCCTTGGCCAGCCGGACGATGGTCCTGAGGATCCGGAAGCCGTCGCGAAAGGTGCTGAGCTTGCTTTCGGAGCCTGCCGGGCGTTCCTTGTAGGCGGTGGGCTCCTCGGCCACGGGCATGCGCAGTTCCAGGGCGTGAACCGTCAATTCGGTCTCGATCTCGAAGCCCTTCGCCAATGCCGGGAAGGATTTGACGAATCGGCGGGAAAAGACCCGGTAGCCCGACAGGATGTCGCCGAAGCGCTTGCCGAAGAGGTGACTGACCAGGCCGGTGAACAGCCGGTTGCCGAAGCGGTGTCCGGCCCGATAGGCCTCGGTCCCCGAGTCCTGACGCGCGCCGTTAACCATGTCGAGCTGCTGTTGGCAGAGCAAGGCGATGAGACGCGGCGCGGCGGCGGCGTCATAGGTGTCGTCGCCGTCGGCCAGCACGTAGATGTCGGCCTCCACGTCGGCGAACATCCGGCGCACGACGTTGCCCTTGCCGCGCAGGGCCTCGCAGACCACCGTGGCGCCGGCTTCCCGGGCGACGGCCGCGGTGCGGTCGCTAGAGGCGTTGTCGTAGACGAAAATCCGTGCGGCCGGCAGGGCGGCGCGGAAGTCGCGCACCACCTGGCCGATGGCCGCTTCTTCGTTGTAGCAGGGCAGCAGCACGGCAACGGACGGCCCATCCGCCGGCCATCTGGCCGCCAGGGCTGCCTGCTGCGCGTGAACCGGGTTTTCCTGCGTCATCGCTTGCCTGCCGACTCCTGACCGGGCCTGCCTGACCCGTGGAGGGGCAGTCTTCCCCAATCCGCTCAAGAATTCCCTAACGGTCGCTGGGGCGGGGCTCGTGGAGCTTCGGAAGGCGGCTAACGAACCAGGGCGTAAAGCCTCGCCTGACGTTCCAGAGGATTGGGCAGGGCGACCTCGGACAGCCAGCCCGGCGCCTCGCCGCGGGACAGGCGCCGGTAGAGGCTGGACTCACCGCCATCGGCCACGAAGAAGCTCTCCTCGGCGGGGCCCTGGCAGAGCAGCACGAGGTCGATGCGCCGGGCCTGCATCAGACTGCGGGCGCCCGCGGCATCGCTGCCGCTCAAGATGCGGTAGCTGTCGTAGATGCCATCGCCATTGCGGTGATAGGGCGTCGCGATCACGGCGTGGCGGGTGCGGTAGAGCAGCTCCGGGCCGATATCGAGAAAGGTCAGGATAGTCTGCTGCGAGCCCGCCCAGCGTGGGTCCTCCTCCAGGAAGCGCGCCACCTCCTGGACGTTGCAGGCGGCGAGGGCCTGGCCCGAGGCGTCGGTGGCTTCGGCGGTCCCAGAGGGTCCGACATCGTCGGCCCTGAGGGTGCCGCCGACCGTGAGGGGGCCGAGCAGCAGAATGGTGATTACGCCGCCGCGCAGCAGCCCGCGGCGCAGGTCGTCGTGGATCGCGTGGCTCCACAGCAGGAAGCGGTCGAAGACCACCGCAAAGGCCATGATGAAGGCCGCCTCGGCGTAGGCCGAAAAGCGAATGTGGCGCACCGCCACCGCCCAGAGGATCAGGCAGGCGAAGGCGACGAAGGCCAGGGTCCAGAAGCGGCCGGAATGGCGTTCCTGCAGCAGGATCTTGGCGAAGAAGGGCAGCACCAGCAGGCCGCTGCCGAAGTAGAAGATGAAGGTGCCGATGCTCTCGCGGTCCTGGGGAACGACCGCGCGCATCTCCAGCACCCGGTCCAGCCAGATCGGCACGATCCGCGGGTCGACGCCCGCCATGGGGCCGGCGAAGAACAGGGGATAGGCGCTGTTGATCAGCAATGCGGTGGCCGCCACGCCGAACAGGCCCAGGAGCAGGCGCCCAAGCGGCCCGGTTCCCCTGAGGGAGCGGTTCTCGTAGGTCTCGGCGGTGCGCCAGAAGACCAGGATGCAGGCCGCCACCAGAAACTGCACGCAGGAGACCCGGTCATAGCTCGGCTCCAGCAGCTCGGCGAAGGGTCTCTCGGCGAAGAGTGCCGCCAGCAGCACCAGGCTGAGCGCCAGGGAGAACCATTTGCTCTGGGCCGCCCGCTCGCGTTCGCCGAACAGCCAGGGCGCGCCGAGGGCGGCGAGGCAGACCGCCAGGGGCAGCAGGAACTCCACCGACAGCCAGATGCCGAAGCCGGCGGTGGCGCCGCCCAGAACCGCCGGCCGCGCGTCCAGCGGATTGTGCAGGGCGCGCAGCGTGAAGCCGGCGGTGATCACGAAGACCAGCAGCAGCAGGCTGTGGTGATCGGCGCGTCCGAGAATGGAATAGACGAGAGCGCCGGGCTGCAGGAAGAGGGCGACCGCCGGCAGAAACCAGACTTCCGGACGGATCAGCGGGCGCATCGCCCAGGCCAGCGCAAAGCCCGTCGCCAGTTGCAGCAGCGGCGAGACCAGCATGGCGGCGAAGAAGAGCGCACGCTCGAAGTCCATGGCGAAGGATACCGGCAGTGCCACCAGCATGATCAGCAGATCGAAGGGGCGGGTCCAGTGCAGCGTGTCGCCGTAGGGGGCGTTGGCCCGGTCGATGGTGCCGTCGAACCAGTCCCAGCCCTGATAGAGTTCCAACACCCGCAGCATGCGCATGTAGCTGTCGGGGCCGACAAGCCCGGACTCGAAGACCGGAAGATCGCGGAACAGGACCAGGCTGCTGTGCACCAAGGCCCAGGTTACGAGCAGAGCGAGACAGGGCAGCCACTGTGCCGCGCCGCTTCTCCTAGCGCTGTAAGATTGCATCGACCCGCCGTCTGTGACGCTGCAAGAGCAGCCGCAATCCTGGAACTAAAGCTCTAAGGTTTGATTAAGTCTGTGGCCTTGCGCACAGCCTGGAACAGACGGCTTGGAAGGACTCAGGCGCTGCGTTTTTGTGAAGAGGCGTCTTCGCTCTCCAAGGCCTGTGGCGCGGCGGTCTGTGCGTCGCTGCTCTCCCACCCGCTCTGCTGAGGGGACGGGCCGAACTCGCTCTCCACTAGGTACTTGTCCTCTTCCTGCGACTGACCGGCGCGCACCACCTCGGCGATCAGCCCGGTGGCGATCATCTGGGTTCCGAAGAGCACCGCCATGATGCCGAAGAACAGCAGCGGGCGGGAGCCGATGGGTCCGGCGCCGATGAACCAGAGCACCGTCAGGTAGCTGAGGGCGGCGAACCCGGCCCCGGCGATGGGCAGGCCGATGTAGGCGAAGAGGTGCGCCGGGCGCATGCGAAAGCGCGTGGAGAGCAGCACGGTGAAGAGATCGATCATCCCTTTGATCAGCCGGCTCCAGCCGTACTTGGACTTGCCGTGGGTGCGGGGATGATGGGTGACGGCGATCTCGCTGACCCGGAAGCCGAGGCTGTGCAGCAGGGCGGGGGTGAAGCGGTGCAGCTCGCCATAAAGGTTCAGGTGGGGCAGGACCTCGCGGCGATAGGCCTTGAAGCCGCAGTTGTAGTCGTGCAGACGCAGGCCGAAGATGCGGCCCACGACCGCGTTGAACAGCTTGGACGGCAGCGTCTTGCCGAGGGGGTCGTGGCGCTTCTGCTTCCAGCCGCTGACCACGTCGAAGCCGCCGGCGACCTGTTCCAGGAAGCGCGGGATTTCCGCCGGGTCGTCCTGCAGGTCCGCATCCATGGTGATGACGATGTCGCCGCGGGCCCGGCGGAAACCGGCGGAGAGGGCCGCGGCCTTGCCGAAATTGGTGCGGAAGTTGATGAGGGAGACGGCCGGCTTGCTCTCGACCAGTTTCTGCGCCGTCATGGGGCCCAGGTCGCTGCTGCCGTCGTTGACGAAGATCACCTCGTAGCGGCAGCCGGTGGGCGCCAGGGCAGTGGCAATCTGCTCATAGAGGGTCTCGATGGTTTCCTCTTCGTTAAAGAAGGGAACCACGATCGAGAGCGATTTCGGCATGGCGCGACCTCGGATCGGTTCGGCGAGCGCGGGCAGATCTGGCATTCCGCGGCATCAAGGGCTCCAGTCTGCGACAGAGTCATTAATCCTTTCAAAAGCCGAATGGTTTACATCTCCCGCTCTTCACCGGACGAGGATTGGGCTGCGGCGTGTCGACCCTGCTACTCACTGACAGTGCGGTCGAACTGCAACGCCGCCGCAACGTCACGCTGGTCACGATCCTCGCGGTGGGCGCGCTGCTCTTCCTGCTGCCCCTCGTGTTTCCCCTGGGGATCGCCCGCGATTACCCGAACCACCTGGCGCGGGTCTTCATCCAGTATCGCCTGGGCGGCGATGCCCTCCTGGCCGAGAACTACGCGATTGCCTGGCGGCTGATTCCCGACTTGGCGATGGACCTCTTCGCCGCGCCCTTCGCAGGCTGGCTGTCGCTCTATTGGCTGGGCGCGCTGTTCAACGGCCTGACCCTGCTGCTGCTGTACTCCGCCGGCATCGCCCTGCATTGGCGCCAGCGCGGCGAACTCAGCCTGTGGCCGCTGCTGCTGGTGGCGCTGTTGTTCAACGAGGCCCTGCGCTGGGGCTTCATGAACTTTCTCTTCGGCGTCGGCCTGGCGCTTTGGATCCTGTTCTTCTGGCTGGCCAGCGAGGCCTGGCCCTGGCGCCGCCGGCTGCTCGTCTTTGCTGCCGCGCAGCTCGTCCTCTTTTTCGCCCATCTGCTGGGCTTCATGCTCTGCGGGTATCTGATTCTCGGGCTGGAACTCCTGCGGGCCTGGCGCGATCAGGACCGGAGCCTGCGCGACCGGCTTCAGGTCTTCGTGCGGCATATGGCCCAGTTCGCCGTGCCGCTGCTGCTCTTTGCCTATGTGATTTTCTTCCAGGACGGCGTGGGCGACAGCCGCACCGCCTATGGGGCCATCGGCGCCAAGGCAATGGCCTTCCTCTCCCCCACCTCGGCCCTTGCGGCGCCCGGCGGGCCCCTGGTGCTGCTGGCGGTTCTGCTGCTGCTCTATGGTCTGCAGCGGCGCGGCCACATGGCGCTGGACAAGGACCTCAAGGTTCTGCTCTGGGCCATGCTCGCGCTGGTGGTCGCCATGCCCAACATGGTGTTGGGGATCTGGGGCCTCGACTTCCGCTTTCCCTTTGTGGCGCTGCTCTTGTTTGTGGCGGCGGTGCATCCCTCGGCCGAGATCGCCGCGTCGCGACTCTTTCGGGGGTTCCTGCATGTCTTGGTCGCGGTCTCCTTACTGACCGGCGGCCTGCAACTGGCCCGAAACGACGGGGAGCAACAGGCGATCCGCCAGGCGCTCGCCGAGGCCGAGGCCGGCGGGGCCCTGCTGGTCGCCGGTGACTACGATCCCGCCTGTCCGGGCTGCTTTCCCGACTGGATCGATTTCATGCACAGCGGGTCGCTGGCGGCCATCGAAAGCGCCATGTTCGTACCCCTGCTGTTCACCGCCACCTCACCGGTCGAGGCCTCACCCAGGCGCAGGGCCTTGGACGTTCCCCATGGCTGGCCGGTGACGCGCCAGGCCCTGGAGGAGGGGCGCGACCGTCCCCTTTCCGAGCCGCGCTATCCCCACGATCCGGCCCATGCCTATTGGCACGATTGGCCCTACAGCTTCGACTATCTGCTCTGGCTGCGTCGGGAGGGGAGCGATCTCGACGGCTTGCGCGGTCTGGAGCGGCTGGCGGAAGGCCGCGTCTTCGTGCTCTATCGCGTCATCGCGCCGCCGCCGAAGGGCGGCTCTGCGCGCTGACCTCCGCCGTGGCGGGCAGCAGGAATCCGGACAGGGCGAACAGCGCCTCCCCGACCAGGAAAGCCCCGCGGGTCACGGCGGCATAGGCCAGCACCGCTTCGGCAGGGGCAAGGCCGCCGAGCCCGGCGAGCAGACAGGCCTCGCGCACGCCCAGGCCCCCCGGCGCGCCCGGGGTGACGAAACCGATTAGCCAGGCGGCCAGGTAGACGAAGACCAGTAGCGGCAGAGCTTCCGTCGAGAGGTTCAAGACCGGAAGCGCGAGCCAGAGGCCGAGCAGGGCCGCCAGAACGAAAAAGCCGATCTGCAGGCCGGTAAGGCGGGCTATCAGACGGGCGTTCACCGGCGGCAGCAGGCTGCGGACCCAGGCCGAGCGCCACAGTCCGAAAAGCACTGCGAGGAGCAGAAGCGTTCCCGCGAGCGCCCATGGTCGAAGCTGGTCGACAGCCAGCGCCAACAGCCCGGCGAGCCCGTCGAGGGCAAAGGGCAGGAGCGCCAGCAACAGCAGGCCTACAGCGGCCAAGTGCCCCAGGATCTCCATCAGCGTCGCCTGGGCCGGCGCCTTCTGGCCATAGCCGAGGCGGGCTGCGGCGATCTGCCGTCCGGCATAGTGGAACACATTGCCCGGCAGATACTTGGCGAAGGTGGCAAAGGCGTAGAGGCGCAGGGCCGCGCTGGGGCTGACCGGGTTCCTGGCGAAACTCTGCAGGCAGATCGTCCAGGCCTGGGCGAGGAGGTACAGTCCCGCGCCGTAGAGCAGGGCGGCAACGGCGGCGATCCCCAGCGCCTCGGCGGTCAGGTATTGGGCGAAGCGCCCAGCATCGATCTCGGTAAGGGCGATGCCCAGATAGACGAGCGCCGCCAGCGGCAGCAGCCAGGTGGCGGTGCGCAGCACCCCTCTGGTCATCCGGCTTCCACCAGGTTCTGCAGCACCTTGGGGTCGGGCGCCAGCAGCACCGTCGCGTCGGGGTAGGGCAGGCAGGCCGTGAGGCTGGAGGTCTTGAGCTTGGTCAGGGAACAGGTCTCCAGCGCCGCCCGATAGCGCCGCCGCCCGGCATTGTCGAAGAGGATCAGGCCGTCCGGCTTGACCCGGCGCAGGGCTGCTTGCAGGCAGTGGGCACGGCAGCGGCCGTCGATGACGATGAGGTCGAACTGGCCGGCGAAGCGGTCGATGGCATGGACGTAGTCGCGGAAGTCGCGGCCCGACCAGGCGGGATGGCGCGACCAGTGCACGCAGTCGGCATCCGCCGGCGGCGCCTCCACCAAGGTTGCCAGCACGTTGGCGTGGCTGGCGACCTTCTCGGTCACCAGAGCGTGCCAATGCGGGTCGTGTTCGGCGGAGACGACGATCTCGGCCCGCTTGGCCAAAAACACGGTGCTGGCGCCGGAGCCGTACTCGAAGACCTGCGGGGCGGTTCTCCCGGCGAGAAAACGGTCCACCAGGTCGGTCGCGCGCAGGGTCCACCAGGGCAGGTCCAGCTTCACCATGGCCTCGATGTCATAGATGGCGAAGAGGCTGTGCAGCCAGCGCACGACATCGCCCTGGAGCGTCGGCTCGGGCTGCTTCAGAAGTCCGCTGCTGTGGAGCCCGCTGCCCAGGCCGTGCATGGCGTGGGCGTAGGCGCGCTTGAGGATTTGCATTCTGGCTTCGCACCCCTGGCGGTCATGGTGACCCCGGAACTCAAAGCCAATTGTCCCAAGCGGCCCTTAAACGGGGGTTAACCCGGGCTTTCGCGTGATCGTTGGTCTGGCGAAAGACAAAACTGTTAGAGAGGCCGCCGGGCCGGTCAGACGTGGAAGGACTCGCCGCAGCCGCAGCGGCCCTTTTCGTTGGGATTGTTGAACACGAAGCCGGACTGGAACTTGTCCTCGACATAGTCCATCTCGCTGCCCAGCAGGAACATCACCGCCATGGGGTCGATGAAGATCTTCACGCCCTTGTCTTCGACCACGTCTTCCAGCTTGCGCTGTTCCTTGGCGTACTCGACCACATAGCTCATGCCCGAACAGCCGCGCGTGTTGACGCCGACGCGCAGGCCGAGGACAGGCTCCTCGCTCTTGTCCATCAATGTCTTGACGCGGGCCGCGGCGGCATCGGTCAAGGTGATCATGTTCGCAATGGCCATGGCTGCTCTTACCTGATTCTCACGTTCCTAATATAGGGAGCCTGCTCCGGTTGCGGAAGAGGTCCCGTAACTCCTTGATCTTCCTAGAATATCCCTAACGCCAACTTAGCGTCCTCGGACATACGCTCCGGCGTCCAGGGCGGGTCCCAGGTGAGGGTGACCTGGACCTCGCCGATGCCCTCGGTCTCGGCCACGGTGTCGGCCACCTGCTGGGGCATCTCCCCGGCCACCGGACAGGCGGGCGCGGTGAGGGTCATCTCGATGGCGACCGAGCCATCCTGATGGATGTCCAGATCGTAGATCAGGCCGAGGTCGTAGATGTTGACCGGGATCTCCGGGTCGTGGACCTGGCGGATCGAGTTCTCCACTGCCAGCCGCTCGGCCACCGGCATGCCAGGCTGCAGTGGCGTGCCGGCCCGCGCCGTCAGGCCTTCCGGCGCGGCGCCGGCGCCGAAACTGTCGAAACCGAGTGGGTGATCGCTCATGCTCTTTGCGTCCTATTCCGTGGTCGCGTCGCCGCCGCCGTTGAGGGCCGAGGCCATGGCGTGCCAAGCCAAGGTCGCGCACTTGACCCGCACCGGAAACTCCCGCACGCCGGAGAGCACTTGCAGGCGCTCCAGGGCGTCCTGATCGTCGGTCCCGGCCTGCTCCAGGGCGAAGTCCTCTTCCGTGCAGAGGCGGTGAAAATCGTCGAAGAGCTGGCGCGCTTCGGCCTCCGTCTTGCCGCGCAGGATCTCCGTCATCAGCGAGGCCGAGGCGATGGAGATGGCACAGCCGTGCCCTTCAAAGGCGGCATCGGCGATGCGGCCGTCCGCGTCGGTCTCGATGTAGATGGTCACCTGATCGCCGCAGAGCGGGTTGTAGCCGCGCGCGCTGTGGTTCGCCTCCGGCGGATGGCGGTGGTTCCGCGGATGCTTGCCGTGGTCCAGGATCACTTCCTGATAGAGTTCGCGCAGCGCGTCTTCCATGGGCCTAGCCGAAGAGCTCCTTGACCTTCTCCAGGGCGCGCGCCAGGGCGTCCACCTCGGCACGGGTGTTGTAGAGCCCGAAGGAGGCCCGCGCTGTCGCCGGGACGCCGAAGCGCTGCATGAGCGGCTGTGCGCAGTGATGGCCGACGCGGATCGCCACGCCCTCCCGGTCGATGATGGTGCCGATGTCGTGGGGGTGAATGCCCTCCATGGTGAAGGAGAGGATGGCTGCCTTTTCCTTCGCGCTGCCGTAGATCCGGAGACCCTCGATCTGCTGCAGGCGCTGGGTGGCATAGGCCAGCAGGCCTGCCTCGTGGGCGGCAATGGCCTCATGGCCGATGGCGTTCACATAGTCGATGGCCGCGCCCAGGCCGATGGCCTCGACGATGGGCGGCGTGCCGGCCTCGAAACGCAGCGGGGGATCGGCATAGGTGGTCTCGGCGAAGCTCACCGAGCGGATCATGTCGCCGCCGCCCTGGAACGGCGGCATCTCCTTCAGGAGGTCCGCCTTGCCGTAGAGCACGCCGATGGCCGTCGGCCCGTAGAGCTTGTGACCGGTGAAGCCGTAGAAATCGGCATCCAGGTCCTGGACATCGACCTTGCCGTGGACCACCGCCTGGGCGCCGTCCACCAGGACCTTCGCACCGGCCTCGTGGGCCAGGCGGATGATCTCCTTCAAAGGCGTGACGGTGCCCAAGACGTTAGAGACGTGGGTCACGGCCACCAGCCTGGTGCGCGGGGTCAGCAGCGCCTCGTAGGCATCGAGCAGGAAGTTGCCGTCGTCGTCGATGGGCGCCACCTTGAGGACGATCCCCGTGCGGTCGCGCAGCAGCTGCCAGGGCACGATGTTGGCGTGGTGCTCCATCTCGGTGACGATCACCTCGTCGCCCGCCGAGAGCCCGGCGCCGAAGCTGTAGGCCACCAGGTTGATAGCCTCGGTGACGCTGCGGGTGATCACGACCTCCTGGTCGGAGCCTGCATTGAGGAAGCCGGCCACCGTTTTGCGCACGCTTTCGTAGCGGTCGGTGAGATGCTGGCTGAAGTAGTAAGCGCCGCGGTGCACGTTGGCATAGCAGGTCTCCTGGACCTCCCGCATGGCATCGATCACCGCCGTCGGCTTCTGCGCCGAGGCGCCGCTGTCGAGATAGACCAGCGGCTTGCCGTAGACCTCTTGTTTCAGGATCGGGAAGTCCTCGCGCACCCGCTCAACATCGAAGGCGAGGGTCGAGTTGCTGCCGGCGGCGATCGCCGCGGCGCCGGATGCCGCCGCCATGTCAGACCTCCCGCCGGCTGTCGGCCAGCCAGTGGCCGATGGAGGTCATGAGCGCGGGGCAGAGCCCCTCGGCGGCGATCTGGTCGATGCTTTCCCCGAGGAAGGCCTCGATCAGCATGGCGCGGGCCTCGGCCTCGGGGATGCCGCGGGCGCGCAGGTAAAACAGCGCGTCGTGGTCCAGGTCGCCGGCGGTGGCGCCGTGACTGCAGACCACGTCGTCGGCATAGATTTCCAGCTCCGGCTTGGCGTCGATCTCCGCCCGGTCGGAGAGCAGCAACACCTTGCTCAATTGGTGGCCGTTGGTGTGCTGAGCGTCGCGGTGGACCTTCAGCTTGCCCTGGAAGACGGCGCGCGCCTTGTCGTCGATGACGCCCTTGAAGACCTCGCGGCAGGTGGTGTTGGGGACCAGATGGTCGACCACGGTGGTGTTGTCGCAGTGCTGCTCGCCGCGCACCAGATAGGCGCCGTTCAGATGGCAGGTGGCGCCTTCGCCGTTCAGCCGCACCGAGGTCTCGTTGCGCGAGAGGCGCGCGCCGGTGGTCATGACGAAGGAGTCGTAGGTGGCGTCCCTCCCGATCTCCGCCTCGACGGTTGCTAGGTGGAAGGCGTTCAGGGCATCGGCCTGAAGCTTGTAGTGGCGCAGGATGGCGCCGGCGCCGACGCTGGCCTCGGTCATGGAATTGCTGAGATAGGCCTGTTCGCCCATGTGGCTGAAGTGTTCGATCAGGGTCGCCTGGCTGCCCTCCTCGAGCACCACCAGATTGCGCGGGTGGTAGGCGAGGGGGGCATCGCCGGCGCCGCCCAGATGGACCACCTCGACGGGATGGGGCAGCACCGTGCCCCGCGTCAGATGCAGCACGAAGCCGTTCATCATCATCGCCGTGTTGAGGGCCAGCATCGGTGGAAGCTGGCTGTCGTCCAGCCTGTCCAGGTGTGTCTGCAGCCAGTCCGGGTCGGCCGCCAGTTGCTCGCTTAGCGGCAGCAGCTTCGCGCCGGCAGGCAGGTCGCCGAGCTGCGAGAGGTCGCGGCGCAGGTGGCCGTCGACGAAGACCAGCCGGTGGCAGTCCGTGTGGTCGGGCAGCAGGCTCGGCGCCTGGTCGATGGAAACGCAGGCGCGCGGCACGCCGGTGGCGGCGAAGTCCACCTTCTCGATGGGCCGCAGGCTGGTGTACTTCCAGCTTTCAAGGCGTGGCGTGGGCAGGCCGCTCTCGGCAAAGCGCTGCAGGCCACGGTCGCGCAGCTCCGCCAGCCAGGGCAGGTCCTGGCCCGGAAAGTGGTCGCGCAGGGCGCCGAAGTGGTCGGTGAAGGCGTCTGTCATCGTGCGTCTCTGATCTCTATCGCGCCGTCTCTCTTCGCTCAGGCGGCGCCGGCAAACTCGGCGTAGCCCTTCTCCTCCAGCTCCAGCGCCAGCTCCTTGCCGCCGCTGCGCTGGATGCGGCCGTCGGCCAGCACATGCACCCGGTCGGGGACGATGTATTCCAGCAGGCGCTGGTAGTGGGTGATCACCAGCATGGCGTTCTCCGGCTTGCGCAGCAGGTTGACCGAGTTGGCCACGGTCTTCAGGGCGTCGATGTCGAGGCCGGAGTCGGTTTCGTCGAGGATCGCCATGGCGGGCTCCAAGACCGCCATCTGCAGCGCCTCGTTGCGCTTCTTTTCGCCGCCGGAAAAGCCGACGTTGACCGCGCGCTTCAGCATCTCGTCGTTGATGCCCAGAAGCTTGGTCTTCTCGCGCACCATCTTGACGAACTGCATGGCGTCCAGTTCGTCCTCGCCGCGGTAGCGCCGGATGGCGTTGAGAGCCTCCTTGAGGAAGGTGGTGTTGGGCACGCCGGGGATCTCGACGGGATACTGGAAGGCCAGAAACAGACCTTCGCCGGCCCGCTCCTCCGGTTCCATCTCCCGCAGGTCCTTGCCCTTGAAGAGGATCTCGCCCTCGGTCAGCTCATAGCCTTCGCGGCCGGTCAGGATGTAGGAGAGGGTGGACTTGCCCGAGCCGTTGGGGCCCATGATGGCGTGCACCTCTCCGGCCTGAATGGACAGATCGATGCCCTTCAGAATGGCCTTGCCGTCGACGGTGGCGTGCAGGTTCTTGATCTCAAGCATGGGTCTCAAGCGTCCTCTTTCTTCCTTGCCCCGGCGGCGGCTTCGGCCGCTTCGCGGTCAGCCGGGGTGAATTCGCGAATCACTTCGATCTTGCCAACGATGTTGGCGTTGAATTCCTCCAGGCGCTCGGCCGGGATCCAGTATTCCTCGTGGCTGGCGCCGCCGACGATCTTGCGCTCGAAACCGTCCAGGAAGGCCTTGTTGACCTCAAAGCGCGTCACGAAGCCCAGGCCGTCGCCGGTCTTGGTGTTCCAGTCGCGGGCGATCTGGCAGGCATAGGCCTCGTTGGTGACCGGATAGAAGATCGGCTGCTCGGGCAGGCGCGGCGGAAAGGCGGCGAAGTCCGCCTCGCGGATCAACGCCAGCTCGTTGGAGCCCGTCGGTCGAAACAGGGTCACGGTGTCGTCGGACATTTCTGTGGCTCCGACTAGCCGACGCTGCCTTCGAGGGAGATGCCCACCAGCTTCTGCGCCTCCACAGCAAACTCCATGGGGAGCTGCTGCAGCACCTCGCGGCAGAAGCCGTTCACCACCAGGGCCACGGCGTCCTCTTCCGGGATGCCGCGCTGGCGGCAATAGAAGAGCTGGTCCTCGCTGATGCGCGAGGTGGTGGCCTCGTGCTCCAGGATGGCGTTGCGGTTCTTGCTCTCGATGTAAGGCACCGTGTGGGCGCCGCAGCGGTCGCCGATGAGCAGCGAGTCGCACTGGGTGAAGTTGCGCGCGCCTTCGGCCTTGGCGGAGATCCGCACCAGCCCGCGGTAGGTCGAGTCCGACCGCCCGGCGGAGATACCCTTGGCGATGATCCGCGAGCGGGTGTTCTTGCCCAGGTGGATCATCTTGGTGCCGGTGTCGGCCTGCTGGCGGTTGTTGGTGATGGCGATGGAGTAGAACTCGCCCACCGAGTTATCGCCCTGCAGGATGCAGCTCGGATACTTCCAGGTGATCGCCGAGCCGGTCTCAACCTGGGTCCAGGAGATCTTGGAGTTGCGGCCCCGACAGGCACCGCGCTTGGTGACGAAGTTGTAGATGCCGCCCTTGCCGTCCTCGTCGCCGGGATACCAGTTCTGCACAGTCGAGTACTTGATCTCGGCGTCGTCGAGGGCGATCAGTTCGACCACCGCGGCATGGAGCTGATGCTCGTCGCGCATGGGCGCGGTGCAGCCCTCCAGGTAACTGACGTAGGAGCCTTCGTCGGCGATGATCAGGGTGCGCTCGAACTGGCCCGTGTTCTCCGCGTTGATGCGGAAGTAGGTGCTGAGTTCCATGGGGCAGCGCACGCCCTTGGGGATGTAGACGAAGGAGCCGTCGGTGAAGACCGCCGAGTTCAGGCAGGAGTGCTTGTTGTCGCCGTAAGGCACCACCGAGCCCATATACTTGCGCACCAGCTCCGGGTGCTTCTGCACGGCCTCGGAGATCGAGCAGAAGATGACCCCGACCTCCTCCAGGTTCTTCTTGAAGGTGGTGGCCACGGAGACGCTGTCGAAGACGGCGTCCACCGCCACGCCGGCCAGCTTCTCCTGCTCGCGCAGGGGAATGCCCAGCTTCTCGTAGGTTTCCAGCAGCTTGGGGTCGACCTCGTCCAGGCTCTTGGGAGCGTCGTCCGGGGACTTCGGCGCCGAGTAGTAGTAGGCGTCCTGATAGTCGATGGGCGGGAACTGCACCTTGGCCCATTCCGGCTCCGGCATGGTGAGCCAATGGCGATAGGCCTTGAGCCGCCAGTCCAGCAGCCATTGCGGCTCGTTCTTCTTGGCGGAGATGAAACGCACGATATCTTCGCCGAGGCCCTTGGGCGCGGTATCGGTCTCGATCTCGGTGACGAAGCCGTACTTGTACTTGTCCAGGGCCTGGACCTGCTCGACAGTCTCCACGGTAACGGCCATCTAACAACTCTCCTGCAAAATTCGATGCTTGGACGGCATTCTTTGATTCTTACTGAAGCTCTCTATCCGGCCGAAGCGGCGCGGGTTCTGGGGCGGGCGGCATCCCGAAGGCCCCCGAGAAGTTGGACATGTCGGCCAGACTGACGCTGGTCAGGGCGTCGTGGATCGCCGCGTTCACCTTGTTCCAGTTGCCGCGCATCGGGCAGAGCGATTCGACGTCGCAGGACTCGGCGGCCCCGTCCACGCAGGCGGTCAGGGCGATGGGCCCCTCGAGGGCCTGGATGATCTGGGCGACGCTGATCTGCTCGGGGCTGCGGCTGAGCGTATAGCCGCCGGCGGCTCCGCGCTGGGCGGTGACCAGGCCGGCCCGGCCCAGGAGGTTGAGCAGCTTCGAGACCGTGGGCAGCGGCACCGCCGTGTCGTCGGAGATCTGCTGGGCGGAGCGCAGTTCTTCGCCCCGCAGGGACATCTGCGACATGACGACCACGGCGTAATCTGTCAACCGGTTTAACCGGAACATGGTGAAACCCCAAATCTTACTAATCTGGTATGGATTTAAATATAAGATATCGCGGGATAATCAAGTGAAAACCACTCGCAACAACCAACCTTGTTGGCTACGCCCGCGTCCGCCGGCGGATGGCATCACGCCTCTCCAACTCACACTTTCTTGACCCTGTAACCCCTGGTCTTTGATTTGCGTCTCATTCGGTATCCTCGCCAGTATGGACGGGCAAGGCCGGTGCAACGGCCCCGGTTGCTTGGGGATATCGCGGCGGACCTGCCCGCGAGGGGACCTGGAAAAAACGGGAGAGACAAAGATGTTGCGGTTGAGCCCTGCCGGCCTGTCGGTTGTCTTGCTTGCCCTTGCCCTGTCGAGCCCAGCCGTGGCGGCCGGCGACCCGGCCAACGGTCAGAAGCTGTTCAAGAAGTGTGCGGCCTGTCACTCCCTGGAAGAGGGCAAGAAAATGATCGGGCCCAGCTTGTACAAGGTCTTTGGCGCCACTCCGGGCCAGGTCGCCAAGTTCCGCTATTCCAAGGGCATGGTCGAATACGGCAAGTCCGGCGCGGTCTGGGATGAGGCGAGCTTGGATGCCTGGCTGACCAAGCCCAGGGACGTGGTCAAGAGAACCAAGATGGCGTTTCCGGGATTGAAGAATGCGCAAGACCGGGCCGACGTCATCGCCTACCTGAAAAGCCTCTCGGAATAGTCCGGACCGCCCCGGCGAGATCTTCGCTGCGACACTTCGGACCTTGTCTTCCCGCTACCTGCCCCTTTAGTCTGCGGCTTCCTGGGCTAGATTGCTTGGGACAAGGGAGAGGGAAGATCCCGTTTGGGAATAGAACAAGTCCGGAGTGATCAGATGAGACTTAGGAGTTCGCTTGCCGTCGTCGCCCTGGCCGCGGTGACTCTCGGGGCCACCCCCGCACTGGCCGAAGGTGACCCCGCCAATGGCGAGAAGGTCTACCGCAAGTGCAAGGCCTGCCACGCGGTGGAAGAGGGGAAGAACAAAGTCGGGCCCAGCCTGTTTAACATCGTGGACCGCGCGGTCGCTACCGTACCGAAGTACAAGTATTCCAAGGCGATGATCGCCTATGGCGAAGGCGGCGCCGTATGGGACCAGGCGACGCTCGATGCCTATCTGGAGGCGCCGAAGAAGGCCGTGAAGGGCACAAAGATGGCGTTCGCGGGCTTGAGAAAGCCGGGCGACCGCGCCGATGTCATCGCCTATTTGATGCAGTTCAAGGCCGAATAGACCTCGGTAGAGTCAGTAGAGTGCGAGAGGGGCGGACGGCGATTGCTTGCCGGTCCGCCCTTTCATTTAAGCAATCGCTCAACCTCTTGTGATGTTGAGTTGATCGGGCCTTCCCTGCGAATGCGCTCAGAATGAACCGGTGGGGCGCGGCCTAGACCGCCCCTACGGCTGGACTTCTCAAGGAGGCTGGCTTGGTTCGTTCCTTCTCTCCCTTGCCCACCCCTGCGCGAGGCCGAAGCCAATCGGTCATCGTTTCGCGACACCTTGTGCCAAGAGCGGCCGATCCCTTGTGGCTCTTGGCGGCGATGAGCCTGGGCCTGATCGTTGTGCTGGCGATGCCGGTGTCCCCGGCACTCGGTCAGTCGGACGACTTCACGGTAGAGCAGCACTTCTCGGTTGAGCGGCCGGCGGACCTCTCCGCGGTCGATGCCATGGTCATCTACGACAAGGTGCGCGACCGCATGGTCGCCGGCTACCGTCTGTCCCATGACGCGGCCGCGGAGACTTTCATCGACTGGCGCAAGTTCAATTCGGCGCCCTACCGATCCGCGACCCACGGGCAGCGCTATGTGAACAACTACGGCAACACCCTGGCGAAGGCTTACGGCGCCTACGAGGAGGCGCCGCCGCTGCCGGTGGGCGCGATCCTCGCCAAGGATTCCTTCGCGGTGACCCAGCGTGGCGACGTCTTCACCGGCCCGCTTTTCCTGATGGAGAAGATGCCCGCCGGCTTCCGCCCCGACGCGCACGACTGGCGCTATACCATGATCATGCCTGACGGCAGCCTTTTCGGAACGACCAACGGCGAGGGCAGCGAGCGGGTCGAATTCTGCATCACCTGTCACGAGGCTGCCGGCGATGAGCAGCAGCAGTTGTTCTTCATTCCGCAGGAGTATCGGGTCGAGTTCCTGACTCTGGACTGAGGCGCTCCCGTCGTTGGATGGGGCCGCTGTAACGCCGGCGCGGCTGGTGCATCCCAAGGTGCGGAGTGGGCCCTTGCTTCACGAGATCGTGAGTCGCCGTGACTCTACAGAACTGCCCGCGAGTCCTAGGCTTAGTGCGTTGGCCTGGGGGTATTGGGCGGCGCTCAATGGCCGCTGGGCCATAGGAACAATAAGAGACCAAAAGCATCTGTCTGGGAGTGATCCGATGAAGTCCAGGAAACGCTTATTGATGTCGACCGCCATGGTCCCCATGGTGGTCTTGGCCGGTGTGGCAGCCGGCGGCATGGTTGTCTCAGGGCATATGGGCGTTCCCATGGCCCAGGCAGCGTGCAACCCCTGCAACCCCTGTGCAGTGAAGAACCCCTGCAACCCCTGTGCGGCGGCGAGCGCCTGCAACCCGTGCAATCCCTGCGCAGTGAAGAAACCCTGCAACCCATGCAACCCCTGCGCGGCGGCGAACCCCTGCAACCCCTGTGCCGCTAATCCCTGCAATCCTTGTGCGGCGGCGAACCCCTGTAACCCGTGCAATCCTTGCAATCCCTGCGCGGCGGGCGGTGGTGGCACGGTGGTGGCCTGCGCGATCCCGCGCATTCAGGCGGCGGCCCTGGCCAATCCCTGTGCGGCGGCCAATCCCTGCAACCCGTGCAATCCCTGCGCCGCCAAGGCCTGTAACCCGTGCAATCCTTGCGCGGCGAAGGCCTGCAACCCGTGTAACCCCTGCGCGGCAAAGGCCTGCAATCCCTGTAATCCCTGTGTGGCGGCCAACCCTTGCAATCCTTGCGCAGCCAACCCCTGCAACCCCTGCGCCGCGAAGAACCCCTGCAACCCGTGCAATCCCTGCGCGGCGGCCAATCCCTGCAATCCCTGTGCAGCGAACCCCTGCAACCCCTGCGCGGCGGCGAACCCCTGCAATCCGTGCAACCCGTGCAACCCGTGCAATCCCTGCAATCCTTGCGCGGCCGGGGCGGCTCCGGAGTTGACCGACGCGGAAGCGCTGGCGGCTTACGACTGCATGTTCGAGACCATGACCGCGGCCTACGCGCGCTCCGACAAGGGCGACGCCTCGGGCTATTCGAACTGGCGGCGTTACAGCACCCAGGCCTACGTCTCTGACACCCACGGCGGACGCTACGTCCAGAACTGGGGCAACACGGCGGCCAAGGCCTATGGGCTCTATGAGAGAGCCGGCACCTTCCCGCGGGGCGCCAAGCTCGCCAAGGACAGCTTCGGCGTCAACGCCAAGGGCGAGGTTTCCGTCGGCCCGCTGTTCCTCATGGAGAAGATGCAGGCTGGCTTCAATCCGGAGAGCGACGACTGGCGCTACACCCTGGTGATGCCCAACGGATCGATCTTCGGCACCACCGGCGGCGCCGGATCGGAAAACGTCGCTTTCTGCATCGGCTGTCACCAGTCGGTGACGCCCGAGCAGGACAACGTTCTGCTGCTGCCCGAGGAGTATCGCGTGCGGTAGCGATGGGAGGTGGATAGATCGGCCCTCGCGATGTTCCGGTCCTTCCACCGCCTGCTTACGGTAGCGATGATTCTGGCCGCCTCGACCTTCGGGTCGGGGCGGTCGTCTTTTGCCGACTTCGCCGACGGCTTGGAGGCCTACGACGCCGGCGATCTGCAGACCGCCTATGAGGAATGGCTTCCCCTGGCGGAGGCCGGGGATCTGCAGGCGCAGGTGGCCCTGGCCGGCATCCTGGAGACCGGCGGCAGCGGTCTTGCCCGCGATCTGCCCGCGGCCCTGGCCTGGTATCGGCGGGCCGCCGAGCGCGGTGACCCGGTCGCGCAGATGAACCTGGGCAACCGCTACGCCCGGGGTGCGGGGCTGGGGCGCGACCCCGTCCAAGCGCTGGCTTGGTTCACCCTGGCGGCCGAACAGGGGCGCCTCTGGGCAGCCGGGCAGCGCGACGCCCTGTCCGAGACCATGACCCCCGGGCAACGGGCTGCGGCTGAGGATCTGGCCGCGCAACTGCGCCGAACCTACTAACCACCTGGCTCAATCCAGGCCACGGGCGCGCACGACACCCGGTCTCCGGTGAAACCCCGGGCCTGCGCGAGGCATCGGAGAGCCTGAACACGCTCTGGCTGCGACGACGGTCTGGGGTTTCGGTGCGGTTGGGTCTATAGTCGCCGGAACTGATCAGCCGGGGGGCAGGTTGTGGGTCATCGATTACTTGGCGTTCTTTCGGTTCTTGTCGTTTTCTGCTTGGCGTCATTTGGCGCCCTGGCACAAGAGGCCGAGCCTGCGCAGGCGCCGCCGGAATCCGCTGCCCTGCAGCAGCTAAAGGCGGCGGATCCGACCCTCTCGGAAGCCGCCATTCGCGATCTCGTGGCGCGCCTGAGCGACGCGGAGGTCCGCAGCCTGCTGCTCGACCGGCTGGACGCTGTTGCCGGGCAGGCCGGGCCGTCAGAAGCGGAGGAACTGGACAGCTTCCTGGAGCGGGCGCGCAAGAACGGTGAGGCCGTCGTCGCGGGCTTCATCCGAATGGCTGCGGCGGTGCCGATGCTGCCGGAGGCGGTTCCCGCAGCGCTGGAGCGCATCCGCGACGGCCGCCCCGCCAGCGTCTATCTATGGATAGCTCTGGGCTTCGCCGTGATGATGGCGGTCGGTTGGGCGGCGGAGCGCCTCGCCCGCCGCGTCATGGCAAAGCTGTTCCAGGAAATCGTCGAGGCACAGCCGGAGTCCGTCATCGCCCGGCTGGGCTGCCTGCTGCTTCGCCTGGTCCTGGAGTTCGTCTCTCTGGGCGTTTATGTCGGCGCGGCTCTGGCGGTCTTCTTCCTGGTGACCCATGGCAACCCGGTGACGAGAACGGTGGTCATGACCTATATGGCCGCCGTCGTCGTGGTGCGCACCTACGGGATCTTCTCGCGCTTTCTCCTGGCGCCCTACCTGCCGGCCCTCAGGCTCGCCCATATGCGCTGCGAGGACGCGCGCTACCTGCATCGCCAGAACATTGTGATGGCCTCCATCGCCGGCTTCGGTTTCCTCACCTGCAGCCTGCTCGAGGGCCTGGGTATGCCCTATGACGCGCACCAGGTGCTGACCTTCATGGTCGGCTTCGTTCTCTGCGCCAGCGTGGTCTACACCATTGCCACGGCCCGCCGGGCCATCGCCGGCGATCTCAATTGGGATCCGGAGAATGCCGGGCGCCTGCGCGCGATGCTTGCGGACATTTGGCCCGCGGCCACCATCGCCTACACGATCCTGCTCTACCTGGCGATCATCGTCATTGAGTTCACCGGCGGCGAGGCTTCCTACTTCGCCTCCTTCGGCAGCCTGCTGACGGTCATTTTCCTGCCTCACTTGGACGCCATCCTGGAGCGTTCCGCCCAGCGCCAGGAGCAGGGCGTGGAGGAAGGCTCGCCGGTGGTCAACCAGTTGAAGATCGTGGTGCTGCGGGCCTCGCGCTTCGTTCTCTGCATCGCTGCCGCGCTGTTTCTGGCGCGGATCTGGGGCGTCGACCTCTTCTCCCTGGCCGAGCAGGGCTTTGGCGCGCGCATTGCCGAGGCGCTGATAGACATCGGCCTGACCGGCTTGGTCGCCTATGTGCTCTGGGAACTGGCGCGGATCACCATCGACCGCCGCCTGGCCGAGGAGGGCGGCGGCGAGGGTGAGGAGGGGGCCGGGGTGCCGGAACCCGGCGAGCAGGGCGGCCAGGGCGTATCGCGCGCCCGCACGCTGTTGCCGCTGCTGCGCGTGGCGATCCAGGTGACCATCGTGGTCATGGCGGTGATGCTGATCCTCAGCGCCCTCGGCGTGAACATCGGGCCGCTGCTGGCCGGTGCCGGCGTGGTCGGCCTGGCCATCGGCTTCGGCGCCCAGACCCTGGTGCGCGACATCGTCTCCGGCGTTTTCTTCCTGGTGGATGACGCCTTTCGCCTCGGCGAGTACATCGATGTCGGCGTGGTCAAGGGCACGGTCGAGAAGATCTCCCTGCGCTCCCTGCGGCTGCGCCATCACCGGGGCGCCCTGCACACCGTTCCTTTCGGTGAAATCCAGCACCTGACCAACTACAGCCGCGACTGGGTGGTGGTGAAGCTGGAGTTCCGCCTGCCCTTCGACACCGACGTCAACAAGGTGCGCAAGATCTTCAAGCGCATCGGTCAGGATCTCTTGGAGCACGAAGAGATCGGTCCGGATTTCCTGGCCCCCTTCAAGTCGCAGGGCGTGTTCTCCACCGACGACAGTGCGCTCTTGATCCGGGGCAAGTTCATGGCCAAGCCCGGCCGCCAGTTCATGATCCGGCGGGAGGTCTATGCCGCTGTGCAGCGGGCCTTCGCCGCCGAGGGGATCAAGTTCGCCAACCGCCAGGTGACGGTGCAGGTGCCCGGCGCAGAACAGATGACCCCGGAGCAGCGCACGGCGGTGGAGAGCGCCGCCGCCTCGGCCGTCGCCCAGAGCGAGACCCCGGCGGGAGCGGAAGCGGCGGCGGCCAACAAGCCGTGATCCATCCCGCAGAGGGGTGACTCCGCCCGACCGCCGCAGGCCGGTCGGCGCCTTTGCGCTTTTTCTTGTGCACAGCGGCGGTCAGGTGGTTTCAAATCCTCTGGTCTTGCTCTATCACTCCCTCCCAGCCTTCCGGCGGACTCGCAGACTGCGGAAGCGAAAAACAAGAACCGAAAGGCAGGGAAAGGCATGCAAGACAAGGTCACCGTCGTCGACCACCCGCTGGTCCAGCACAAACTCACCCTCATGCGCGACAAGGAAACGGCGCTCCCGGAGTTCCGGCGCCTGCTGCGCGAGATCAGCCTGCTGCTCGCCTATGAGGTGACGCGCCACCTGAAGCTCCAAAGCGTTTCGGTGGAGACGCCGGTGGCGCGGGCGGATCTGCCGCTGCTGGCCGTCGCCGAGCCTTGTTTCATCACCATCCTGCGCGCCGGCAATGGCCTGCTGGACGGCATGCTGGACCTGATCCCGGCGGCCTCGGTCGGCCACGTGGGGCTCTACCGTGACCCGCAGACCCTGGAAGCGGTGGAGTACTACTACAAGGTCCCGACGGACATGTCCCAACGCCTGGCCATTGTCGTCGACCCGATGCTGGCCACCGGCCACACCGCCGTCGCGGCCCTGGAGCTGCTGAAAAGGGACAGCACCGGGGATCTGAGCTTTGTCTGCCTGGTCGCGGCGCCGGAGGGGATCGCGACCCTGCAGGCGGCCCATCCGGAAGTGCCGATCTACACCGCGGCGGTGGACGAGCGGCTCAACGACAAGGGCTACATCGTGCCCGGGCTCGGCGACGCCGGGGACCGCATTTTCGGCACCAAGTAATTCCCTGGAGCACGGCTGCCGGCAGGCCTCGTCTCTGCCCGCCATGCTTTTGAATGCACTCACGGCTTCGTGATATGGTCGTGCGGTGTCGGCACACTATATCCTTTTCGAATCAAGACCGTAGGGGGCCAAGCACGGTCACGAAAAGGAGACCGAGTTCTGATGTCCCTGCGTTTGCCGCTGCTTCTGGCCGCGTCCTTTCTGATCGTCCCGCTGTCCGCTCCGCACACCGCCGCCCAGGCTGAGGATCCGACAGCAGGGCTGCCCCAGGTCCAGGAGTCCCAGCGCTTCAGCGGGGAGCCGGACAGTCCGCGGCGGCACTCTCGCATCCAGGACCCGGCCGATCTTTCGCCGCAGGAGGCCGCGGCCATCTACCGCGACCTCGCCGCCGAGCTGGCGGAGGTCTATGCGCGCAGCGGCGACGGCCTGACCGCCGGCTACCAGAACTGGCAGCGCTTCAACGGCGCGCCCTACAAGTCGATGACCCACGGCAGGCGCTATGTGAACAACTTCGCCAACGAGACCGCCCGCAACTACGCGCGCTATGAGGGTGCCGGGCGCTTTCCCGAGGGCTCGGTGGTGGTGAAGGACAGCTTTGTGGTCACCGAAGACGGAGAGGTCGGCCCGGGCCCGCTGTTCGTCATGGAGAAGATGGGCGAGGGCTTCAACTACGTGACCGGCGACTGGCGCTATTCGATGATTTCCGCCGATGGAGAATTTCTCGGCCAGACCAACGGTCCGGGCGCCCAACGGGTGGAGTTCTGCATCGCCTGCCACCTGGCCGTGGAAGACCAGGACCACCTCTTCTTCGTCCCCGAGGAGGTGCGCCTTAAGCCCTAGCAGGTTGTTGAAAAGGTGGCTGCGCAGAGCACGCCACCCTTCGAGACGGCCCTACGGGCCTCCTCAGGGTGAGGCAAAGTGTCGGACTGATTGACCTCATGCTGAGGAGCGAAGCGTCTCGAAGCACGAGGTCAATCACCAAACCGGCTTTTTCAACAGCCTGCTAGCGTGTTTCGTGTTTTGGCGGAACTGGCCCGACGCCTGTCGGCGCTGCGAAGAGTTAGAAAGTGAGTTTGTTCTCTGTGCCTGAAAGCAGCCTTTGGATGTTTTCCCTGTGCTTGTAAATGACGATGAGCGCCATCAGGCAGGCAAAAGTATAGAAGTAAGGGGTATTCCCGAAGACAGGTATAAATGAGATCGCCGCAAAAGACGCTGTTGCGGATATGGTACCCAAAGAAACGTAGCGGGTTAGAGCGACGATTGTCACAAAGGCGCCAAGGCATATAAGGGCCATAACCCAATCGATCATGAACAGCACGGCCGCTCCGGTCAGCGCGCCCTTGCCCCCTTTGAACCCGAAATACACCGGCCAGTTATGCCCAATAACCGCGCCCGCGCCGGCTGCCAAAAGGCTGACACAGTCAATCGCCTCTCCCGAATGAGCGTAAACGCCGAGATACAAGCCGATAAGGCAGGCGATGACCCCCTTCAGGATATCTCCCAAGAGAACCAACGCTGCAGCGGATTTTCCGAGGACCCGCAGAGTGTTGGTGAGCCCGGCGCTTTTGCTTCCATGGCCCCTGATGTCCTTGCCGTAGACTCTCCCGACAATCACGGCCGTATTCAGGCTGCCCAAGAGGTAGCCCGAAGCGAAGGCGGCGATGATCTTCAGGACGTCGATTATCGGTGTTCTCCCATGGGCTTGATCCAGTCGTTTTTTGCTCGGCCGACACAGGGGTCATCTGTCACCAAGCCTGACTGCGTTATCCGCCGGAGAGTTCCTTCAGCAGGGCCGCGGCTTCGGCCGCGATGTCTTCGTCGTGCTCGCCGCTCAGCACGGTCTCAAGCTGGGCTTTCGCGTCATCGGTGCGCCCGAGTTTGCTGAGCGCGACGGCGATGTGGAAGTTTATGCTGGGGTCCCCGGGGGCCCGCGACTGCGCGAAGCGCAGCAGCGTCAGTCCGCGGTTCACATCGCCTTCCTCGACCAGAATCCAGCCAAGGGTGTCTATGGTGCGCGCCTGGTTCGGCGCCAGGTCGTAAGCGCGCTGCGCAAACTCGCGCGCCTTCGGGTTCCCGGTCTTCTGATAGAGCCAGGCAAGGTTGTTCAGCACCACCGGGTCGTCGGGATGGCCTTGCAGCAGCGCCTCGTTCAGGACGATCGCTTCATCCAGGCGGCCAAGGCGGGCAAACTCGCCGGCCAGCGCACGCCTGACGACACGATCGTCGGGGTGCCGCTCCAGCCATGCCTCAAGCATTGCGGCATGCGATGCAGAGCTCTCCGCCTTGCGCCGCGCCACGTAGAGGCGGAGCATCAGGGCCCCGTCTTCCTGCTTCTCCAGGCCCGCCTCATAGGCCGTGACGGCCTCGCCATGGCGCCCGGCACTCATCAGCACATCGCCGGCCAGCAGATCGCCCGTCGCCACCTCGGGGCTCAGGCTGCGGATGTTCTCGGCCCGCTGCAGCGCCTTGTCGAGTTCGCCCCGGCTGACCTCGAGGCGCACCAGGCTGGCCTGGGCTTCCAGATTGGCGGGATTGACCGAGACGGCACGCCACAGGCTGGTATAGGCGCCTTCGCTGTCGCCGATCGCCTGCTGCAGGCGGGAGATTCGGTGCAGCTCCCTGGGCGATTTCCACGCCAGTTCCACCATCCGGCGGAGCTTGATCTTGGCCACATCGCCGTCGCCGGCGGCGATTGCCGCCCGGCTGAAGGCCTCGACCACGGCGATGTTATCCGGATTTGCGGCCTCCAGCCTGCGCGCCAGGGCGAAGGATTGCTGATGGTTCTCGGCCCGGACATGCAGATTGATCAGTTGGATCTGAATGCGCGGGCCATTCGCGGAGGTCTGCTCGATGCGTTCCAGCCAGGCGATGGCCTCCGGCAGTTGGCCCCGGCGCTCGGCGATGCTGGCCAGCGCCTCGAAGGGCTCGCTCTCACCCAGACCGCGGTCGATCAGCGACAGCAGGCGCGTCTCGGCGGCTTCGAGGTCGCCGCCGCGAATGTCCAGTTTCGCAAGGTTGACGTGGGCGGGCGTGTAGTCCGGGTCGATGCCGATGGCAGTCTCGAAATGACTGCGGGCTGCAGCCTCGTCGCCCTGACCCCAATAGGCGGCACCCGCCAGATTCGGGCCAAAGGGGTTGTCCGGATCGCGCGAACCGAGGTCCTCGGCGAGGCTCAAGGCGCGTGCGTAGTCGCGCTGCCGGAGGTGCATAAGCCCCAGGATCACGGTGTTCTCCATGGCATCGGCGTCGCGGTCCAGTGCCGCCTGCAGCCCGGTGATGGCCGCTTCGGCGTTGCCGGCGGCGAACTCGTTCAGGGCCAGGCGGGTGCGGATCTGCTCCAGGTCCGGCGCCAGGGCGATGGCCCGCTCGAAGATCCTGCTGGCTTCGGCATGTTCGCCGACACGCATCAGCGCGGTGCCGAATTGCGCCAGCAGGCGGGGGTTACGCGTATGCGGCCCGATGATCGGTCCCAGCACGCGCACCGCCCGCCGGTGCTTGCCCTGCTGGACGTAGAGCGACGCCAGCATGCGCCGCGCGCCGATGTGCCCCGGCTCCAGCTTCAGGTACTGGTCGAGGTAGACCAAGGCGTCTTCGACTTCGCGCAGGGCAAAGTTGATCACGCCGGCGGTGAGCAGCGTCGGCAGGTTGTCGCGCACAAAGGTCATGTCGAAGGTGCGGATGATGTTGTCGGCCCGGCGCAGCTCGGCCTTGGCGCGTTGGGCCTCGCCGTTGCGCCCCAGGATCAGCGCGTTCAGATAGATCGACTGCGGATCCTCAGGCAGGAGCTCGATCAGGTAATCGACGTCCTTGCGGGCGTCTTCGATCCGGTTCAGGTCGATCAGGGCCGCGGCGCGGCTTCTGCGCGCATCGATCTGCAGCGGCTGGATTGTGAGCGCGCGGTCGTAGCTGGCGATGGCGCCCGGCAGGTCGCCCTGGCCGCGCTTGTAGTCGCCATCCAGGCTCCAGGCATCGGCGTTCTCCGGTGCCTGGCTCAGCGCCTCGGCGATGCGCCTTTCGGCCGCTTTGGTTTCGCCGCGGTAGACCGCCACCTCGGCAAGGCCGAGCAGGGCATTGGTGTGGTCCACATTGAGGGCCTTTGCCGCCCCGTATTCGCGCTCCGCGGCATCGAGTTCGCGCAGGGCCACATAGGCCAGACCGCGCATCATGTGGATCGTGGTCTCGATCTCGGGGCCGCGTTCGCCCGGCCTGATCCGCCCGAGCAAGGCGCGGTATTTGTGCTGCATGATCAGGGCCTGCCCCAGGGGCACGGCGATGGGCGTATCGTCGCTGCGGGCTTCCAGAGCCAGGGTCAGCTCCTTCTCCGCCGTCGGACCGTCGCCCAATTCGATATAGGCCCGGCCGATCAGGGTGCGGGCGGCGGCATTGTCGGGCTGTGCCTGCAGCACGTTCTTGAGCTGGATGACGGCACCCTCGTAGTCGCCCTCGGCGAAGCGGGCTTTGGCGTCTTCAAAATACTCTGCCGTGGTGGTGTCGGCGTCAGGCGGCGCGTTGGCGCCGGCGTGCGGGGTCATCGCCAGGCAGCCCAACAGCACAGCCACCGCCATGGCCCGCCATGGCCCTCCAGTCCGTGTCTTGCGCATGGGCCGTTCCTCGGGTTCAGCTCCCATGGTTCGAAAATCGTGCGGAATGCATAGGGTTATAGGTTGATAGATCTTTCCAAAATCGTACCAAAACGGCCCGCGGTTTGCCCCTGAAGAATAAAACAGGCGCGTCAACGAAAAACGGCGCCGCATAGGCGACGCCGGCTGTTGTTTCGAAAAAGTTCGGTCCGCGCGCCCGGCCGGTCACGCCCTTTGCCGGCGGCGGCGGTAAAGGGCCAGGCCGGCCAGCCCAGCCAGGAAGATCCCCAGGGTCTGCGGTTCGCTGACCGCAGTGCCGCGGTCGCGGCCGCGCAGGCCGTCGATGGCGCCGGTCCCGGCGAAGACCGCCACGAGTTTGGTCACGTTTTGGCCGAGGTTGCCGAAGTTGAAGACGCCCCAGTCATGATTGCCTACCGGCGCCAACTGCTGGCTCACCATGGAGGAATCGGCGTAGGTGATCTCCAGGGAAATCGATTGGGACGTGGTGTTCTCGTTGTCGAAATAGTCGATCGACGTCAGGTCGGTCGGTGTATTGCCGAAGTCGAAGATGATCGACCCGCCGTGAAGTTCGTCGTCGGGAATGATCCCGTTGTCGAGACAGGTGAAGCTGCCGCAGGCGGTGGCGCCGTCGAAATCCTCTTGCACCACCAGGATGTTGCCGAAGTTGGTCGAGGTGTTGTCGAAGGGATTGGCCAGATCGCTATCGCCATCGTTCGTGGGAACGCCGTTGTTCGACCCTGTGGTGGCATTGTTGGTGTCGAAGGCTACGGCGATATCGGCTTCACCGCCCAAGGCGCTAATCACCACGCTGGTCGAGGTGGCGCCCGGGATGCCCGAGGCATACTGATTGCCGAGGATTTCGCCGCGCTGCAGCTCGTCGAAATCCAACAGCCAGTTGGCCGCTTGCGCAGATGATGCCGCGCCTGCAATCAGGCCGGATGCCGCAGCAAAAGCGATCAACGTCCTCATCAATACCCCTCCTGGGACCCACAATCCGCCCCACACCGGAGCGGAGGTATGACACTTTCACTACTATTAAGCAAATTTCGCGCCAGAATAGAAGTCTTATTGCTTTTCAAAGGCTTAGAATCTGCCTGCCGGGGCGCCCCGCAGACCCTGTAAGAAATTCCGACTCCTTCTGTGATCTGCGCGTGTCCGAGCAGCTTAGGTCAGTATAGGAACGGCCCGTTAAGCTATTGTTATCACAGCAATATCGGTTCGTGGTCCGGATTTCCCGATGCCGCACGAGATGTAAGAAATTCCGTCACTTCCGGGCCAGACGGCGCGGACTGTGAGTGGCTCTCAGGAGAAAGCCTTGAAGGCGATCAGGGTGAAGGTGTCTTTGATCCCCGGTAGTGTCTGCACCTGCTCATTCACGAAGTGCCCGATGTCGTCGCCGTCCTGCAGATAGCACTTGACCAAAAGATCGTACTCGCCCGATGTCGAATGCACTTCCGAGACCTGTTCAACGCTCTCGACCAGTTCACCGGCCACCGGATAGGCCTGCCCAAGTTCGCACTTGATCATGATGAAAATGGTTTGCATTGCGTCCCGTCTTGCTTTGTGTCGTCGCTGCGCGGCCCGAGTCTTAGGCTCCCATCATAGCCGCTTGGCATCCGGCGCCAAGGCGGCAGTGGCCCGGCAGCGCTCCTTGCAACCATGAACTGCCGCATCCGTCTGGCGCGGCAGGCCGATGCCGCTCTGTTGGGTGACGTCGAAACCGCTGCCGCAGGCCGCTTTGCCGGGATCGGGCTGCAGGCGATTGCGCGGGGCCGGCCCACCGCAGAGGCCGAGTACCGCAGCCTGGCCGCGGATCGCCGGCTTTGGGTGACCGAGGCGGAGGAGGGGCGGCTGGTCGGGCTGGCCATCGCCGCGGCGGTAGACGGCCAGGGCTATCTGGCGGAGCTTTCGGTTCACCCGGACTACGGCCGCCGGGGGCTTGGGCGGGCGATGATCGCAGCCGTCGAAGACTGGGCCCGGGCGCGGGCCTTTACCCGGCTTTACCTGACAACGTTCCGCGATGTGCCCTGGAACCGGCCGTACTACGAGCGCCTTGGCTTTGCCGTGGTCGCCGAAAACCAGGCCGGGCCCGAGTTGAAGGCGATCCGGCAGAACGAGCGGGCGCGGGGCCTCGACCGTCTGAGCCCGCGCGTCTGCATGGTCAAAGATCTCGCCGGAGCGTGAGCGGCAGGCTAGGGCTGCCGCCGGTTCTGAGGCTCCACGGCGGGGTCGACGGCCTCGATGGAACCGGGGCGCAGCATGGCCGCGACGGTCCGGTTAAGGGTTTCGACGAAGCGATCCGTATACTCGGCCGGGCCGGCCTTTCCTGGAATCAGCAGGCCGAAGGAGGTCCAGCGCCGCGGCTCCAGCGGCCGCAGCACGATGCGCGAGGACTCGACCACGCTGGTGGTCAGGCTATCGGCGATGGTCAGTCCGGCACCGTCCGCCACCAACTGGCAGGCGAGCTGGGAGGACGCCGTCTCGATGGCGTAGGCCGCTTCGATGCCGGCGGAGCGAAAGAACTCGTCGACCTGCTGGCGCAGCAAAAGGCCGCGCATCAGCGTGACGATCCGCTCGCCCTTCAGGTCTTTCGCCGACAGGGCCTCGCGCTCGGCGAGGGGGTGCCCGGCGGGCAGCACCACCTGGGCGGCAGCCCGAAACAGCGGGCGGCTCTCGATCTGGGGATGGGAGACCGGCAAGGCGCCGACGCCGATGTCGTACTCCCGTCCGGCGATCCAGCGCTCGAGATCGCGCCTCGTTCGCACGTCCAGAGAGATCCGCACCTTCGGGTGGTCCGCCGCCATCCGGGAAACCGCCGGAGAGACGATGGTCGGCGCGATCCGCGGCATGCAGACGATGCGCAGTCGCTCCACCCGCTCGGCGCGGATCTCGGCGACGATGCGCGGCACCTCGTCCAGGTTGTCCAGAATGCGCCCGGCCTCGCGATAGAAGGCAGCCCCTTCCTCGGTGAGCAGCAGCCGCTGGCGCGTGCGGTGGAAGAGGGTGAGCCGCAACTCGGCTTCGAGCCCGGAGATCAGCCGGCTGATCGCCGGCTGACTGAGGTGCATGGACTCCGCGGCGGCGGCGGCCGATCCTTGCGCTACCACATTTCTGAATGCTCGTAATCCTTTGATATTCATTAATGGAATTCTCATTATTGACGGAATTTGCATCAACCAATCATATCATTGCATTTTTGGTATATCGTGTCACCGGCTAGGGTCGAACTGCGCGGCGGACAACGTCGTCGCCAAGAACCCGCCCCAATGCTGGAGGACCCTATGAAACGCAGAACCTTTCTGAGAGGCGCCGCTGCGGCGGCTGTCCTTGCGGCTGCCGGACCCTTTGCCACCGCGCAGGCCGCCGACTACCCGCGCCGTCCCATCAACATCGTCGTTCCCTTTAAGGCCGGTGGCGGCACCGACGCCTATGCGCGCGCCCTCTCCGCCGCTGCCGAAGGCGTGCTCAAGGTGCCCCTGGTGGTGGTCAACAAGCCCGGTTCCGGCGGCCTGAACGGCGCCCAGTCGGCGATGCGCGCGCGGCCCGACGGCTATACCGTCATGCTGACCTCGGGCGGCTCGTTCCTGCTGTCGACCATGCTTCGCGACACCCCTGTCGACCCCTTCGGGAGCTTCAAGATCGTTGCCCAGGTGGGTGAACTGCAGACCTCGCTAATGGTGCCGGCGGCGAGCGGCTTCACGTCGGTGCAGGACGTCATCGAGGCGGCGAAGCAGAACCCGGGCGCGTTGCGCTGGGCTCATTCCGGGCGCGGCGGCTTCCACCATGTCGCCGGTCTCGGCTTCCTGGCGAAGAACGGCCTCCAGGCGCAGGACGTTCCCTTCAAGGGCGGCGGTCCGGCCCGGGCGGCCCTGATCGGCGCCCAGACCGATTTCGGTTTCATCGGCGTGCAGCAGGCGCGCGGCTTCGAGGAACAGCTTCGGCCCCTGGCGGTGAACGCCGAGGAGCGCGACGGCGTGATGACCGAGGTTCCCTCCTTCGGCGAGATCGGTGTGCCCTTTGCCGCCATCAGCTCGCCGGTCATCGTCTTCGCGCCCAAGGACACGCCCGACGACGTGGTGGCCAGCCTCACGGCCGCTCTGCAGGAGATCGTGGCGAAGCCGAAGTTTGCCGAACTCCTTGCGGCGCGCGGCACCGGGCCCGGCTTTGCCGGTCCGGCGGCGGCCGAGGCGAAGCTGCGGGCCATGAAGGCCGACGCCGAGCCGTTGCTGGCCAGCCTCACCAACTGAGGCGCCGGGCCATGAAGACCTTGGTGGAAGGCGGGGTGCTCGCGCTGATCGGCGCGGGCGCCCTCTGGGGCGCCCTGCAGGTGCCGCCCGCCGCGCCGGGCGAGGTAGGGGCAGGCCTCTTTCCGACGCTCATCGCGGCGGCCCTCATTGTTATCGGCGGAGCCATGGCCATCACGGGCTTGAAGGGCAGGGGCGAGGCCGGCGCATCCCCGGCCATCCGCACCCTGGCGGAAGTGGGCGGCCTGTCGTTCCTGTCGTTCGCCTACTGGTGGGCCATCGGCGCGGTCGGCTACCTGCTGGCCACGGCCGTGGCCGCGCCGCTGGCGCTGGCCGCCTTCGACGTGCGCCGGCCCCTGGTGCTGGGGTTGGCCGCTTTGCTCTGCCCGCTCGCCTATCACCTGGTGTTCTTCGAGGCGCTGGGCGTCTTCCCGCCCTACGGGGCGTACTTCGACCTCCTCGATCTGCTTCAGGGGAGCTGAGCCATGGAAATCTTTGCCGGCCTCGCCCTGGTGCTGACCGATCCCAATCTGTTGCTGGCGATTCTGCTGGCGGCGGTGGTGGGCATGGTGGTCGGTGCCACGCCGGGCCTCACCGCGGCAGCGGCCATCGCCATGCTGCTGCCCATCACCTTCTACATGGATCCCCTCTTCGCCCTGGCCTTCCTCTACGTGATCGGCAAGTCCGGACGCTACGGCGGGTCGATTGCCGCGATCCTGTTCAATACGCCGGGCACCGCGGCCTCGGCGGCGACCCAGATCGACGGCTATCCGCTGGCGCGCCGGGGCAAGGCGGGCAAGGCCCTGAAGGTGGCCACGGTCTCTTCGGTGATCGGCGATTACATGGGCGACATTCTGTTGATCGTCGGCGTCGGCTGGATCGCCGCCCTGGCGCTGAAGCTGGGGCCGCCGGAATACTTCGCCATCTACTTCGCTGCCTTCGTGGTGATCGGCTCGGTCATCGGCAAGTCGGTGCTCAAGGGTCTCGCCAGCGCCGTCCTCGGCATGCTGGTGGCCATGGTGGGTCTCGATCCGATCTCCGGCGAGGAGCGCTTTACCTTCGGCAACTTCGACCTCTCCAACGGGATCGGGCTGGTGCCCCTGATGATCGGCATCTTCGTGTTGGGCGAGGTCTTCGCCCAGATGGAGGTCCGCAAGCAGCAGGTGGACGCCTTCGAGACCGGCGATGACGACGACAGGGCGCGCAACGGCCTGAGCTGGCGGGAGTACAAACCCTGCCTGCCCCATGTCCTGCGCGGCGGCTTCATCGGCGCCGGGATCGGCGTGCTGCCCGGCCTTGGCTCGGCCATCGCCGCCTTCATCTCCTATGGCGAGGGCAAGCGCCGCGCCGCCAACGGCGAAGACTGGGGCAAGGGCGCGCTGGAAGGCATCGCCGCGCCGGAATCGGCCAACAATGCCGTCTCCGGCCCCTCCATGGCGCCGCTGCTGACCCTCGGTATTCCGGGCAGCACCATCGGCGCGATCCTTCTGGGGGTCTTCCTGATCCACGGCATCCAGGTCGGGCCGACGCTCTTCCTCACCTCCAAGGATCTGGTCTACGGGCTCTTCGCCGCAGGCCTCATCGGCATCGCGCTCTATGGGCTGATCGGCTATTTCGGCGCTGCCTTTGTCGGGCGCCTGATCCTCAAGATTCCCACCAACATCCTTTATCCGCTGATCTTCCTGACCGCCTTCATCGCCGCCTATTCGGCGCGCGGTTCGATGTTCGATGTGCTGGTGATGATCTGCGCGGGGATCGGCGGCTGGCTGATGCGCAAGTTCGATTTCAACCCGGCGGCCTTCGTCATCGCCTTCGTGCTGGCCGGCGGCGCCGAGGAGACCCTGCGCCAGGCCCTGCTGATGTCGGACTCCGGCTGGGGCATCTTCGCCGAGCGGCCCTTTGCCATCGCCTTCCTCGCGCTCGGGCTCTTCGCGGTGGCCATGCGGCTGCGCGGCGCCATGAAACGGCGCGCAATGCAGCAGGCCTGAGGAGCGGGACGCATGCACGCGCTGCTCGACTGGCCCCTTTATGAGGAGATCTTCTCGGAAGCGGACATGCGTGCAGTCTTCAGCCAAGGGGCGACCATCGGCCGCTGGCTGGAAGTGGAAACTGCGATCTCCGCGGCCCAGGCCGAACTCGGCATCATCCCCCGCGAGGCGGCGGCGGCCATCGCTGCCGCTGCCGGCGAGGGGCCCTTCGACGACGCCCGCCTGGCGGCCGAGATGATCCTGGCGGGCCGGCCGATCATCGGCCTCTGCCGTCAGCTCAAGGAGCGGGTCGGCCCCGAGCACGAAGACTGGGTGCACTGGGGCGTCACCACCCAGGACGTCATGGACAGTGCCACCGTGCTGCAACTGCGCGAGGGTCTCGGCGTCATCGAGGGCGGGCTCGCGGCGCTGCTTGCCAGGCTCTCGGATCTGGCGCAGGAGCATTGCGATACGCCGATCATCGGGCGCACAAACGGCCAGCACGCCCAGCCTCTGTCTCTCGGCCTGAAGCTCTCCGTCTGGGTCGAGGAATTGACGCGGCGGCGGGGCGCTCTGCAAGACGCCGCGGCCCGTGGCCTGCTGCTTCAGTTCGGCGGCGCCGTCGGGTCGCTGGCGGCCTACGGCACGCTGGGGCCCGCCCTGCGCGACGAGGTCGGCAAGCGGCTCGGCCTGCCGGTTCCCAGGGTCCACTGGCAAAACGCCCGCGACGGCATCGCCGAGGTCCTGACGGCACTCGGTCTGCTCTGCGCGAGCCTGGAGAAGATCGCCCATGAGGTGAACCGTCTGGCCAGCACCGACATCGCCGAAGTCCATGAAGGTCATCGCCCGGGGCGTGGCGCCTCCAGCGCCATGACCCACAAGCGCAACCAGCGCGCCTCCGAGTTCGCCGAGGCGGTGGCCCGTCTGGGTCGCATGCGCGCAGGCGCCGCGCCGGAGCTGATGGGCCACGAGCACGAACGTTCCGGCGGGGTCTGGGTCGCCGAATGGGTCACGGTGCCGGAGGTTTTTCTCTATGCCTCCGGCGCGCTGCGCTGGGCGCGGAGCCTCTTCGCCGGCTTCGCTGTCGACCGAAAGGCCATGGTGCGCAATCTGATGGTCACCCGGGGTCTGGCCTTTTCCGAGACCGCCACGCTGTCGCTGGCGGCGAAGCTTGGACGGACGGAGGCCCGTCGCCTGGTCGAGAAGGCCTGCGATTCGGTGCGCGCGAACGGACACACGTTGGAAGAGGCCCTGCTGTCCGATCCGGCGGTAACCGCCAGGGTCTCGGCGGAGGAAATCGCCGGGCTTTTCGAGCTGTCCCGCCACCTGGGCCCAAGCTAGTGCCACCACCGGCCTCTCGGAGGAGACGGCCTTCTTGCTTGACAAAACTACAAATCTAGTTATTTAGAAAGGTATGACTGCGAAAGCCTCCGTTGCCCGCGCCCTGGCCGCCCTCGGCCATGAGGCGCGCCTCGACATCTACCGCTTGCTCGTGCGGGCAGGGGAGGAGGGCTTGAACGTGGGCGACATCGGCGATCACCTGAAGATGCCCGCTTCGACCCTGGCGCACCACCTCTCCACCCTGGTGTCGGCTGATCTGGTGATTCAGGAGCGGCGCGGCCGCGAGGTGGTGAACCGCGCCGACTACGATGCCATGCGGCGCACCGTCGGCTTTCTCACCGACAAGTGCTGCACCGGCGTCAGCCTTTTGACGGAGGATGCAGCGTGAGCAAGGGCAGCCTTTTCTTTTGGGCAGATAAAACTAGAAACCTAGAGGTATCGCGATGACGGACTTTGCCTTACAGGCGCGCGCTCTGGGTCTGGGCATGGCGGCGAGAACCTGGCGGGAGGAGCGGGTCTGGCTGACCGCGGGGCTGATTCTCGCTTTGCTGTTTCTCCTCGTGCCGGCTCAGGCGAACGACAGCGTCGCCTTCGTGCTTGGCGCGCTGGCGCAGACCGCGCCCTACCTGCTGCTGTCCATCGGCATCGCCGCCTATGCCGGTGCCTCCGGCGCCGACAACATCATCGCCCGCGCCTTCACCGGCTCGCCCCATCTGATGATCGTGCTGGCGGCCCTGGCCGGCGGGCTCTCGCCCTTCTGCTCCTGCGGGGTCATTCCGCTGATCGCCGCGCTGCTCAGCATGGGCGTGCCGCTCTCCGCGGTCATGGCCTTCTGGCTCGCCTCGCCGGTGATGGACCCCTCCATGTTCGTGCTTACCGCTGGTGTGCTGGGCACCGAGTTCGCCGTGGCCAAGACCTTGGCCGCCATCGGTCTCGGCTTCTTCGGCGGCTATGCCACCCTGACCCTGATGCGCGCCGGGGCTTTGAGCGAACCCCTGCGCGAGGGGATCGGCAATGGCGGCTGCGGCGGCGCCAAGGTGCGTGCGCCCAAGCCGGTGGTCTGGCGCTTCTGGCAGGAGGAGGAGCGGGTTGCGAAGTTCGGGCGCGAGGCCGTCAAAACCACGTTGTTCCTCGGCAAGTGGCTGACCCTGGCCTTCCTGCTGGAAAGCCTGATGCTGGCTTATGTGCCGGCGGACTGGGTGGCCTCAGCCCTGGGCGGCGAAGGTCTGGCACCCATTGCCACGGCGACCCTCGTCGGTGTGCCGGCCTATCTCAACGGCTATGCCGCCCTGCCGCTGGTCGGCGGGCTCATCGAGCAGGGCATGGCCGCCGGCGCCGGTCTCGCCTTCCTGGTGGCCGGCGGCGTCACCTCGCTGCCCGCGGCGATTGCCGTCTTCGCCCTGGTGAAGCGCCCGGTCTTTGCCCTCTACATCGCCCTGGCGTTGAGCGGCTCCTTCGCCACCGGTCTCCTCTTCCAGGCCTGGATCGCGTGACGGAAGCTGCGCTCCTGAAGGAAAGGGAAGGGCCCCGCCAGCGCCTTCCGGCCCGCCAGCGCCTTCCGGATCGAGGTCGACCCCCTGACGGCGCGGTGGATAGGCGCTTAGAGGCTGTCCCAAATGAAGCGTTTCCCGACAGAGGGGTGCGGCTCGCTGCCCCCCAGACCGTCATTGCCGGACTCGTATGGTGATTTTGTTGTCAAGGCCGGGTATCGGTTTGGGATATTGATCTTTCAGGCTTTGTTTTCTGGGTTCTCTGATCGG
>NZ_JANQOI010000143.1 GCF_028289705.1 Pelagibius sp.
GCCGACAAACCCTCCGTCCCAATCAGCCACCGCATCAAAAAGTGCAACTGGAATGATGACTACATCATCTCCGCTCTCGCCCATATGCGATAGCCCTGCATCGAAGGGGGAGGGGGAAGCTATTGAAGCGGCTGAAAAATTCTCCTCCCCCCTTGACGGGGGGAGGCCGGGAGGGGGGTGAGCCGCATACCCGATGGGTCGCCTGTTTGCGCACTGCACGCTATCTGGCCGCGGTGGTGCCGGGTTTCAGGACCTCGAGGCAGGTGGTGAGGATCCGCTCCACGGTGTGCAGCGGCTGACGCGCCTGGATGTCTGCGGCCAAGGCTTGGGCGCGGGCGGCCATCGCAGAGTCGCTGGCCACCGCGTCGAGGATCGGCGGCAGCGCCTGGTCCAGGTCCTTGTTCATCAGCAGACGGCCGACCCCCAGTTGGGCGAGGGCCTCGCCGCTGAGGCGGGCCTCCATGTGGGTCGGCAGGGTGAGCTGGGCCCGCCCGGCGCTGAGCGCGGCACAGCAGGTGCCGTTGCCGCCATGGTGGATGATCAGGCTTGTGCGCTGCATCACCTGATCCATCGGTTGCGGTTCGCGGTGGACTGTCAGGCCGGGCCGCTCCAGCGCCTTGGCGACGTCGTCGGTCATCCCCCGCGCGAAGATCTCGCCGGGCATGGAACTGGCCCGCAGTCCGCGCAGGAAGGGCTTGGTCTTCCTGTGTTCCAGGCTGACGTAAGCGAAGAAGTGGGCCTTTTCGGGCAGCGGCAGCGGCTGCTGCAGGCCCTCGACGGGCCCGATCACCGGGTCTTCCCGCAACCCGGCATAGGGGTCCAGCTCCGGCAAGGTACAGACCAGCCGGCCGGCGGTGCGGAAGGGCTCGGTCACGCTTTCGGGAACCGGCCGCCCGTTGCGCTCCTGCACATATTGCATCACCTGCAGGGCGTGGGCGGGATCGACCATAGGCTTGCGGCCGCGGCGATAGATCGGAAAGTTCTCCTCATGGGCCGGCGGCAGGGTAAAGCCGTCAGCGACCTGGACGACGGGGCGCTCGCGGAAGCAGGCGAGGATGCAGATCGGGCTGTGGTCGCAGACCACCAGATCGGGGTCCACCTGATCGATCAGGCCGCGCCAGGCCAGCATCCCGGCGTGCAGGCTCTGGCGCCGGTAAAAGCCGGAGTGGCACATGATGTCCAGATAACTGGCGATGGGGGCCGGCCGGGGCGTGCCGGGAATCGGCTCGACCATATCGGGCACCGGCAGGATCGGCCGCTTCTCCCGCGCCAGCAGGACGGCGTTTTCCTTGATGTTGCGCAGGAAGAAGAGGACCTCGTGGCCCGCGGCCTCCAGCCCCCGGATCACCGGCATCAGGCGGTGGACATGGCCGTGGCCGCCCCCCAGTTCGTAGCCCACAAGGACCTTGGCCATACGCCCCCGCTGTAGCTCTTTCTCTATACCGTTTTCGACTGACGTCGAAGCGGTTCCGGGCCGCTCCCCCGCCCGGCCACCCATAGGATACTGGTGCTGGGTGGCCGGGCGGGGGAGCGGGCCGGTGCCGTCAAGACATGAAGCATCTTACCGCCCCGACAGGGTCGCCTGGCAGGTCTCGATGATGCGTTCCATCGGCCGGAAGGGACCGACGTCCTTGATCTCCTTGGCAATGATCTTGGCGCGTTCGGCGCGCTTGGCGTCGTTCATCGTCTCCTCCAGGATCGCCGCCCCGTCGGACTCCAGATCCTTGGCCGTGGCCATGCGGCCGACGCCGATGCGTCCCAGGGCCTGGGTGTTGAGCAGCGTCTCCTCGTGGATCGGCAGCGCCAGTTGAATGCGCCCGGCACTGCAGGAGGCCAGCGCCATGCCGCTGCCGCCGTGGTGCACGGTCATGCTGGCCCGGCGCAGCATCTTTTCGATGGGCTGCGGCGATTTGTAGAACGTCAGGCCGGGGCGCAGGTACTTCTTCGCGGTCTCCTCGGTCATGCCGCGGATGTAGGCTTCCGCCGGCAGCTTCGAGGCCTTCAGCACCGCAAGGAACTTGGGGGTGATGCGGTTTTCGATCCCCAGATAGACGAACAGCGCCGGCGTCTTGGGCATCGGCATTGGGGCCTGCAGGCCCTCGGTCGGACCGATCACCGGGTCCTGGCGCAGATCCTTGTAGGGGTCCAGGCCTTTCAGGGTGCAGATCAGCCGCCCTGCAGTGCGCAGGGGCGCGGTGACGCTGGGCACCTTGGGTCCGCCAAGGCGCGCCTGGACCTCGTTCATCACGGCCACCAGATGGTCAGTATCCACCGTGGCCTTCTTCTTGGGCCGGAAGGGCGGGAAGACCTCATCCTGCGCCGGCGGAATCGTGAAGCCGTCGCCGACCTGAACCACGGGGATGCGGCCATAGGCGGCAAAACAGGTCACCGGGCTGTGGTCGCAGACAATCAGGTCGGGGCGCAGGTGATCGAACAGCGTCCGCCAGGCCAGGGTGGCGGTGAAGAGGGTCTCCAGCTTGCCGAAGCCGCAGTAGGTCATGATGTCGCTGTAGGCACCCATGCGCTTCGGCTCCCGTTCCGCGGGATTGGGCGCCACCAGATCGGGGCTGGGAACGAAGGGCAGGGGGTTCTTGGTGATCTCCGCGCGGCAGTCATAGGGGTTGCGCAGGAACAGAGTCACCTGATGGCCGAGGGCGGCCAGCACCTCACCCACCGGCACCAGGCGCCGGTAGTGGCCCAGGTTGTCGCCACGCTCATAGCCGATCAGGATTCGTGCCAAGGCTCGGTCCTTGTTCCGTCAGGGGACCGCGCTGTGCATTCCCCCATGGTCCTTCTTCCCACGATTTGGTTGATAAATTCTTCCGGGCGCCTGCCGCAAGCTGTAAATCCCGGTGTCTTGGGTTCCGGCCGCCATGTTAGAAATTCTTAGCAAATTTGCGACTAAAGAGTAGCGGGAGCCGCCGCCGCGGCGCGCAGGGCCCCAGGGCCGGAGGATCTTGGTTGACGTGAAGATCGCGGTGATTACGCCATACTTCGACGAGGACGAGGCGACCCTGCGCGCCTGTCACGAGAGCGTCAGCCGCCAGAGCCATCCGGCGACCCACATCCTTGTCGCCGATGGCCGCCCGAAACCCTGGGTCGCCGACTTTGCAGCCCAGCACATCGTTTTGCCGGTCAGCCACAAGGACTATGGCGATACGCCGCGCGGGCTCGGCTCGCTTTCCGCGGTCCGCCAGGGCTTCGACGGGATCGCCTTTCTCGACGCGGACAACTGGTATCAGCCCGACCACATCGAGACCGTCGTCAAGCTCCACCGGGACACCGGAGCCGCGATCTGCTCGACCCGGCGCAGCATCCATCGTCTGGACGGCAGCCTTCTGGGTTACTGCGAAGCATGCGACGGCGACGACTTCGTCGACACCAACTGCCTGGCGGTGTTTGGGGAGGCCTTCGCGCTTCTGCCGAACTGGACGCTGATGCCGGCCTGGGCTCATGCGGTGGGGGACCGCATGATGTGGCATCTCCTGCGGCAGAGCGGGCTGAAGCGGGCCCATCTGCCCCGCCACACGGTGTGCTATCGCTCCTCCTTTCATTTCCACTACCTGAAGATGGGCGAGACGCCGCCGGCGGGCGTCTCGGCGCCGAAAAACGTCGCCTCCGCGATCAGCAGGTGGCATGCGAAGGGCTTGCCGCCCTTCAAGACGGTCACAGTGTTGCGGCCACCTGAATGAGGCGGGAGGGGCAGCGGCGCCGGGCCCCGCCGCTTGCTGCGAGGTCCCCGAGGATGGGTGCGTAGGTGAGGAACGATCCGTGAGCAGTCCCTGCAAGAACTTCTGTGTCATGACCACCGGCCGCAGCGGCTCGACCTCTCTCATGGAGGCCCTGGAGCGCCATGACGACATCGCACTGCCGATGAAACAGATCGCCTGCGCCGACAACGAGCTTCTGAGACCGGAGGGCCTGGCCAAGCATTGCGCTGACTACGCGGGGCTGCTGGGCGAGGCGATCGACGGGCCGGACCAACTCATCGACGCGTTCTACCGTCACAATGCGGCGGCGCCCTTCGCCGGCTTCAAGTCGATGCCGCACCGCCACGCGAACTACGAGGCTTTCGTTTCGCGTTCCGATATCACCTTCATCACCCTCGTCCGGGAAGACAGGGCCTCGACCGTCGCCAGCTTCATGCTGGCGCTGCGCAGGGGAACCTGGCGGCGGCATGGCCAGGTGCCAAAACAAACCTGGACCTTCGGTCCGGAAGACAAGCCCCAGGCGCAGTCCATCCTTGCCCGGCTCGACGACAATCTGCGCATGCTCGAGCGCATCCCGAATGCCATTCGGGTGTCCTACGAGGCAATCTGTCGCGAGGAGTTCCACTCGCCCGAACTCGAACGCCTGTTCGGCCGGCCCATCGGCATCGACAACCCCCGGACGCCGATCTCCGGTGAGGCCTATACGGAGAACTGGGGCGCTTTCGTCTCGGCGCTCGGCATCTCGGGGCAGGTGTAGGGTCCAGGGTCATGCCACCGGGTAGCTGGCCGCCTCGAAACGAGCGATGACCAAAGCACTCCACATCGTCAATCCCTTCAGCAACCCCTTCGGCGGCAGCGAGCAGCGCGCCCTGCAGCTCTATGACCGTCTGCGCGCGCATAGCGATGTGTCGCTCTGGTCGACCGGTGAGGCTCATGAGGACATTGCGGCCCGCTATCCCGTGACAGGGATTGATATCCAGGCGGGGCTCCGCCCCGGCGCGGGAACGCTGATCCTCGTGGGCGCCTATTTCGCCGCCGAGCGGTGGCTGGGAGCACTGCGGCCGCAGCGGATCATCTATGTCTACAACACGCCGAGCAAAATGCTCTTCAGAAAGCGCCTGGAACTGGCGAAGACACTCACCGGTGTGGAGCCGGAGATCGTCTATACCTCGGAACTGGGGGCAGCGGAGATCGGCCTGAAAGGCCGGATCGAAAAGTCGCCCATAGATCTCCAGCGGTTTCATCCCGAACGGCGGGAACGTTGGAGCCGCCGAGACCAGTCCTTCGCCGTGGGGCGGCACAGCAGGGACGTTCCCGAGAAGCATCACGGCGAAGATGCCGGGCTCTATCAGGCGCTCGGCGCCGAGGGCATCAGGGTGCGTCTGATGGGCGCGACCTGCCTGCGCGAAAGGTTCGCCGGGCAGGCCGGCAGCATTGTGGAACTCCTGCCCTGCGGTGCGGAGCCGCCGGAGGACTTCCTCGCGCGCCTTGACTGCTTCTACTATCGGACATCGGAAGAGTGGCCGGAAGCCTTCGGCCGCGTGGTGGCCGAAGCGATGGCCAGCGGTCTTCCGGTTGTCTGTGACCGGCAGGTGGGGGCCGCCGGAATGATCTCCCATGGCAGCGACGGTTTCGTGGTTGCCGGCACCGACGCCGCCCTAGCGGCCATTCGCCTGCTGCACGGCGACCCGGAACTGCGGCAAAAGATCGGCCGCAACGCACGCCTGAAGGCCGAGGCGGTCTATTCCTCGGCCTACCAGCAAGATCTCATCGATTACTACACCGCCTGACGGGCCCTCCCGACAGGCTGGGATGTTTGCGGTGGACGGCTTGGTCAGTCGACCTTGGCCGGTTCCTTGGCGGTCTTGGAGCGCGAAGACCTGCGCTTGCCGGTCCCTGCTTTGCTGGTCCCTGGCTTGCTGCGTGCCTTGGGCTTGGTCTTGCTGGTGGCTGCGGTTTTCTTCGCCTGCGCGCCCTTGGTGCGGCTGGTGCCTGTCGTTTTGCTGCCGCCTTTGGCGCCACCCTGGTTGCGCGGGGTGCGGAAGCTCGGCTTTCCTTCCTTGCTGCCGGCGACGGGGCGTTTGCCGGCGATCAGGTTGTCGATCAGCTTCAACTGCTCTTTTAGGCACTTCTCAAGATCGTAGGTCTGCACGATCGAAGCACGGGCCTTCTTGCGGATGGCGGCCATGCGGTCCTTGTGGTCCAGCACCTCGTCGACCCGGTCGGCGATCGACTGGTGATCGAAGAAGTCGAACAACAAGCCGTTGCTGCCGTCCTTGATGACCTCGGTGACCGGCTGTGTGTCGGAGGCGACCAGCAGGCACTGCGATGCCATGGCCTCCAGCACCGACCAGGACAGGACGAAGGGGAAGGTCAGATAGACATGCACGCCCGAGACCTGGATCACCTTCAGGTAGGTCGAATAGGGCACGCGGCCGAGGAAGAAGACTCGGCTGAGATCGAGGTCGACCTCCTGTAGGGCTTTAGCGCGGTAGGTCTGCCCCTCCGGCAGGGAACGGCCGTAGCTCACGTCGTCGCCGCCGATGATGATGATTCGCGCTTTCGGACGCCGCTTGAGGATGAGTTCGGCGGCGCGCATGAACTGGGGAAAGCCGCGGTAGGGCTCCAGGTTTCGCACCACGTAAGTGACGACCTCCTCGCCTTGCCGCAGGGTGGTCACAGCGCCGTCGGTGTTCCTGATTTCAATGCTGGCGTCGGGATTGGGCTGACAGATCGAGGTGTCGATACCGTCGTGGATGACCGAGATCTTGTGCCGATACTCCGCGGGATACTGCTGGAACTGCCAGAAGGTCGGCGACATGCCGGCGTCGGCGGCTTCCAGGCCCATGAACTGGACGATGTTCTTGGTGCGGATCCGGCAGTGGGTGTCGAGGGTGCTGGGGTTTTCCGGATCGAAACCCACGTCGGCGCCGACGGCGTGGTAGTAGAACTCGAAGAAGTTCAGCAGCGGCGTATCGGCGAAGATGTCTTTCAGGTAGAGGGTTTCTCCCCAACCCGGGTGCCCGATGATGATATCCGGCACGAAGCCCTGGTTCTTGAGGTTCAGGGCCTGGCGGGCGACCTCCTGCCCGTGGAGAATGGCGCGCTCGGTATCGCGGATGTAGCGGTGTGTGGACCCGGCAGGTTCCCTGTTCGGCTTGTAGACAATCTTACGAATATTCGGAAGATCGATCGCTTCGCGTTTTGTAATAAAGACCACCGTATTTTCTGTATCGGCGGCAAGCCTCTGGCAAATATGCTTGTATTGCCCAGGCATATTCTGGTGGACGAAGAGATATTTCATCGCTTGGGTCTTTCCGTTGCCCAATCACCCTGGGACGCGGCGAAATTCAGTCTACAAAAGTTCCTTTAGATTCGGCCAATTTGTTCAATTTTGCGTAAAGGCCGGCGGGAGCGGGCCTTTCGGAGTGTCTTGGCGGGATTGGTGGCCAGGCCGCCCGGCGCCGCGGCCGGAATCAGAGGAATCAGAGGTTGGAGAGCGCCTCGTCCAGGTCGTCGCCCTTGGCCGGCCCTTCCACGCGGTCCTTCTCGTTCGCCCGCGCCTGGATTTGCTCCAGGGCCTTGGCGAGCTGGAGTGTGAGCTGCTTGAGCGAACCCACCGGCATCAAAAGATTGCCGGTGGTGTGGGCCTCGAGTTCGGCTTTTTGATTCCGGCGCCGAAGTTGCACCAGTTCGATCCGAACCACCCCGTTGGACACGACAATCGATCCGGTCCCATCCGCAAAAATATCGGTCATGAACGAACGTCCTTCTTGTCATTCAATTGGAAAGCCACCCTGGAAAATCCCCCGACGGCAACCGACGGCGGCCTTGGCGCCTCAGCGAGTCCGTAAAGCCGACGCCCGTCCCGTTCTGGATAGCAGGCTTGCGCGCACCAATCCAGCGCCCCCGCAGCGGCAGGCTCCGCCCCCTGGTCTCTAGCGAGGGGTGGCCAGAAGCAGCCTGCCCAGCATGGCAAGCGACGCATGGCCGTTGTTGGTAAGCCCGCTATCAGCCTGGAAGCGGCTCAGGGCCAGGGCCCGGCGCTCCTCCTTCGCCCGCAGATCATCGCCGCCTTGCAGATAGCCAAGGCGCCGCAGCAGGCTGTCGATGGTCACGAGCGGCAGCGTTGCGGCTTCGCTGCCGGCCTGCGGCGGCTGCCCGTCGGTCCATCTCAGTGCGGCCTGCGAGAGGGCGGAGGCGGCATCGCGCTCGCCACCGTCCGGGTGGAACAGTCCAAGCGAAAGCACCCCGGCCAGCGCGACGTTGTCGGGGGTTCGAAGATCCACCACATGCAGGCCGACAGCGTAGAACGCCCCATCGGCATAGAGCAGAAGAGGGGATCCCGAATCACCCTTAATGACGCTGCAATCATGGGTGATCAGGCGGCCGCGCTGGGCGACGGTGTGGATGCGGCAGCCCCAGCCCGCCGTCATCACATGGGCGCGGTCGCGCCGGTAGCCGGCCTGAAGCAGCAGCGCATCGCCGGCCCTGATGCGCGATCCCATTAGGCCGTCCAGCTTTCTCATGCCCAGCCAGCCGGCCTGGCGTCCCAAGGGCTTCTCGAGCGTCAGGATGGCCCAATCGCGGACCGCCGCTTGGGCGGTCGGTTCCAGGGTGTAAGTGAAGGCCTTTGCGCGCCGATAGCTCGTGACCTTGGAGTGCAGGATGTAGCGGTCGCGCTGATAGCCGGCGATGAAATGGATCTCGATGGCGCCACGCCAGCGGCCGGCGCGCGGATCGTAAAGGCAGTGGGCTGCGGTCAGGACGTGACGTTCGCCGACGAGGAAGCCGGTGCAATGGCCGCGGCCGCCGGCGTTGACCCGGCCGATGGCACTCCAGGGATACTCCATGGCGTTGATCTCGACCCGGTCGTCATCGACCTGGGCCCGGGCGGAGAAGTCGACGCCATGGACCACACCGGCAGGCCAGAGGAGCAACGCACTGAGGACGAGCGCGGAGAAGGCCAAAGCCCTCTTGCCGCAGGCCATGAAAACGGCGCGGAATCCGGCTTGGACGCTGATCACGCGCGATCAGCCAGCCGCAATGCCGGCTATCAGTTTTTCACCGGAGATTGTCGTTGCCACCTGTCGTAATGCCTCGATCACCTTCGGGTCGTAGCGGCTGGAATTCTCCTGCAGGATATCCAGAACCGCGTCCGGTGCAAGGCTTGCCCGGTATGACCGGGGTTCGACCCGGGCGCAGAAGACATCGCAGGCGCCCAGGATCCGCGCCGCCAGGGTGATGGCGTTGCCCTCAAGGCCCTTGGGGTAGCCCTTGCCGTCGAGGCGTTCGTGCATCTGGGCGATGGTCTCCACCACCGGCAGCTCGAACTCGATGCCGTCGAGCAGGTGGACCGCGTGCTCGACGTGGGTTTCCATCTGGCGGATCTCGTCTTCGGTGAGGCGCGCCGGCTTGGTCAGAATGGCCTCCGGGACCGCCAGTTTTCCGATCTGGGACAGGTTGGCCGCCAGCTCGACCGTGGTCAGCAGATCGTCGGCGCAGTCCATCTGCCGCCCGACCGCCACGGCAAACTCGGCTACGCGCCGGGAATGGCCCGCCAGATAGGGGTCGCGCAGCTCGATGGCGCGCACCAGGGCGGCGACCATCTGCTCGATGGCGCGTTCCTTTTTGCGGCGCTGTTCCACCAGTTCGGTGATGTCGCGGGTGACCGAGACGATTCCCCTGGAGGTGCCGTCGGTGTCGAGGAAGGGGGCCTTGGAGATCTGCAGGTGGCGCAGGGAGGAGTCGAAGTAGATTTCCTCGTCGACGGTCACCGTTTCCTGGTTCTTCAGGACGCGCCGGTCGCTCAGGGCCAGGCGGTTGGCCGTACCGCGCCCGAAAATGGCCGCATCGTCCAGACCCGCGATGGCTTCCGGGTCGCGCCCCACCGCCGCGGCGAAGGCGGGATTGGCGTAGACGTAAGTCCCTTCGGCATCCTTCAGCCCGATGTGTTCGGAGATCGCCCCGTTGATGCTGTCGAGAAGCTGTTTCTGGGCCTGGATGCGCCCGGCCAGGCTCTGATATTGCCGCGCCAGTGCCTCGTTGTGCAGGCTGGACAGGCGCCACCAGAACGCACCGAAGGCCACCGCGACCGCAACCACGACCAGCGCGGCGACGACAATGGCGGCGGTGGCGTAGGTCTCCAGCGGGCGTTCCGCCACGCTGACCTCCAGCTCCTCGACGATCCACCAGGTGGGGCCGGAGACCATGGCGCCGGCGGAATAGACCTGGCCCGGTCCGGAAAGCGAGGCGCGCCGCGCGAAGGGGACCTCGCCGGCGGCCAGATCGAAGCCATCCAGGGAAACTTCGCGGATCGCCTCCGCCGAGCCCGGAGCGATGCGGAACAGCGCGCCGCCGTCGAGCTGGAGAAGCGTGCGCCGGACACCGGGACTGGCCTGGAGATTGACGGCGAGGATTTCCGCCAAGCTGCCGGCCAGCGGCGTCACCAGCACCAACACAGCGACCGGCGGGGCCGTGCCGGGTTCCACCTGCGCGGCGAAAACCGGGATTGCCAGATCCAGCGCCATGCCGGCGGGCAGGGCGCGGGCCGGGCCGAACACGGTCTGGCCGCGCTCGACGGCCTGCTTGGCCAGCGCGCGCTGCAGCGCCGTGTAGCTGGCGGCGCCGTCGGAGGCGGCGAAGGTGTCGCCCTTGCGGCCGACCAGATAGGCGGCGAGAAAGTCGGCATTGGCGGCAAAGTCGGTGATCACCCGCTCGATGAACGGCAGTTGCTCGACCAGCGGCACGCCGAGGCCGCGCTCCTCTTCGCTTTGCGGAGCGGCGAGGCGCGCCATGTCGCCGTCGGCCAGGTCCATCTCCGCCGCGAAGAGGCGGATCAGTTCACTCTCGACCAGGGGGTCGGCCAGGCGTTGGGTGCCCTGCAGCCAGGTTGAGACGACCTCGGCCTGGCCGCGGGCGGCGATCTGCAGGCGTTCGGAGATCTGGCCCATGAGCTGCGAACGCTTGGCGTCGATGGTCAGCTTGGGCACCAGGAAGGCTGCAAGGGCGATGACCGCGACGACGACCGCTCCCCACAGCAGCACCCGCCAGCGCCGCGATTGCTGGGGAGCTGCGTCCGCGGCCGAGAAATCCAGGAGTTCCGCCGCATCTGGCCCGCTGATCGTCATGATCGGGTTATCTCATAGAGGAATTAACGATTGTTTACAAAGATGCCGTGCGCTTCTTCGTATAGAAATGCGCCCAACGTGTGGTTTCGTTCATCGAATACTGGGGCACATAGTGGCGGTACTTGCGGTGTGAAAAGATAAGATCGCTGAGGCTGTCCAGGATCAGGATGTCCTTGGGCTGGTAGACAGCGAGCACCGCGTGGCCGATGCCGCGAATTCGGTCCAGCAGGATCACCACCCGCATCTCCTCGTTGGTCAGGCCCAGGTCGCGCAGCACGAAGAACTTGGCGATGGAATAGTCCTCGCAATCGCCGGAACGCTTCATGAATTCCCGGGGCGAGGCCCAGAACTCGCTGACGCCGTAAAGCTGCTGGTCGATCTTGTAGGGCCAGCGGTTGAAGTAGCTGTTGACGGTTTTCAGCATCTCCAGGCGCGGCTTGCCCTTGGCCGCCGTCGCCACCTCTCGCCAGGACCTGAGGCCCGCGGCATCGCAGGCGTTGGCGTCGTTCAGACAGGCATGGAAGCTGCGCCGCTCCTGCTTCATCTTGGAGAGCACGCGGGCCCATTGGGGCAGCGCCTTCAGACTGGCTGAGGAAACCTCTGTCGAACCGAAGAGCGCATCGCCCTGGTTCTGGTTGGACTTGAGGAGATCTTTGAGGGTCTGTGCCGTGGCCGGGGGCGCCAAGGCGGGCAGCACGAGACCCCCGGCGACCGTGCCGAGCATGGCTGCGGACCTGCGAAGGAAGGCACGGCGATCCAACGACCTCGCTCCCGGATGTGTGGCCTCCCGCACCATGGGAAGAGAGGCCTCGAGCCCTGGAATCCCCTAGGAATCCCAACCGAAAGCATGGCCGTTTTGGCTTAATGGAGATTTGCGAAAGATGGTTTACGCCGTCACGCCTGAGTGAGGCGCATTCGCGGCGAATTCGAGGGATATTGCAGCGGTCTTGGTAAAGAGACCGCAGAGGCCGCGTCGAATTGAAGCTGCCGCGGCTCAGCGGCCAGAATCTGGCGGTCAGGGCCCGGCGGTTTGGTCCTGGCTTAGCGTTCGCGCAGGGCCGTGCCCTGGGCCTTCAGGATCGGCTTCAGAAGGTAGTCGAGGACCGATTTCTCGCCGGTCAGGATCTCCGCGGTTACCGTCATGCCGGGGATGATCGGCAGCGCCTCGCCGTTGCGCTCCAGGGCGCTTTCCTGGGTGCGCAGGTAAACCCGGTAGAAGCTCTCGCCCTGCTCGTCCTTGATGGTGTCGGCCGAGATCCGCTCCAGGCTGGCGCTGAGGCCGCCGTAGATCGAGAAGTCGTAGGCCGAGACCTTGATGATGGCGTCCTGGCCAGGGCGCAGGAAGGCGATGTCGGCGGGGCGCACCTGCGCTTCGACCAGCAGGGTGTCGTCGAGCGGGACGATCTCCATGATGTCCTCGCCCGGCTGAATGACGCCGCCGACGGTGGTGCGCTTCAGGTTCTTCACGGTGCCGCGGACCCGCGAGCGCACGGAGGTTCGCGTCACCCGGTCCTGGCCGGCGAAGAGCGACTGGGAGATCGACTGGAGCTCCGCGCGCACCCGGTTCAGCTCGTCGGAGCCTTCGGTGCGGCTGGAGAGAATCATCTCCTGGACGCGCTGCTCGGCTTCCTTCTGGGCCGCCTGCAGGCGTGGGATGGCGGTCCGGATTGTGCGGATCTCCCCCTCCAGGTCCGCCACCTGGCGGTCGATGCGGATGAGGTCGATCCGCGGCATCACACCCTTCTGCACCAGGGGCCGTGTGATCGCCTGCTCCTCACGGGCCAGACGCAGGCTCTGCTCGAGCTGGCGCCGGCGGCTGCCCATCTCGGCGACTTCCTGCTTGCGCTGCCGGGCCTGGGACTCCAGCACCGAGACCTGCGCCTCAAGCTGGCGCTTGCGGGCGTTGAACAGGCGCTGCTGGTCGGCCGCCACGATGGGCGCCTCCGCCTTCACCGAGTCCGGGAAGGCGATTTCTTCCAGCTCGTCGAGCTCGGCAACGAGCCGGGCTTCGGTCGCCTGCAGGCTGAGGTACTGGGCGCGCGCGTCTTGCAGGTTGGCGGTCGCGATGGTGTTCTCGATGCGGACCACGACGTCGCCGGCCTCCACGATGTCGCCTTCGCGCACCAGGATCTCGGAGAGAATGCCGCCTTCCAGGTTCTGGATCACCTGGGTCTTGGAGGAGGGGATGATGGAACCCTCGCCGCGGGTCACTTCTTCCAGTACCGCGTAGTGTGCCCAGATGCCCATGACCGCGAAGAACACGATCGAGATCACGGTCAGGATATAGGCGAAGCGTCGGCCGCGATGGCGCGTGGCCGCGTCCACATCGGGCATGAAATCGAGGTCGTCGCGATTGAAAACGCCTTGTGAACTCATCCTTGTTCAGTCCCTTTTGGAGCCGTCGCGGCTTTCTGTTCCCCGCGCTAGTTCGCGCTCGCGCGGATCTGGCCCTGACGCAGGGCCCGCAGGACGTCGTCTTTCGGACCGTCGGCGACAATCTTGCCGTTGTCGATAATCAGCAAGCGGTCGACCAGGGTCAGCAGCGAGCTGCGGTGCGTCACCAGAAACAGGGTCTTGCCCGCCAGCATCGCCTCGAGACGCCGCTTGAAGGCCGCCTCAGAGGAATTATCCATATGGCTGGTGGGCTCGTCGAGCAGGATGATCGGCGGGTCCAGCAGCAGCGAGCGGGCGATGGAGACCGACTGGCGCTGGCCGCCCGACAGGCCCATGCCGCGCTCGCCCACCGGCAGGTCGAAACCCAGCGGATGGGCGCGCAGGAAATCGCTGACGCCGGCCACCTCGGCGGCACGCAGGATCGTCTCGTCATCCACGTGGGGGGCGCCGAAGCAGATGTTGTCGCGCACCGAGCCGAAGAACAGGTAGTTGTCCTGAGAGACATAGCCGATGTTGCGGCGCAGGTCGGCAGGGTCGACCTGGCGGATGTCGGTGCCGTCCATCAGGATGGCGCCGTCCATGGGCTCGTAGAGGCCGACCATCATCCGCGAGACCGTGCTCTTGCCAGAGCCGATGCGCCCCAGCATGCCGACCCGCTCGCCCGGCTTGATCTTGAAGGAGAGGGTGTCCAGCGCCTTGGTTTCCTGGCCGGGGTAGCTGAAGGTGACCTGTTTGAACTCGATCTGGCCGCTGAGTCTCGGGCGGTGCAGGAAGCGCTTGCTCTGGGCCCGCTCGACCGGTGCCTTCATCAGCGAGTCGAGGGACTTGAGGGCGACGCGCGATTGCTGCAGGCGGGTGAGCATGGCGGCGACGGCGCCCAGCGGCGCCAGGGAGCGGCCGGTCAGGATCGTCGCGGCGATCAGGGCGCCCATGGTGATGTTGCCCGCGGCAATCTCATAGACGCCGAACACGATCACGATCACGGTCGCCATCTGAATGGAGATCTGGGCGAAGGTGGTCGCCATGCCGGAGATGAAGCGCGCCCGGCCCGAGGATTCGGCGGAAAGGCCGACGAAACGCTCCCAGGAGCGCTGTACCCGGCCCTCGGCGGCGGTCGCCTTGATGGTCTCCAGTCCGTCGATGGCCTCCACCAGCAGGGCATGCTTCTGGCTCGCCTCGCGCTGGCTCTTCTCCATGATGCTGCGCAGCGGATACTGCAGGAAGAGCCCGACGAAGATCACGAGGGGAACCATGGCCAGAGGCACGAAGGCGACCGGCCCGGAGACGATGTAGATCACGCCGATGAAGAGGAAGATGAAGGGCAGGTCGACCAGGGCCACCAGGGTTCCTGAGGTGAAGAACTCGCGCAGGGTCTCGAACTCGCGCAGATTGTTGGCCATGGCGCCGGTCGAGGCCGGCTTGGCGTCGAGACGCGTGGCCATCAACTGTTCCAGCAGCCGGCTGGCGATGATGACGTCGGCGTTCTTGCCGGCGATATCCACGAAATAGGTGCGCAGGTTGCGCATCAGGAACTCGAACCCGAAGACCGTGATCACGCCGATGGCCAGCACCCAAAGGGTCTCGATGGCCTGGTTGGGGACCACGCGGTCATAGACGTTCATGATGAAGAGAGGGCTCGCCACGGCAAAGCAGTTGATCAGGATCGAGGCCAGGATGACGTGGCTGTAGATCGGCCAGAACTGTGCCAGGGTTCCCCAGAACCAGGCGCGCGGCTCCACCAGCTTGCGGTCGGGCGCGCGCTCGTCGAAGCGCGCCTCGGTCCGCGCGAAGATGGCATAGCCGGTGAACTGCTCCTGCAGCGCGGCCACGTCCACCGACTTCGAGGTGCCGCCCGCCTCCGGCAGCAGGACGTCGGCGTGGCCGTTGGCGAGGCCGGTCAGGACGCAGCAGTTACCGCCCTTCAACAGCAGGATGCAGGGCAGGGTCACCGGCAGGATCTTGGCAAGCTGTGGGCGGCGGACCACCCGGGCGGTCAGCCCGGCGCGCTCGGCGGCGCGGACGGCCAGTTCGGGTGTGAAGGCCTCCTGCGCATGGGGCAGGCCCGCCTTCAGGGCCTCCGTCGAGATCGGCCGCTGCATCAGGCCGGCCAGGAGCGACAGGGAGCGGACGAGAGGATCCTCGAAATCAACGGAAGAGGGCGCCACCGCCCAGCTCTTGTCGTCCTGGTCTTCCAGCAGATCCTTGGTCTTCAGACGTGCGCCGGGCATCGCCGTCTTGTCGTCCTCCTGCGCTTCCGACTCTGACTCGGCCAGGTTGGCCGACATGGACGACGGACGGCGGGTATCGATTGCCTCACTCACGTTGGCTTTGTCCTCACTCGAACTGGCGCGTCGGGCGATCTTGGCCATCAGCGGGTTCTTTTTCGCCGCCTTGGCGTCTTCGGGCCCCGTATCCTTGGCCGGCGCCCTATCCTGGGCCGGGCCCGCCGCTTTGGCAGGGTCCGGCTCTTCCGGCTCGTCCGAGTCCGGCTCTTTGGCCTTGCCGTCCTCCCGCTCGGCGGGGGCCGGGGCGAGGCTGTCGGGAAGCTTTATCTCCGGGTCGGTCCGAATTTCCTCGGTGCTGGCCGAGGCGGATGCCGCCACGAGTTCCGGAGGCTTCGGCGCCTTTGCCGCAGGTTTGGTCGTCTCCTTGGACGGTGCTGCGGTGTCTGCCCGGTCCAGCGAAAGGCTCGGCTCTTGCGGGCCGTCGGCCCGGCTCGCCAATTCCTTCTCGGCGCCGAGGTCTTTCCGCATCGTCTTGCTGTCGTCGCGGGCGACCATAGTGTTCCTGTTGCTCCCCCGTTTGAGGTTGCCGTCTCCGCGCGCCGGCTGAACCGGCACTTAACCTAGGATCTGCAGGACGCCTCGGCTTCGCGGTAGCCAGTTCTCAACGCAAAGATCTTGCGAACCCCAAGCTTCACCATAGTCATTACGAATTCGCAAAGGACCGGGTTTCAGCCTGCAGACACTAATGAGAAAAGCTAACCGCGCTTCATTCTGAAACGGTTAATAGCACACTTTCCGGTGGGGGCCATGCAAATCGCCCTCGCGGTCGCCGTGCCGCTGCTCCTCTGCCGTGACCTTCGCATCTCTCTGTTTCCCAGTGATTATAAGGCCTTACCGCTCCCGCGGCAGGGACAGCCCGACACTAGGCCGTGCCCGGGCCGATGGGCTGTGCGATTTGTCACAAGGCTGTGGTAATGGTCCACCCCAGTCTTCCCCGAGGGGTGCGGCCAAGTCAGCACTTAAAAGGCGAATACTTAACCAGGCCTCAATCATTCGAGGATTGACTGTCGGTTGATCCAGGTACTGGCGGCGATGTGCGCCTGCACAAGACCGCACAATCGGTCGTGGAAGGGATGGTCCGGCGCCCCTCGGCGAAGGGGCATTGACAGAATCGGAGTGCTGGCCCTATGGGCAAAGCGGACAGTTCGGATGTTTAGTTGAAGGTCGCTATCTGCAGCCGTGGGAAATCTGCGTTGGCTCAGACGGTTGGGTCTGTCTCTTCAGACCTTGCGGGAGTGGCCGTAACGTGCGATTGTGGTTAATATGTCACGGTGTGGCAAATCAAGCGGCGGGGTCGCCAATAACGCAAGTTTGCCTTGGGTGGCCGCGTTGACAGCCAAACTGGAAACAGGTTACAAGTCGCGCATACTTCTAGATTTGTTTGCCTTTCGTCCTTGTCCGGGCGTTTAGGCCCGACACGGGGGAGAGGTATTGAATGCGAGATTTTAAGTCGGGGGAAGCTAGCATGAGCTGGTCTAGCAAGACGAGTATTGGGCTTTTTAAAGCCACTCTTCTTGGAAGTGCTTTGGCGTTGCCAATGGCGATGTCTGCAAATGCCATGACACTGCAAGATGCGGTGCAGCAGGCGATTTCGACAAACCCGGACATTGGTGTCGTTGCAAGCAACCGTGAGGCGGTGGATCAGGAGCTGCGTCAGGCGCGCGGCCTTTACTTGCCGCAGATCGATCTGGCGGCCGGCCTCGGCGTTGAGGCCTTCAATGATTCAACATCACGCACCACCGGCGGTGACGTGACGCAGACGAAGCGGCAGGAAACCTCTCTGACCCTGCAGCAGCGCCTGTTCGACGGCTTCGAGGCCGGCGCGACCGTGGAACGCGAGATGGCCCGGGTCGAATCCGCTGCCAGCCGGGTTCTGGAAAACTCCGAGGTCCTGGCCCTGGATGCCATCGGCATCTACCTCGAAGTTCTGCGCCAGCGTGATCTGGTGAAGCTGGCCGAGGACAACGTGGCCTATCACCAGCAGGTCCTGACGGCCCAGCGGGCCCGTCTGGAAGGCGGTGGCGGCAGCCAGGCTGACGTCGTGCAAACCGAGGCGCGCTTCGCGCGGGCCGATAACACCCTCATCGAGACCCTGAACGATCTGCGTGACGCCGAGGCGGTGTTCACGCGCATCATCGGGTCCTTCCCGGGCAACGACCTCAGCTATCCCGAGTTCCCCGCGGCATCGCTTCCGGGCGACCTGGACCAGGCGGTGCAGTTGGCCGTGCGGAACAACCCGACGACCAAGATCTTCGAGGCCGACGTGCGCACCGCCGAGGCGGAAGTGGAGCTGGCCGAAGTGCCGCTCTACCCGGCGATCACGCTCGAGGCGCAGTCCGAGTACAACGACGGCACCTCGGCGCTCGACACCTACGAGTTCAACAACCAACTCATGGTCCGGCTGCGCTGGAACCTGTTCCGCGGCGGTATCGACCGCGCGGCGCGTCAGGAAGCGCTCTTCCGGCTGACGGAAAGCAAGAACCGGCGCTATCAGTCGGTGCTTGAGTCGCAGCAGGAAATGCGCACCTCCTGGTTCGCGCTGGAAGCGGCGCGCGAGAGCATCGAGGCGCTGGAAGACTCCCGTGACTTCAACCGGGCGACCCTCGAGGCATACGAACAGCAGTTCGAAGTCGCCCAGAGGACCCTGCTGGACGTGCTGGACGCGGAGAACGAGCTCTTCGTCTCCGAGGGCCTGCTGGTGACGGCACAGACCAACGAGCAGCTTGCCTCCTACCGGATCCTGGGCGTTGGCGGCGTGCTGCTTGAGACCCTGGGGGTCTCGGCACCGCAGCAGGCGGTTGTGGAGCACAAGTCCTGGGCCGAAGGCCTGGTTGACTGATCGACCGGGGCGGCCGTTCCAGAACGGCCGCTCGAAGGTAAAGCGCAGATGGCGGTACCCCAGATCGGGGTGCCGCCATTTCCTTTGCGCGCTTTGTGGGTTCGCGAGGGCAGAGGCCTTGTGTAGCCGGTTTGATCCGAACGGATGGGCTTTTGATCAATCCAGGGTAGATCATAAGTACTATGATCAGTGGCCTTGGAGGTATTTAGGAATAATTACACATTTCGGCCGAACCGGGGCGCCTGAGCAGTTGTCCTACCCGCCGGATCGCACTATTTTGTAGAGGATCCAACAGGTAGTCGCGCCGGAGAGGCGGCTGTTTAGGCATGAACGAGAACAAACCAGCCGTGGACCTGCCACAGGCGCCCGTCAGCGCGGAAGAACCGGCTGACCAGGGCTTGCTTCTCGACGACGACCAGGAACGCCTGCCGTTGGTGATTGTCGAGCCGGGGGCGCCGTCTCCGGCAGACGAGTTGGATACCGATTCCGTTCTCCTCACCCTCGACGACCTGTTGCCCGATCCCCAGGGCGAGGTGGTTCTGTTCACCGGCGATGATGTGTCGGTCAATATTCTGACCAAGGAAACCATCACCGAATTCGGGGTGGCCGAAGAACATGTCACGGCCTCGGGCGTGGATGTCACCGGGCTGAACTTCTACAGCTTCGAAGGTGGCATGACCGTCTACAGCGCCAGCGACGTCCTGATCATCAACGATCCCAACATCGCCTGAGCCTCCGGCGTCTGATCGCCGGTCCGTCTGACCTGCTAGACTTCGTCGCGCTGTGCGGCCTTCGGCGGCACCGGGATGCCGCCCGGAAGTGGGGGCCGCTTGGCCTGCAGCGAGAGCCACATAACGGCGTAGAACTCCTGATAGGTCTGCGACCGCAGGGCCAAGATGTTGGCCTGGGCGGCATTCACCCGGCCCGGCGCCACGTAGAGCAACTTGGCATCCGTTTTCATTTCGCGCCCGGTGATGAGGTCCTGCCAGACCTCGCCCAGAGAGCGCCGCGTGCGGACCTGGACCAGACTGGTCAGTTCGGCGCCGATCACGGCGACGTCGGTGGGCCCCAACCACTCCCCGAAGGCGTGATTGTAGGCGATCACCGTCCGGTAGCGGGAGAGGATCAGCCCCGGATTGGGGCAGTTGGTGACCACGTCCAAAAGGCCGTGATGCGTCGGACCGAGGGTCGCCCGCGCCAGGGCCTGCTCGCCCTCCAGCATGCAGAAGACCCGGAGATAGGAAGAGAAGTTGGGGCCCTCATAGCGCATCGCCAACTCTGCGACGAAGCGCCCCAGCCGGACCCGCTGACGTTCGGCAAGGATCTCGAGGGTCTGCCAGTAGATCGGCTCCAGCCGCACCGAATAGCGCTTGTTGCGATACTGGACGATGCGCGGTTTGGGCGCCTGGTTCTCAAAGCTCTTGGGTGCGGGAATCTGCAAGGACGCTGATCTGCCTGCGGCTGCCGATGCGGAGATTACTCATACATAAATATGATGTAGCGTGCAAGCCATCCCACTGCCCCGTGGCCGGGACAGCCCCTAGCCTGGCCCGCATCGATGCTCAGGGCCAGCGCCCAGGGCTGATGCTCAGGGCAGCATGATGTCTTCGTGTTCGCTGATGATGCTGCCGAGGTCGGAGAGCTTGGTACGGAGGTTATAGCGGCGCGCCAGCTTCTCCTGTGCCGGGGTGGGAAGGTCCGTGAGCATGAAGACGCGCTTGTCGATCAAGACGGCGATGACGTCTTCGATCACGCGGATGATCTCGCGGTCGGTGGCCTCCAGCTCAGCCCGGATCTCGGCAGGCTTCAGGCCGTTGGTAAGGTAGCTCACCAGTTCAGGGTCGTCGAAGGCGACCTGTTCGTAGGCCCGTTCGGTTTCATTCTCCTGCACGTCGGTGATCCGACCCTGGTCGTCGCGCGCCACGTAGGGCATGGCCATCCTCCTTCCAATGCGCAGCACGCTATTTGCCCATTGGTTAACATCGGGTAAGCATTCGGCCCTGGCTCACCGGAAAGGCCTTAAATCCCTTGCATTTTGTTTGCCGCCATCCGCAAGCTGGCGAAGCCGTCGCTGTTGTGTTTCACGCCGATTCGCCAGGCCATGCCGCTCATTGCCAGTAAAGCCAACACCCGGGACCCGGAGTTCGCCGAGAATGACCGCAGCAACCGGGCGCTGGTGGAGGATCTGCGCACGCGGGTGGAGCAGACCAAGCTGGGCGGCGGGGAGCGCGCCCGGGAGCGCCACCTGGCCCGCGGCAAGCTGCTGCCGCGCGAGCGCATTCGCTGCCTTTTGGACAGCGGCTCCCCGTTCCTGGAACTGTCGCAACTGGCCGCATCGGGCCTCTATGACGACGAGGTGCCGGCGGCCGGCCTGATTGCGGGCATCGGCCGGGTGTCCGGCCGCGAATGCCTGGTCTTGGCCAACGATGCCACGGTCAAGGGCGGAACCTACTATCCGATCACGGTGAAGAAGCATCTGCGGGCCCAGGAGATCGCCGAGCAGAACCATCTGCCCTGCCTCTATCTGGTGGATTCCGGGGGCGCCAATCTGCCCAACCAGGACGAGGTCTTTCCGGACCGCGACCACTTCGGGCGGATCTTCTTCAATCAGGCCAACATGTCGGCCAAGGGCATTCCCCAGATCGCCGTGGTCATGGGGTCCTGCACCGCGGGGGGCGCGTACGTCCCCGCGATGGCGGACGAGAGCATTATCGTCAAGGAGCAGGGCACCATCTTTCTCGGCGGCCCGCCCCTGGTGAAGGCGGCGACGGGGGAGGTGGTGAGCGCGGAGGACTTGGGTGGTGCCGAGGTGCACACCCGCACCTCGGGAGTTGCCGATCACTACGCCGAGGACGACTCCCATGCGCTGGCCATCGCCCGGCGCGCGGTGGCCATGCAGAACCGGCCCAAGGCACAAGGCCTGGAGGTGACCGAGCCGCGAGAGCCTCACTACGACCCGGCCGAACTCTATGGCCTGGTTCCCCGCGATCTGCGCAAGCCCTATGATGTCCGCGAGGTCATCGCCCGCATCGTCGACGGCAGCGAACTCGATGAGTTCAAGGCGCTCTACGGCCAGACCCTGATCTGCGGCTTCGCCCATCTCTGCGGCTATCCCGTGGGCATCCTGGCCAACAACGGGATCTTGTTCTCCGAGTCCGCGGTAAAGGGCGCGCACTTTATCGAGCTCTGCTGTCAGCGGGGCATTCCCCTGGTCTTCCTGCAGAACATCACCGGGTTCATGGTCGGCCAGAAGTATGAGGCCGGCGGGATCGCCAAGGACGGGGCCAAGCTGGTCACCGCGGTTGCCTGCGCGAAGGTGCCCAAGTTCACGGTGATCCTGGGCGGCAGCTTCGGCGCCGGCAACTACGGCATGTGCGGGCGCGCCTACGGCCCCCGCTTTCTATGGATGTGGCCCAACGCGCGGATCTCGGTGATGGGCGGCGAACAGGCCGCCACGGTGCTGGCGACCCTGCGGCGCGACGCGATGGAAGCCAAGGGCGAAAGCTGGGGCGAGTCGGAAGAGGAGGCCTTCAAGACGCCGATCCGCGAGCAGTACGAGGAACAGGGCCATCCCTACTATGCGACGGCGCGGCTGTGGGACGACGGCATCATCGATCCGCGCACGACGCGCGACGTGGT
>NZ_JANQOI010000151.1 GCF_028289705.1 Pelagibius sp.
CCGCCGCCGCCGAAGCCACCGCAGCCGCGCGGCAGCGGGAAAGCGAGTCGCGCGGGCGCCTGCGCGAGCAGGAAGCGGGCCAGGCCAAGCTGGAGGCGGAAATCTCCGCCCTCACCGCCCTGCTGGAGCCCGCGGAATCGGACATGTGGCCGCCGGTGGTGGACGCCGTCACCGTGGCGCCGGGCTACGAGGCCGCCCTGGGGGCGGCGCTGGGCGACGACCTCAGCGTGTCCGCCGACGAGGCGGCGCCGGTGCACTGGCAGCAGTTGCCCGGCCTCGATCTGGCCCCGCCCCTGCCCGCCGGGGCCGAGGCCCTGTCGGCTGCGGTTCAGGGCCCGGCGGCCCTCGATCGGCGGCTGTCACAGATCGGTGTCGTCGCTGACCGGGAATCCGGGGCCCGCCTGCAGGCGTTGCTGCGGCCGGGCCAGCGCCTGGTGACCAAAGCGGGCGACCTCTGGCGCTGGGACGGTTTCACCGCCAAGGCCGATGCGCCGACCACCGCCGCGCAGCGGATGGCCCAGCGCAACCGCCTGGCCGGGCTGCGCGAGGACCTGCAGCAGGTTCAGCGGGAGACCGCCCGGGCCGCGGCAGACCACGGCGCGCTGGAAGCGGCCGTCGAACAGGCCGCCCAGGCCGAGCGCGCTGCCCGGGCCGGCGAGACCGAAGCCTTCGATGCGGCCAGTACCGCACGGCAGCAGCACGGCGAGCTGGTCCAGAAGGCCAATGCCCTCGCCGCGCGGCTGGCCGGCCTGGACGAAAGCCTGACGCGCCTGGGTAGCGACGAGCAGGAGTCCGAGGGGGCGCTGACCCAGGCCCGCGGCGAGCAGGCCGCCCTGCCCGACCTCAACCTCGAGCATCAGCGCGCCGACGAGCTGCGCGAAAGCCTGGCCGGGGCCCGCGACGGCCTGGTCGAACGCCAGGGCCAGCTCGATCAGCTCAAGCGCGAGGCCGAAGGCCGCCAGCGCCGGCTGTTGGACATTGCCGCCGAATACCAATCCTGGCAGCGCCGCGCCGAAGAAGCCAAGACCCATCTTCAGGACCTGGAGACCCGGCGCCAGGCGACCGAGGAAGAAATCGAGACCCTGGCGGCGGTACCCCTCGCCCTGGCCGAGCGCCGCGAGGCCCTGGCCGACCTCATCGAGGAGGCCGAGGGCCGGCGCCGTGCAGCGGCCGATGCCCTGGCCGCCGGGGAAACCCGGCTCAGCGAGGCGGACAAAGCCCTGAAAGCCGAAGAGGCCCGCCTGACCGGTGCCCGCGAAAACCGCATCCGTTGCGAGGGGGCGGTCTCCCAGGGGCGCCAAAGCCTGGAGACCGTGGTCGAGAAGGTGCGCGAGAAACTCGGCTGCGCCCTCGATCAGGCCCTCGCGGTCGCCGAGGTCGATCCCGAGAAGGAATTGCCGCGGCGCGACGACCTGGAGACCAAGCTGGCCCGCCTGATCCGTGAGCGCGAGAACCTGGGCGCGGTCAATCTGCGCGCCGAGGCCGAAGCCCGCGAACTGGACGAGCAGATCGCCGGCATGCAGTCGGAGCGCAGCGACCTCATCGCCGCCATCGGCCGCCTCCGCCAGGGCATCGCCAGCCTCAACCGCGAGGGCCGGGAACGGCTGCTGGCCGCCTTCGAAGCGGTGAACAGCCATTTCGCCGAGCTCTTCGTGCGCCTCTTCGGCGGCGGCCGGGCGCATCTGAAGCTCACGGAGTCGGAGGATCCGCTGGCCGCCGGCCTGGAGATCATGGCCAGCCCGCCGGGCAAGCGCCTGCAGGTGATGTCCCTGCTGTCGGGCGGCGAGCAGGCCCTGACCGCCCTGGCGCTGCTCTTCGCCGTCTTCCTGACCAACCCGGCGCCGATCTGCGTGCTGGACGAGGTCGATGCGCCGCTGGACGACGCCAATGTCGACCGCTTCTGCACACTGGTGGAGGAGCTGACCAAGTCGACGGAGACCCGCTTCCTGATCATCACCCACCACCGCATGACCATGGCCCGGGTCGACCGCCTGTTCGGCGTCACCATGGCCGAACGCGGCATCAGCCAACTGGTCTCGGTCGACCTTCAGGCCGCCGAAAGCCTGCGGGAAAGCGCGTAGAATTCTTCAGGTTTTGGCGGGGTGCGGGCTGGAACCGCTTCGACGTAAGTCGAAAACGCTCTACGACGACTCGCTGGACGATGGCCGGTTGGCCTGGACCACCGTGAGGTACTCTGCGGTGCTGTTCGATTCGCACTTGGTGATCAGGCGGCCGATCATGTCTTCGGTCAGCTCGGTACCGGCGCCCAACAGCAGCGCCCCGTTCTTTCCGTAGAGGTTCTCCACCAGCATCATTCCCGGCTGGATCTTGCTGTAGTGGACCCGGCGCCCGTCGCCCATGGCAAGGGCAGGGTCGGCTTCGCAGTTGCCCTTCAGCACCCAGGACTTGCGGCCGTCCGTTTGCTTGTCCTCGGTCTTCGGCCGCCTTTTCATGGCCGGCATCGGCGCATCGGTCACCGGCAGGTCTTCGACCTTGGCCTTGGGGACCTCGATGGCGGCGTAGGTTGGTGCCGGCTTCAGGTCGATCTTGCGGGTCAGGGCATAGCTCATGCGGTCCTTGAGCTGCGCCTTCGACACCGGCTTGGTGAGCAGCGCCGTGACGTCCAGCTCGCTGGCCAGCTTGACTACGTCCATATCGGCATGGCCGGTCAGGATCAGCACCGGAAAGCCGCGTTCCAGGATCGTCTCTCCGGTCCGCACCGACTTCAGCAGCTCCAGGCCCGTCAAACCGCCCATCTGCTGGTCGAGGATCAGGGCCCCGTCGATGAACTTCAGCGCCATGGCCGCTTCCCGGCCGTCGTGCACCGCCCGGGCATTGAACCCCAGTTGCTGCAGCATGCGCGTCATGAGAGAGCGCACGAAATCCTGGTCGTCTGCGATGAGAATGGACTTAGGCACTTCGCCGCTCCCCTTCCCCGATCAGGCCGCCGGCCTGAAGATGGGCCCTGAGACGCTCGGTCTCGGTGTCCAGGCCATCGATCAGCCCTTGCAGCCGGTCCCAATCGGCGTCTTCCGCCTGGTGTTCGAGGTCCTGGCAGATCTCCGCAAGCACCGGGGCCATGCCGTAGCGCGCGGTTCCCTTGGCCGCATGGGCCGCCGCCCGCAGCGCCACCGCCTCGCGGCGCTGCCAGGGGCCATGGACACCGGCCAGGGCCTGCTGCCAGTTCTCGAAGAATTCCAGGATCAGGGCGTCGATGGTCTCGTCGTCGTCTTCGCCGATCAGCTCGGCCAGGCCTTGGCGGTCGATGGGCGGGCCGCCCGCTGCCGCCTCCGCCGGGGCGGTCTCCGACTCCTCTGGCGCCTGCTCGGCCTGGGCTCGCTGAGGGGCCGGATTCCACCACTGCTCCAGGGCCCTCGACAGCTCCGAGAGGCCGACCGGCTTGGACAGATAGGCGTCCATGCCGGCGTCGTAGCAGCGCTGGGCATCGCCGGTGACGGCATTGGCCGTGAGCGCGATGATGACGCTGCGCGGCCGCCCGGCCGCCTCCAGCCCGCGGATTGCGGTGCTGAGCTCAAAGCCGTCCATCACCGGCATCGAACAGTCGGTGATCACCAGGTCGTAGCTGCGCTGGTCGAGCAGGTCGAGGGCCTCGCGGCCATGCTCGGCGAGATCGCAGTCGGCGCCGAGGCGGCGGAGCTGGCGCCGGAGCACGAGCTGGTTCATGGGCTGGTCTTCGACGATCAGGATCTTCGGGGCCTGGCCGGGCTCGAACACCTGGTAGCCGCCCTGGTCGGCGCTTGCTTCTTCAGCGAGCCGCTGGCTGCGGGCTTTGTCGTCGCCAAGGATTGCATGAGAGGCGCTGACCGCGCTCAGCGGCTTGGCGGCAAGGATCACACCGTGATGGAACAGAGCGCGGCGGCGGCGGTCGGCTTGGTTGTCGGAGGTCAGGGCGAAGACCCGGGAATAGCCGGCCTTGTAGCCTTCAATCACGGCCTCCTGCTCCGGATCGAGCGCATCCCAGTCGACGAAGAGGCTGCGCCGGCGATGCGTGTCGTCGCAGTGCGTGCCCATCAGCTCCCGGGCCTCCGCAACGCATTGCACCTCGGCCCCGGCGGCCAGAAGATCCGGAACCAGGCCCTCCGGCAGGTCGCCCTCGGGGAACAGCAGGCAGATACTGTGGTTCTCCAGCGACCAGACTTCGGGGTCGCCCCAATCGACCACGGTGGCCGGCAGAAAGGCTACGAAGCTGCTGCCTGCCTCGGGCTGGGCAAAGCACTTGACGTCGCCGCCATGGAGCGCCACCAGGCGCTGGGCGATGGTCAGGCCCAGGCCGGTGCCGCCGAAGTTGCGCGCCGTGGAACCGCTTTCCTGGCCGAAGGGCTTGAACAGGTTTTCCGCCTGCTCCGGATCGAAGCCGATGCCGGTGTCGTCGACGGAAAAGCAAAGCTGCGCCGTCGCGTCGTCCAGCCGGTCCGCAAAGAGCGAGATTGCGATGCGGCCCTTTGCGGTGAACTTGATGGCGTTGCCGACGAGGTTGGAGAGCACCTGGCGCAGGCGCATTTCATCGGCTCTGATGGTGCGGGGAACCCGTGCGTCCACCGCGGTGGAGAGGGTGAGGCCCTTGTCGCGCGCGGCGGCGAAGAAGATCGACTGAACGTCCTCCACCATGACCGCCGGATCGAACTCGGTCATGTCGAGCACCAGCTCGTCGGCCTCGATCTTGGAGAAGTCGAGGGTGTTGCCGATGATCCCGAGGAGCGCCTTGCCGGCGGTCATGGAAGCCTCGACCAGGTCGGACTGTTCGCGCTCCAACTTGTCTTCGCTCAGCAGTTCCAGGTTCGCGATGACCCCGGACAGGGGGGTCCGCAGCTCGTGGCTCATATGGGCCAGGAAGGCGGACTTCGACTCGGACGCCCGTTCCGCCGCCTCGCGCAGGCGATCGGTACGGAAGTCCGAGACGATCCTGGTGATCGCCTGAACGATGGGCGCCAGTTCCGACGCCAATTGGTCGTCAAACCCGCCTTTGCGGTTGGCCAGCGCGACCTCGCCCAGAATCTCGTCTTCCAGCGTCAGCGGCAGGATCATCACGTTGTCCATGGCCAGGTGGCCACAGGGCACGCCGGTGGAGGCGGGGTGGCGGCGCGGGTTGTTGGCGATCAGCACCTCGCCGGTACGCAGCGGTACGCCGCGCAGGTTGTCGGTGTTACGGAACTCCATGCCGCCCGTGGCAGCACTCTCGTACCAGCGGCGGGTTTCGTCGTCCCAGGCGATGTTGGAGATGGCCAGCGTCCTCAGGTAGGGCTTGCCCTCCTCATCCTCCAGCTTCTCCGCGATCAGGCCGTAGACCGAACCGCTGAGATCGAGGATCTTCTCCAGAAGCTCCTCGAAGGCGAGGCGGTTGCGGGTCTGGTTCAGATAGATCGAGTGGGCATCGTTGACAGCCGCCAGGATCGCCGTGCGCCGCTGGTCCTTGCGGGCGAGCAGAACCTGGTCGGTCACTTCGTTCAGAGAGGAACGGATTGCCGTGCGATCCCCCCATTCGATCTGCTGTGAGGACATGTCGGCATAGATCATCTTGCCGTCGACGCGGCGCGCCGGCACCCGCCGCGCCGTCCGCGACTGCCCCGACTCCTTGACGTGGCGCCACTGCTCCAGGGTCCTGGCCTGGGCATCTCCATGGACGAACTCCGCCAGGGAGCGGCCGCGCAGCTCGGTCCCGTGATAGAGCCCGATCATCTGGGCCGCCGCGTCGTTGGCGAAAAGGACAATGCCGAGGTCGTGAATGATGACCCCGTCGATGGCATCCTCGATGAGTGAACGGAAGCGGTGTTCCTGCTTGCGGCCGAAGTCTTCGCGCTCGTGCAGCAGCCGGACCATCACGACCATGGCGGCCAGGGAAAGCGCCAGCGCAATGCCGATGGCAAGCAACGCCATCAGCCAATCGGCGAGAATGGCCCCTCTGCCGAGACTGGCCGTGGCCACCAGAGGCCAGCCCGGCACCGGCGCGACGGCTGTCAGCACCTCGTCGCCGGCGGTGTTGGTCTCCGTGAATACCTCGGCTTGAGACATCAAACCGGCGGTGAGTCCGGCCAACTGGGGCTCTTGATCCGACGTGGCCCCGCCATCGTCCGCAGGCCGGGCAACGGCAACGAGGGTGCCGGCGGCGGTCACGATCCGGCGTTGAATGGGCAGTTCGTTGCCGTGGGCAAACTGCTCGGCGAAGTAGGACGGCAGAACCGACATCATCACAGTGCCGAGAAAGTCGCCCTCCGGTGACGACAGGCGCCGCGAGGTGAGCAGGATCCGGCGCCCGCGAAGGCGCCCCTCGACCGGTTCGCTGAGATAGGTTCCACGGATCTGACCATCCCGATGCGCCGTGAAGTAAGGCCGCTTGGAAATGTCCAGCCCGCTGAGCATGGTGCTGCCGTCGGAAAGAACCACCCCCCTGACGGTCCCTGCGCTGTCGGTGTAGCCCGCGCCGCCGATGTGAGGCGCGGAACTGGCGGCCGCCCCCAACACGGCAAGGGCGTCCCGGTCGAGTTCCTCAGTCCACTGGATGTTTTGCAGGACTTCGTCTTCAAGGTGCTGGAGCTGGACGTCGACCAGGCGCATGGCCTGGGCGATCTGCTCGGCCGTCGCCTGCGCATCCACGGCCAGGGTCGCCTCCTCGTGCGCGATGGTTCGCTCATAGGAAACCCAGGCCAGAAAGCCGAAGATTCCGACCTGGGCGGCAAAAACCAGCGCGAGGGCCACGGGCCTGGATATGCTAGGCATTGTTACCTAAGCTTGTTTTTCTCTATCGATTCCAACACTCATAAAAGAAAAATTCTAAACAACAGATAAACCATACAACTATATCAACCGATGGTTTGATTAGCGGAACGTTCTGTGCCGGATTTCTTGGGTTCCGGGCGAGGGGCTGGGGGCGGAAGCCTCCGGGCTGCCGGCCGCGCCCGCGGGGCGGCAGGCGGTGTGAAGTCGATCCTGCGCAACCCGCCGCCGCCCCCTCGCCCGTGCGCGATCACGGCGAAGAAACCGCCGTTTCGCGAGCACCGTAAAACGCCCTCGCGGGCCGTGGAAACGGTCCCAGATTCGACAGCGGAAACCGCGTGAACGCGGCCTCTCGAATCGGCCCGAGACACTAGGAGAACAGCGGGTTTCTTCGCCTTGACAGGGGGAAGGAGTCTTCATACTGTGCGCGCGAATTCAGCTCAGACCTCCATCAATCCTTGGGGAGAACGGTCACCCGGCGAGTGGTAGATAAGGCGCATGCAAGACGACTCTCCACCGCCATCCCTCGACAAGCTGGACGAAAGACTCCGCGCGGCGAAAGCCAAGCGGCGCAGCGCAGAAGCCACCTCCACAGAGCGGGGAAAGGGACTGGCCTTTGCGATGCGGATTGGGGTGGAGATCGTTGCCGCGCTCATCGTCGGCGTTGCGATCGGTTACTTCCTCGATCGGTGGCTGGGAACCAAACCCTGGTTTCTGCTGCTGTTTTTCGTTCTCGGCGCGGCCGCGGGATTCATGAACGTGTTCAGGGTTGTCGGTGGTTTGGGCGGACAGGTCGGATACCGCAATAAGAGCGAACCAACCGGGTCCGAGAATGGGCGAGACCCTGCCGAAGGGCAGGATCCGGCCGATAGGCGAAATGGGGACGGGTAAGGGTTAGAAGATGGCTGAAGGCGGCGGCGCGCATAGCCCCCTCGAGCAGTTCGAGATCAAGAGTCTCCTGACGACGCTGGAGCCGGGGGAGACGATGGGCTTGGTGACCTTCACCAACTCCTCGCTGATGATGGTGGCGACGCTTGTCCTGATCACGGCTTTCCTCATTCTCGGCATGCGCCGCGGCGCCCTGGTGCCGGGCCGCATGCAAAGTCTGGCGGAGTTGTCCTACGAGTTTATCGCCGGGCTGATATCGGACACCGTGGGCTCGGAGGGCCGGCGCTATTTCCCCATCGTCTTCACCCTCTTCATGTTCATCCTGTTCGGCAATCTGCTGGGGATGATCCCCTACAGCTTCACCTTCACCAGCCACATCATCGTCACCTTCGCCCTGGCCCTCATTGTGTTCATCGGGGTGACCATCCTCGCCTTCGTGAAGCACGGGATGCACTTCTTCTCCTTCTTCGTGCCGCCCGGCGCGCCGGTCGCCATGTGGCCACTGCTGATCCCGATCGAGGTGATCTCCTACCTCTCGCGCCCGATCAGCCTTTCGGTGCGACTCTTCGCCAACATGCTGGCGGGCCACACCCTCCTGAAGGTCATCGCCGGCTTCATCGGCCTATTGGGCGTCTTCGGCGTTCTGCCTTTCGCCCTGGTGGTGGCGCTGACCGGCCTGGAGATCCTCATCGCCTTTCTGCAGGCCTATGTCTTCGCGATTCTGACCTGCCTCTACATCAACGACGCGCTGCATCTGCACTGAGTTCGGGGACCCGCGGGTCAGCGCCTTCCATCGACACCCCCCTCACCTAGGTTACCGTAAAGGGAGCATCTACAATGGAACTTGAAGCCGCCAAAGTGATCGGCGCGGGCCTGGCCGTTATCGGCGTCATCGGCTCGGGAATCGGCATCGGCAGCATCTTCTCCTCCTTCATCGTCGCCGTCGGCCGCAACCCGGCAGCGCGCGGTGAGGTCTTCACCATGACCATGCTGGGCTTCGCCCTGGTCGAAGCCATCGCGCTCTTCGCGCTGGTCATCGCGCTGCTGATTCTGTTCGGCTAGCGGCCCGCGGAACCGTCTTCCGGCGGCCCCACGGGACCCGCCGGCAGGGCGGCTCTACCGGCAGGCCGATTGGCCGGCCTATTGACTGAGTGAGAGGACGCGGGCCATGCCCCAACTCGATCCCACCGTTTGGCCGACCCAGCTTTTCTGGCTGGCGGTGACCTTCATCGCCCTCTACCTGATCGTCTGGCGGGTGGCGCTGCCGCGCATCGCCGATGTTCTGGAGGCAAGGCAGCGCAAGCTGGACGACGACCTGAAGAAGGCGACGGCGCTGAAGGAAGAAGCGGAACAGATCCTGGCGGACTACGAGAAGCTGCGGGCCGACGCCCAGGCCTCGGCCCACGAGGTCCTGAAGACCGCCAACGACGCCCTAAAGGCCGAGGCCGAGCAGCAAACCGCGGCCCTGGCCGCCAAGCTGGCCGCCCAGACCGAGGAAGCCGAAGCCCGCATCGCCGCCGCCAAGGCGAGCGCCCTTTCCAGCCTTGAGGGCACGGTCAGCGAGGTGGTGATGGCCGCCACCGAAAAGCTGATCGGCGTCAAGGCCGGGGCCCAGGAGGTGGACCGGGCGGTGAGCGACGTCATGGGAAGCCAGGCCAAGGGAGGCGGGGGCTGATGTTGAACGACCCGACATTCTGGGTGGCGGTCGCCTTCGTCCTCTTCATGGTTCTGATGTACTGGAAGGCGCGCAAGCCGATGCTCGACGGGCTGGATTCCCGGGCCGAGCGCATCAAGGCGGAGCTTGACGAGGCCCAGCGCCTGCGCGAGGAAGCGCAGAAGACCCTGGCGGAGTACAAGCGCAAGCAGCGCGACGCCGCCAAGGAGGCCGAGGAGATGCTGGAAAGCGCCAAGCACGAGGCCGAACTGCTGCGCAACCAAGCCAGCGAGGACCTGAAGGCGGTGCTGGCGCGCCGCGAGCGCGCAGCCCTGGAGAAGATCGCCCAGGCCGAGACCCAGGCGGTGCAGGAGGTGCGCGCCCAGGCCGTCGACATCGCCATGGCGGCCACCGCCAAGCTGCTGACCGACAGCGTCGACCCGGCCCGAGACCAGGCCATGGTCGACCAGGCCATCAAGGACCTCAGCGCCAAGCTGCACTGAGCGGCGACCGCAAAGAGCCAAACAAGCGCCCGGCCCGCACGACGTGGACCGGGCGCTTTGCTTTGTGCATTTGTCGGGGGTGCGAGGCAGCGATGCCAAAGAAGCGGACCAGAGAGATCTGATGAGATTCCAAGACCTCGCAACGCCGACCGGTGGGGTGCTCGCCTGCCGGATTTTTGCGAATCCCCACATTGGTCTGGTGCCGACCCTGTTCTTCGACATCGCAATCGAGCTGAGCCCCTTCGAGTTCGACGGCATTCTGGAGAAGACGTCGGTACGCCTTGATTTTATCAGGTTTGAAGTGCGAAGCCTGGATGAGCTCTCAGGCAAACGGTTTGTCTTCCCTACAAATCCGGAGGACGGCTATATCGACGGCTCGATCTACCTCGGACACGCCCACAATCCGGCAGATGCAACCGAGATCGCCTTTGGTCCGCTCGGCAAGGCAAGCGTGGAAACCACCCTAAAGATCCAGTTCGACTTCACTTATGAAGGTGTCAGTGAGGCGCTGGGCAAACCCTCCGTTCTTTGGCGTGTGCCCCTTCGCTTTGACCGCGCCGGAATCGACAAGGTATTCGCAGAAGCACACTCCAGGATTTGGCGCTAACAGCTCCATCTACGCTGCTGGGGCGGAACACTACCCCTCGTCCGGCGGTGGGGCGTAGAGGGCGAAGACCTCGGGGCCGGTCATGTCCTTGGTCTCGTTGGCGAAGGCGTAGAACTCCGGCTTTTCGTCGATGAAGATCTGAGTCTCCAGCGTGAAGCCGTCCTGATCGTCGAAGAGGCCGGCGCAGAGGTGATGCTCGCCGGAGCCGACCAGCCGGTAGAAGAGATTGCTGCCGCAGGTCTTGCAGAAGGCCCGCTCGGCCCAGTCGGAGGAGCGGTAGACGCCGATCCGCTCCTCGCCCTCGATGGCGAGGTCTCTGCCGGCGTCAAAGGCCAGGATCGGACCGCCGGTCCAGCGCCGGCACATGCTGCAGTGGCAGGCGCCGACCTCCCTCTGGCCGCCAGGTATCGTGATCTTCACCGCCCCGCAGAGGCAGCGTCCCGTCGCTTTGCTGTCGTCCGACATCCCGGTCTCCGTGACTGATTGCAGGGTGAGTTGAGGTTTCCCGTCTTTCTATCAGACAGCCCTCGCATCTGTCGAAACGGCGGCACCGCCAGGTGCATCTTTGCCCCAGGGGCCTCGAGGGATCTCGGCCCGTGACAAAGCCCCGGGGCGTCCTATATCTCTCTGAGACCTGACACCCCTTCGCCCCTCCCCGAAAGAGAGACCGCCTGCCCCATGGACTCCGTGACCCAGTTCGCCCTTGGCGCCGCCGTCGGCGCGGCCGCCCTGGGCCCGCGGATCGGGCCGCGCAAGGCGGCCCTTGCCGGCGGTCTGCTGGGGACCGTTCCGGACCTCGACGTGCTCTTTCCCTTCGAGGACCCCATCGACTCCTTCACCCTGCACCGCGGGGCCAGCCACTCCTTTTTCGTCCAGGCCCTGGCGGCGCCGCTGTTCGGGGAAGCGATGGTGCGGCTGTTCAAGGGGCTGCGCGACCAACGCCTGCAAACCTATCTCGCCGTCTACCTGATCTTCGTCACCCACGCGGTGATCGACGCGCTGACGATCTACGGCACCCGGGTGTTCTGGCCGCTGATTCGCGACCCGGTGGGCAGCGGTTCGATCTTCATCATCGACCCGCTCTACTCCTTGCCGCTGCTGTTCGTCGTGATCTGGGCCTTCTTCAAGGGCAATTGGTCGCGGCGTTTCGGCCTCTCCGTCGTCACGGCTTTGGCGCTCTCTACCGCCTATCTGGGCTGGGGCCTGATAGCGCAGCAGGTGGTGAAGGAGCGGGCCGCCGCGGTGCTGGCGGAGGCCGGCGTGGTGCCGGAGCGGCTGATGGCCAGCCCCACGCCCTTCAACTCCCTGTTCTGGAAGGCCATCGCCGTCGACGGGGAGCGCTACATCAACCTCTATCTGCCGCTTTTCGGTTCCCGAGATCAGGTGACGGCCTATGTCCACCCGCGCGGGACCGAACGTCTGGGCTGTCTGGAAGGCTCGGAAGCCCTGGCCAAGCTGGCGGCCTTCAGCGACGGCTTCTTTCGCATCGAGGCCGAGGGCGGCGAGATCCTGGTCTCGGACCTGCGCATGGGCATGACCCCCAACTACGTCTTTCGCTTCGCCATCGCCAAGGACGGCGATGCGGGGCCGGTGGAGATGGCGCCGGAGCGCCGGCGCACCACACGCAGCGCCGCCGGCGACACCCAATGGCTGTTCGCCAACCTCTCCGGCGAGGCGATGCTGCGCCCGGCGGAGGCGCCCATGGTCGTCGACCTCTCGGGACCGCTGCACCTCGCCGAACGCGAAATCCCGCAAGAGACCTGCTGAGGGATAGGTGCACCGCCGGCGGAGCACCGGCGACGAAGCGCGATCACGCCGTGGCGGCGGCGGCCTGGCCCTCCAGGTGGGTGACCAGATCCATCGGCAGGGAGAGGCGGCTGGCCAGGCCCTCCAGATAGGCCTGTTCCATGGGATGATCGGGGTCGATGGCGAGGCGGGAGGCGAGATAGAGCTCGGCCGCCTGCTCCGGCCCCTCGGCCAGGTTTGCGATGTCCTGCAGGCTCGGCGGGCTGGCCAGGGCATCGAAGACGAAAGCCTTGTCCTCGGCCTCCAGGGGCAGCTCGCCGACCCGGTCGAAGATCTGCTTCTGTTCGTCCGGGCCGATATGCCCGTCGGCATTGGCCGCCGCGATCATCGCCATGACCAGGGCCAGCTCGAAAGGCCGGCCGTCGCGCGCCGGCGCCGTCGCCGGCAGGAACTTCGAGCCCGCCGGCGGCGCCTCGGGCGCCGGATCGGCGGCGGGCGCGGCCCCGGGCGTTCCCCCCTGCGGGGCGGGTTGCTGGGGTGCCTGCTGGCCGGACTGCCAGTTGCTGTAGGCGCGGTAGGCGAGCGCACCCAGCGCCGCGGCACCGCCGTAGCCGACCACGCCGCCGGCCACTTTGCCGACCGTCTTGCGAGCCTTCTTGTTCCCCAGAAGAAGACCCAGCACACCGCCGGCGGCCAGTCCGCCGGCCACACCGCCTAATCCGCTGTTGGCCAGCTTGCCCTTGGCGCTCTGAACGGCGCCGCCGGCGCTGGCGGCCGCGTCGGGGCCGAGAAACTGCTCAAGAAGGTTCTGGGGATTCATGCTCTGCCTCTCGAAATGTCTGGTTGATAGATAGGAACGGGCGGCCCCAAAGGCAATCGACCGGCCGGTCCAATAGGCTTCGCTAGGGCGCTTCCACCTGCCGGCGGCGCCGGCCAAGCAGCCGGTCTAGGACCACGAAGCCGGCCCCGAGGGCGACGAAGGCCAGGGTGAACCAGGCGGCGGTCAGCAGCACCTGGCCGTAGCCATAGCGATCGACATTGAGGAAGAAGTAGGGATAGCGGCCGGTCAGTTCTCCCCGAACCAGGACGTAGCCGAAATAGACCAGCGGCAGGGCGAGCCAGGGAAGCACCGAAGCGAAACGCAGCCGGCCCTTCGGCACGACGGTCAGCCAGAGCGCCAGCATGCCCAAGGGAACGACATAGTGCAGCAGCAGGTTGGTGACGAAGAAGATGCCCCTGGGGTTGTGATCGGCGCTGAGCAGGATTTCGTAGGCCAGGCCGACGAAGACGATGAGATAGGTGACGGCAGTGACGAGGGAGATCCGGGCATCGCTCCAAGCCTTGTCGATCCTGACCGCGACGTTCAGGCAGACGGCGGAGAGCACAAGATGGGTCCAGATGGAAAAGAAGCCCAGCATGGAAACCAGCGCCGGGCCGACACCGCCGCGCCGATCGATGTTCAGCCAGAACTGCAGCGACAGGGTCGCGGCGGAGAGCAGGCCGAGGAGCGCGAATGATAGGCGGGTTCCGGGCATGCGGGCCTCTCGAAGGTCACTGCGCCAGGATCTTGTGGCGCCCCAAAGGTTGTCAAGCTGCCGGCCCGGCGCCTGATAGCGGCCTCTTCATGACGACCTTCCTCATAGCGGATGCCAATCCAGGCGCGATGGGCTAGAAGAGGCGTGCCGCCTCAACGCCTCCCGTCAGCCATCGGAACCCCATGACAAATTCGATCCGAATCATCAGCGGTTCGGCCCATCCGGCCTTCGCCGCCCAGGTTTGCCGTCATCTCGGCGTCGAGCTTTGCAAGACCCGCGTCGTGCGCTTTTCCAACGAGAACATCCTGGTGCAGATCGAAGAGAACGTGCGCGAGAGCGACGCCTTCGTGATCCAGCCCTCCTGCCCGCCGGTCTCCGACGGAATCGTCGAGCTGCTGATCACCATCGATGCGCTGAAGCACGCCTCGGCGCGGCGGATCACCGCGGTGCTGCCCTACTTCCCCTATGCCCGTTCCGACAAGAAGGACCAGCCGCGGATCTCCATTACCGCCCGGCTGATGGCGGACCTGCTGGAGACCGCCGGCGCCGACCGGGTGCTGACCATGGACCTCCATTCGCCGCAGGTGCAGGGCTTCTTCCGCATCCCCGTGGACCAGCTTCAGGCGGGCCCCATCCTCTGCGATCACCTGCGCAACACCCGTGACCTCAGCGACTTCGTTCTGGTCGCCGGGGACGTCGGTGAGGCCAAAGAGATCGGCGGCTACGCCAACCGCCTCAACCTGCCGATCGCCATCGTCGACAAGCGCCGCGACGGCGACGACGAGAAGCCGCGGGCAGTGGCGCTGATCGGCGATGTCGCCGGCAAGCGGGCGCTGATCGTCGACGACGAGATCGCCAGCGGCGGCACCCTGATGGAAGCGACAGCCTATCTGCTGAACCAGGGCGCCACGGCGGTGGAGGCGGCGGCGGTGCACCCTGTCCTCTCGGGCCAATCCGTTGAGCGGATCGCCGAGTCGCCGCTGGGTTCGCTGGTGGTCTCCGACAGCATTCCCCTGGCGCCTGAGAAGCGGATCGACAAGATCGAGACCTGTTCGGTTACCCAGCTCTTCGCCGACGCCATCAAGGCGATCCACAGCGGCTCCAGCATTTCCACCCTGTTCCGCTAGAGCAGATCCTGGTTCGATGGAATCGCGGGAGCGATCCATCGGACCAGGTGAATCTGCTCTAATTCTTAAGTGTAGAGCGGATTCACATGTTTAGACGCAAACACGGAAGTGTTTCCGTCTAAACATGATCCG
>NZ_JANQOI010000157.1 GCF_028289705.1 Pelagibius sp.
CGTCACCGCCAAGGACCTGATCCTCGCCATCATCGGCAAGATCGGCACCGCCGGCGGCACCGGCCATGTCATCGAATACGCCGGCCAGGCGATCCGCGACCTCTCCATGGAAGGGCGCATGACGGTTTGCAACATGTCCATCGAGGGCGGTGCGCGGGCCGGGCTGATCGCCCCGGACGAGATCACCTACGACTACATCAAGGGCCGGCCCATGGCCCCCAAGGCGGGAACCTGGGAACAGGCGGTGACCCACTGGCGCAGCCTGCCCTCCGATGAGGGCGCGCGCTATGACCGGGAGGTCACCTTGGCCACCGCTGAGATCGACCCCCAGGTGACCTGGGGCACCAGCCCGGAGGACGTGGCCCCCATCACCGGACGGGTGCCGGGCCCGGAGGAGGCGCGCGACGCCGCGAAGCGCCAGGCCATCGAGCGCTCACTCGATTACATGGGCCTCGAAGCCGGGACGCCCCTGTCGGAGATCGCCGTCGACAAGGTCTTCATCGGTTCCTGCACCAACGGACGCATCGAGGACCTGCGCGAGGTCGCCCGGGTGGCCGAGGGCCGCAAGGTCGCCGAGGGGGTCCACGCCATGATCGTGCCGGGTTCGGGCCTGGTGAAGAACCAGGCCGAGGAAGAGGGTCTCGACCGCATTTTTCTCGAGGCCGGCTTCGACTGGCGCGAGCCGGGCTGTTCCATGTGCCTGGCCATGAACGCCGACCGGCTGCAGCCGGGCGAGCGTTGCGCCTCCACCTCGAACCGCAACTTCGAGGGCCGCCAGGGTCGCGGCGGGCGCACCCATCTGATGAGCCCGGCCATGGCCGCGGCGGCGGCCATCGCCGGCCGCCTGGCCGACGTGCGGGAGCTGTAACCGAGTTTGGCTGCGTCCGGGCCGGCGGCAAGACCGGGGGGCGCGAAACGGCAGGGAGGCCGCAATGCCGAAACGCTATTTGCCGCTGTTCGCCGATGGTGATCTGCAGAGCGCCGAACTGCTGGCCGTGCGCGACATGTCCAGCGGCAAGCTGCGCATCGTCAGGGCACTGAGCCCCGCCCGGACGCGCGAGGCGCGCGAGCCCGAACCGGACCTCGCCCTGCTCACCGCGCTCTCCCGCAAGAAACCGCACTGAACGGCCGGTTCCGTCAAAACGTGGAGGACGCTACTCCGGGACACCGGCGCGTCTGAGACCCTCGAGGTAGTGATCCAGCGCCTTTCCATCGGTGTAGAGATGGTTGTCGCGGACCATTGAGACCGAAAAGTCTGCCCGCTCGGCGGAGCATTCGCTGAGCACAGGAGCGGCCTGCTCCCGTTCGCCCAGATAGCCGAGGGCCGCGAGGAGGGCTGCATAGCGCGACCATTGGAACCCTTGCTGCTGGAGGGCCTTGCGGGCCCATTCCACTGCGCGCGGATAATCCTGCAGCAACAGATAGGCCTCGGCGAGACGCACCATGAAAGACCCCATGTGCTGGTCCCGAGGGCTGAGACGGATGGCGTCTTCCAGGTGCGTGATCGCCCGCTCGGCCTGGCCGGCGAACACGGTGGCGGCGCCGATGCCGTAGTGGGCCCAGGCGAGGCTCGGATTGAGCTCGATGGCCAACTGGAGATCGGGAATCGCGAGAGCGTGTTCCTGATTGACGATCTTTGCCTTGCCCATGGCGCAGTGGGCCGCGGCGTCGTCCGGGTCGATTTGCACGGCGCGCCGGGCGACTTGCAGGGCTCTGCGCCGGTTTTCCTCCGGCGACTCGGCCAGGCTGAGCACCACTTCGTAATAGTAGGCGTCCACCAAGCCGGAGCAGGCGGGGCTGAGGCCGGGATCCAGGGACAGGGCCGCCTCGAACAGACGGCAGGCTTCCGCAAGATCGTGTTTGGTGCGCCGGTAGAGATGCCACATGCCGCGCTGATAGACGTCCCAGGCGTTCAGGTTCTCCGCCGTCTTGGCAGCGGCACGCTGCTGCTCCGCCTTGCCGAGTTCCGGCGCGATGGCGGCAACGATGGCTTCGGTGACCTCGTCCTGAACCGCGAATATGTCTTCGAGCACCCGGTCATAGCGTTCGGCCCACATCTGGTTACCCAGACTTGCATCGATCAACTGCGCTGCAATGCGGATGCGGTCGCCGCCTTTTCGCAGGCTGCCGTCCAGGACGTAGCGGGCGCCCAGCTGCCGGCCCACTTGCTTGAGGTCCACCGACTCGCCCTTGTAGGTGAAACTGGAGTTGCGGGCGATGACCATCAGCCAGCGGTTCCGGGAAAGGGCCGTGATGATGTCTTCGGACACCCCGTCGGCGAAGTACTCCTGATCGGCATCGCCGCTCAGGTTCTTGAACGGCAGCACCGCGACCGAGGGCCTTTCACCCGTGCCGTCGGCCATGACTTCGCTCTCCGCCGGACTTGGCGGCGCCTCCACCACAATCCTTCCGGGCTGCAGGGCATAGGCGTGGACCGGTTGCCGAATGTTCTTCAGCGCCTGCGGACCGATATCGAGAAAGGCATGATCCACTTTGTTGCGCACCTGGTCGTAGACGGCGCTGGAGACGCAAATGCCGCCGGGTTCGGCCAAAGGTTCCAGGCGAGCCGCGACGTTGACGCCTTCGCCATAGATATCCTCGCCCTCGATGATCACGTCACCCAGATTGATGCCGATGCGAAAGCTCAGCCGCCCGCCGTCGTCGCACCCGGCTTCGTGCGTGGTGACCCGCTCCTGCCAGGCCACGGCGCAGGCGATGGCATCGACCACGCTGGCGAACTCGATCAGCAGGCCGTCGCCCATCAGCTTTACCAGCCGGCCATGGTGTTCGGCGATGAGCGGTTCCAGGACTTGCTGGCGCAGATCCGTGAGGCGCCGAAGAGTCCCGGTTTCGTCCTGCCCCATCAGCCGCGAATAGCCGACCACATCTGCGGCCAGGATGGCGGCCAATCTTCGTTCCAAGCGCTCTCTCCCTGTATCAGGAGATTATCGGCCGTGGCGTGGGAAAGCTACGTTCGAGGCTGAGCCGGTCCGGGCCGGCCTCCCTCTTTTGCGCCGGCCAGACCGCCGCTGCCTGCGGCCCGCGGGCTGGCATCCCGCCGTGCGCTGTGATCCTATAGGCGTCAAAGCGTGCAATGAGCGGCGGCCGGCCGCGCCTGCCCTCCAGTCAAGCCGGGTGTACCCGGCATGGGGCAGCGAATTTGGGCGGCTGCCGACAGGGACTTCATTGAGGGGACTCCGATGATGATCAACCGGGCGATCGGCCTTGTGTTCGGCCTGCTTTTGCTGGTCCCGGGGGCGGCCTCCGCCGCGGCGCTGCAGGAGGCCCTGGCGGCCCAGCTGCGCGCCGGCGTCGGCACGGCGGCCACCGACGACGAAATCGAAACCCTTACGGTGCTGGAGCGCTTCTATCAGGAGCGCGCGCTCGAGCCGCTGTGGGTGCAGGAGAGTGGGGCCGGCCCCCGCGCGCGGGAGCTGTCCGAGCTTCTGGCGGCGGCGGATCTCGATGCCCTCGATCCCCGCGACTACGGCGCCGAGCCCATCGCCGCTCTGCTTGGCGCGGCGAAGCCGGCACAACTGGCGGAACTGGAGGTGCGCCTCACCCTGGGGCTGATCCGCTTCGTCGCCGATCTCGGCCAGGGCCGGACCACGCCCCACGTGGCCGACCCCGAGCTCTTCGTATTCCGCGAGGAGGTCCGCAAAGAGACCGTGTTGGCACAGGTCGCCTTGGCGCAAGACCTGACCCTCTTTGTGGACAGCTATCGCCCGCAAACGTCGCGCTATGACCGTCAGAAGGTGGCGCTCGCCGAATACCGCGCTCTGGCAACCCAGGGCGGCTGGCAACCGCTGCCGGAGGGACCGACCCTGAAACCCAGCATGACCGATCCGCGGATCGGCCTGCTTCGGGAGCGGCTGCGGCTCTGGGGCGACCTGAAGGCGGCGGACGATGCGGCCGAGGCCGGCGGCGACCCCGATTTCTACGATGATGCCTTGGTGGACGCGGTGAAGTGGATGCAGTACCGCCACGGCCTCACCCAGGACGGCGCGGTGGGCAAGAAGACGCTGGCCGCCCTCAACGTCTCCATCGAGACCCGCCTGGAACAGATGGTGCTGAACCTGGAGCGCCGCCGCTGGATGCCCGACGACCTCGGCCGGCGGCACATCTTCGTCAATCTCGCCGACCAGTTGCTGAAGCTGGTGGACGGCGAGAAGACCCTGCTGGACATGCCGGTGGTGGTGGGCAAGCCCTATCACTCGACCCCGGTGTTCAGCCACGAGATGACCTATCTGGTGATGAACCCCTATTGGAACGTGCCGCCGAGCATCGCCCGCAAGGAACTGCTGCCCAAGATCAAGGACGACGTTAGCTACCTCGCCAGCAACAACTTCACCCTGTTCAGCGACTGGAGCAGCGGGGCCAGCGTGGTCGATCCCCATACCGTCGACTGGGCAGGTGTGAACCGCAACAACTTCCCCTACAAGCTGCGCCAGGGCTCCGGCGACGGTAACGCATTGGGGCGGGTCAAGTTCATGTTCCCCAACCGCTTCAACATCTACCTCCATGACACGCCGGCGAAGACGCTGTTCGGCAAGGATCAGCGCACCTTCAGCCATGGCTGCATCCGGGTCTCGGACCCGCCGGGCCTGGCCGAGGCGGTGCTGACCAGCACCGGCGGTTGGAGCCTGGACCGCATCAACGCGACCATCGACTCCGGCGAGCGGCGGATCGTCACCCTGAAGCAGCCGCTGCCGGTGCACATCGGCTACCTGACCTCCTGGGTCAACAAGGACGGCAGCGTGCACTTCCGCACCGACGTCTACGGCCGCGACGCCAAGCTGGCCGAAGCCCTGCTCGGCGCCCGCGCCGGCGGCTGGCGGTAAGGCTGGAGTCTCTCCGCTGAAATACCCCTCTCCCCCTGGCGGGAGAGGGTTGCGCAGCCTTGGCGAGCATCGCGAGCCTAGGCGCAGCTGGGTGAGGGGGAGCCGCTGTCGACAGCCCGCTGCAGCGTCTGCTGCTTCGCACCAGACGGAACCGCCGCCCCCCTCACCCTCCCGCTGACGCGGGCCCCTCCCTCTCCCGCCAGGGCAGGGGAATCGCATATGGGTTTTTGATGTTGCGTGCGCTGGGGAGATGGATTCTTTGGGATGGCAGTTTGAAGGAGAACTGCCATGGGCTGTCTGTCT
>NZ_JANQOI010000165.1 GCF_028289705.1 Pelagibius sp.
GTCGCTGCTGAGGCCCAGCAGGCCCGGCAGTTCCGTCATGTCGGTGAAGGGCTGCCCGCCGGCGGCGGCGAGGGCGTCGGGGTCGGAATCGGCGGCGTAGGCCTGCTCGGCACCACGGCGGGCGTGGCGGCAGGGATGCGCGTGCTGGCCTACGCCGCCGATTCCGACCCCGACGCCCTCGCCGCCGCCGGCGGCCAGCCCTTCACCGACATGACGGAACTGCCGGGCCTGCTGGGCCTCAGCAGCGACGTCGCCGGCACCGCCGCCGAATAGCCCCGCGCGCCAACGCCACCCTCATCGTCACCTTCGAGCCTCGACTCACTGCTGTCCGGTGTAGCTTCTTTCTGTTTGGCGGAGAGGGTTGCTTTGCAAGGTGTTGGAACCAAGGGGCTGGTGGAAGGCCGCAAAAGCCAACGCACCATGGCTAACGGCTTGCGGCTGAGAGGGAGTCACCCCCACCCCAACCCTCCCCCGTCGAAGGGGGAGGGGGAAACTATTGAAACGGCTGAAAAAAATCTCCTCCCCCCTTGACGGGGGGAGGTTGGGAGGGGGGTGAGCCGCACACTCGATGGCAGCCTGTTTTCCTCGACGCCGACCTTAAACCGGACAGCCGTGGGACAAGCCCGAGGGTGACGATATGGTTAGGCAAGGTGTTGCCAACCATTGAAATCAAACCAACCGTTTCGAGACAGATTCTCAGATGTGGATGGGTCGGCCGTCGACGGCGAGGGCGGCTTCCTTGACGGCTTCGCCCATGCCCGGATGGGAGTGGCAGGTGCGGGCGATGTCCTCGGCGGAGCCGCCGAACTCCATCACCGTCACCGCCTCGGCCAGGATGTCGCCGGCCAGGGGGCCGACGATGTGGACCCCCAGCACCTTGTCGGTGCGCTTGTCCGCCAGGACCTTCACCACGCCGTCGGTGTCGCCCACGGCGCGGGCGCGGCTGTTGGCGGTGAAGGGGAACTTGCCGACGCGGTAGTCGACCCCCTCCTCCTTGAGCTGCTCCTCGGTCTTGCCGACCCCGGCCACCTCCGGCCAGGTGTAGACCACGCCGGGCACCAGGTTGTAGTCGATGTGGCTGGCCTGACCGGCCAAGCCCTCCACCGCGACCACGCCGTCCTCCTCGGCCTTGTGGGCCAGCATAGGCCCCGGCACGCAGTCGCCGATGGCGTAGATCCCCGGCACCGAGGTCTGGAAGTGGCTGTCCACCTGGATGAAGCCGCGGTTGTCCATGGCCACGCCCAGTTCCTTGAGGCCCAGGCCCTCGGTGAAGGGCCGCCGGCCGATGGCCACCAGCACCACGTTGCAGGCCAGTTCCTGGGCATCGCCGCCCTTGGCGGGCTCCAGGGTCAGGGTGACGCTGCCGTTGGCCTTGGCGGCGCCGGTCACCTTGGTGCCCAGCTTGAACTTCAGCCCCTGTTTGGTGAGCACGCGCTGGGTCTGCTTGGCGATCTCCGCGTCCATGCCCGGCAGGATGCGGTCGAGGAACTCGACCACCGTCACCTTGGCGCCCAGGCGCGACCAGACCGAGCCCATCTCCAGGCCGATGACCCCGGCGCCGATCACCACCAGATGCTCCGGCACCGCATCCAGGGCGAGGGCGCCGGTGGAGGTGACGATCTGCGCCTCGTCGGTCTCCACGCCGGGCAGCGGCGTCGACTCCGAGCCCGTGGCGATGAGGATCGATTTGGTGGTCAGGACCTCCTCGCCGCCGTCGCTCAGCGCGACCTTAACCGTGCCGGCCGCCGGGATGGAGCCCCAGCCCTTCACGTAGTCCACCTTGTTCTTCTTGAACAGGAACTCGATGCCGCCGGTGAGTTCCTTCACCACCTTGTCCTTGCGGCTCATCATGGCCGGCAGGTCGAGGGCGAGGCCGTCCACCTTGATGCCGTGCTCGGCGAAGTGCTTGCTGGCATCGGCGTATTTCTCGGAGGACTGCAGCAGCGCCTTGGAGGGGATGCAGCCGATGTTGAGGCAGGTGCCGCCCAGGGAACCGCGCCCCTCGACGCAGGCGGTCTTCATGCCCAACTGGGCGGCGCGGATGGCGGCCACATAGCCGCCGGGCCCGCCGCCGATGACCACCAGATCGTACTGCTTGTCGCTCATGCTCTGATTCCCTCGGGAGCGCCTGGAAAGGTATGAATTCCGCCAACCTTGCCGTATCGGGCCGGGGCGGACAAGGGCCGAGGCCGCAAGGCCGTCATTCCCCCTTAGATGGTCCTGCGCGTGTCAGGTTTCATCGTCCGGCACGCGATGGCCATGCAACGGCACCAGGAACACGAAGCATGCGAAAAAGAAGAAGATCCCACCCAACAGACCGAGGACATCGCCGCTGCGCCAGCTCGCCGCGATGAAAAACACCGCCGAGATGATGAAGAGGACCCAACCCGCCGTTTCAAAGCGGCGCTTCGTTCTGTTACGCATGGTTTCCCCCTACCCGACCTTGAAGCGCTGCGGAAGCTTCGCCACGATAGCGGCCCCTGCCCCGACACAAAAGGCGACCATGAGCACCAGCCGCACCAAAGAAGACCTGCGCCGGTCCTGCGACCGCTTCCTCTCCCACGACCCGCCGCTCGATCCGCGCCGGGCGCTGGCCGATCTGGCGGCCTTTTTGCCAGAGGGCACCGAGGCCGATTTCTACGGCAGCGGATCGCTGATCGAAGACTTCGAACGGCGGATCGCCGGGATGCTGGGCAAGCCGGCCGCCGTCTTCGGGCCCAGCGGCAAGATGCTGCAGAACGCGGCCCTCCGGGTCTGGGCCGACCGCCAGGGCTGCCCCACCATCGCCCTGCACCCGCAGAGTCACATCGCCGCGGAAGAGGCCGAGGCCTACGAGCGCGTCTTCGGCCTGCGGGGGACGGCGCTGGGGCAGCCCGGCCGCCTGCCGACGCCGGAGGAACTGGAGGCCATCGCCGAGCCACTGGGCGCCGTGACCCTGGAGTTGCCGCTGCGCCGCCTCGGCTGCCGCCTCCTTGCCTGGGAAGAGGTTGAGCGTTTCGCTGAGATCGCGCGGGCGCGCGGCCTTCCGCTCCACGCCGACGTGGCGCGGATCTGGGAGATCCAGCCCTACTACGGTCGCAGCCATGCCGAGATCGCCGCGCCCTTCGATTCGCTATACGTCTCCTTCTACAAGGGGCTGGGCGGCTTGGCCGGCGCGGCGCTGGCGGGCCCGGAGGATCTGGTGGCCGAGGTACGCCTCTGGCAGCGGCGCTGCGGCGGCCGGTTGATCCATCTCTTCCCTTACATCGCCGCGGCCATGCAGGGCCTGGAGCAGCGCTTGCCGCGCATGGCGGCCTATCAAGAGAAGGCCAAGGCGATCGCCCGGGCGCTGGCGCCCCTGCCGGGTGTCCGGATCACCCCCGATCCGCCCCAGGCCAATGCGCTCCTGGTCTGCCTCGACGGGAACGCCGCCGATCTCATGGAGGCGGCCCTCGACGTGGCGGGGGAAAGCGGCCTCTGGTTGTTCACCGAGCCTCAGGTCTCGCCCTACGACGGCCTCGCGGTCTTCGAGATCACCGTGCGCGAGGGCGCCATGGCGCTCAGCGAAGAGGAGATCGTCGAAGGCGTCCTCGCCCTGCAGCGTGCCCTCGCCCGGCGCAGCGCCGGCGGAAAGGTGGCATAGGGTGGCGACCGAAAGAGGCAATCATGAACCCGCCCAACGTAAGCTCTGTTCTTGGACCTTTGACAGGTCACGTCCCCTGGCGGTTGGTACGAAACTGAAGCCCGGGCCATGACGGACTGGTCGCTCACCCAACGCTTTGCCTTCGAGGGCGACGAGATCGCCTACGACGTCATCGGGGAGGGCGAGGCGCTGGTCCTGGTCCACGGCACGCCCTTTTCGTCTTACGTCTGGCATGCCATCGCACGGGAACTGGCGCGCAGCTTTCGCGTCCACCTCTTCGACCTGCTGGGCTACGGGCAGTCCAGCATGCGTGACGGCCAGGACGTCTCCCTCGGGGTTCAGAATCGGGTGTTGGCGGCGCTGCTCGGTCACTGGGGCCTCACGCGCCCCAAGGTCCTGGCCCACGACTTCGGCGGCGCGACCAGTCTGCGCGCGCACCTGCTGAACGGCTGCGACTACGAGAAGCTGTTGCTGATCGATCCGGTGGCGGTCCGCCCCTGGGGTTCGCCCTTCGTCCAGCATGTCCGCCAGCACATCGAGGCCTTCTCAGGCCTGCCCGCCTACCTGCATGAGGCTTTGCTGGCCGCCTATCTGCGCGGCGCGGTGTACCGCACTATGCCGGACGCCGAGCTGGAGCCCTACCTCGCGCCCTGGCGCGGCGCTACGGGCCAGCCCGCCTTCTACCGCCAGATCGCGCAGATGGACCTGAGGTTCACCGACGAGGTGCAGCCCCGTTACGGCGAGATCCGCTGCCCGGTCGAGCTGCTGTGGGGCGAAGAGGATGCCTGGATCCCCCCGATACGCGGTGAAGAGCTGCAGGCCCTGATCCCCGGTGCCCGGCTGACGAAAATCCCCGAGGCGGGCCATCTGATGCAGGAAGACGCGCCGGAAGCCATCGTCGCCGCGGCCCTGCGCTTCTTCACCTGACGCGCTCAGCCGATCCCCGGCGGCGGGTCCTCGCCGTCGCTTTCCGGGGCGAGGTCGGCCAGGGTCTCGCTCTCTTCCGGGGCCTCCGGTGCCTTCTCCCTGCCCGCCGGCAGGATGACGTCGAAGCCGGCCCCGTGTTCCGGTCACCCGGGCGATCGGCCCGCATATCAAGGCGAGAGCTGGGCCTGGAACGTTGGGTCGAGCAGGTCCTTCAGCGCCGCGACGATCCTGGGTGCGTCGATGCGCAGCGGTGCAACGGTGGCGATCTCCATGGGTATCTCCGGCCGGAAGGACCTGATCACGGTCGACGTCCGTGACGCCATCTGAGCAGAAAAGGGGTCGAGCAGCGCGACGCCGAGCGCTTCCGACACGAAGCCCGCCGACGAGGCGGCGTGCAGCACTTCGCCGACGATGGCCGGCGTGATCCGGGCATCCGCGAAGGCTTTGTCGATCTGCGGCCGGTTCGACCCGCTCTTGCCGAGGACATAGAGCCTTTCATCCTCCAGGTCACTGACGTGGATCTGCGGTTTGTCGGCCAGACGATGGGTCCTCGGCAAAAGACAGACCATCGCGACCGTCATGCGGTGCAGGACCGTCAGATCCTGGGGAAGCGAAGTCAAGGTGCAGAAGCCCACGTCATGCTGGCTTCGCGCAACCTGCTCGGCGATGGCGTGGGAGGTGTCGGTGTGCAGGCTGATGGTCAGATCGCCGAGCCTGCCGGTCAGCGCCGCGACAAGCCGGGCGATGAAGGCGTGGGAAAGAAACGGCGGCGCGGCGATCCGGAAGGGGTCCATGGGAAAACGCCGGATTCGCCGGGCGGACTCCTCGATGTAGTCGAGCCCGCAGAACACCCGTTCCACCTCTTTGATCAGCCGCAGCGCCGCCGGCGTCGGCCGCAGCCGCGGTCCGGAGCGCTCGAACAGGCGCATGTCGAGCGCCGCCTCCAGATCCGAAATGAGGCGGCTGACCGCCGGTTGCGTGATCGACATGCGCTCGGCAGCACCGGTCATCGTGCGGCTCGTCATCAGCGTGCGGAAGGCATCCACTTGCCGAAAGGTCATTCTCACGGTTTCGCACCGGCCTACTATAAGATTTGAGCATTATAACATGAGTAATTGAGATTAGACATTATGATCCGGTTCTTCCACGGTCCGGCTGAAGGCGGCAGTCCGGCTGAGATCGGGCATGCCTTGACGAAACCGATCACAGGGAGCACCCGAACATGATCTTTCGAATCTCAGCCTTTGCATTTGCCTTGCTGGTGTCGGCGCAGGCCGTGGACGCACAGACACTACGGCTATCAACGCAGGCGAACCCGCCGCATCCCTGGCTCGATGCCGCCCAGACCCTCAAGGAAGAGGTCGAGAGCGCAACCGACGGCCGGCTCAAGATCGAGATTTTCAGCGGCGCCTCGCTGGGGCGCGATGCCACGGCGCTGGACGAGATGCGCCTTGGGACCATCGACCTGCTGATCGGCGGAACGCAGGAAGCGACACCCTTCTTCCCGGAATTCCAGTTGTTCAGCATCAGCTATCTGTTTCCCAGCGTCCCGGTCTTCCGCAAAGCCATGGACCCCGAGGGCGAGGTTGTCGGCTATTTCGAGAAGGTCTACGAGGATTCGGACAATGGGCTGGAGCTTCTGGCGCTGACCGGGGGCGGCATCCGAAACTTCTCCAACAACACCAAACCCGTCTCCTCCCCTGCCGACATTGCCGGAATGCAGATGCGCGTCCCGGGGTCGAAGATGGACGCCCTGATGTGGGAATCCACCGGCGCGCAGCCGATCTCCCTACCTTTCACGGAACTCTACACGGCCCTTCAGACCGGCGTCGCCGATGCTTTCGAAAGCAGCATCAGCGCCTATGTGGGCAACAAGCTCTACGAGGTGGCGCCCTACCATTCCCAAACCCAGCACCAGTTCATGGTCAGCCACATCACCATGAGCCGGGCCAGCTTCGACCGCTTGTCCGCCGACGATCAGGCGGTACTGCAAACGGCGGCGGAGAAAGCCGCGACCGTCGGGATCGACAAGGGCGTCGAATACGACAACTCTCTTCTGCAGCCCCTCGTCGATGCGGGAACGATCACCGTGACCGCGGTCGACAAGACCCCCTTCATCGACATCGTGCGGCCGCTTCACGACGAGGTCGCCGCCGGGATCGGGGCGACCGAGGTGCTCGAGAAGATTCGCGCCATCAAGTAAGCGAGTGTTGCTCCGTGGCCCCGCCGCCCGGCGGGGCCCGGCACCTGGCCGGAGGTCTCCATGCTGCGACGGGTGAATGCCGCCCTCGAGAAGGCGCTCTATCTTCTGGGCGGCGCCTTGTTTGTGGTGTTCATCGTCGTCGTGCTGTTCCAGATCGGGTCGCGCAACCTGATGCCGGGCACCTTCGTCTGGACCGACGAGGTCGCCATGTTCTGCTTCGTCTGGAGCGTGTTTCTGGGGGCGGCGGTGGGCTTGCGGCGCGGCGTGCACTACGTGGTCGAAATCCTGCCGCAGCGCTTCACGCGCGCCAACCAGGCGCTGATGCTCCTCGCGCTGATCCTCTGTCTGCCGCTGATCTGGGTCCTGGCGGTGAACGGCTGGAGCTATGCCGACATGAGTTGGCGGCGCTATTCCTTCTCGCTCGGATACCCGATGTTCTACCAGAACGTCGTGGTGGCCATCGCCGGGGGCGCGATGGCGCTTTTCGCAGTCGAACAGGTGCTGCGCTGCATCTCGGTCCTTCGCGGCGACAAGACCGGCGACCACAAGGCGGGCGACGATAACGCATGAGCCCCGTCGTTACCCTTCTCGCCGGATTCCTCATCCTGATCCTGCTGCGCGTCCCGATCGCCTTCGCCATCGGTCTGGCCTCCCTCGCGGCCGCTCTGCAGCTTGGCCTGCCGATGAACTCGGTGGTCAACCAGATGCTGTCCAACATCAATTCCTTCGCACTGCTGGCGGTCCCCTTCTTCCTGCTGCTGGGCAGGCTGATGAACGACAGCGGGATCACCGACCGGCTCATGGTTTTCGCACAGTCCATCGTGGGCCACATCCGCGGCGGTCTGGGACATATCAACGTGATGGTCAGCATGATGTTCGCGAGCATGTCGGGTTCGGCCGCCGCCGACACCGCCAGCGTCGGGGCCATCATGATACCGGCCATGAAGAAGGCGGGTTATCCCGCGCCCTTCGCGGTCGCGCTCACCGCCACGTCCTCGACGTTGGGGGTCATCATTCCGCCGTCGATCCTCTTCGTGATCTACGGCGCCTTCGGCAACATCTCCATCGCGGGGCTGTTCGTTGCCGGCATCCTGCCCGGTCTGCTGATCGGCCTCGGACAGATGGCCTACACCTACTACGTGGCCTCGCGTTACGACGTTGCCAATACCGATAGGCTTCCCTGGAAGCACCGCGTCGAGCCGACGCTCAACGCGGCGCCGGCGCTGCTTATCCCGACCATCATCCTGGGGGGCATCCTGAGCGGCGTCTTCACCGCGACCGAGGCCTCGGCCATCGCCGCTCTGGTGGGGCTCGTTCTCGCATTGATCCTCTACCGCACGATTCGCGCCGGGGCGCTCTTCGACATCCTCTGCTCCACCGTGGTCGCCTATTCGCTGCCCATGTTCGCGGTCGCAGCGGCCGGGATCATGGGATGGCTCATTTCCTACATGGGCATCGCGCGCGAGGTCGCCGATTTCATCGCCTCGACATCGAAGCATCCATCCGGGGTGATGTTGATGCTGATGCTGTTCTGCCTGGTCATCGGCACCGTGCTCAGCCCGATCACGGCGGTCATCATATTTCTGCCCATCATCAAGGAACTGGGCGTCCTGGCGCAGATTCCGGACATCCACCTGGCGCTCGTCGTCTGTCTGTCCCTGGCCATCGGGCTCACAACACCGCCCTATGGCATCTGCCTGCTCATCGCCGCCCAGATCGGCGAAGTCGACATGCCGCGCGCGTTCCTGGCCGTGCTTCCGATCGTGGCCATCACCATCGGCATCATCCTTTTGGTGATCTTCCTGCCGGGGGTCTTCCTCTACCTGCCGCGGACCTTCTTCCCTGAGGCTTTCCCCGGTGGCTAGCTCGTATTTCTCACCACCATGGTCGGCATTCAGAACGAGGTATCGCTTATGAAAGTCTGCGTTCTCGGCGCCGGAGCGATCGGCCTGACCTACTGCGGCCTGTTGACGGCGCGGGGACATGACGTCCTGCTCCTCTCGGAGAGCGGGGAGAGACCGCCCCGCCAGACCTTCGAGGGCGCGTTCGAGGGGACGTTCCGGTTTTCCACCGTCCCGTCTTTGGAGGAGGCCGTTCAGAGAGCGGAGGTCCTGATCTTCGCCCGGCGCGCCGAGGCCATCCGCCCGACGATCGAGGCCCTGGTGCCGCTCCTGTGCCCGCACCATACCGTCGTCATCAGTGGGGAGCTTTCTTTCGCGTCCCTGCATTTCGCCGCCGCCCTGGAGGCCGCCGGAAAACCGGCGCGCATCATTCCCTGGTCGACCACCTTGGCGACGGCGCAGAAGCGACGGGACGGCATTCGCGTCGGCACGATCCGGGGAACGGTCGACATGGCCGTGACCGACGCGCTGGACCCTCTGACGGGCAGGGGGATCTGTTCGGACCTCTTCGGCGACAACTTCCGGGTTCTGTGCAGCCCGCTCGCCATCGGGCTCAGCAATCTCAACCCGCAGATTCACCTGGCGAACGGGCTGGCCAACCTGACACGGATCGAAAAGGGCGAGGACTGGGAGAACTACGGCTGCATCACGCCGGCCGTCGGCCGTCTGATCGAATCGCTGGACTGCGAACGCCTCGCTGTCGCTCAGGCTTTGGGGATCGGCGTTCGAGATGTTTTCGAACACTACGCCCGGACCTTTCCGAAGATCCGGCCCGCCTCGGTTTCGGACATGGCCCAGCAGGTCTGCCAGGACTTTCCGGGGACGAAGGGCCCGACAGAGCTCGCCACACGCTATCTGACGGAAGACATCCCCTACGGCATCGTCCCCTTGTGCAATCTCGCCAGGGACCTCGGCGTCGCGGTTCCCCTGCACGAGGCCGGCGTGACTTTGGTCTCCGGCTACCTGGGCAGGGATCTTCGAAGGGCCAACGATCTCGGCGCCGTCAACGAGGACTTCTGGCGCAAGACCATGCTTTGCTCCGAAGCCTCGTGATTAGAGCCTTTCACGTTTTGACGGCACCGGCCCGCTCCCCTCCCCGCCACCCATAGGACACCGGTGCTGGATGGCCGGGTGGGGAGCGGGCCGGTGCCGTGAAAACATGCAACACTCAAGTTATAGACAAGCCAGGTATAGACAAGACTGTCGTCCCGGGGTTTATCCCCGGGACCCAATGCGTCGGCGCGTGGCAATGCCCTACTCCATTTACATCCTTGCCAGCCGCAAGAACGGAACGCTCTACAGAAGATCCGGCTGATCGGGCGCGGCAATCCGGACTGGGATATTCTCTACGACCGCATGAATGGCCAGCCAGGACAATGGGTCCCGGGGACAAGCCCCGAGACGACAGTCATCGGTTTCGTTCAAGGCCGGCCGCACAGATTGGGTCGTACAAGTTCGCGGATGGCCGGGAGGGGGAGCGGGCTGAGCAACCGGGAAGATAGCTTACAGTTTGGACCGGTTACATGGCTGACAGTCTTCGTGCTTTGTTCGCTTTGTGGCGCCCCGATCGGGGCGCCACAA
>NZ_JANQOI010000186.1 GCF_028289705.1 Pelagibius sp.
GGGTCTCCTCCGGCAGGTGCCAGGGGCGCCAGGCGTAGTTGTTGTTGCTCATGCCGTGGTCGAACTGGCGGCCGAGGAAACCGGCATCGCCCAGATAGATCTCGTAGTCGTCGGTGACGCCGTAGAAGTTGCGGCCCTCGTCGTCCAGCAGAACGTCGTCGAAGCCGATGCGGTCGCGCTGCGGATAGACGTGGATCTTGCCCACCGCCTGGGCCTGATAGCCGGCATCGCGGAAGGACTGCGCCAGGGTCGGCAGGTCCGGCATCTCCAGGGTCGGCTGAAAGCTGCGGTCGCCGTGGCGCCGGGCCGAGGTGCCGGTCATCAGCGAACGCCGCGCCGGCAGGCAGACCGGGTGCTCCGAATAGGCGTTGGTGAAGCGCAGGCCGTTGCGCGCAAGCTGGTCCAGCGCCGGGGTCTGCACCGCCGAATGGCCGGCGATGCCCAGCAGGTCGCCGAACCAGTGATCCGTGACGATGAGCAGAACGTTGGGGCGGGTCATCTAGGTCTCCTTGATATCGGCCAACTGCATGACAGCGCCGGCGTTTTCATCCTTCGGCCAGCCCTCCGGCACCCGCGCGGAGCTGCGCACCACCAGATGGCCGGGCAGCAGTTCGCGCCGAGGCTCGCAGCCCGGGTCGTCGATGAGTGCGGCCAGGATCTCCACGGCACGCTGGCTCAGTTCCTCCGCGCTGGCGGTGACGGAGGTCAGGTCATAGGTGCGCCAGGCGGTCTCGGCGGCGTTGTTGAAGCCGATCACGGAGACATCCCTGCCCGGCGTCAGCCCGAGCTCGAACCTGAGCGCGTCCATCGCCCCCATGGCCATGATGTCGGAGGCGCAGAAGATGGCATCGGGCGGATTGCGCCGGGCCATGAGGTCCAGCGCGGCGCCGTGGCCGCCGTCATAGGTGAAACCGCCCCGGGCGACCAGCGGTGCCCGGCCCAAGGCGGCGCGGAAACCCGCCTGTCGGTCGCGGCTGGTGGAGGTATCTTGCAGGCCGGCGATGAAGCCGCAACGCTTGTGGCCGCCGGCGCGCAGGAACTCCCCCACCATCCTGCCGGCGCCCAGGTTGTCGGTGGCCACGGCGCTGACCGCCGGGTCGTCGACGATGCGGTTCATGGCCACCACCGGTACCCCGGCGTCGCGGCAGATGGCCGGCGCCCGGCTGGACAGGCGCACCGAGTTCATGACCACGCCGTCGACCTGATAGGCCAGAACGTCGGCGATCATGGAATCGATGTCCTCGCTGGAGGGGATCGAGAACAGCAGCGCCTGGAAGCCCGAGGCCCTGAGCGCCCCGTTCAATTGATGCAGGACCGCCACGTAGAAGGAGTAGTAGAGGTCGGCGACCACCACGGCGACGAGGCGGGAGCGGCGGGTAATCAGTCCGCGGGCCAGCGCATTGGGCCGGAAGCCCAGCTTCTTCGAGGCCGCGGCGATCTTCTTGCGCGCCGCCGGCGAAACGTAGCCGTTGTTGGAAAAGGCGCGGGAGACCGCCGACTGGGAAACCCCGGCAAGGCGGGCGACGTCGTAGGAGGTCGGCGCCTTGCGCGCGCCCTGCCCCGCCTTCGTTCCCGCCTTCTGCGAAGCCCGCAGCGGGGCCTTGCCTTTGTCGGTCTTGCGGCTCATGCGCCGCGCCCCTTGCGCAGGGCGCTATAGATCGGCGCCGCGATGAACACGACAGTGACCGCGAAGATGCCCACGGCGATGGGTTCGCCGAAGAATGCGAGGAAGCTGCCGTCGTTCAGCATTAGCCCCTGGCGCAGGGACTGCTCCAGGGTCGTGCCCAGGGCCATGCCGATGACGACCGGTGCCACCGGCACACCGGCCAGCCGCAGCAGCACGCCGAAGATCCCGGCCAGCACGGCGACGACCACGTCGATGGGGTTGCCGCGTACCGCAAAGGCACCGACCACGGACATCAGCACCACCCAGCCCATGAGCAGCGGTTCCGGCAAGCCCATGATGCGGCGAAAGCCCTGGGCGCCGAGCACGCCGAAGAGGACCATCAGCAGGTTGGCGATGAGGATCACGATGAAGGCGCCGATCATGATCTCCGGGTTGTTCTGGAAGAGCTGCACCCCCGGCACCAGCCCCTGGATCAAAAGCGCGCCGAGCAGCACTACCGTGCCGCCGTCGCCGGGAATGCCGAGGGCCAGGGTCGGCACCAGGGCGCCGCCGGTCACCGCGTTGTTGGCCGCTTCGGAGGCGACGACGCCGTCAGGCTCCCCCTTGCCGAAACCTTCGCGGCGCGGCGAGGTGCGCTTGGCCTCGGCGTAGCTGACGAAGGTGGCTGCCGTGGCGCCGGTGCCCGGCAGAATGCCGATGGCGGTGCCGATGGCGCTGCTCTGCAGCAGCATGCGGATGCGGAGACGGATATCCATCCAGGGCGGCATGCGAAAACCCACACCGGCAACGTCGGGCGGTTTGCCCTCGCGGTAGTAGGCCGCCCGGGTGAAGGCCTCGGAGAGCGCGAAGAGGCCGATCAGCACGCTGATCAGCGAGAGGCCGCCGGCCAGGGCGTCGACGCCGAAGCCGAAGCGCGACAGGCCGGTCATGTTGTCCGGGCCGATGGAGGCCAGGAAGAGACCGATGGCCCCGGCCAGCAAGCCCTTCACGGTGCTGCCGCTGGACACCCAGGCGATGCAGGTGAGCGCGAAGAGAATGAGGGCGAAGGTCTCCACCGGTCCGAAGTGGACCGAGAGCCGCGCCAGTTGCGGCGCCGCGACGATCAGCACGATCAGGGAGAACACCCCGCCGAAAGCCGAGGCGAAGGTCGCCCAGCCGAGGGCGAGATCGGCCTTGCCCGCCCGGGCCATGGGATAGCCGTCCAGCACCGTGGCCGCCGACTGCGGCGTGCCCGGCGTGTTGATGAGAATGGCGGTGATGGAGCCGCCGTAGACCGAACTGCAGTAGATCGACAGCAGCAGGGCGATGGCCGCCGGCGTCTCCATGGAATAGGTGAACGGCAGGGCCACCACCAGGGCGACCACCGTGCCCATGCCCGGTAGCGCCCCCACCAGGGTGCCGTAAGCCGTGCCCACCAGGATCGCCAGCATGACCTCCCAGGACGCGAGCTGGGAGAGGGCGAGGGTCAGGTTTTCCCCAAGGTTCATGACAGGGAAATCCAGGGGGTCACCGGCAGCGGCAACTCCAGAAGATGGTTGAAGAGATACCAGACCGCCAGCGGGCCCAGGACGCTGGTGAGCCCCAGGGTGATCCAGTGCCGGTATCCGAAGAGCAGGCAGAAGAGGAACATGCCGGGCGCCGCGGCGGCGACGAAGCCGGCATGGGGCAGGGCGAAAGCCACGGCGAGGGAAACGCCGGCCACCGCCAGCAGCTTCGTGGCCTCCGCGGCGCCGAGGCTGAACTCCACCTTCGCCGCGCCCTTGGCAGTCGCCAGGAGAATAACAGCCAGCAGGAAGATCAGCGCGAGGAACAGCCGCGGGGTGAAAACCGTCGAGACGTCCCCGCCGAAGCTGGGCACGTCGTACTCCTCGGAGAAGGTCGAGCCGAAGAGTACGGCCGCGGCCAGAGCGATGACGGCGAAGACGATGCGCTCATAGCTGATCGACATGGCGGTGTCCCGTCAGGCGGAAGCCGCCCGCCCCCGATTGAGAGGACGGGCGTCTTCCGGCCCTGCCCCTTACTTGATCAGCCCGGCGTCCCGCAGCAGATTGCCGTTCTGCTCGTACTGCTGGGCGAAGAATTTCGCGAATTCGTCGCGCGGCATGTAGCGCACCTGGCGCTTGGCCTTTTTCATGTTGTCGCGGAAGCTGTCGGAGTTGGCGGCGATGTCGCAGGCATCCGAGAGCTTCGTGACGATCGCTTCGGGGGTGCCGGCCGGCGCGAAGAACCCGAACCAGACGAAAGACTCCACCGGCTTGCCGAGCTCGGCCATGGTTGGCACGTCGGGGAACTCCGCAGAGCGCTTTGAGTCCAGGACCGCCAGCGGCCTGAGGCCGAAGCGCGCCTTGGCGTCGCTGAACCAGATGGCCATGTCGACGCGCCCGCCCAGCATGGACTTGGCGACCTCGTTGATGCCCTCATGGGGGATGTAGTTGAACTTCACGTCATAGGCGAGGGCGACCGCGGCCTGGGCGATGTGGGGCAGCGATCCCGGCGGCGGTCCGCCGGTCACCACCTTGTCCGACTTCGCCTTGGCGATCAGGTCGTCGATGGTCTTGATCGGCGAGTCGTCGAGCACCGTGACGAACAGCGGCCCCTGGGCGACGAGGCAGATCGGCTCCCAACTGTCGGCGTTGTAGCTGGTCTTGCGCAGATGCGGCTGGGTGGTGGTGGTGCCCACCGGCATGAAGCCCAGGCTGTAGCCGTCGGGCTTGGCCTTGGAAAGCTGGGTCGCCCCGATGGTGCCGCCCGCACCGGTGACGTTGCTGACGACGAAATCGGTGTCGAGGATCTTTTCCATCTCCGCGGCGAAGAAGCGCCCCGGCACATCGGTGCCGCCGCCGGCACTGAAGGGAATCATCACCCCGATGGAACGTTCCGGATAGTCCGCCTGCGCAGCGCCCACGGTCGCCAGCGCCAACACCGCCGCCGCACCCAGAGTCGCAACGCCCAAAGTCACTGTCAGTTTCATGATTCCCTCCCAGAGAATTGAGGCCCGGTTATATGAGGCTTGATTGATGTGCATTCGAATGCATATTCTGGTGTTTGTCAATCCACGAACGATCTTGCAGGCTGTGCCCGCCGGCAGAGCGCCCCTTCACACGCGCTGTAATGGCCTCAAAGAAAAACAGGGAGGCTCAAGGAAATCTCATGGCCAAGTTCCTCACCACCCACGTCGGCAGCCTGCCGCGGCCCGATTCCGTCTGCGATGTGCTGCAGGCCCGCGAGGATGCCGGTGCGCCGCCGGACGACTTCGAGGCGGTCGTCGCCCGCGAGGTCGAGGCGGTGGTCGCCCGCCAGGTGGAGATCGGCATCGATTTCGTCTCCGACGGCGAGTTCTCCAAGATCGGCTACGCCAATTACGTGAAGGACCGGCTGACCGGCTTCTCCGGCGACAGCCCGCGCATTCCCGGCGCCGACCTGGAGGATTTTCCGGGCTTCCTGAAGATGCTGGCGCGCTGGCGCGAAGGCGCGCTGCCGCGGCCCACGCCCTGCTGCACCGGGCCGATTGCGGTGAAGGACCGCGACCAGCTCGCCGCCGACACCGCGCGCCTGGGCGCTGCGGTCGAGAAGGCCGGTGCCCGCGGCGGCTTCATCAACGCCGCCTCCCCCGGGGTCATCGCCCTCTTTCAGGCCAACGAGTTCTACCCCGACCGCTCCGCCTACCTCGAAGCCCTGGCGAATGCGATGCGGGAGGAGTACCGCGCCATCGTCGAGGCGGGATTCTACCTGCAGATCGACTGCCCCGATCTCGGCATGGGCCGCCACACCACCTTCAAGCACGACGACGAGGCGACCTTCCTCAGAAGCGCCCATGAACAGGTGGAGGTGCTGAACGCGGCCCTGGAGGGGCTGCCGCCGGAGCGCCTGCGCATCCACATCTGCTGGGGCAACTACGAAGGCCCGCACACCCGCGACATCGGGCTGGACAAGGTGTTGCCGGTGCTGCTGCGCGCCAGGCCCGCGATCATCCTGTTCGAGGCGGCCAACCCGCGCCATGCCCACGAATGGCAGGTCTTCAAGGAGATCGATCTGCCGGAGGAGAAGATCCTGGCGCCCGGTGTGCTGGATTCCACCTCGAACTACGTCGAACACCCGGAACTCGTCGCCGAACGCCTGCTCCGGTTCGCGGAGATCGTCGGGCCGGAGCGGGTCATGGCGGGATCGGACTGCGGCTTCGGCACCTTCGCCGGCGACGGGCTGGTGGAGGCCGAGGTCTGTTTCGCCAAGCTCGCCGCCATGGCGGAAGGCGCCGAACTGGCGCGGGGCCGGGCCTAGGCCGTGGCGACGTTCCTGCTTCTCCACGGCGCCTGGCACGGCGGCTGGTGCTGGGAGGACGTGGCCAGGCGTCTGATCGCGGCGGACCACCGGGTCGAAGCGCCGGACCTGCCCGGCCTTGGCGGCGACGCCGCAAATCTCTCCCCGGACATCGGCCTGGAGAGTCACCTCGCCTGCGCGCAAGCGGCGCTCGAAGACCTGCAAGGAGCCGTGGTCTGCGGCCACTCCTACGGCGGTGTGCTGGCCCGCGGTCTCCTCGACCGCTGTCCGGATCTGGTCAATGGCCTGGTGCTCATCGAAGCGCTGTGGCCCGATGACGGCCAGGCGGCGCTGGACTGCATCGCCCCGGCCGCGCGGACGCTGTTCCTCCAGCGCACCGAGGCCGAGGGTGATGGCTGGCGCCTGCCGCCGCCGGACCCGGCGCAGTTCGCCATCGCCGACCCGGCGCTGCGCGCAGGCATCGCCGCGCGCATGACCGACCATCCCTTCCGGACCTTCCAAGACCCCCTGCGGCTCAGGGGCCCCGCACGGCTTCCCGAAACGCGCCGCTTTCTCATCGCCACCGACCGCGACCCGCAGCCCTACGCCGAGACCGCCGCCGCGCTGACCGCGGAGGGCTGGACCCTGGTCGAGCATCCCGGCGGACACGAGATGATGGTCACCCAGCCGCAGCTTGTCGCGGACCTCCTGCTGGAGAGCGCGACCGCCGGCGCCCAGTCTCAGACCGCAGCCGCGGCCCCCGGCCGCAGCCCACAGCCATGAAAGGAAACCCCATGCGCAAGGAACGTGAGATCCGCTTCGACGAAACGACAGGCGCCTGGTTCGGCAAGTCGATGCCGATCGGGCGCACCGAGATGGAACAGCGGGTCTGGCGGTTCCGCGACCTCACGCCCTCGCCCCGGGCCTTTCTCGACTGCACCTTGCCGGGCCATGTGCGCACCCTTTTCAGCGCCCTGGGGCATGGCGCCGACGACGAGCAGCTCGAGGGCACGGCGGTGGAGGCCGCGGAGAACTACCACATCGACTTCGTGAAGGCAGAACCTGGCAACGGGGCGGCGCTGCACAGCCACGGCTCCGAAGAGACCTTTGTCGCGCTGACCGGACGCTGGGAGATCTTCTGGGGCGACGACGGCGCCGGCGGCAGCACGGTTCTGGAACCCTTCGATGGCGTGGTGGTGCCCGGTGGGGTGATGCGCGGCTTCCGCAATGCCGGCGAAGAAGAGGCCGTGCTGATGGCGATCCTCGGCTTCCACAACGCCGGACATTGCATCTGGGACGAAAGCCTGCAGCCGGCCTTCGCGGGGCAGGCCGCCGAATAAGCCCTCTCCCTAGGGAAGGACCTTGGCCTCGCGACGCACCAGGGCGACAAAGCGTTGGGCCGCGGGCACGTGATCGACGCTGCGGCAGGCCAGGCGCAGCGGCGCCACCAGCCGAGGTCGCGGCGCCAAAGGGCGGAAGACCACACCTTCCAGACGCATGCGGCGCAGCGACTCCGGCACTAGGCTGGCGCCCAGCCCCGCTGCCACGAGGTTGAGGGTGGAGGTGATTCGCGGTGCCTCCTGGACGATGCGCGGATTGAATCCGGCCGTCCGGCAGGCGGCGACGATACCGTCGTGCAGGCCCGGACCGCTGGCGCGACGATAGAGCACCAGGGGCTCCGCCGCCAGATAGGTGAGCTTTAGGTGTTCGTTCCTGGCCCGCGCCAGGGGATGCCCTTTGGGCAGGGCCGCGAACATCTCTTCATCCAGCAACGGATAGACCCTAATCCCCTCCCCCTTCGGCATGGCCGAACGGATGAAGGCCACGTCCAGGCGCTCCGCCCGAAGGGCCGCCACCAGGTTGCTGGTACCGGATTCCTCCAGCACCAGCGATACCTTGGGATGATTCTCGCGGAACAAGCGGATGACCCGCGGGACGAAGGGGTGGAAGGGGGCGGAGGAGGTGAATCCAACCTCGAGGCGACCCTGTTCGCCCCGTGCCGTCCGCTTGGCGCGGCTCAGGGCGCCTTCGACTTCATCCAAGATACGGCGGGCATCGACCAACAGGGCCTTGCCGGCTTCGGTCATCTCCACGCCACGCGGTTTGCGGCGAAAAAGCTGAACCTCCAGTTCCTCTTCCAAGGCGCGAATCTGCTGGCTTAGCGGCGGTTGCTGGATTCCCAGCCGTTCGGCGGCCCGGGTGATGTGGCCTTCTTCCGCCACGGTGACGAAATAGCGTAGATGCCGAAGATCCATTGCCATACTCATTAGATATGGATTTTGCTTTTAACATATATTGGATGTCTGAAGCCATCGCGAATACCTTCTGACCAAGCCGTTGCAAGAAGCTTGAAGGAGAGATCCGCCATGGTCGAGATCGAGTCCAGCCCCAAGATGGTCGCCGCCGTGCTGGAGCGTACGGCGAGGACCCTTGATGCCGTTCGGCCACGGCTGCGGCGGCCGCTGACCCTGGCCGACAAGATCCTGCTGGGGCACCTGAAAGACCCGGAAAGCGCCGAACTCCGGCCGGGTGAAAGCCAGCTTCAGCTTCACCCCGACCGGGTCGCCTTCCAGGACGTGCTGGGGCAGAGCGCGATGCTGCAGTTCATGCAGACCCGCCTCGACCGTGTCGCCGTGCCGACCACCATCCACTGCGACCACCTGATCCAGGCACGCCGGGAGGGCGTGGCCGATCTGCGGGACTCCCTGGAGGAAAACCGCGAGGTCTACGACTTCCTGGGCTCGGCGGCGGCGCGCTTCGGCGTCGGCTTCTGGGAACCAGGGGCCGGCATCATCCATCAGGTGATCCTGGAGAACTACGCCTTTCCCGGCGCCCTCATCATCGGCACCGACTCCCATACGCCCAACGCCGGCGGGCTCGGCGCCTGTGCCGTCGGGGTCGGCGGCGCCGATGCGGTGGAGGTGATCGCCGGGCTGCCCTGGGAATTGCGCTATCCCAAGCGCATCGCAGTGGTGCTGACCGGCGCCTTGGACGGCTGGGCCGCACCGAAGGATGTGATCCTCTGGTTGGCGGGCCAACTGGGCGTCGCCGGCGGCACCAACGCCGTCATCGAGTACATCGGCCCGGGGACGGAGACCATCAGCGCCACCGGCAAAGCCACCATCGCCAACATGGGCGCCGAGCTGGGCGCCACCACCTCCGTCTTTCCCTACGACGCCCGCATGGCCACCTACCTGAAGGCCACGGGCCGCGGCGATCTCGTGCCGATCATCGAACGGCACCGCGAATTGCTGCGGTCGGACCCCGCGGTGCTGGCCGATCCGGCGGCACACTACGACCGGGTCCTGGAACTGGATCTTTCGAAGCTGGAGCCGCATGTCGTCGGCCCCCACTCACCGGACCGGGCGCGTCCGCTCTCGGCGCTTGCCGCCGAGGTGGCGGAGTCCGGGAACGGTTTCATCGATGCCATCTCGACGGCGCTCATCGGCAGTTGCACCAACTCCTCCTACGAAGACATGAGCCGAGCCGCCGATGTCGCCGCGCAGGCGCGCGCCCATGGCCTCTCGGCTGCTGTCCCCTTCCTGGTGACGCCCGGTTCCGAGCGGGTGCGCGCCACCCTGGAGCGCGACGGGCAGAGCGCGGCCCTGGCGGCCATCGGCGGCCAGGTGCTGGCCAATGCCTGCGGGCCCTGCATCGGCCAGTGGCGCCGCGCCAGAGCGGAAACCGCCAAGCCCAACACCATCGTCACCTCCTACAACCGCAACTTCCCCGCCCGCAACGACGGCCAGCCGGCGACCATGAACTTCATCGCCAGCCCGGAGATCGTCACCGCCCTGGCCCTGGCCGGGCGCCTCTCCTTCGATCCGCGGCGGGATGCGCTGACCGGCGCCGACGGCAAGCCCTTCAAATTGGTGCCGCCAAAGCCGGCGCCCGAAGTGCCTTCGGCAGGTTTCGCCGACAGCCGCGAACACTATGTGGCGCCGCCGGAGGGCGGCCTGGCGATCCCCTTGAAGATCGACCCCGAGAGCAAGCGCCTGCAGGTGCTGGAGCCCTGGCCGGCCTGGGACGGCAAGGACTTCCTGGACATGCCGGTGTTGGTGAAGACGGCGGGCAAGACCACCACCGACCAGATTTCACCCGCCGGGCCCTGGCTCGCCCTGCGCGGCCATCTCGACCGTTTCAGCGACAACCTGCTCTCCGGCGCGATGAACGCTTTCACCGGCGATCGCGGCAGAGGCAGCAACCAGCTCACCGGTGCCGAGGGTGAGGCCTTCGCTAAGGTTGCCCGCGCCTACCGGGAAGCCGGGCTGCCCTGGGTGGTGATCGGCGATGCCAACTACGGCGAGGGCAGCAGCCGCGAACACGCCGCCCTCTCCCCGCGCCTGCTGGGCGGCGTGGCCGTCATCGCCCGCAGCTTCGCGCGCATTCACGAGACCAACCTGAAGAAACAGGGCCTGCTGGCCCTCACCTTCTCGGACCCGGCGGACTACGAGCGGATTCGCGAGGACGACCGCCTGAGCCTGCTGGGCCTGCGTCAGTTGACCCCCGGCCAGCCGGTGATCTGCCGCCTGGCCCACGCCGACGGCACCTTCGAAACCCTGAAGCTGGTGCATAGCTACAGCCACGGCCAGCTTGCCTGGTTCCAGGCCGGCTCCGCCCTCAACCTGCTGACCCTGTTCCAGAAGTCGGCCTAGGCGCGGTTCGCGGATCTCAAGTGAAGGCGTAACCCACCGCCGCGGTGATCTGCTCCCCCAGCTCTTCGGCGGTGATCGGCTTGGTGAGCACCGTCAGGGCACCCACCTGCATCGAGACTTCGTGGAGCAGCCGGTCGCGGTCGCCGGTGAGCATCAGGATCGGCACGCCGCAGTTGCGCAGGTCCTCGTTGCGCCTGACGGCATTGCAGAACTGCAGCCCGTCCATGTTCTCCATGTGCAGGTCGCAGATGATGACGTCGGGAAAGCGCGTGCCCGGATCGGTGAGGTATTCCAGGCCCTGCTCACCGCTCTCGGCCTCGGCTATGGCGGTCACGCCGATGGACTTCAGCAGGCCCCGTACGATGGACCGCATGGTCTTCTGATCGTCGATGACGAGCACGCAAAGCGGGCAACTTTCTGCACCGGACATGTTCAAACCCGACCCAATACAACAGTTCCTGCGGCGGATTACAGCGGGCAATCGTAAAGAATTGGTAGCTGCCCCCGGGGCGCTCTGTGGCGATCCGGCCCTCAGTCCCGCTGGATCCCCGGCCGCGCCACCGCCTTGCCGTCGCCGGAAAAGAGATGAATGGCGTTGTCCGCGGCGGAAACGCTCAGCTCCTGCCCGGTCTTGGCGCGGCTGGTGCCCTGTGAACTGACGATGACGTTGGTTCCGTCCTGCAGGGTCATATAGAGGTAGCTGACGTCGCCCAGGTGCTCGACGACATCGACACGGCCGCTGAGGGTCAAGACGCCCCCGGCGCCCTCGCTCATATGCTCCGGCCGCACACCCAGCGTGACCGTCTCGCCGGCGCGCAGGCCCTGCGGAGCGCAGCTCAGGGAGACCGGCGCGCCGTCGCCGAGCTGCAGGTCGATGGCGTTCTCCCTGACCGCGGCGATCTCCGCGGCGAAGAGGTTCATCTTCGGCGAACCGATGAAGCCGGCGACAAAGAGGTTCTGCGGGTAGTTGTAGAGCTCCAGCGGGGAGCCGATCTGCTCCACATTGCCCTGGTTCAGTACCACGATCTTGTCGGCCAGGGTCATGGCCTCCACCTGGTCGTGGGTCACGTAGATGATGGTCGACTTCAGATCCTCGTGCAGCTTGGCGATCTCGATCCGGGTCTGAACCCTGAGCGCCGCATCGAGGTTGGACAGCGGTTCGTCGAAGAGGAAGACCTTGGGGTTGCGCACGATGGCCCGACCGATGGCGACGCGCTGGCGCTGACCGCCGGAGAGCTGGGCCGGCCGGCGGTCCAGCAACGTATCGAGCTGCAGGATCTTCGCCACCTCGCGCACCCGGGCGTCGATTTCCTGTTTCGTGCTGTTCGCCCACTTCAGCCCGAAGGCCATGTTCTTGTAGACCGTCATATGCGGATAGAGCGCGTAGGACTGGAACACCATGGCGATGCCCCGCTCCTTGGGGCTCAGGTCGTTGACCACCTTGCCGCCGATGGAAAGCTCTCCGTCGGTGATTTCCTCCAGACCGGCGACGAGGCGCAGCAGGGTCGACTTGCCGCAGCCCGAAGGGCCGACGAAGACCACGAATTCGCCATCGTCGATGTCGATATCGACGCCATGGATGACCTTGACGCGGCCGAAGTCCTTGCGGATCTGTTTGAGCTGTATGGCAGACATGGCTTGTCTCGCTTCTTTCCTTGCCGCTGCGGCGCGGGTCCGGCCTAGGGCCTGTTGAGATTCATTTCGCCGTCGTGGCGGGAGCAGATATTCGCCAGGGTTAGGAGCGGGCGGCGCCGTGGGGTGGTCCCCCACAAGGCGTCC
>NZ_JANQOI010000192.1 GCF_028289705.1 Pelagibius sp.
CTGGATGCGCTGATCGGTATCGGCGGCGACGGCAGCCAGGATATTCTCCGCCGCCCTGCTGGGCCAGGCGGCGCAGGATCATCATGCTACCGTCGCCGCCGATGCCGATCAGCGCGTCCAGGTTCAGCGAGCGGTAGCCTTCGATGACCTCCTCGGAGCGGTCCTTGAGGCTGCCGTCCGGCATGGGATAGGCGAAGGGATCGCCCTTGTTGGTGGTGCCCAGGATGGTGCCGCCGCGGCGCAGCAGGTTGCCGTCGAAGATGCCGAGTTCCAGGGTCTCCGCCTCCACCGGCCGGGCCAGCAGCCCGGCGGTGCCGTTGTGGATCCCCACCACCTCCCAGCCGAAGCCCTCCACGGCGCGGTGGACCACGGCCCGCACCACCGCGTTCAGCCCGGCGCAATCGCCGCCACTCGTGAGGACCCCGATTCGTTTCGGCCGCGCCATCTCCGCCCTTCCCCTGAAACCTGATGCTGTCCGGAACTCCGCGGCGACTATAGCAGGCAGGCGGCCCGGGCCGCAGGCCTAAGGACTGCCGGCGACCGCGATTTTTCCCGGTCTTGCGGGGATTTCGCCCGGGACTCCCCCAAATCGGCCCAAAGAGCTATAATCGGGCCTCCGAAACGCCGTGGATCACCATGGATCAACCCGATTTCGAACAGATGCGCCGCAAGCTGGCGGAGCTGAAATCAGAGCACCGCGACCTGGACGACGTGATCGCCCAACTCTCTGACAGTCCGCCCTTCGACCAGTTGCAGCTACAGCGGCTCAAGAAGCGCAAGTTGTCGCTGAAGGATCAGATCCTCAAGCTGGAAGACGCCCTGCTGCCGGACATCATCGCCTGAGATCGGCGTGGCCGCCTCCAGGCGGCCCATCAGACTCAGTTACTAGGAGAGACGTAAGCGCCTAGCTGCGGGCGCGGCTGCGCTTGTTGGCGTACATGGCGCGGTCGGCGGCTTCCAAGGCCTCGTCGACCTTCTGGTCCGCGCTCAGGGCATGGGCGCCGTAGGCGACCGACAGCGAAAGGCTGTTGCCGTTCCAGTCCACCTCTTCGGCGGCGATGGCCTGGCCCAGGCTGTCCGCCTTGGCGCGGGCGGCCTCCAGATCCGACTGGGCGAGAATGACTCCGAACTCATCGCCCCCCAGGCGGCCGACGACGTCGGAGGCCCGGGTGTTGCCCAACAGCAGTTCGGCGATCCGCTTCAGCACGGCATCGCCGGCGGCATGGCCGTGGCTGTCGTTGATCTGCTTCATGCCGTTGACGTCGAAGTAGAGGACGCTGGCGGCGGCGCTGTAGCGTTCGGCAAAGGCGGACATCCGGGTCAGCTCGCGGATGAAGGCGCGCCGATTGAGCACCGGCGCCAGGCTGTCCTGGTCGGCCAAGCGCTCCAGATAGCCGACCCGCTGCTTGGACTCATCCAGTTCCTGGCGAAGCTGATAGACCTCCGCCATCAGCGCCTGGATCGCCTGACGGACCTTGGGCGTCAGCTCCGCCTCCGGAATGCCCATGATGGAGGCGACATCCTGGGGCGCCTTCGCCGGGCCGCCGGCGACCGCCTTGGCGCTGCGGTAGGCGCTGTCCGCCTGAGCGGCGGACGTCCCGGCCAAGGGCGCTGTCGAACCTGTGTTGCGGACTTTCATCCTGCCTTCCATCTCTCGCCGTCCGGCCGGGGCCAAGCCGCCCGGATCCAGGGCGGCCCATATCACGCCCTGACATACCTATTCTAGCATGAAGCATAGCCCGTGATGGTAAAGGCTTTGTGCACAGAATGAGGCCAAAGAGGCCCCAAAATCAGCCGTCTGAGAGGGCCGGGACCGCTTGCCACCGCAAGGGCGAGCCCGGATAATGCCCGCCTTTCGGGGGAGGGCCGGACATCGGCCCCGGACAACAGCCATCGAGCAAATCGATCAAAGGGGGGCAGCGAAACGATGACCGGGGGCGCGGCACAGGTCGGCGTGATCATGGGCAGCCAATCCGACTGGCCGACGATGAAGCACGCGGCCAAGGTGCTGGAAGATCTCGCGATTTCCCACGAATGCCGGATCGTTTCGGCGCACCGCACGCCGCAGCGGCTCTACGACTATGCCGCGAGTGCCCGTGAGCGCGGGCTCAAGGTGATCATCGCCGGCGCCGGCGGCGCGGCGCACCTGCCGGGTATGGCGGCGGCCATGACTCCGCTTCCGGTTTTCGGCGTTCCCATCGAAAGCCGCGCCCTCAGCGGGCGCGATTCGCTGCTGTCCATCGTCCAGATGCCCGGCGGCATTCCGGTCGGCACCCTGGCCATCGGCAAGGCCGGAGCGACCAACGCCGGGCTTCTTGCCGCTGCCGTATTGGCCCTCTCCGACAGCGCCGTCGCCGCCGCCCTCGACGACTGGCGGGCGCGGCAGACCGCGGCGGTGGCCGAGGCCCCCAGCGACGACGGCTGAACGGCACGCCGCGAAGGAACCACTGTGCCCGATCTCACCGAAGCGCTGGCCCCTGGGGGCCGAATCGGCATTCTCGGCAGCGGCCAGCTCGGCCGCATGGCGGCCCTCGCAGCGGCCCGGCTCGGCTATCGCTGTCATGCCTATGGGCCGGAACCCGACGCCCCGGCCAACCAAGTGAGCGACGCGGCGACCGTGGCCGCCTATGACGACCTGGAGGCGCTGAGCCGTTTCGCCGCCGCCGTCGACGTCGTGACCTTCGAGTTCGAGAACATCCCCCTGGAGACGGTGCATCATCTGGCGGCTCTGGTGCCGCTCAGGCCCGGTGCCGAGGTGCTGGCCATCTGCCGCAACCGCCTGCGCGAGAAGGACTTCTGCCGTGGCGCCTCGGTGCCCACCGCCGACTATCGCGCGGCGGAAGACCCGGATAGCCTGCGCGGCGCCGTCGAGGCCATCGGCCGTCCCTGCATCCTGAAGTCGGCGGAGATGGGATACGACGGCAAAGGCCAGGTCCGCATCACCGAGCAGAGCGATCTGGAGGCGGCCTGGACGGCGATGCGCGGCCACGCCGCCGAAGCGGTGGGCATTGTCGAGGCCGTGGTCGACTTTCGCATGGAGATTTCGGTGATCGTGGCGCGCGGCGCCGACGGGACCATGCGCACCTACGTGCCGGTGGAGAACCGCCACCGCGACCACATTCTGGACGAGACCATCGTGCCGGCCGCCCTGCCCGAGACCCTGGCCGACCGGGCCGAGGCCATCGCCCGCCACCTAGCCCAGGAGATGAACCTGGTGGGCCTTCTGGCCGTCGAGATGTTCGTGACCCACGACGACCGGGTCCTGGTGAACGAGATGGCGCCGCGCCCGCACAACTCCGGCCACTGGAGCCTGGATGCCTGCGTCACCTCCCAGTTCGAGCAGTTCATCCGCGCCGTCGCCGGCCTGCCCCTTGGCGCCACCGATCGGCTCTCAGATGCGGTGATGAAAAACCTGCTGGGCGAGGAAGCCGGGGACTGGGCGAAGATCCTCGCCGAGCCCGGCAACAAGCTGCACCTCTACGGCAAGACCAGCGCCCGGCCGGGCCGCAAGATGGGCCACGTCACGCGCCTGATCCGAAGGTGAGGCCCACATCACCGGCCCCTCAATCTCAAACCTTCAGTCCGGTGCGTCGAACTGCGGCAGGCCCGGGGTGTAGTTGAACACCTCCAGGCGCGCGTCGGCGGCGCCGTTCGGCGGGCCGAGGCGAAGGACCGTCATGCTGGCCGGGCTGACCGGCACGATGCGTTGGGGGCTGAGATCCAGCAGCCCTTGCAGGAGCGCGCGGATCACCCCTCCGTGGGCGACGAGAAGTATCCGCTCCGCAGCCGTCTGGCGCAGACCCGAGACCACGGCCGTTGTCCGCTTCCGGAAACGGTCCCAGCTCTCTCCTCCTGGCGGTGTGTAGGTGCCGGCCCGCCACTCCGCGAAAGCCCCTGTGTCGCTGGCGCGCAGCACATCGATGGGCTGTCCCGTCCAGTCACCGACATCGATTTCCCGCAGCTCGGCGACGGTCTCATGATCCGGGTAGCCGAGCAGGCGCGCGGTCTCGCGGGTCCGCTCGAGATCGGACGCCAGGATGCGCTCCGGTTTGAACGCCTGAATGGTTGCAGAAAGGCTGCGCGCCTGCGCACGGCCCAGCGTGCTCAGTGATATGTCCGCCTGTCCTTGCAGCAGACGTTCGGCATTCCACACCGACTGGCCGTGGCGTACCAGGATCAGCCGCATCACGAGAGCCTCTCGCCGTTCTTGGCGAAGACCGCCGCGGGCCGATCGGGAATGTGGAAGTGAATCGTGTCGCCCGGGGAAAGATGCGGCGCCCGGTCGACCACCGCCGTCAGGCGCAGGCTGCCGACGGTACCGGTCACCATGTAACGGCCGGCAATGGGGCTCGCCTCGGCGTATTCCAGCGCCAGCGTGGCGCTGTTGCCGGATTCCGAGACGCGGAAGTCTTCTGCCCGGTACATAAAATCGACAGGGCGGTCCACGTCCAGTCCCGGCAACAGCTTCCCGCCTGCGAAACTGGCACCGCCTTCGGCCGGTTCCACGGCGATCAGGTTGTTCGGCGGCGTGCCGAGGAAGGTCGCGACAAAGGCGGTGGCGGGATCCGCAACCAGATCACGCGGCGCGCCGAACTGCTCCACCAGACCGTGGTTCATGACCGCGACATGGCTCGCCATGGTCATGGCCTCCACCTGATCGTGAGTGACGTAGACCGAGGTTGCGCCGGTGGCGCGGTGGATCTTCAAAAGCTCCGTGCGCATCTCCACGCGCAGTTTGGCGTCCAGGTTGGAAAGCGGTTCATCGAACAGCAGGATTCCCGGCTTCGCGGCAATCATGCGGGCGATGGCGACGCGCTGCTGCTGCCCGCCGGAGATCTCGTTGGGATAGCGGTTGGCGAGGTCATAGATCGCGAGCAGAGTCAGCACCTCCCCCACCCGCTCGCTTCGCTGTGCCGGATCCCAGCCGGCGACCTTCAGCGGCCAGTCGACATTGCCGGCCACGGTCATGTGCGGCCACAAGGCATAAGACTGAAAGACCAGGCCGGCGTTCCGCTTTGCCGGCTCTATGGTCCAGCGTTGCTCGCCGTCCGAGACGACATCGCCGCCGAAGGCGATGAGGCCGCCAGTAGGCACCTCAAGCCCGGCCAGCATCCGCAGCATCGTGGACTTGCCGCAGCCGGAGGGGCCGACGAGCACCAGAAAGGCGCCTTCGGGAACCTCCAGGCTGACCCCGCGGACCGCCTCCACCGCACCGAAGCGTTTTGCCAGATTGACGATCTTGATCATAGGCGGGGCCGGGTCCTCAAGCCTGCAGCCAGGGCTGCGATTTGGCCTGCAGCCTGTTGGCGATCAGCGATACGGTAATCGAAATCAGCAGAATGACCACCGTGATGGCATTGGCGAACTGGGCGAAACCCTCTGAGGCATAGCGGTAGGCGACGACACTCAGGACCGGCATGGTGGGCGTGAACAGCAGCACCACAAGGGACAGATCGCGCACGATTTTGACGAAGACCAGCAGCGCGCCGGCGGTCAGGCCGCGCGCCGACAGCGGGATGGTGATCGCCGTCAGGCGCCTCACAAACCCCGCACCGGTCAGCCGGGCGCTCTCCTCCAGATCGCCGCTGACCTGTTGGATCACCGCCCGTCCGGTCTGCACGGCAAAGGGCAGGAGAAAGGCCGTCGCCGCCAGGACCAGAAGGCCGAAGGTGCCATAGAGCGCGGGAAAGGGCCCGATCGGCGCACCGTAAAGGGCGATATAGGCAGCCCCGAAGGCGATACCGGGAATGAACAGCGGCAGGAAGCAGAGCTGGCTGACCGCTGTCGGCACGAAGCCGCGCTTGGCGCGGACCAGGCTGTAGGAGATCAACAACCCGACAGCGCTGCCCGCCGCGGCGACGATCAGGCCGAGGCCGATTGTGATGCCGATGGCAGAGAGGATGTCCGGATTGTGGGCGATGCCGGCCAGGCCCTGTGCGATGCTGGGGGTCGATTCGCCGAGCCAGTAGTGCAGCGTCCAGTTGGACAGCAGCGCCGAGGCCGAAGGGGCGAAGCTGGAGGCGGTCAGCACCAGCACCGGCACGATGGTGGCGAAGACGCTGATGGTCAGGGCCAGGGTGCAGAGCGGCCATCGCAGACCGCCCAGATCGAAACGCTTGGCGCGACCGCCCTTGCCGGTGATGGTGGCGTAGGACCGGCGGCCTGTGATCAGCCGGTTGCCGAGCCAGAGAAAAAAGGCGGAGATCAGCACCAGCAACAGCGCGATGACATAGCCGCGCGCCGTCTGCCCCACTTCCATCATGCCGTAAATGCGGGTCGACAGCGTCTGCATGCGCACCGGCAGACCGAGCAGCGCCGGCACGGCGAAGTTCGAAACGCCCCCCGCGAACGACAGCGATCCGCCGGCGATGACGGCCGGCAGGGTCACCGGAAGGATGATGCCGAAGAAAACCCTACGGCGGCTGGCACCGGTCATCTGCGCCGCCTCCACCAGATCGGCATTCACCGTCGCCAGGGCGGCCGCAATCACCGTGAAGGTCAGGGAATAGTAGTGGGTGATGAGAACGATCAGCGAGGGCACCATGCCCCAGGCCAGCCAGTCCGGAATCTCCATTCCCAGGCCCTGGAGGAAGCCGATCTGCCCGCCGACCCGCTCGTTGCGGAACAGGACGCTCCAGGCCAGCGCGGCGGCAAAGCTCGGGATCATGAAGGGCAGGGTCGAGAGGACGGCAATTGTGCGCCGGAAGGGCACGTCGGTCATCATGACGAGCCAGGCGAGAAAGCCGCCGATGATCACACAGCCGCCGGCGACGCTGGCGCCGATCAGCAGAGTGTTGCCGAGAGGTTTGTAGAACAGATTCGGTGACAGGCGGCTGGTGAGGACATCGCCCCAGGCCGCGATGGTTTGCGGTGAGATCGTGACCAGCGCGATCTTCACAAGCGGTGCGGCGATCAAAATGACAGCGATCGCAAGAACGAAGACCGACAGGAAGCGGCCAGGGGCGGCGAAGAGCCGCCGCCCCATCCCATCGATGGCCGCCAAGGCCACCGAGCCCCTGCCTTCTCCCAAGTCCTTCCGGTTACTGCAGCGTGAGGACGAGGTCGGCGATCTCGGCGCGAATCTCCGCCGTCTTCTGCGGGTTCACCCGCCAGGCCTTGAACTCCGGCAACGGCACCGCATCCGGATGCGGAGCGATGTCCGTCCGGGTGGCGTAGTCGCCGGGAACGTAAAAGGGCTTGAAGCCGGCCCCGCCGGTTGCCGAATCGTCGCCCATCAGGAAGTCGATGACCAGGCGCGCGGCAGCCGGGTTCTGGGCCCCCTCGGCAATGCCGAGCACCGCCGGGAAGACGATGCCGGGTGCGGGCTCGACGGTATTCGCAAGCTGCAGGGCCCAGCCCTCTTCCGCATTGTCGCGCCGGTCGGAATAGCTGGTGAACCCGACAGGCGGATTGCTCTGGCCGAGTTTGCCGACCGCGGCATTCACGTCATCCGTCGAACCGACGAGGATCACGTCATTGGCGAAGAGGTCACTGATGAACTGCTCACCGGCATTGGCGATGCCGGAGGAAAGCGCGATCGGCTTGCCGAACTGCGCCTCGTAGGCTGCGGCCATCGCCCCGGACTGCAGAACGATCTCGGTCATCAGATCCAGATAGTCACCGCGCTGCAGCGGATCGACCATGACGACCCGGCCCTTCCAGCGCTCCGTCGTCAACTCCCAGAGATTTGAGACCGGCGGACCGTTGGGGTTGGCTTCCTCGTTGTACATGAGGACTTTGGTCGAAAGCCGCTGAGCGAGGAGCGGCTGTTTGAAAGCCGCCGGCACCCGGTCGGCCACCCGCGGCGGCACGTAGGGCCCGATGATCCCCGCGCCGAGAAGCTTGTCGAAAACCACCGGCGCATCGGAAATGTAGACCACATCGGCGTTGGTCACGCCGGCCTGATGCTCGGCCTGAAGGCGCGCGATCTGCTCTGTGGACGAGATGTCGTAGCCGACCAGATCGATACCCGGATAGGCCTCCTCGAAGGCTTTCTCGACTTTCTTGATCCGGCTGGTAAAGGAGTAGACGACCACCTGCCCCTCGGCCTTGGCGGCGGCCAGCAGCTCATCCGGTGACTTGCTGTCCAGATCGGCCGCAAGGGCTGGCAGCGTAACGGGCCCCAGGGCCACGACGGCAAGGGCAAGCGAAAGGTCTCTCAACGTCTGGCTGTTCATGGTCAGGTCTCCCCGTTTCTGTCGGGGCCTTGGGGCCCCGAACACGATTACGTCTCAAACTGCTTGATGAGCTCGCCGAGGGTCTCCAGGACCCGGAGCGAACGGGTTTCGTTGCGCCGGGCCAACTGAAGCACCAGGGCATTGCAAATGGTCATGGGAACGATCAGTGACTGGAATCCTTCGCGGCGTCCGCTGCGAGGCGCGGAGAGCAGGTGATCGGCAGCCGGCTTCAGTGTGGCGCCGATGGCCCCGGCAATGGCGATGGTGGGGGCTCCCAGGGATCGGGCGTGCTCCAGCACCGGGCCGTAGTGGCGCGGCTGGCGCCTGAAGGCAAAGGCGAGCACGACGTCGTCAGAGGTCAGTTCCACCAGCTGTTCGGCCAGATCGCGGCCGTCGCCGCGCAGGCGCGCCACGCTCATGCCGAAACGCCGCAAGCGGCGTTCCATCATCACCGCCAGGGTCTCGGCGTTGCCGCGGGCAAAGATGAAGACCTTGCGCGCCCGCTGCAGTTCTCCGGCGATCTGCCCGATCCGCTCACCCGAGAGATACTTGGGCAGGGTCTGCAAGGCCGCGGTTTCCTGTGCCACCAGTTCGGCCACCAGATCGGCGCCGCGCGTGTCCTCAAGGGTGGTGCGGATCCGCACCGCCGGATCACTGCGCACGATGAATTCCTCGCGCAGCGCATCGCGAAAGCCGGCATAGCTCTCGAAACCCAGCTTGCGCGCCAGCCTGGATGCGGTCGCCTCATGGACCCCAATGGACTGCGCCAGGTTCGAGGCCGTGCCCAGGGCGGCATCGCGCGGCTTGGCAACGATTTCCTGCACCATCTTGCGCTCGGACGGCGTCAGTCGTTCAGCCGCATCCTTGATGCGAAGCACGATGGACATCGCGCGGGCCCTCCCAGGTCCGAGTGCCGGTCTTCACGCCGAATCTTATGCTTGTATAATTGCATTTTAATTACAGTATTGCAAGTTTTCTTGCAAATATTGAGAATCCTCGCTGCCGATGGCCCTTCACGAGGCATCGCAGTTCGGGGATCAGGCAGTTCGGGGATCAGGCTGGGACGTCAGCCGCCTTCCTGCGGCTGTTCGGGATCGTCTGGCGCAGCAAGACTGTGATTGGCAGGCGGAAACTGCCTGCGGCGAACCCCCGGGGCGCCCCTAAAGCCGGGCGCTCCTAAACCCGGGAGCTGCGGCGCGGGCCGCGGCGGCGGCGCGCGAAGAGGCCGCTGCCCGGACGTGGGCCCGCGGCCAGGGCGCCGAACAGCCGGTCGGGCAGGTTCATGGCGGCGCCGACGGTCTTTCCGAGACGCCCGCCGATCTTCAGTACCTCGGCGATGCGCCGGTCGAGGAAAGCCCAGGTGGCGGCGAAATCCGCCGACTTGTCGTTCAGCCAATAAAGCAGCGTCGAAGAATAGACCCCGGAGAGCAGCGCCCGCTTGGTATAGAAGTTGTAGTCGGTGGCGGTGTCGCCGGCGGCGTACCAGATGGCATCCACCGTGCGGTAAAGACAGCGCAGGCCGTCGGCGGCATGCTGCGGTAGCGCGAAGAAGGTGAGCGCCCGCCGCACGGCTTCCCGGTGTGCCGCCACGGCTTCCAGGCGCAGCCGCACTCCCATGGTCACCTTGTCGCGCACCTTCATGGACGCGAGGTCCATGCGCTCCAGTTCGACCAGCATCTGGCGGTCGGCCTCGCCGCTGAAAGCGCGGATCAGCTCGGCGGGCCCGCCGGGATAGAGCCGGCGCGCTTCCGGCGGGTCCATTCCCAGGTCGCGGGCCGCCGCGTCGATGGCGACCCAGGTCCAGCCGTCGAAGGGCACGTGGCGCAGGGCCGCGTCCAGGAGCGCCAGTCTTTGCTTGTCGTCAGTCATGGCTTTGCAAGACCTGTTCTGCCTGTGCCGCCTCTTCGCCGGCCGGCTCCCGCTCCGGCAAGCCCCGTCCCATCTCGCTGGTGAAGGCCAGAAGCGACAAGTCTGTCATGCGCTGGGGAAAGAGAATACCGTCCAAATGGTCGCACTCGTGGAGCACCACCCGGGCGTGGAACCCGGCGGCTTCCCGTGCGATGGCCTCGCCTTCCAGGGAGAGACCGCGATAGCGGATCCGCCGCGGGCGGGGGACCTGGCCCACCAGCCCAGGCACCGAGAGACAGGCTTCGGGGCCGAGACTGAGGTCCGGGTCGAGGACCTCGATCTCCGGGTTGATGAGGATCGTCAGCGGGACGTCGCGCTCACCGGAGCTGTCGCCGCCCTCCCCGTCTTCGGCCGCGGAGCGCGTGCCGGAGACAAAGAACACGACAACCCTGAGGGGAACGTGGACCTGCGGCGCCGCCAGGCCGGTGCCGCCGGCGTCGTCCATGGTCTCCAGCATGTCGCGGACCAGGCGATGAATCTCCGGGCTCGTCGGGTCGGCCACGGGGGCCGCCTTCTGGCGGAGAATTGGGTGCCCCATGCGGGCGATCTTCAGGATGGCCATAGAGTTAATATGGTCGCCCGGCCCGGCCGGGTAAAGCCACCCGCCGGCGCGCAGATCCTTAAGAAAGGGCCTTCCTTTTGCCCGATCCCTGTGTTAGGAAGCCACCATCGCTCGCAGCAGATGTGCCGCGAGACTGTTGGATTTGCCTCATAATTCTAGCAATTCAGCCCGAAGGCGCGCCGGGACGCGCGGCTTTGCGGCGTCAGAAAGGAGCACTGAGCGTCTGTGCAAGTTCAGGTTCGTGACAACAACGTCGATCAAGCCCTGCGCGCGCTGAAAAAGAAACTGCAGCGCGAGGGTGTCTTCCGGGAAATGAAACTCCGCCGCAATTTCGAGAAGCCCTCCGCCCGCAAGAAGCGGGAGCGGGCCGAAGCGGTGCGCCGCTATCGCAAGCTGCTGCGTAAGCGCATGGAGCGCGAAGGCTTCTAGAACCCCCTGGCCGGATCGGCCTTCGCCCGGCCCGCCCGAGGGCGCGCTGCGGTCGCCGCCGATCTGCCCTGCCGGGCGAACCCGTCAGGCGAAAGTTTCCAGAATTGCTGGATAAGCGGGCGCCCTGCCCGCTTTTTCATTCTGCCGTCCCGGCGGACATTCCTTCCAATCACACCAGAGCCATTTCCGACGAGGCTATCCCCGGCGAGCCTGTCCCGCGCGCTTCAGGCCGCACTGGCCTCCGCAGCGCCGGCCGGGATCAGCTTGGCCATGTGCACCGCCGTCAGCGGCGCCACTCCGGGGGCCGATAGCGGAATGCGTCCGACCTCGGCATAGCCGAGCGCGCGGTAGAGCGGCACGCCGGTCAGGGTCGCCCAGAGTTCGATCAGACGGCAGCCGGCTTCCACCGCCCGCTCCTCCGACAGCTTCACCAGCCGGGTCGCCAGCCCGCGGCGGACATGCTGCGGGTGGACGAAGATCGAGCGGATCTTCGCCGAATCCGGCGACAGGCCGAAACTTTGGCCGCCCGGGCCCTCGCCCGCCGATTCGAACTGGGGCATGCGCCAGGACCAGCCGCCGCTGGCGATGATGCGGCCCGTCTCCTCGATGACGAAGTAGGTGCCGTCGTCGATCAGCGAGGGGTCGTAGGTGCCCAGATGGCCGACGAAGGCTTCGATCTGGTCGGGTGTGTAGTCCTGGGTGTTGAGGCCTTGAACGGAAAGAAAGTGCATGGCCTCGATACCGGGCCTGTCTTTCCTCTCTGCCAAGCGAATGCGCGCCGTGTGACCTGTCATGGCGGGGCTCCTGCAAGCTGGGCGGCGCTTGAGGTTGGGGCTTGGACGTGATGCGCGTGCGATGCAGGACACAGGAGCTGTCTGGGCGTTCGTCACGTCCCTGCGACGGAGTCGCCGCATGAACCGCCTCAGGGGCGTGAATCCCGCCTGCAGCCTGGTTCCCAGCACCGCACGCAGGACAGACTCTGGCAGGGCTTTGTTTCAGGTCGTTTTCGCGAGACCGCAGAAATTGTTTTGATTGTTTCTGTGAGCCTCACGCGGATGGATCTCGATCCGTCAGAGGGTTCCCACTCGCCACCCACCCAAACCGTCATTGCCGGACTTGTTCCGGCAATCCATGGAGGTCCGGGTCTCGCTCTTTCCATGGACCCTCGGGACAAGCCCGAGGGTGACGATGTGGAGAGGAACCGCGTTGGCAAGCCCTTGAAATCAAGCACACAAATTGAATCAGAGGCTGCGATCCGGATGGCGGCTGCGGGGCGTCACCGTCCAGTTATAGCACCGGCCCACCATCAAGCCGGCGACGCAGAGCCGCAATCGACCTGCGCCACCGGAGGAAAGCAGCTTAGGCGACCAGAACCTGCTGCATGCGCTGCAGGGCCGAGGCGCGGTCGCCCTCCGCGCCGCTGTCGGCGAAGAGTTCCGCCGCGCGGCGGTAGTCCTCCGTCGCCGAGGCGGTCTCGCCGAGACGGGCGAAGCAGTCGCCCCGGCCCATGTAGGCCCAGGCTTCCGCGGCATCCAGCGCGATCTCCCTGGTGAAGTCGCGGATCGCCGCATCCAGGCAGCCCTGGCGCAGCAGCAGACGGCCGCGAAGATGGTGGGCGCGCGCGTGGTCGCCGTCCAGATCGATGGCCCGCTCGAGGTCCGCCAGGGCGCCGTCGTTGTCGCGCAGCCGCTCGCGCCAGCGCGCACGCTCGACCAGGGCCGCCACGCAGCGCGGCGCGCGCAGCAGGGCCTCATCGCAATCGGCAATCGCCCGCGAGAAGTTCTTCAACGCGCCGAAGCAGCGCGCCCGCTCCATGAAGAGGTAGGCCTTGCCGTCCTCGCGCGCCAAGGCGGCGTTGAGGTCGAGCACGGCCAGCCGCGGCTCGCCGAGGCGGCTGTAGCACTGGCCGCGGCGCCCATAGGCCTGCCAGGAGCCCGGCTCGAACTCCAGTTCGCGGGTGTAGTCCGCGATGGCGCCGGTGTAGTCCTCGCACCGTTGCCGCAGGCGGGCGCGGTTGGCATAGCTCGGCGCGAAGGTAGGGTCGAGTTCGATGGCGCGGTCGTAGTCCTCCATCGCCAGCGCCAGCTTGCCCTGCGCCTCGCGGGCGACGCCACGGCGGTTGAGGATGCTCGCCTCCTCAGGCGCCAGCTCCGCCGTACGGCAGAGGTCGGCTTCCGCCTCGGCATGGCGCTTCAGGCGACAGAGCGCGGTGGCGCGGTGAAAGAGCGTCACCACCTGCTCGCCGGCCAGGTCGATGGAGAGGGTGAAGTCGGCCACGGCCTTCAGGTAGTCATAGCGTTCGAGATGACAGAGGCCGCGGTTGGAATAGGCGGCGGCGAAACGGGCGTCGTGGCGAATTGCGGCGTCGAACTCGCAGAGGGCGCCGGTCAGGTCGCCCTTCTCGCGCCGGACCATGCCCTTGCCGTTGTGGGCTGCGGCCCAGCCGGCGCCGTGAATGCCCGCCTGCTCGAAATCGTCGATCGCCAGATAGGTATAGCCCAGACAGCGATAGCTGTAGGCGCGCTCCAGGAAGTACTGGCCGTTGCGCGGGTCGCCGGCCAGGGCGGCGCTGAACTCGACGACGGCGCCCTGGTGATCGCCCGCCTGCGCCTGTGCCAAACCGCGGCGATAGCAGTCCTCCGCGTCTTCCTGAACTCTCCGGCCCGTGGCAGGAACCGCTTCCGGCGCGCCGAGGTCGCCGGCGAGCTGGCGATCCTGAAAGGCGTTCAGCCCGGCGCTCTCCTCGGCCCGGTGTATTTCGCCGAAACGGCTCTCCGATCCCCCGCCTTCGTCGTTGGAGGGACTAAGGCTCTGCGGATTGAGCAGCGTGAAGCCCTCCAACCCGATTCGCCGCTGCGAGCGGACGTTCAGCGGCAGGTCGGTGGGAAAGAGATCACAGGGAAAATCCCGGGAAAGACGCAGTCCGTTCCGCGTGCTTGCCTCATCGTGTTGGCCAGCCATCGTACTCCCCTTACTGGACATTGCTTTCCAGCAAGATGCCCCGATGGCGCGGCGGGCTCTGTGGGGAATGTCACACGGTGGCGCAGGGAGTGCGATTTTGGGCTAATCCGTCGGGAGAATCCGCGTCTCCTAGAGCAGATCCTGGTTCGATGGAATCGCGGGAGCGATCCATCGAGCCTGGTGAATCTGCTCTAACTCTCAAAGTGTAGAGCGGATTCACATGTTTA
>NZ_JANQOI010000008.1 GCF_028289705.1 Pelagibius sp.
CGCCCCGATCGGGGCGCCACAAAGCGAACAAAGCACGAAGACTGTCAGCCATGTAACCGGTCCAAACTGTAAGCTATCTTCCCGGTTGCTCAGGCCGGCGCCGACAAAAAACAAACGCCCTATGCCTCGGCGAAGAGATCGGTGGGGCGGGCAACGCGCTCCAGCAGCAGGGCCTTCATCTTCTGCAGGGCGCGCTGTTCAAGCTGGCGCACCCGTTCCTTGCTGACCCCCAGGACCTTGCCCAGCTCTTCCAGGGTCGCCGAGTCGTCGCTCAGCCGCCGCGCCCGGATGATGGTCTGTTCGCGTTGGCTCAGTTCCAGCATGGCCTGTTCGATCCACTCGCTGCGGGTCACGCTGTCGTGGAAGGAGATCACCAGGTCTTCCGGACTGTCCCGTTCGTCGGTGAGCTGGTCCTGCCACTCGTCCTCGCTGTCGTCGCCGATGCGCGCGTTCAGCGACTGGTCGGCGGCCGAGAGGCGCACCTCCATGTGATTGACGTCGTGCAGGGGAACGCGGAGCTGTTCGGCGACATGCAGGCGCCCGTCCTCGTCGAAGGGCCGTCCGGAGGCGTCTTCGATGCGCGCGCGCAGGCGCCGGAAGTTGAAGAACAGCGTCTTCTGCGCTGCGGTGGTACCGGTGCGGACGATGGACCAGTTGCGCAGGATGAAATCCTGCATGGCCGAGCGGATCCACCAGGAGGCATAGGTGGAGAAACGGACGTTGCGATCCGGCTCGAAGCGGCCGGCGGCCTGCAGCAGGCCGAGCGTGCCTTCCTGGATGAGGTCGCTCATGGGCAGGCCGTAGTTGCGGAACTTCGTGGCGAGGGAAACCACCAGCCGGGTGTAGGAGCGGATCAGCTCCTGCAGCGAGTCCGCGTCCCCGTCTTCACGCCAGGAGCGCGCCAGCCGATACTCTTCGTCGCGGGACAGCAGGCGTTCCGACATCGATCGACGGATGAACCGCGCCTGGGAGCGTTGCGCCTGGGTATCCTCGTACAGGGCCATGGGTCCGCCTTTCACTCCGTAAACTCGTCCGTTTACTAGAATTTACGGGGCCGGACCGGGGCTGGATCATTATCTTATTGGAAAAATTCTAACTTGGCCGTAGGCGAACGAATCGCCGTGTCGCGGCTCTTCCATCATTCCGCGATCTGAGGGGAAGTCTCTTACACTTCAAGGTGATCGGCGAGACTGCCGTCGAGGTGAAAGCAGGCGGCGAGCAACTTGCCGCCGAAGCCGCAGCCGGCATCCAGGGTCGCGGTAAAGCGCTCCAGCTCCAGGCCTGGGTGCTGGCTGCTGAAGCCGCGCACGACCCGGGCGAAACCGCCGTAGGGGGCCGCCATGCCGGCGAAGCCGGCGCTGCCCCACCAGAAGCTGTCCTTCTGCGCTTCCAGGGGCCGGCTGGGATCGAGGCCGGCGTTGACGAAGAGCAGGCCCTCCTTACCGCTGTTCTCTTCGGTGTAGGCCGCGCGCCGCAGGCCGCCGAGCAGTTCGTAGTGTCCGGGATGCTCCTGGATCTTCTGACGCAGGGCCGAGGTCCAGCGCGTGAGCTGGCGCGGACCGGCGGCCGCCTCGCGCAGGCCTTCGGCCGGGGCGCAGCCATAGGCCTCCAGGCTGGCAGCGAGGCCCTGGTCCAGCATCCATTGCAGCACGCCTCTGGGGTCAGTGGCGAACTGGAGCTGCAGCAGCTTCTGCCACATCTCCTCCTGGCTGCCGCGCAGCAGCACCACGTCGGCGGCAAAGGCATCGGGCCGCGCCATGAAGAGGCTGCGAAAGCGCAGCAGGGCATTGAGGGTGGCGATGGTGCCGCTGCCGCGGCCGATCAGATTGCCGAGATAGACCAGGCGGTCGCCGAACCGCAGGCGCCCGGTCAGCGCGACGTGAAGCCGGTCGAGCTCCGCCGCTTGGCTGTGGATGGAGGAGACGGCCCAGACCCGCCGGGTAGCCCGGAGAATCGCGAACTTCTGCCGATTCTCCATACTGCCGGCGTCCCAATTCCGAACCTTGTGAGCCGCCGTCGGCGGCCGATGGCCCTGTGGTGCGGCGGCAGGCGCGCTGCCGCCGCGGCTGGCGGCCTTGGCTTAGGCGGCCAGCAGTTTCTCCAGCTTGGTCGCCGCCGCCGTCTCGTCGATTTTCTCGACGGCCGCCAGTTCACGGGCCAGGCGATCCAAGGCGGCCTGGTACATCTGCCGCTCGCTGTACGACTGATCCGGCTGATCGGCGCTGCGGTGCAGGTCGCGCACCACCTCGGCGATGGAGACGGGATCGCCGGAATTGATCTTCGCCTCGTATTCCTGGGCGCGCCGGCTCCACATGGTCCGCTTGGCCCGGCTGCGCCCCTTCAGCGTGGTCAGGGCGGTGTCCATCATCTTGCGGCTGGACAGCTTGCGCAGGCCCGAATTGGCCGCCTTGGCCACCGGAACCCTGAGGGTCATCCGGTCCTTCTCGAACTTGATGACGATCAGGTCCAGCGTCACGCCGGCAACTTCCTGTGTCTCGACACCCAGAACCCGACCGACGCCATGGGTCGGGTAAACGACATAATCACCTTCACCGAATTCGCTTTTTGCCATGCTCCGCATCTCTCCAATCGGCATCAGGACCGACCGCTGCTCCCCGTCAACTCCACGCAGCCGGATCCTGGGATTGCCTATCTGGGACCGTCGCACGCAGCGATGCCAGGTCACCAAATAACATCTGTTTCCGCACCCTGGTGCCCGCAATGCCCCGCCTATTGGCTGGCAGGAAACAATGCACGAAGAAATCGGCCACGCCCCCAAGACTTCCTGGTGGCGCGTCCTTCACTCTTCACACCTCATGTCATCAAATTAACACATATGGCGGGAAAAAACAACTGCTGCAGGTGCGAAGAGCCCCCAAATCCCAGGCGTTCAGCCCGCTCGCCGGCAAACAAGGTTAACGCGGCACACCGGCCCGGGTACGGCCTCCGGATCAGGAAAAATGTCTTCTCCCGGGGGTAGAGCAGGCGGCGGCCGGCGTCAGCCGTCGGTGTTGCCGGGGTTGGCGCTGAAGTACTTGTCGTACTTGCCGGTCTCGTCGCGGAAGGTGTCCGCGTCCGCCGGGGCATCGCCCTTGCGGGTGATGTTGGGCCAGCGGTTGTCGCTGTACTCGCGGTTCAGCTCAAGCCAGGATTCCGCCTGGGGATCGGTGTCCGGCACGATGGCCTCGGGCGGGCATTCGGGTTCGCAGACGCCGCAGTCGATGCATTCGTCCGGGTGAATCACCAGCATGTTCTCGCCCTCGTAGAAACAGTCGACGGGGCAGACCTCGACGCAGTCCATGTACTTGCACTTGATGCAGGCTTCGGTAACGACGTAGGTCATCGGTCAACTCTCCTTGTGCCGCCTCTTGCGGTTCCTTTGTTCAATGCCATCAAATGCCGGCCGTCCCCGCGGCCGTTATCTGTTCAGCCCCAGCCGGGCCAGGGCGCGCTTGCGCGCATCGCCGCTGTCCCGGTCGGTTACGTGCAGCAGGCCCGCCAGCCGGCGCATCAGGGCCGCTTCATAGTCGTGGAGTTCGCCGTCGGCATAGGCGACCTCCCAAAGCATCTCCATCAGCTCGACCCGTTCTTCCTCGGAAAAGGCATCGTCGATCACCCGGGTGAATCCGAAGATCTGAATCGACTGATCGACCTTGTCGCTGGCCGCCTGCAGCAGCTCGGCGCTGTCGGCCTCGCTGAGTGCGAAGCGGCGCTGGACCAGTTCGATGATCTTGTCGCGCTCGGCCGGTCCGAAGTCGTCGTCCATCTGCGCGGCCTCGACCAGCAACGCCACCGCCGCGAGCTGCAGCTCGTCGGGGCCGTGGCTGCCGGCCGCAGCTTCCCCAGCGCCCAACTGGGCGTTCAACAAAGCTTTAATTCTGTCAAGCACGGCCTTGCGTAACACCCCGCGTTGCCCCGCGCAACCCCAGGGGTTTTGCGGTCTTTGGCGCTTGCCGAGGCCCCCGCGGCTGCCATAGTTTGCCGCTGCGCAGACGCAGAATTTCGATGGTTGGAGCAGTGCCGAAAGAGCGCGTAGACAGCCCCGCGCCGGGCCCGGAGGACAAGCGCCATGCCCCCGCGACGGCCCGCAACCGCGAGCCCATCGCGGAGGTTCTGGGCGGTTGGCTGCCGTCCTCGGGCCGGCTGCTGGAACTGGCCAGCGGCACCGGGGAGCACGCGGTTTTCTTCGCCGCGCGCTTTCCGCAGATCGTCTGGCAGCCCAGCGATCCGGACCCGCTGCTTCGCCGCAGCATCCAGGCCTATCGCCACAGCGACGGCGGCGCCAACCTGCGTGTCCCGCTGGACATCGACGTGGCAGCGCGGGACTGGCCGCTCGATCGCGATGACCTGCCGCTCGATGCCATGGTCTGCATCAACCTCATTCACATCGCGCCCTGGTCGGCGGCGCAGGGGCTGTTCGCCGGGGCCGGGCGCTACCTGTCTGCGGGCGGCGGGCTGTTTGTCTACGGTCCCTTCAAACGCGGGGGGCAACACACGGCTCCGTCCAACGCGGCCTTCGACGCCAGCCTGCGCGGCCAGGATCCGGCCTGGGGTCTGCGCGACCTCGAGGCGGTGACCGCGCTGGCGCAGGCGGCCGGCCTGGCGCCCCCGCTGATCCGCGAGATGCCGGCCAACAACCTGTCCCTCTGGTTCGTCAAGCAGGGCCCGGATCAGGAGAGCGCAGAGGTGAACCCGTGATCGCCGAACCGCTTTCCCCCGCCATCCCGAGCCGCTATCCGGAGACCTACTACACCGCAACGGCCACGGGCTTCGAGCCGGCGCCGTCCCTGGACGGCAGCACGGACTGCGATGTCTGTGTCGTCGGCGGCGGCTATACCGGGGTGGCCACGGCCCTCCATCTCGCCGAGCGCGGGCACAAGGCGGTGCTGCTGGAAAGCCAGCGCATCGGCTGGGGCGCCTCCGGGCGCAACGGCGGCCAGTTCTGCAGCGGCCAGCGCATCGAACCGGCGGCGATGGCCCGCCTGATGGGGGCGGAGCGGGCGCGCCGGCTCTGGGACCTGGCAGAGGAAGCCAAGGCGATCGTTCGCCAGCGGATCGCCCGCCACGCCATCGACTGCGATCTCAAGCCGGGCCTGATCGCTGCGGCGTTCAAGCCCGCGCATCTGCCGGAGATCGTCGACTACGCCAAGGCCCTGCGCGACGACTACGGCTATCCGCACATCCGCCCGCTGTCGCGCGAGGAACTGCGGGCGATGCTGGGCACCGACCGCTATCACGGCGGCTGCATCGACAGCGACGCGGGCCACCTGCATCCCCTGAACTACGTGCTGGGCCTGGCCCGGGCGGCGCGGGAGGCCGGGGCCGAGATCTACGAGCTCTCGCCGGCCACGGCCCTCACCCGCCAGGGCGGCCGGCATCTGATCAAGACCCCGACCGGTGTGGTGAAGGCCGATGTGCTGGTGCTCGCCTGCAACGGCTATCTCGGCAGCATCGAACCGCGCATCGCCGCCAGCATCATGCCCATCAACAACTTCATCATCGCCACCGAGCCTTTGGGGGAAGAGCGGGCACGATCGATCATCCGCAACGATACCGCCGTCGCCGATTCAAAGCACGTGCTCGACTACTACCGCCTTTCGGCCGACGGGCGGCTGTTGTTCGGCGGCGGGGAGAGCTACCGCGCCCGCTACCCGAAAGACATCGCCGGGCTGGTGCGCCGCTGCATGCTGAGGGTCTTTCCGCAGCTCGCCGATGTGAAGGTCGACTACGCCTGGGGCGGCACCCTGGCCATCACCCGCACCCGCCTGCCGGCCTATGGCCGTCTCGACGGCGATACCTACTATGCCCAGGGCTTCTCTGGACAGGGGGTGGCCCTGACCTCGCTGGCCGGCAAGGTGATCGCCGAAGCCATAGACGGTGAGAACGACCGCTTCGATCTCCTGGCCGGCGTGCCGACGCCGCGCTTTCCCGGCGGCACCCTGCTGCGCTGGCCGAGCCTGGTGGCGGGCATGTTCTATCACGCCATGCTGGACAGACTCTGAGCGCCGATCAGCCGTCCGCTTCGTAGCTGTCGTGGCGGCGCACCCAGGCCATGGGGAAGCCGAGGTCTCCCTCGTTGCGTCCGTCTGGGGCGACATCCAGGTAGCGATAGACCAGCAGGAAGCGGTCAAGGCCGCGGCCGTAGCTGGAGTAGGTGTGGAACACCTCGCCTGCCTCATCTTTCTTGAACAGGCTGAGCCCCGGCGCTTCGTTGCCGGGGAAGGGGGTGCGCGCGTAGTTGTAGGTGACCTCGCCCTCGCTGCGGTCTTCCTCGTCGAAGGAAACGGCGAAGTCCTTGTTGAAGCTGGAGCCCGCCGAGGACACCCAGGGGAACTGCCAGCCCATGCGGGTCCTGTAGGCGAGCAGCTTGTCCAAAGGCCCGCGTGAGACCGCGACGAGGCTGACATCGCGGGCGGCGAGATGGATACGGGCGCCGTCGAAGCCGTCGGCCAGAAGCGAGCAGGCCGGGCAGCCCTCCTCCCAGTCCGGGCCGAACATGAAGTGATAGACGGCGAGCTGGCTGCGTCCCTCGAAGAGATCGGACAACGACTTGGCGCCCGCTTCGCTGTCGAAGGTGTAGTCCCTTTCGACCTTCACCCAGGGCAGTGCGCGCAGCTTGGCGTTCAGATCATCCTGGGCACGGAGAAAGGCCTTCTCTTCCTTGAGGAACGCCTTGCGGGCAGCAAGCCATTCGTCCTGCGAAACAACGGCGTTCATGACCCTTTCCCCCCTGTCGTCAGCGGATTGGTTGGCCGTGGTGCGTCGGTGCGTCTTGCACTGACGCAGCATTCTAGGACCTTTGCTGAGACATGGCGAAGATTGGGGTTCACAACGTCGTCATCCAGGGGCGTGGCATGCAAGGACGAACCTCGATCCGGGCTGCCATCCCTGTTGCGCTGGGCGCCGGTTATGGATGACCATCGGCGGCCATGAGACCGTCGAATTCGCCCCGCTCCCTTGTGGCACCGGAGGTCCAGGTGATCGATCCCCACCAGCGCGAGGACTTCACCCAGACCCTCGCAGCCAGTCCACTGCTGTCGCCGATCCTCGCGTCCTGGGAGCACATCGATCTGCCCGATTGCTGGCTGGTTGCTGGCGTGCTGGTGCAGACCGTTTGGAACCGGGCGCATGGCTTCGACGTGGCCTTCGGCATCAGCGACATCGACCTTGTCTACCACGACGCGGACGACCTGAGCGAGGAGAGCGAGGCCGGTCACAGCCGGCGCATCAACAGTCTGTTTGCCGGCCTTGGGCTGCCCTTCGACGTGAAGAACGAGGCGCGGGTGCATCTCTGGTATGCGGCCAAGTTCGGCGACCCCATCGCGCCCTATGTCTCCGCCGAGGCGGCCATCGCCACCTTTCCCACCACCGCCGGGGCCATCGGCATCCGCCCTTCTGCCGAGGGCCTGGAGCTCTGCGCGCCCTTCGGGCTCGACGATCTGCTGGGGCTTGTGGTGCGGCCCAACAAGCGCCAGATCACCCAGCCGATCTATGAGGCGAAGGTCGCCCGCTGGCGCCGTCTTTGGCCCAGGCTGACGATCCTCCCCTGGGACGCCTGAAAGGAGGCGATGCGCCGGTCAGTCGGTCTCACGCAGCTTGTCGAGGTCGCGGCGGTCGCGTTTGGTGGGGCGGCCCGTGCCCGGCGGGCGCAGGCCCGCCGCCGAGGTGGGCGAGGGCGTGCCCCGTGGCAGCCGGCTTTCCGGCTCCGGCGGTTTCAGATCCTCGTAGAGCGCCTGAGCCTCGCTGGCTGGGCCGCGACGTGTGCCGAGCGCGAGGATCTTGACGACACGGATGTGGCGCGCCTGGGGGAAGGTCAGCACATCGCCGGGTCTCACCTTGTGGTGGGGCTTCACCACCCCCTGGCCGGAGAGGCGCAGCTTGCCCGCCTGACAGATCTTGGTGGCCAGGCTGCGGGTCTTGAAGAAGCGCGCGTACCACAGCCATTTGTCGGCGCGCAGGCCCTCACCCGCTTCACTCATGCGAAGTTGCCGGGGTGAGACAGTTCATCCGGTACCCTTATTCACCGCCGGGGGCCAGGTCGCGCAGCACCGCGAAGGGCGAGTCGGCGTTCGCTGCGCGGTCGTCCTTGTCGGTCCGGGCCCGTGGCTTGCCGGGCTTGCTCTTGCGTTTGGCCGATTTCGTCTCTGCGTGGTCGCGGCGGCGGGCAGCTTTCCGACTGTAGGAGGCCCCGCCCTCGGCGTCCTGTTGGCGGCGATAGCCGAGGGTGAACAGCAGGGCGGAGATGTCGGCTTCGCCGCAGTCCGCCAGCGCGCAGAGCCCTTGCCCGATGGTCAGGGCGCCGCTCTCGGCGGACTGCCGGTAAGCCTCCCGCGCCACCCGTTCCAGAACATCGGCGCGCACGGCAAAGGCCTTGCCGCCCTTGCGCGGGATACGGCGGAAGCCCAGGGCATGGCAGAAGCCCTCCAGGTCTCCGCTCACCGCCGCAACGTCCGAGAGCTCGAAGGTCTTGGCGCCCTGGGCCGGCAGCGGCGGCAGATCGCAGCCGGCGCGGATCGCCCAAAGGCGGGCCCGTAGCTGCAGCATGCGCGGCTGCTGCAAGCGCGGCAGGAACAGGCTGGCGGCACCGAGCCGCAGACCGAGCCCTGCCAGGATCTTGCGGTCGGCCTTGGTCAGAAGGGCGATCTGAGGGTTGAGGGGCCGCCGCGGCAGGGTGCCCAGGGCCTCGACAAGCTGAAAGAGCAGTCCGCGGCCGGGCGGCGAGAGTGCGGCTTCCTGGGCCTTGAACAGGGGCTTCAGGGTGGCGCGGATATGGCGGGTCAGCCAGAGGCTGCAGCGCTTGCGCAGGCGTTCGCGCGCCGGCCCGTCGAGGAACTCGCTGTGCAGCACCTCGACCCGGGGCGTCAGCACGGTGTCGCCGGCGCGCAGACGGGCGACCGGCGTGCCGCGCCAGGCGATCTTGTTGCCGCTGAGGACAAAGGCGCCGTCGTCGTCCTGTTCGAGCTGCTTGATGCGCCGCGGCATCTCGCCGGCCAGCGCGCGGCGGGCGGCGGTCAGCAGGGGGCGGACGTCCTCGCTGCCGGCCTCCTCGTCGAGCTTGAAGTGGAAGCCCGAGAGGCGGCCGACGAACTCGCCCTCCACCACCACTTCGCCGTTCTTGCGCACGGCGGCGATCAGTTCGCCGTCGTCGCGCAGGCGGCGCACGAGGGCCGCCGTGCGGCGGTCGACGAAGCGCTGGGTCAGGCGCTCGTGCAAGGCGTCGGAGAGGCTGTCCTCGATGGCGCGGGCACGGGCCTGCCAGTGGTCGCTGTCGTGCAGCCAGTCGCCGCGGTGGGTGATGTAGGTCCAGGTGCGCACATGGGCGATGCGGGCGATGAGCTGGTCGATGTCGCCGTCGCTGCGCTCCAGCCGAGTGAGTTGCTGGGCGACCCAATCCTCCGGCAGGTGCCCGTCGTTGCGCATCAGGCGCAGGTAGATCTGGGCCAGCAGTTGGGCGTGGTGGTCGGAGAGGATCTTGCGGAAGTCCGGGATCTGACAGACCTCCCAGAGCAGCGCGACGGCCTCCGGCGTCGTCGCCAGCGCCGCCACCTCCGCCTCCTGGGCGAGTGTGGCCAGGGCAAGTTGGTCGTCGGCCTCCGGCGCCAGCAGCAGTTCCGGGCGCGGCGGTCGGCGGTCGAGGCTCCTGCGCAAGTGCGCCAGATCGCGGAAGTCGAGATCGACGTTGCGCCAGTGAAGAAAGGCGAGCGGATCGAAGAGGTGGTTCTCCACCGCCTCCACGAGGGTTTCGTCCAGCGCGCCGATCTCCGTGGTGGTGCCGAAGGTGCCGTCGTTCATGTGGCGCCCGGCGCGCCCGGCGATCTGGCCCACCTCCGGGGCCGTCAGGCGGCGCCGCCGCCGGCCGTCGAACTTGCTGAGCTTGGCGAAAGCAACGTGATCGAGGTTCAGGTTGAGGCCCATGCCGATGGCGTCGGTGGCCACCAGATAGTCGACCTCGCCCTCTTCGAACATTGCCACCTGGGCATTGCGTGTGCGCGGCGATAGGGCACCCAGCACCACGGCGGTGCCGCCGCGCTGGCGGCGGATCAGCTCGGCGGTGGCATAGACCTCGGCGGCGGAGAAGGCGACCACGGCGGAGCGTGGCGGCAGGCGGGTCAATTTCTGCGGGCCGGCATAGCTGAGGGTGGAAAAGCGTGGCCGGGTGATGAACTCCGCCTCCGGCACCAGCTTCTGCAGGATCGGGCGGATGGTCTCCGCGCCCAGGAACATGGTCTCCGCCAGGCCCCGGGCGTGCAGCAGGCGGTCGGTGAAGATATGGCCGCGTTCCGGGTCGGCGCAGAGCTGCACCTCGTCGATGGCGAGGAAGGAGACCGGCCGGTCCACCGGCATGGACTCCACCGTGCAGCAGAAGTAGCGCGCGCCGGGCGGCACGATCTTCTCCTCACCCGTCACCAGGGCCACCTTGCCGGTGCCCTTGATGCGCACCACGCGGTCGTAGTTCTCCCGCGCCAGCAGGCGCAGGGGAAAGCCGATCATGCCGCTGGCGTGGCCCAGCATGCGGTCGATGGCCAGATAGGTCTTTCCGGTGTTGGTGGGCCCCAGAACGGCGGTTACCCGGGCTTTATCCTGGGCCTGCGCGAAAAGCGACATGCCCATGAGGATCGGGACTCCGCGGTCCCATTGCAAGCCTTCCCTGGCCCGCCGCCCGGGCGAAAGATGGTTAACGCTTCGCCGTCTTCGGCGGCTTGATCAGGGGAACGAAGGCGACGGGCAGCAGGATGCGCTCGCTGTGGCTGCCGTCTTCCGCCTTGTGGATGCGCATCAGGACCTGTTCCGGGTGCAGCCAGTGGGCCGGTGCCGGGGTGCCGCCCTCTGCCTCCAGCGGCACGATCATGCGCCCGCCTGGGGCGAGCTGGTCCAGCAGATTGCGCGGCAGCGTCTTGGCCGCTGCGGTCACCAGGATGGCGTCGAAGGGGGCCGCCTTGGGCCAGCCCTTGGCGCCGTCGCCCTGGCGGCAGTGCACCTTGTCGTAGCCCAGCCGGGCGAGCCGTTCGGCCGCTGCCTCCGCCAGGCCCGGCAGGGCCTCGACAGTGTAGACCTCGGCGCCGAGGGCGGCCAGCACGGCGGCCTGATAGCCACAGCCCGTGCCCACCTCCAGAACGCGGCTGGTCTCGTCCACCTCCGCCTGATCGGTCATCGCCGCGACGATGAAGGGCTGGGAGATGGTCTGCCATTCGCCGATGGGCAGGGGCCGGTTCTCATAGGCGGCCGCCGCTTCCAGGGGCGGCACGAAGGCGTGGCGCGGCACCGCCATCAAGGCGTCGAGAACCTTGCGGTCGAAGGCCTCCTTGCCCAGCCAGTCCGCCGTGTCGCGCGCCTCTTCCGCCACGATCCGCACCATCTCGGCACGCTCCGCCCGGCGTCTATTGGCTTGCTTTTCGTATTTCTCATTCACCATCATTTCTGGGATCCGGCTCGCTCTTGAGCGCTATATACAGCCATCTGTACACACTGATAATACAATATCTGCTATTACTTCATCTGTACTGTGTATTGTGGCTGGGCAGTACGCGGGCCCGCAAACGGCCCGACGTTTTCCTACCAAAATTCACCTTGACCGCAGTTTTAAGCGCGAATTTACTAGATTTTGACAAGACAAGCTCATAAATTGCAATAGAAGTGTGTTTCAAGCGAGGAAATCTATGCTGATTCGGTTCAGTGCTGGAAATCACCTGTCGATGCGCGAACCACAAGAGTTGTCGCTGGTGGCGTCTTCGCTGAAGGATGATGAAGGTGGGCTCATCAAGTGCGATCGAGTGCCAGGTGGTAAACTCCTGCCGGCCGCAGTGGTCTACGGTGCAAACGCTTCAGGTAAGAGCAACTTCGTATCCGCCTTGGAGTTTATGCGCGACGCGATCCTGTATTCGCACAGCAGGGGCGAGCCTGAAGGCGGCATTCCTCGATTGTCATTTGCTCTCGATCCAGAGTGCAATCGGGAATCATCGGTATTTGAAGCTGATTTCGTCGTAGAGGGAGTCAGATACTTTTATGGCTTCGAATGCACTGACAAGGCCTTCGAAACTGAATGGCTCTACGCATTTCCCAGTTCTCGTAAACAGGTGTTGTTTGAGCGAAGCGGAGGCGAATTTAAATTTGGGCGCGGGCTTAGAGGACGTAAGGACGTTATCGCTGATCTGACCCGCCCAAATAGCTTGTTTCTTTCCGCCGCCGTCCAAAATCACCATAAGCACCTTAGTATGATCGTGAGTTTCTTTCGGGGCCTTATTGTCGATACCAGAATCGTGATGCCTGGAAATTATGCTTCATTGACTTTTATGCAAGGTAATGTTGATGCAAGAGTCATAAGATTTCTTGAGGCAATTGGTACCGGTGTGTTCGATTATCGTAGGCGACAACAAGATACATCTGAACAAGAAAAGGCATTTATACAAGCTATAGATAAAGCAATCAGGGAGACTTTAGATCCGCCTCCTGAATTCAATATTGATCATAGTGAAATCAGTGTTGAACTCGCCCATAGAGGTCAGGATGGAGAGCCTGTTTACTTTGATCTGGCGCGCGAGAGTGCGGGTACGAGACGCCTTCTTGTCGTACTGAGTCATGTTTTCAATGCGCTTGATAACGGGGCTGCATTTGTCATCGATGAGCTGGATGCAAGCCTTCACACTCAAGCATGCGAAGCTCTATTGACATTGTTTTCATCGCCGAAATCCAATCCTAAGGGTGCGCAACTGATTGCAACAACTCATGACACAAACCTTATGCGCTCCCCGCTTCTACGTCGCGATCAGGTATGGTTGTGCGAGAAAGATCAAGCTGGGGCGACTCACATCTATCCGTTAACTGATATAAGAACCCGGAAGGGCGACAACATAGAAAAAGGGTACTTGCAAGGTCGATATGGAGCTATTCCCTTTGCGGGTTCAATCTTGGATCTGGTTGCGGCTTGAGCTTGCATGCTTGGTCCCCGGCGCCGAGATTTAAGACGGCACAGATATAGTCGAGAACCGAAAGCTCGGTTTATTCTGTACTGCGAGGGTAGAAATACCGAGCCAGCTTATTTTAAAGCTGTTCGACAAGCATATCCATCCTCACTCATCGAAATCGAAACTGTACCGAACGCGGGCGTCCCATACACCTTGGCGCGGTCAGCAATCGAGAAGGCGAAGGAATTAAAGCTCAATCGCCACCGCCGCCGAGCGTTGAATTCTTTTGAGCAAGGTGACGAAATTTGGGCCGTTTTTGATCGCGATGTTCATCCGAGATTCGAGGAAGCAATCAATCTGTGCAAAGCACACAATGTCAATGTCGCGCGTTCAATTCCCTGTTTCGAACTGTGGCTCATTCTCCATCTCGAGGATTTCGATAAACCGGATGGTCGGCACGCAGTACAAGCTCACTTGGAAAAGCTCTTGCCCGGATATGAAAGGAGTGGCTCCAAAATTCCCAACTGTGATTTGCTAATCGAGGGCATTGAACTGGCAGAGGACAGAGCATTAGCTCAACTGGCTCGCCGTAGTCAGGAAGGCTCAGAGTTGAATCCACCATCTACGACGGTTGGAAGGCTAACCCGGTCCATCAGAGTTGCCGCACAGAAATCCGTTTAGGTTCGTTGTCACGATGCTCCGCTGCATGGTCCCCCGTGCGGGGGACTTGCAGTCAGTATAGATTCATCACATATCTCACGGCGATCCCGCTCTTTGGCGGTCGCGAAAGCCGGGCGGGTCAGGGGAAAACCAGGCGCGAACGGATGCAGGATTGATGGCGCAGGAAGAAATGCAGTTTCAGGCGGAGGTCAGCCGCCTGCTCGATATCGTCGCCCACTCACTCTATTCGGAGAAGGAGATCTTCCTTCGGGAGCTCATCTCCAACGCCTCGGACGCCTGCGACCGCCTGCGCTACGCCGCCCTGACCCAGCCCGAGCTGGTGAAGGAGGACAGCGGCTTCGCCGTCCGCCTGAAGACCGATGCCGCCGCCAAGACCCTGACCATCCTCGACAACGGCATCGGCATGAACCGCGAGGACCTGATCGAGAACCTGGGGACCATCGCCCGCTCCGGCACCGCCGCCTTCGTCCAGCAGCTCGAAAGCAAGCAGGACGGCGCGAACCTGATCGGCCAGTTCGGCGTCGGCTTCTATTCCGCCTACATGGTCGCCGAGAAGGTGGAGGTCAGCACCCGCAAGGCCGGGGAGGGCGAGGGCTGGTGCTGGTCCTCCGACGGGCAGGGCGCCTTCACCATCGCCGAGGATCTGGAGGCGCCGGCCCGCGGCACCCGCATCACCCTGCACCTGCGCAAGGGCGAGGAAGAGTTTCTCGATGCCATGCGGCTGCGCCAGATCGTCTCCACCTACTCCGATCACATCGCGATCCCGGTGGTCCTGGAATCGCGCAAGGAGGACGAGCCGGACGAGACCCTGAACGCCGCTTCCGCGCTCTGGACCCGCCCGAAGAGCGAGATCACCGAGGAGCAGTACAAGGAGTTCTACCACCACGTCGGCCACACCTTCGACGACCCCTGGCTGCGCCTGCACTTCAAGGCCGAGGGCATGCTGGAATACACCGGCCTGCTCTTCGTGCCGTCGTCCAAGCCCTTCGATCTCTTCCACCCCGACCGCAAGACCGGCATCCGGCTCTACGTGAAGCGGGTCTTCATCACCGACGACTGCAGCGAGTTGGTGCCTTCCTATCTGCGCTTTCTGCGCGGCATCGTCGACACCGAGGACCTGCCGCTGAACATCAGCCGGGAACTGCTGCAGAACAATCCGCGCCTGGCGAAGATCCGCACGGCGCTCTGCAAGCGCGTGCTGGGCGAGCTGAAGAAAAAGGCCGAGAAGGCGCCGGAAGAGTACGCCACCTTCTGGGAGACCTTCGGCGCCGTCCTGAAGGAAGGGCTCTACGAGGATCAGGCTCAGCGCGAAACGCTGCTGGAGCTGGCCCGCTTCCGCTCGACCCAGGGCGAGGGGCTGGTGAGCCTCGCCGACTATCTCGGGCGCATGAAGCCGGGCCAGGAGGTGATCTACACCATCACCGGCGACGACCCGGAGGCCCTGGCCCGCAGCCCGCAGCTCGAGGGCTTCGCCGCCAAGGGCGTCGAGGTCCTGCTGCTCAGCGATCCGGTGGACGACTTCTGGCTGACCTCGGTGCCCGACTATCAGGGCAAGGCCTTCAAGTCGGTGACCCGTGGCGGCGCCGATCTGGACAAGATCGCCAAGCCCGAAGGCGAAGACGAGGAGAAGGAGAGCGAGTCCGATGCGCCAAGTCCGTCGCTGGACGCGCTGATCGCCTTCGTCAAGCTGACCCTGAAGGACGCGGTGAAGGACGTGCGCAGCTCGGCGCGCCTGACCAGCAGCCCGGTCTGCCTGGTGGCCCACGAGGGCGATCTGGACATGCACCTGGAACGCCTGCTGAAGCAGCAGCGCCAGCTCGATCACAGCTCGGCGCGCATCCTGGAGATCAATCCGAACCACGCCCTCATCAAGGCGCTCTCGGACAAGGTCGGGGACGACGGGGCCGGCAGCCTCCTGGAAGATGCCGCCTGGCTGCTGCTCGACCAGGCCCGCATCATCGAGGGCGAACCCCTGCCTGATGCCGCGGCTTTCTCGCGGCGGCTCTCGGCTTTGGTGGAGAAGGGTCTTGCCGGCTAAGCGCTAGCCGGCGGGATCGAGCGAATCCAGATCGAGGATGGCGGCGCCGAGCACCGGCCCGCTGGTGCCCTGTTGCACGATCACCGCACAGCCGCCACGGCCCTCGCTGCGCGCGGCGGCGATGTCGATGGGAAACTCCATCGCCGCACCACTCCACTGGCCGAGCGTGCGATACTCCCGAACCACGTTGGCGTTGTGGATTGAGCGGCCCCGGTTCTCACCCCGGGCCACGTCCGTGTCGTGGTCGTCGTCGAACATGACCAGATAGACCGTCGCGCCTTCGGCCGGCGCCTGGCCGGCGGAGAGGGTGATCTTGCCGCCGCTGCCCTCGGGCACCAGCTTCACCTCCACCGCGCTGGGGTGCTGCGCGGCGCGCCGGATCTCCGTCGCCACCTCACGGCGGTGGCTGCCCACCACATGGCTGCGCCCGTCGATGACGATCTGCGGTGTGTAGACGTAGCGCAGGCCAAGCGAGCGGGCGTAGTCCCGCTGCCGCTGGGTGTGGGCGGCCGAGGCGAAGGGGTCCTTCCAGCCGATGTAGTCCCAATAGTCGACATGGAACGACAGCGCCAGCAGCCCCGGCTGGTCCGCCAGTTCATCCAGCAGTGCGTCCGCCGGCGGGCAGGAACTGCAGCCCTGGGAGGTGAACAGCTCGACCACCACGGGGCGGTCGCCGCCGATGTCCTGGGCCAACTGCAGAGGCTGGTCGGCTGCTTCCGAGCGGTCGAAGAACGATGTGTTCTGAGTGATGCCCTGCCCGGCCCAGGCGGCGATTCCGAGGGCTAGGGCGATGGCCCCGAAGGCGATGGTCTGACGCTTCATGGCTCGCGACGTTACGGGCCCCGGCGCTCACTGGCGAATCACGATCCGGTGACGCCGGAGGACACCCTTCAGCCCCCTGTTTTCCTCTGGATTTCAGCTTGTTTCCGGCTTGGTGACCCGGACCTCGACATCCATGGCAACGAAGTCCTCGGCGGCCCCGAAATAGGTGCCCTGCAGCGGCAGCGCCTGGGAGGGTTCGCGGGCCACCGCAACGCGGATCAGGTTGGCGCCGCCGACCTGCCCGTTGGTGGGATCGAACTCCACCCAGCCGGCGCCGGGCAGATAGACCTGCACCCAGGCGTGGGTGTCGCCGGCGCCCTGGAGCTCCGAGTCCGCGGCTTCGCCGTTCTCGATGGCCGGATCGTAGAGATAGCCGGAGACGAAGCGCGCGGCGAAGCCGAGGGCGCGCACCGCCCCCATCATGAACAGCGCCAGATCGCGGCAGGTGCCGCTGCCCAGGGCCAGGGTTTCCTGGGGCGTCTGCACGCCGACGGCATAGCGCCGTTCGTAGCGGAACTCCTCCTGCACCGCCTTGGTGATGCGTACCAGCAGGTCCTGCGTGCCTACCGGCCCGCCGGTCTCCAAAAAGCGCTTCACCCAGGTGTCGA
>NZ_JANQOI010000009.1 GCF_028289705.1 Pelagibius sp.
CGCCCCGATCGGGGCGCCACAAAGCGAACAAAGCACGAAGACTGTCAGCCATGTAACCGGTCCAAACTGTAAGCTATCTTCCCGGTTGCTCAGGCCGGCACCGCAAAAACACGAAACACCCTAGTCCTTTGCGGCTGCTGCCTCTTTCACCGGCACCGTGTAGTTGAGACCGAGGCGGCCGCCGTCGGCGTAGAGGGTCTGGCCGTTGATGTAGCTGGAATCGGATGAGGCCAGGAAGACGGCGATGGAGCCCATCTCTTCCGGCTCGCCGAGGCGCCCCATGGGGGTGCGGGACATCAGCCGGTTCCAGGCCGCCGGATCGGCGTTCACCGCCCGCGCCATCTCGGTATTGATGGAGCCGGGGCCGATGGCGTTGACCCGGATGCCCTTGTCCGCCAGGGCCAGGGCCATCACCTTGGTGAGCTGGTTCACCCCGCCCTTGGCGGCGCAGTAGGGGGCGATGCTGGGGATCGCCACCACGGCGTTGATGGAGGACATGGTGACGATGGTCCCGGTAGTGCCGTCAGGCCGCGGGCCTTGTTTCACCATCTGGCGCGCGGCGGCCTGGCCGCAGAGGAAGACGCCCTTCAGGTTCACCCGGATCACCGCGTCGAAGTCGTCCTCCGTGAAGTCCAGGAAGTCGGCCGCCTTCACGATACCGGCATTGGCGACCATGCAGTCGAGGCGCCCGAAGGCGGCGAGCGCCGACTCGATCAGGGCATCGACGGCCGCCTTGTCGCCCACGTCACAGGGCACGAAGACCGCCTCCGCCCCCTCGCCCTGCAGGCGCTCCGCCGCTTCCTCCCCCTTGGTGCGGTCGACATCGGCCAGCACCACCTTGGCGCCCTCGGCGGCGAACTGCCGGGCACAGCCGAAGCCGATGCCCGTGGCCGCACCGGTCACGATGGCGACCTGATCCTTCACCCGCATGGTCTTTCGATCCCCCGTCTCAGAAAACTCACCCGGTCCTCGTCTAACCGGTCCCGGCGGGCGAAGCGCCCACACACTCCTTTGTCATTGCCGGGCTTGTCCCGGCAATCCATTTGGCCGCTCGCAGGAACCCTGCGCACCGAGGAATGGGCCCTCGGGACAAGCCCGAGGGTGACGGATGAGCAAGGTAAATGACGTCTTGCGCCAAACCGATCATTGCTTCCCGTCAACCCGCCTTCGGGTAGCCGATGCCGGCCAGGGTGTCCTTGATCTCGTCGAGGATGGCCGGGTCGTCGATGGTGGCCGGCGGCTTGAACTCCTCGCCGTCGGCGATCTTGCGCATGGTGGCGCGCAGGATCTTGCCGGAGCGGGTCTTGGGCAGGCGCTGCACCACGGCGGCGGTCTTGAAGGCGGCCACCGGGCCGATGCGCTGGCGCACCATGGTCACCACCTCGTCGGTCACCGCAGCGTTGCTGGCGCCCGCCTTCAGCACCACGAAGCCCACCGGCAACTGGCCCTTCAGGGTATCGGTCACGCCGATCACGGCGCACTCGGCGACGTCCGGGTGGGCGGCCAGCACCTCCTCCATGGCGCCGGTCGAGAGCCGGTGGCCGGCGACGTTGATGATGTCGTCGGTGCGCGCCATGACATGGACGTAGCCGTCCTCGTCGATGATCCCGGCATCGCCGGTCTCGTAGTAGCCGGGGAAGTTGGCGAGGTAGGAATTGAAGTAGCGCTCCTGCGCGTTCCACAGGGTCGGGAAGGTCCCGGGCGGCAGGGGCAGCTTGCCGGCCAGGGCGCCGATGGTGCCCGCCGGCACCGCGTGGCCCTCGGCGTCCAGCACCTGCAGGTCCCAGCCCGGGACCGGCCGCGTGGGCGAGCCCGCCTTCACCGGAAGCTGTTCGATGCCCAGGCAGTTGGCGGCGATGGACCAGCCGGTTTCGGTCTGCCACCAGTGATCGATCACCGGCACCTTCAGCTTCTCCTCCGCCCAGGTGAGGGTGTCGGGGTCGCAGCGCTCCCCCGCCAGGAAAAGCGCGCGGAAGTGGCTGAGGTCGTAGTTGCCGATGTGCTCGCCCTCCGGGTCCTGCTGGCGGATGGCGCGGAAGGCCGTCGGCGCGGTGAAGAGGCTCACCGCCTTGTGCTGGCTGATCACCCGCCAGAAGGCGCCGGGGTCCGGCGTGCCCACGGGCTTGCCCTCGTAGATCAGGGTGGTGGCGCCGTGCAGCAGCGGCGCGTAGATGATGTAGGAGTGGCCCACCACCCAGCCGACGTCGGAGGCCGACCAGAACAGCTCTCCGGGCTCGATGTTGTAGATGTTCTTCATGGTCCACTTCAGCGCCACCGCGTGGCCGCCGTTGTCGCGGACGATGCCCTTGGGCTGGCCGGTGGTGCCGGAGGTGTAGAGGATATAGAGCGGATCGGTGGCGGCCACCGGCACGGGGCCATGGGGCTCCGCCGCGCTCATCGCCTCCTCCCAGGACTCGTCGCGCCCGGCAGTCAGCTCGGCCACCGCCTGGGGGCGCTGGGCGACGATGCAGATCTCCGGCTTGTGGGAGGCCATCTCGATGGCGGCGTCCAGCAGCGGCTTGTAGGCGATGACCCGCTTCACCTCGATGCCGCAGGAGGCCGAGACGATGGCCTTGGGCGTGGCGTCGTCGATGCGCGTCGCCAGTTCGTTGGCGGCAAAGCCGCCGAAGACCACCGAGTGGATCGCGCCCAGCCGCGCGCAGGCCAGCATCGCCACCGCCGCCTCGGGGATCATGGGCATGTAGATGATGACCCGGTCGCCCTTGGTGACGCCGCGGGTGGCCAGCGCGCCGGCGAAGCGCGCCACCTGGTCCTGCAGCTCGGCATAGGTGAGGGTGCGGATGGTCTCGGTGACCGGGCTGTCGTAGATCACCGCCGCCTGGTCGCCGCGGCCGTTTTCCACGTGGCGGTCGACGGCGTTGTAGCAGGTGTTCATCTGCCCGCCGGCAAACCAGCGATAGTAGGGCGGGTTGCTGTCGTCCAGCACCCGGTCCCAGGACCTGACCCAGTGGATCTCTTCCGCTGCCGCAGCCCAAAAGGCCTCGGGGTCGGCCTGTGCCGCCCGATAGACTTCGTCAAAACGCCCCATGATGCTTTCCGCTCCCTGAACAGCCGATGCCAGTAATGGTGCCCAGCTTTTGTTGTGCTCCAAGCATAGGCGGACGGCGCGCGAAACGAAAGCCGCTGGGCGCTCTTCGGGCCACCGGTGCCGGGCTGCGGCAAATGGACCCGGCGGGCCGGTTTCGCTCGACCGGGCAAGACCCAGTCCCCAAGTCAGGTTTGCCGCGACGACCGAAGCAACCGAACTCAGGAAGGACTCCACTCGTGCGCCATCTCCCCTACGTCGTGGGCGGCTTCATGCTGCTGCCGCTGGTGATCTGGGCTGTCCTCCGGCTGACCCTCTTTTCCGGGCCGAGCCATGGCCTCGACGTGCCTCTGGCCGTGGCCTTGCTGGCCACCTCCATGCCGCTGGTCGCCTGGTTCTTCCTGGCGAACCTGGGCTTTCTCGCCAACAGCATCGGCGGGGACGACGCCTTCGACCGGCCGCGCGCCCGCTGGGTGCGGGCCATCGTCGCGGCGCTGCCCTGGGCGGCGCTGACCGCCGGGCTGCTCAGCCTGCCGTTCCTGGTTCTCCAGGGCGAGACTTCGGCGCTGATGGCGCTGCCCCCGCTCAGCGGCCTGGTGATCTTCCTCGCCATCCGCCGCGGCGAAGAGGCGCGGGCGGCCGAGCGCGGCGGCCGCTGGCGTGCGGTCGCCGAAACCGCCTCCACGGCTTCGGCACCCGCCGGCCGGACCGCCCTGCAGCGCATCGCCGCTTTCAGTCTGGAACTGGTCTACAGAGTACCGGTGATCGGCTGGCTGATCGCCGACGCGGTGAAGGGCCGCGAAAGCGCCAAGCTGTTCTTCGCCTTCAACTGCGCCGTGGTCTGGCTCGCCGCCATCGCCCTCTTCGGCTACCCGGCGATCATCGTCCCGGCCCTCGCCCTGGTCCCGCTGATCTTCGCCGGCCTCTTCTGGACGACGCGGGCGTAAGGCTGGGCGGCAGAGGTATCGCCTTGTGACGGTGCCCCCACTTTCCTAGGCTCGGTTCCACGGCAGTTGGGAACCGGGCAATGGAACACATACGGGGCATCGGTAAGCTCAAGAAGTATTCTCAATCACTCACTCTATCTCAGTTTCGCATCCTCAGACGCCTGGTGCTGGAGCACGAGGGGCTCTCTGCGACGGTGTATTGCAAACTGTGCACCGACCACTTCGACCCGCCCTTGGCAATCGATCTCAAGTTCGATGGTGTAAAGAGCTTCAAGACCCAGGAACTGGGCGGCGGCCAGTCAACGATCGATGGCTTTGACGTCATCGACATCAGCAGCAAGGGCTGGGAACGGATCAACTGGCAGGCAATGGACTACGAAGATGGGCTGGTGCATTGGTACGCGGAAGAATTCGAGATTCTCGATGTGGCGCCTCTCTAGAGTCGTGGTCAGAACGAACTCGGTATCCTGACAGAAATGCCTGGGCGCCAGCCGAGGCGTTTGGATGGAGCCAAAAGCCGTGCATCGAAGCGGCCGCAATGAGTGATACAGCTTTGCAGGATCTCTTCACCGCCGAAGCCGCCCGCAGCCGCTGTATCGGCCGCACTCTCATCGAAGGGATCTATGCCCGAACCAGGGCAGACGGCCTTTTGCGCGTCTACTGGCTGACCCATGAGGCCAACCAGACAGCCATGGCGCTCTACGACTAAGTGGCGGAAAAGTCTGGCTCCGTGATGTACCGGAAGGATCTTTAGGGTTCACTCCAGAAATCCGCCGCTATGGGTGCCGCAGCTTGGTCCAGCGCATGAGCATCGGCCTGCACGGCCCATATGCCCGGCAAAAACGCCCAGTGATGCATCCCGCTCCCTTTTTGTCGGGAGTTCGCCCGGTTGTTTATTCGCTCCGCTCGTCTCTCGGCTGCGCAATCGCAATCCCTGTTTCAAGCATAAAGAGGGTGGCTGTCGAGGATACGCCAGGCTGAGAGAGTACTTCTTGGAGGGAAGCGCCTAGTTGGATCAACTAGAACATGGGATCCAGTCTAGCCGGCAAGTGCAGTCATTCGGACGTCTCGTTCCCTGTATCACGAGACAGAATCTCGTCTATGGTGTTCGCCGAAGGCGCTTGGCGGTGCAAAAGTAGGAGGATTAGATTGACGCTTATCCTTGGTGTCACCGGTTCGCGTTCAATCTGGATGCTCGCTGACCGAAGGCTATCCTATCCACAACGCCCACCTAAAGAAGACGGGCAAAAGATAATGATTCTCGAAGCCAAAGATGGTGTGGCCATGATTGGCTACGCGGGGCTTGGTGCAACAGCACTTGGAACTGAACCTGCCCACTGGATGACCAGAGTACTTCGCGGGCGAAACTTCTCACTGGAACACTCGCTTGGTGTCCTTGCGAAGGCCATACAAGACCGACTCCCCGCACATCTAGTACAGACACCTCAAAACAGCGTTGCCGCTCATAACGTCATTATCCCTGCTCTCGTCGGTAAAGAGCCTCGCTTCTACTCGATTGACTTAGTCTTCGCACCTGATCGCAGGACATACCAGTTCCGGTACAGACGACTAAGGGACACAAACTCGCCCGTCTCCCAACCTAGGGCCCCAAGAGTTGGCATAGGTGGAACAGGGGCGCAATATCTGCTGCACGACAGGCGCTGGTTCCGAGAATTGCTGAGGATCATCAAAGTTAGCGACCGCGGTAAAGTATCCCGCCGCGCGGTCGCCAACTATCTCGCGAACCTCAATCAGCAAGTCTATCTCGCCGCACAGGGAGCAGGTGACGAATCAGTAGGCCCTCGCTGCATCGTTGCATGCCGGATAGCAAAGGATGGCAATCAAGGAGGAGGCGGGGAACACCAATGTTATACGGGCGGTCAGAGAGACCCGAGCACTGGTTTCATCCCCACTATCACGCATGGTGCAGATCTGAATGCGTTAGCGGCGGCAATTATGCCGCATTCGATGAAGTCGCTGGAAGCGATGTTGGAAGGCAAGCCTGCCCCAGAGGTCGATACTGACGCTATCAACGAGGAACTGAAGCGCTTGCCCAGAGAACCTGATGAAGAGTTATCTTAGCAACCACAATACTGATCGGCAATTAGACTTCGACACACCATCTAGTAAAGCCCATTAATCTCCGACCATAGTATGCTTTGCTGCTCCGCCCGAAGCTCAACTCGCGACGCATGAATCGGGCTGAAGTCAAAGTCGTACATCGGCAGTTGCCATCTATCGAAAAGCACATTTACATCTGCTTGCGTCACATCTTCACTCAGCAACCGCTCACTGACTAGGCGTCGCAACAGTTCCTTCGTGAGATGTTCGGCATCTGAATGACCTTCCATGCTAGTGAAAGCTACTTGCCCCCACACTTCTGATGTTGCCTTCAATCCCTCTATCGTGAACATACCAAGGGCAGACATCGCCTCGGCTACACTAAGAGCATGATCACTTGACGTAAAAAAATCGAGCACTTGGTTTGTTGGCGAGTTCCACCTGATGTTGCCGTCGCCATAATCTTCGATATCTGCATATAGTCGGCTCTCCCGCTCATAGATGCTCCAGTTCGGCAGGATATACTCACCTACGAGGCCGTCAACATAGTGCGCTCTACGGCTCATATCGACGTACTCGCGAAGCTGCGCCACATGCATCGGCTTCCAAGTCACCGCATCGGCATAAATGAGCCTTGCCAAGTGGTCATAAAACCAACTCACTATCGGCCCCATTCTTGAGGGCAAGATCTTTGTCGGGCAGCGCACTGCATCGATGAGGATGAGGATCTTTGCTGCTTCCTCTTCAGCGAAGCCAGCCAAAACCTCCGCTTCCCTCAAGTTGCTCTTCAGCGCCAATGAAGCTTGCCGGAATCCCTGAGCACTCGAGAGAATTATCGGTAGCCCTTGAGCTATGACTTCAAGTCGTTTTTTTTGGGGCATCTGGCAAAGCACACGCACCTGCCGGAGCCCAATATCCAGTTTGCTCTTTCCCATGATTCATCTCGACATGCTTAGAATAATGGCGGCTCGTCATTCGATACCTAGGCATATGGGTCGACGTGATCGACTTGTGAACCGCCCATTTGAGATCGTAGTAGCCACGGGCAGGGATCTTTCGGTCCGCCTGGCTCTAGCAGACACTTCCTTCGCTATCCCAACAACTCCCGCAAAATCTCCGCCCAGCCGTCCACCGGCGTGACATCAGGCAGGTGCTGGACGTTCGCGGCGACCTCCGCCGCGTCGGCATTGAAGAGGTAGCGGTGGGGCACGCTTTCCAGGTAGCCCAGCACCTCGAGGCGGTCGTCGACGAAGTGGGTGATGCCCAGCGCTTTGCAGATCGGCGCCTTTTCGTGACGCTGGCGGCAGAAGTGCAAACGCTCCGGGTCCAGGCCGGTGCGCGCGTAGATCAGGTGATGGCTCAGCCACTCCCGGGTGCGCTGCTCGGTCTTGAGCCCGCACTTCGAGACCAGAAAGAGGTTCTCGCCGAAGCGCTCCTCCGCCAGCCGGCGCAGGGCCTCGATGGCGCCCGGCACCGCCGGGGTTTCGAGGTAGTTGTCGCCGAAAAACGAGGTGTCGCTGCGCGGATCGACCCGCGCGATCACGACGCCGCCGATATCGACGCCCAAAGACTCCATTGTTCTTCTCCAAACTTATCTCTTGGGGTTCGACTTCACGTCGAACCCGGATGCGGGCCGAACCCGCGATAACAAACATCCAGCAAGGGAACCAAAGGCCCCCTCACCCAGCTTCGCCTAGGCTCGGCAATTGCCTCGCTAAGGCTGGGCAGCCCTCTCCCACGTGGGGAGAGGGTTAGATGAGCAGCAGGGGGCCGGGGCGTTTGACAGCCCCGGCCCCGCCGGCAACCCGGTGCGGTGCCCGTCCCGCTCAGCTCTCCCGAGCCTTGCGGGGCCGGATCCGCACCAGATCCTCCAGCACGCCGTCCATGCCGTTGCCGACGACGACGTTGCCGACCTTCTCGGACACCTTCTCAAGCGCCTCGAGCTCCTTCAGGCGCAGCAGGATGGGGTTGTCCTCCATCAGCTTTGCCGTGTTGAGCAGAGACCGCGTCGCCGCGGTCTCCTCGCGCCGCTTGATGACGTTGGCCTGAGCGGTCTTCTCCGCCTCGATGACCCGGTTCATCAGCTCCCGCACGTCGCCGGGAAGGATCACGTCCTTCACGCCGACCGTGGAGACCTCGAGACCCTCGCCCTCGAGCCGCGGCAGCATCAGCTCGGCGATCGCCTGGTTGATGCCCAGCTTGTCGCCGAGCAGCTCCTCCAGCGTCCGCGTGCCGACCACCTGCCGCAGGGCGAACTGAAGCTCCTTGTAGAGGAAGTCCTTCAGGTCCGCGGTCAGGGCCACCGCCTTCAGGGGGTCGGCCACCCGGTAGACCGCAGTGACGTTCGCCCGCAGGCCGATGCGGTCCTTGGTCAGCACCTCCTGACCGGTCACCTCCAGGGTCTGGAGGCGCAGGTCGAAGGTGGCCACCTGGACCTTGCGCAGCGCCTTCACGAAGGCGTAGCGGCCGGGCCGCAGCTGCTCGCGCAGCACGCCGTCGACGTAGAGCAGACCGACATGGTCGGAGACCACCTCGGCAATCGCCACCAGGTTCCGGGAGACCAGATCCTGGGCCGCCAGCCGCGCCAGGGGCGCGACCAGCCGCTCCGGCAGGGCGACCTCGTTGGCGGCGTCGATCACCTCAAGGGTGATGGACCGCAGCCGCTTGCCGTAGAAGGCGATGCTGCGCGGCGAAACCAGGCCGGCCAGCTTGCCGTCGGCGTAGACCAGGCCGAGCTCGCTGTCGCCCATGTCGGCGACGAGGAAGTGCTCCTCGACCACCGCCCGGTGGGTCAGGTAGAGGGCCTGCAGCGCCGGCTCCTTGGCCAGCGTCGGCCGCAGGTCGATCTTCACGACCTCGATCTTGCCGTTGCCCCGCAGGAAGCGGTGCACGCCCGGCGCCAGAACCGCAATGAAGGCCCGGTCCCGATACAAGAGACCGAGCTCGTAGTCCGCAATCTTCTCGGTCTTGATAACCATCGTTCTGCTCCTTGTTCAAAACCACTGTTGTTGGTCCTCGCGGGGACCGGAACCGTTCCACCTGTCTTGCCCCACTTCGGGGCGGGAAAAGTTCCAAAGAAATATCTGTCGGATGACCGGAAGAGCGCCGGCGTCGAACGCTGGACCGCCTTGGCGCCGGTCCCCGTGCGGCGAGCGGCTTCGCAGGGGTCCGCCCCGCCGGCCGGGGCCTCCGTGGAGATCCGGGCGCGGCTGCCGGGCGGCGTGCCGCAGAGCCTTTCGACGGACGGGGAACCGGCGGACCGCGGCGGCGCGAAAGCCGCCCTCCGCCTGGCCTGCACCCGGCCGGCGCCGACGGCTACTTGCCCTCGGTTACCGGCCCGGCTTGGCCTGGCCCTCTTCCGGCACCCTTCGTTTCGAGATCAGCTTACAAGGCTGAGTGATGGTGGGAATCGAACCCACGACAGCTAGAATCTGAATCTAGTGCTCTAACCCCTGAGCTACATCCGGCTCCGAATGCGGGATTCGAACCCGCGGCCTCCGGGCGAAATGGCCCGGCGCTCTGGCCTCTGAGCTAAATCGGCAGCTAAGGTACCGCCATCCCAACAGGGGGGCGTGGTTGCTCGACACACGCGGGGCGCATTACGGGCGCCGGGCGCGCCGGCCGGGTCTACGGAACCCGGGCCATAGAGCGATTGCCAAAGTACCAAACGAATAGGATGCCGATCCCTCGCGAGGGATGCCGTGTCGTTGCTATGTCTTGGATTGTTTCATCATTGTCCTGTTCCCCTTCTTGCTCGTTGGCCGGGGAGAGGACGCGCGCAAGTCACGCGGGCCTAGGCCCCGGTTGTGGTGCCCCTTTCGATGGGGCTTATGCGACAGTCCCGTAATGTCATCGGGGTCTCTCTTGCGCGTTGACCGGCCGCGCCATTGCGACCGGGACGGGGGTATAGGCCGGAACCGATTCCGAAATCAACCGAAACCGGCGGTTGAGGACCGAAAAAGACCGATCCGGCAAGCCGTCGTCGCGGCGAGGTCAAGAACGTTGCGCGGCTTCCGGCGAAGAGCTACCTCTTCTTGCCAAGATCAAGGAAAGGCCGCGGCGAACGCGGCGCCCTGGGGGACGGGTTCCGAGACATGAACAGCCGCACCATCTCGAGCGAGAACAATCCCTTCGAGGAAGGCCTGGCCAAGGGGCCGCCGAACTACGAGGCGCTGTCGCCGCTGAGCTTTCTGTCGCGCGCCGCCGCCGTCTATCCGCAGCGTGTCGGCGTGATCCACGGCGAGCAGCGGTTCACCTGGGCGGAGGTCTACGAACGCTGCCGCCGCCTCGCCTCGGCGCTGGCCAAGCGCGGCATCGGCCAGGGCGACTGCGTGGCGGTGATGGCACCCAACACCCCGCCCCTGCTGGAAGCGCACTTCGGCGTGCCGGCGGCCGGGGCCGTCCTCAACGCCCTCAACGTGCGCCTCGATGCGGCGACCATCGCCTTCATCCTCAACCACGGCGAGGCGAAAGTGCTGATCACCGACCGCGCGTTCTCCGCCACCATCGAGGCCGCCCTGGCCGAGGTGGCGCGCGACATCCTGGTGATCGACATCGACGATCCGCTCGGCGAGGGCGGCGAACTGCTGGGGGAGACCGACTACGAGAGCTTCCTCGCCTCCGGCGACCCGGACTTTCCCTGGCGCCTGCCGGCGGACGAGTGGGAGTCCCTCTCCCTGCTCTACACCTCCGGCACCACCGGCAACCCCAAGGGCGTGGTCTATCACCACCGCGGCGCCTATCTGAACGCCATCGGCAACATCCAGGTCTGGGAGATGGGGCCGCATCCCGTCTATCTCTGGACCCTGCCGATGTTCCACTGCAACGGCTGGTGCTTTCCCTGGACGATCACCGCCCTGGGCGGCACCCACGTCTGCCTGCGCCAGGTGCGCGCCGATGCCACCTACCAGGCCATTGCCGAGCACGGCGTCACCCACCTCTGCGGCGCACCCATCGTCATGCAGTTGATGCTGAACGCCACCGAGGCCGAGCGGCGGGCTTTCGACCAGCCGGTGAAGTTCATGACCGCCGCCTCGCCGCCGCCCGCCGCGGTGCTGGCGGCCATGGCCGACAAGGGCATCGAGGTCACCCATGTCTACGGCCTGACGGAGGTCTACGGCCCCGCCGTGGTCTGCGCCTGGCACCGCGAGTGGGACGCCCTCGACATCGAACAGCAGGCGGCGATCAAGGCGCGCCAGGGCGTGAACTATCCGGTGCTCGAGGGGCTCATGGTGGCCGATGCGGAGACCCTGGCGCCGGTGCCCCGCGACGGCGAGACCCTGGGCGAGGTCTTCATGCGCGGCAACATCGTCATGAAGGGCTATCTGAAGAACGGCGATGCCACCGACAAGGCCTTCGCCGGCGGCTGGTTCCATAGCGGCGATCTGGCGGTCTGGCACCCCGACGGCTACATCGAGCTGAAGGACCGCTCCAAGGACATCATCATCTCCGGCGGCGAGAACATCTCCTCCATCGAGGTCGAGGGCGTGATCTACCGCCATCCCGCGGTGGCGGCCGTGGCGGTGGTGGCGGCGCCGCACGACAAGTGGGGCGAGACC
>NZ_JANQOI010000029.1 GCF_028289705.1 Pelagibius sp.
CGACGACGACAGCGCCAAAGGGGCCTCCGCCGTCACCCGCGACTACGAACTGGAACTCGACGGCAGCAACGGACGGGCGCCCATTCTCTCGGCCTTCGGCGGCAAGATCACCACCTACCGCAAGCTGGCCGAACACGCGCTGGAAAAGCTCGCGCCGCATTTCCCGCAAATGGGTCCGGCCTGGACCGCAGGGGCGCCGCTGCCCGGCGGCGACCTGCCGGACGCCGACTTCGAGGGCTGGCTGCGGGGTTTCTGCGCGGAGCAGCCCTGGCTGCCGGCGGATCTCGCCCGCCACTATGGGCGCTGCTATGGCAGCGATGCTGCCGCGCTGCTGGGGAATGCGCGCACCCTCGACGATCTCGGCCGGCACTTCGGCGGCCTGTTCTACGAACGCGAAGCCAAGTGGCTGATCGAGCGGGAATGGGCCCGGACCGCCGACGACATTCTCACCCGGCGCACCAAGCACGCGCTGTTCCTCACCGAGGCCGAGAAGGCCGCCTTCACCGACTGGCTGCATCTGGACGCTGTCGCATGACCATCTTTCAAGAGCTTCGAAACTCCGCCGCCTTTGCCGATCTCTGCACCGTCTCAGCCCGCCTCGGGCGTGAGCCGCTGCAGGTCCAGGGCCCCGGCGGCAACACCTCCGTCAAAGACGGCGGCGCCATGCTGGTCAAGGCCTCCGGCACCTGGCTGGCCGACGCCGAGACCAAGGACATTATGGTCCCTGTCGATATCGCCCGGCTGCGGGCCGCGCTGAAAGCCGGTGACCCGGCGGCGGAGGACAACGCGGCCTACGTGCCGGAGGACGGGAACCCGAGCGGCCTGCGCCCTTCCATCGAGACCTCTGTCCACGCCATCTTCGATTGGCCGGTGGTGCTGCACACCCACTGCGTCGCCACCATCGCGACTGCCGTGCGGGCCGACGCGGCCCAGGTCGTCGAGCAGCGCCTCGGCGATCTCGGCGCTGCCTTCATTCCCTATGTGAAACCGGGGCTGTCGCTCGCCAGGGCCATCGACGATGCCGCAGGACCGGAGACCCGTGTTCTCGTGCTCGGCAATCACGGCCTGGCCGTCGGTGCAGAGACGGCGCCACAGGCCGAGGCGCTGCTGCGCGAGGTGTCCCGGCGGCTGACGCCGGAGCTCGCCGAACTCCCGCAGTGGGGCGGCGCAAAACCGGACACGCCGGCCGCCCTCGCCGGGTCCGGCTGGCAGGTTTTCGATCATCCGGCCACAACAGCGCTTGCGGGCAACCAGACTCTCCTAAGCCGTCTCGAGGGGGCGAGCTTCTATCCCGACCACGTCATCTTTCTGGGCCCCGGATTGCTCGTTGCCACGGATAGCGAAGACATGGCCGGGACTGTCGCCCGCGCCCGGCAGGGCGCCGCGCAGAACCTGATCGTCTTTCCCGGTCTCGGCGCGGCTCTGCCCGACGATGCCTCCCCCGCCGTGCGCGCGTTGGCCGGCTGCATCGGCGAGGTGGCCCTGCGCCTCGATCCCGAGGCCGAGCTCGTCCGGCTGACGGCGGACCAGGAAGCCGATCTCCTCAACTGGGATGCGGAGAAGTACCGGCAGGCCCTCGATCTGGGCCCAAGCTAGACAGCCTCTATTCTCAGAGTCACTCTGAGATAACTCTTTTAGCTAATTGTTTTAAATCGAATCACTCCCCCGGTTGCCATCGGTTCGGTAGAGCCCACACCGTCGCAGAGCGTCTCGCAGTGAGAGCGGGCCGGCTGCCATGACCGGCCCGCTCTTCCAGCGGCCCATCAGCCGACGAAAAGGATGATGAAGGCGATGATCAGAGCGAAAAGGGCGATGGCTTCGGTGAGCGCGAAGCCGAGCAGCCCGACTGGCTGAATGGTTTCGCCCGCCCCCGGATTCCGGGCAACGGAGGAAATCCACTCGGAGAAGATCTTGCCGAGGCCAAGGGCTACTCCCAGCAGCGGCAATACGGCGACCGCCGCTGCCAGGAGCCTAATGCCGTCATCAGTCATGTCGTTGGTCCTTTTCGTCTTGAGGGTCGTGGAGAGAAGGGATGGATCGGCTCGCCGCTGTCGACGGCGCCTTGGCCCGCCCTAGTGGCCATGCAACGCATCGCGGATGTAGAGGGACGTGATCAGGATGAAGATGTAGGACTGCACCAAGAAAATCATGATCTCGAAGGCGAAGAGCACGATCATCATGACGATTGGAAACAACGACAGACCGACGCCGGCGACACCCAGGGCCTCGGTCATCATCACGCAGAAGTCCGCAAACAGCTTGATCATGATGTGGCCGGCAAGGATGTTCGCAAAGATCCGCACGCCCAGAGTGATCGGCCGGAAGAGATAGGAGATGAGCTCGATGAGGACGAGCATCGGCGCGAAGTAGAGCGGCGTGCCCGCGGGCAACAGAAAGCGGAAGTAGCCGGGACCCTGCGTGCGGAGGGCGAGAATGTTGACATAGGTAAAAACCGTGAGCGCCAAGGCCATTGTCACCACCAGATGGCTGGTGAAGGTGAACTTGACCGGCGTCAGCCCCAGGAGGCTGCCGAACAGGATGAAGACGAAAAGGCAGAAAACGAAGGGAACGCTGTGACTGGCTTCGGGGCCCGCCGTCTTGGTCACGGTGCGCGCCACGAAGCTGTAGACCGCTTCGATGCTGGACTGGACGCGCCCCGGAACCAGGGTCGGCTTGCGCATGCCGTAGAGCAGATAGACGCTGACCAGCAGCACCGTGGTCATCATGGCCTGCGTCGAGGTCGTAAAGGAGATGTCGATCCCGAAGGCCTGGAGCGGAATCAGGACATCGAATTCGAATTGCCGGATGGCGTATGGCGCCTGCGGCTCATAGGACGCCATGCTCTGTCTCCCCCGGCGATACCTGTGATGACCTCGCGTTCTTGCGGAGACATGTGACGGTGCGTGGCAGCGAAAACAACAAAGCCCCTGATTGGATTTGCCTATCTCCATCAAGGGCCGGAATCGGCACGATACGAATCGTCGCCGGAACAGCGGTCGTGGAAGCGAGGCTTTCCTTGGCCTGACCGAGAATCACAACCACTCGGTCAGGCGGTTGCGTTTGGCCTTTGCCGCCTCAGGGTCAGCGGCAAGAAACTGCTAGGCGAGCGCACAGTCTGAGGTGGATCGATCCGGCGCCGACCGATTGGCCGTAGAGCTGGAATCTGTGACTGCGCTCTTGCCGTGAGTCTGTAAGGTCCCGGGCAGCCAGGTGCTGGGCTCACCCAGACAGTCGAACCCGACGCTGGCCTTTTGCTGCGGCATGAAACGGTCGACCGCCTCCTGCGGCGTGGCGGCCGCCGCTGCGGCCAAGGTGGACCCAAGGGCGACAACGGCGGCGGCGAGGAACGGTTGCGACATCTTCAGGCATCCTCTCGATCAATCGGCCGCGATCTGGGGACAGAGACATGGTCCAACCGTCAGGACAATGCGATGCGCCATCGCCATGGCGCCCGGTTCGAATTCCGCTTGGTCGCTCTCCAGGTCGCTGTCCCCAACGCCCAGCCTGTTAAAGGGTCGCTACAGGGTTAATGATTGGACCGCACCCCGGACAGCGCAATTCGGGAACCGTTGGACCTTTGATAGACTGGATCTATGCTTCCGGCAGGCAGGGGCCGCCACCCTATTGTGCGACGGTTACCTCCGAAACGCGCTCCTTGAGGACTCCGCGGATGATCTCGGCGAGGGTCAGGTACTCTTCCTGACGTGCCGAATGGCGCCGCCAGATCATGCCGATCATGCGAAACGGCGGGCGGCTGCGCAGCGCCCGGGCGACCACCTGATCGTCCTGCTGAACCTCAGAGCGCACATAGAGCGCCGGCAACAGCGAGACCCCCATGCCCATGCCGACCATCTGACGCAGGGTGTCGAGGCTTGTGCCCTCATAGTCGAGCGCCAATTTGGCGCCGAACTGCTCGCAGAGTTCCTTCACCTGATCATGCAGGCGGTGTCCGGGCTCCAGGGTCATGATCGTCTCCCCCTTCAGATCCGCCCGCTCCGCCGTTTCCTTTGCGGCCAGAGCATGGTCGCTCGGAGCGACCACCAAAAGCGGTTCGCGGAACAGCCGCGCGGTCTGCAGGTCGGCTCCCTTGACAGGCAGGGGGAAGAGCAGCAGGTCGAGGCTGCCGTCGTCCACCCCATTGAGCAGGGATTGGGGCATTCCCTCGCGCACGTAGAGCTTCAGGTTCGGGTAGCTCTGGTGCAGCTTCGGCAGGATATGGGGAAGCAGGTAGGGCCCCAACGATTGCAGCACACCCACCCGGATTGTCCCGCCGAGCAGGCTGTGGCCCTGCTTGGCCAGATCGACGATGTCCTGCACGTCGCGCAGCACTGTGCGCGCCCGCCCGGCGATCTCCTTTCCGATGGGGGTCAGGATCACCTTTGCCCGGCTGCGCTCCACAAGCTGCACGCCAAGCCGCTCTTCCAGTTCGCGAAGCTGGCCGCTCAAGGTCGGCTGCGTGACATGGGTCATCTCCGCCGCCCGGCGAAAGTGAAGCGTCTCAGCGACGGCGACGAGATAGCGGAGTTGCTGAAGCGTGGGCAAAGATCGGACCTCCCTAGGTGTGAACCGCGCGCGCCTTCGAAAGCGAAAGCCTATCGAAGGCTCCCATAACTTCGATTGGCTCGATCAGCATTTCAAGCCCATGTGACCAAAGAAGCGGACTGCCGCCGGACGCCCGGCGGCTTGCTGCCGCATGTTTTCGCGAAAGAGACCAGGCAAGGGACAACGATGCGCAGGTTCAAGAACATTCTTCTGGTGTGCGATCCGCAGAGCGTCCACGAAGACCTCATCGGCCGCGCCATCTGGCTCGCCAAAACCAACGAGGCCCGCCTGACCCTGGTCGACGTGGTCGATACGGCCCCCGGCGAGCTGGCGAAGCTCTTCGCCTCTCTCTCCGCGACCCAGGGCCGTGAGATCGAGTACGAAGTCATGGAGTTTCACCGCGCGCGCCTGGCCGAGGTGGCCGCGCCCATCAAGTCCGAAGGGGTGCCGACGACGGAGGTCGTCCTGCAGGGCATCCCCTTCGTCGAGATCATTCGAAAGGTCCTGCGCGACGGCCACGATCTTCTCATGAAGGGGGCCGCAGGAGAGTCAGAGGGGAAGTCGCTGCTCTTCGCGAGCACCGACCTCCATCTTATGCGCAAATGCCCCTGCCCCGTCTGGGTCATGAAGCGAAGTGCCGATCGCCGCTACGCCCGGGTCCTGGCCGCCGTCGATCCCGATCCGCGCGACGATCAGCGCGATGCCTTGAATACCCTGATCATGGACCTTGCGACCTCTCTGTCCGAACGGGAGGGAAGCGAGTTGCTCATCGCCAACGCCTGGATGCTCTCGGAGGAAAACAGCATGCGCCACAGCGCCTTTGCGCGGGTGCCGAAGGCTGAGATCGACCGCCTGGTGGAGGAACGGCGCAAACAGAGCAGCCGGCGGCTGGACCAATTGTTACTGCGCTATCCGGATAAGCATGATGGTCGCCAGGTCCACCACCTCAAGGGCGAGGCCCGGCAGATCATTCCAGAGTTCGCCGAGACCAACCGCGTCGACCTGATTGTCATGGGCACCGTCGGCCGCACCGGGGTGCGCGGCCTGATCATCGGCAACACCGCGGAAGCGATCTTGAACCAGGTGGAGTGTTCGGTGCTGGCCGTGAAGCCGCCGGGCTTCGAGACACCGATCCGGCTGGAGACTACCCCACAGCCGGCACTGTCGGACGCCTGACCGGCCGATACGGGCCAAAGCGCTCTATGCGGCCGATCTGGATGCCTGTGCTCTGTTGCGCAAGGCATGCCAGACGCACTGCGCGGCATGCGCCTCCGCCGAGTTGAGGCCAAAGCGGGCAAGGCAGTCGAGATAGTCGGCCTCGGCTTCGTGGAGGGTCGGTGCGGGGATCGGTGCGGGCGAGATCGGCGAGTCATCTCTGGCCGCCCGCCGGCGAACCTCTGCAAGTCTGGTCTTGGACATGACGGCGCGAAGCCTCCTTCTTCAAGATCTCGGTCAGACCCGCAGAGGCGGACTGCCAAGGGCCAATCTCCGCCCTAGGAGGTGGTGCGGTCCGGGCCGGAAGCCAATCGGCCGGCGGCGAAGCGCTCATCGAAATCGCCTATCGGCTCGCGCCGCGCTGTCGAGAGGCGACCGAGGCTGAACATCGGGTTTTTCTATCAAAGCACCGAGCGGATTTGATTGGGACGATCAACCGACAGACGCCAAATGCAGTTCTATTCGCCACTTTCGCCGTAATCGGTGATGGCGGCACACGGCCGTCATCGTTGCCGGTGACCTGACACAGACCCTTTTGCCCCAGTGACGAGGTTGAACGACCCATGCACATCGAGAATCACTACGATGCATTGATCGAAAAGCACCGCAGGATCGAGGCGAGCCTGACCGCCGAGATGCAGCGTCCTCTGCCCGACTCCTTGGCGTTGCAGCGGCTCAAGCGCCGGAAGCTGTTGCTGAAGGACGAGATCGAGTCCTGGGAACGCCTGCTGAACGCGGTGCGCATCAAGCCACTGCGCCAGGCCGGGCGGCTGCACGCTTAACCACACAGATCGACAGATAACGGGGCGGAGGGGCGCTGCCGATCATCCGGCCACGCCAGGACAGGCGGCAGGGTATCCCAGGCTTCGCACCTACCCCTTCGCCTCGACGGTGGGCGGCCCCGCCCCTCGCGGTGGGGTCGCCCGCCTTTCGGCTGAAGATCGGCTGTCCGCCCTTCCTGACATCTTCGACGCCTCCGGCCCGGGGGTCCGATGGCGTCGCACCTCCCACCCTTCACTCACACATCAGCAACCGCAGGACTGGCAACCGGGGTCTTCATGGACAGCCTTAGCGCCCATTCGGAGCCGAAGACAAAGGCCGAAGCGGCGAACACGTCTGCGCAGGGGTCCGCTGAGGGGTCCGCGCCGGTCTGGCTTGCCGCCCTGTTGCCGGCGGCGCTGACCGTCGGTCTCTCTTTCGCCCTGCCGACGGTCGCCCAAGGCGACACCATCCGCATTGCCTATGACTGGGTGCCGAGCCTTGGGGTCAGCCTGTCCTTTCTGGTGGACGGCCTCAGCCTGACCTTCGCCCTGCTGATCGCGGGCATCGGCACCGTGATCCTGCTCTATTCCGGCAGCTATCTGGCCGGCCATCCGCGCCTTGGCCGCTTCACCTTCTATCTGCTGTCGTTCATGGTTTCGATGCTGGGCCTGGTGCTCGCCGACAACCTGATCACGCTCTTCGTGTTCTGGGAGCTGACGACGATCACCTCCTACCTGCTCATCGGCTTCGATCACGCCTCGGCCAAGGCCCGCAGGTCCGCATTGCAGGCCTTACTTCTGACAGGAGCCGGTGGGCTCGCCCTGCTCGCCGGGCTGATCCTGCTTGGCCTGACGGCGGGAAGCTTCGAGCTTTCGGCCATCATCGCCCAGGGCGACGCGGTGCGCGCCCACGAGCTCTACCTGCCGATCCTGGTCCTGGTGCTGATCGGCGCCTTCACCAAGTCGGCCCAGGTGCCGTTCCACTTCTGGCTTCCCAATGCCATGGCGGCACCAACACCCGTCAGCGCCTATCTGCACTCGGCGACCATGGTGAAAGCCGGCATCTATCTGCTCGCCCGCATGCACCCGGTGCTGAGCGGGACCGATGCCTGGATCTGGTCCCTCACCCTCTTCGGCGCCGTCACCGCCGTTTGGGCCTCGATCCTGGCCCTGCGGCAGACCGACCTGAAGCTCGCTCTGGCCTACACCACGGTGATGGCGCTCGGCACCCTCACCATGTTCCTGGGCGCAGAGGCGACCGTCGCCGTCGCCGCCGCCGTGACCTTTCTGATCGTCCACTCGCTCTACAAGGCGGCCCTCTTCCTGGTCATCGGCAACATCGATCATGCCACCGGGACCCGCGAGGTCGGCCAGCTCCGCGGGCTCGCCAGGTTCATGCCGGTGACGGCAATCGCCGCTGCGGCCGCCGCCCTCTCCATGGCGGGCTTTCCCCCCTTCCTCGGCTTCATCGGCAAGGAGCTCAAGTACGAGGGGGCGCTGGCCATCGCCTCCGAACCCCTGCTGGTCGCCGGCGCCGCGGTCCTTGCCAATGCCCTGATGGTCGCGGTGGCCGGCATCGTCGCTCTGCGGCCGTTCTACGGCGGCGAGCCGGCGACCCCCAGGCGCCCGCACGAAGCCCCCCTGCGGCAGTGGATCGGCCCCGCCGTCCTCGCCGCCCTGGGGCTGACCTTCGGCATCGCACCGTCGCTGATCGCCGACAGTCTGGTTCAGCCCGCGGTATCCGCCATCCTGGGGCGCCCGGAGACGGTGAAGCTGGCGCTCTGGCACGGCGTCAACCTGCCCCTGCTCCTCAGCCTCTTCACCTTTGCCCTCGGCCTGCTGATCTATGCCGGCCACCTGCGCATCCGCCGGCGCCTGGCGGCGCTGGGCGAGCGCCTGCCGCTGACCGGTGACACCGCCTGGGACCGGCTGCTGGATGGCGTGAAGGCCCTGGCAGCAATCCAGACCGATCTGCTGCAGAGCGGCGTTCTGCGGCGCTATCTCTTCACCATCTTCGTCAGCTTCGCGCTCCTGGTCGGTGCGAGCCTTGTGATCACCGGCGCCCTGCGCCCGCCCACCGCCTGGCCTGAGCTCATGGTCAAGCACTGGGTCGTCGTCGCCCTGATCGTCGCCGGCGCCTGCATGACCACGGTCGCCTACTCGCGCCTCGCCGCCGTCTGCGCCCTCGGCGTCGTCGGGGTGGGCGTGGCGCTGCTCTTCGTCATGTTCGGCGCGCCGGACGTGGCCATCACCCAGTTGCTCGTCGAGACCCTGGTGGTGGTTCTGGTGGCGGTCGCCATGCTCCGCCTGCCGAGCCTCAGACCAGACTCGGCGCGCCCCAACCGGCGCCGCGATGCCACCCTGGCCGTCGCCGTCGGCGTGGTGGTGTCCGCGACCCTGCTCGCGGTCACCGAGGCGCCCTTCGACCGCTCCATCACCACCTACTTCGAGCAGACCAGCGTGCCGGAGGCCTTCGGGCGCAACATCGTCAACGTCATCCTGGTCGACTTCCGCGCCCTCGATACCTTCGGCGAGGTCGCCGTGGTGGCCGTCGCCGCCATCGCCGCCTTCGCCTTGATCCGCGGCGCCGCGCGGGGAGGCCGCCCATGAAGTCGCTGATCCTCAGCGCGGCGACGCGGCTGCTGGTCGCCCTCATGCTGCTGTTCTCCGTCTACATGCTGCTGCGCGGCCACAACGACCCCGGCGGCGGCTTCATCGGCGGGCTCATCGCCGGCATCGGCTTCGCCCTCTATGCCATGGCCCACGGCACCGAGGCGGCGCGCCGCGCCCTGCGGCTCGACCCCGGCGTGATCGCGATGCTCGGCCTCGGGATCGCCCTGCTCGCCGGCCTGTGGTCGGCGCTGGTCGGCGATGCGCCCTTTACCGGGCAGTGGTGGTTCATCGGCGCCGAGGAGGGCGACAAGGGACTGCCGCTGAGCACCGTGCTGCTGTTCGACATCGGCGTTTATCTCGTGGTGGTCGGCGCCGTGCTGACCCTGGTGTTGACCCTGGAAGAGGAGGTCTGAACGTGGAGACCGTCCTCGCCGTCCTGGTCGGCGTCCTGGTGGCGGCCAGCGTCTATCTGATGCTGGCCCGCAACGTGCTGCGCTTTCTCTTCGGCCTCGTGCTGCTCAGCAACGCGGCCAACCTGACGATCTTTGCCGCCGGCCGCCTCACCGAGGCCGCACCGCCCCTGGTGCCGGAGGGCCTGCCGGGGCCGCCGGAGATGGTGGCCAACGCCCTGCCCCAGGCCCTGATCCTCACCGCCATCGTCATCGGCTTCGGCCTGCTGGCCTTCGCCCTGGTGCTGGTCTACCGCGGCTACCAGAGCCTGGGCACGCTGGAGAGCGATGCCATGCGCTATGCCGAGCCTGTCGCTGATACCCAACCCGCGCCGGCTACAAAGCCGGAGGGCGGCGCGCCGTGACCTGGCTGCTCTCCCTCCCGCTGCTGCTGCCCTTCGCCACCGCCGTGCTCGCCTTTCTGGCGCGCGGCCGCGGCACCCTCGCCGGCTGGATCAGCCTCGGCGGCTGCCTGCTGCTGCTCGCCTCCGCCATCGCCCTGATGGCCGCGGTCTGGGAAAACGGCGTGGTCGCCGGCCAGATGGGCGGATGGCCGGCGCCCTTCGGCATCACCCTTGTGGCCGACCTCCTGAGCGCGGTGATGGTGGTGATCACAGCCATCACCGGCCTGGCGGTCGCCGTCTACGCCCGGGCCGACATCGACGCGCGGCGCGAGGCGCTGGGCTATCACGCGCTCTTCCAGGTGCTCCTGGCCGGGGTCTGCGGCGCCTTCCTGACCGGCGACCTGTTCAATCTCTACGTCTGGTTCGAGGTGATGCTCATCGCCTCCTTCGGCCTGCTCGCCCTCGGCGGCGACAAGGCCCAGCTCGACGGGGCGATCAAGTACGTCGTCCTCAACCTGGTCTCCACGGTGCTGTTCCTCACCGGCATCGGCCTGCTCTACGGACTGACCGGCACCCTCAATCTGGCCGACCTGCACGGGGCCGTGCAAAACGTCGAGAACCAAGCCCTGCTGACCGTGGTTGCGCTGTTCTTCATGACCGCCTTCGGCATCAAGGCCGCGGTCTTTCCGCTCTTCTTCTGGCTGCCCGCCTCCTACCACACGCCGCCGGTGGCGATCTCGGCGGTCTTTGCCGGGCTGCTGACCAAGGTCGGGGTCTATGCCCTGATCCGCCTCTTCACCCTGGTCTTCACCCAGGACACCGGCTTTACCCACGGGCTGCTGCTGGTGATCGCCGCGCTGACCATGGTCACCGGCGTGCTCGGTGCGGCAGCGCAGAACGAGTTTCGCAAGATCCTCTCCTTCCATATCGTCAGTCAGATCGGCTACATGGTGCTGGGTTTGGCGCTCTACACGCCGCTGGCCCTGGTGGGGGCGGTCTTCTATCTGGTCCACCACATCATCGTGAAGGCGAACCTCTTCCTGGTCAGCGGCATCGCCCGCAGGCTCACCGGGTCGTTCGATCTCGGCGCCATCGGCGGGCTCTACCGGGCAAGCCCGCTGCTGGCGCTGCTGTTCCTGGTCCCGGCCTTCTCGCTGGCCGGCTTTCCGCCGCTCTCCGGCTTCTGGGCCAAGTACCTGCTGGTCAAGGCGAGCCTGGATGTCGGCGCCTACGTCATCGCGGGCACGGCCCTGGTGGTCGGCCTGCTCACCGTCTTTTCCATGACCAAGATCTGGGCGGAGGTTTTCTGGAAACCGCATCCCGAGGGGATCGAGCCGGCCCTGACCCGCCTCGCACCGCGCGAACGGGCAACGCTGTTGCTGCCGGTCGCGGCCCTCGCCGGGCTGACGGTGGTCATCGGCCTCTTTCCCGAGGGCTTCGTCGTCTTCGCCGAGCGGGCAGCCGCCCAGTTGCTCGACCCCGCGGCCTACGTTGCCGCCGTGCTGGGGAGCGTGCCGTGAGCATTTTCGTTCTCAACGCCTTTCTGGCGCTCAGCTGGGCGGCACTGGTGGGCAGCTTCACCCTGCCCAACCTGCTGCTCGGCTACGCCATGGGTTATCTGGCACTCTGGGTGGCGCGCCCGCTCTTTGCCAAGAGCACCTACTTCGAGCGGGTCTGGCGGGTGCTGCGCCTGGCGCTGCTGTTCATCTATGAGCTCGTCGTCTCCAGCCTGCGCGTGGTCTGGGACGTCATCACGCCGACCCATCTCGCCCGCCCCGGCATCATCGCGCTGCCCCTGGACGCGCGCGGCGAAGGCGAGGTCCTGCTGGTCGCCAACCTGATCTCGCTGACCCCCGGCACCCTGAGCCTGGACCTCTCGCCGGACGGGGAGACGCTCTATGTCCATGCCATGTTCGTCGACGATCCGGACGCCCTGCGCCGCGAACTGAAGGAGGGCATGGAACGCCACGTGCTGGAGGCGCTTGAATGACGCTTGACGGAAGTCCGATCCTCACCCTGGCGGTGGAAGCCGCCTTCGTCCTGATCATGCTGGCGACCTCCCTGGCCGTTGTGCGGCTGGCGCGCGGGCCGAGCCTGCCCGACCGGGTGGTGGCGCTCGACCTCATCACCGTGCTGGCGGTGGCTTTCTGCGCCCTCTTCGCCATCGCCTCGGACAACGCCGCCTTTCTCGACGTGGCCATCGCCTTGGCCCTGGTGGCTTTCCTGGCGACCGTCGCCCTCGCCCGCTTTGCCGAGCGCCGCAAGGCGCGCAGCGAGGAGTTAGGCGGCACCCAGGTCAAGCAGAGGAGCGACGCCGAATGACCGAGATCCTGACAGCGCTGCTGGTGCTCGCCGGCGGGCTGTTCGCCCTGGCGGCCGCCCTCGGCGTCTTGCGCCTGCCGGACGTGCTGATCCGCATGCACGCCTCGACCAAGGCCGGGACCCTGGGCTGCGGCCTTATTCTCCTGGCGGTGGCCGTCCACTTCGGCGAGAGCGGCATCGTTGCCCGGGCCGTCCTCGCCATCGTCTTTCTGCTGCTCACCGCGCCGGTGGGCGCCCATCTGATCGGCCGCGCCGCCTACCGCACCGGCGTGCCCCTGTGGCAGGGGACGGTGATCGACGAACTGAGGACCGACCGCGAGGCCTCTGACTCTGCCGCCGCTCCCGGCCAGCCGAGTGCCCCTGACCGGCCTTGAGGTTGGCAATCGAACCACCTAGTGCGGATCTCACCACCCTTGAGGCCGATTTTGATCGGGAAAGTCGATCAGCTTCCCGACCGCTCCCGATTTCACAATGGGACCGGCAGGCGCTAACTCTTGTTCATACAACGTGAAGAGGAACCATGGTGATGAACGAGATGACGTCTCCGCAGACCGCGGCGCTCGGCGGCCACGACAACAGATCCCGGGGCGCTGTGCCGATTACCGTTGCCTATGGCGACGGGATCGGCCCGGAGATCATGGAGGCCAGCCTGAGGGTGCTGACGGCCGCCGGCGCCGACATCGCCGTCGAGCAGATCGAGATTGGCGAGAAGGTCTATCTGGCGGGCCAGAGCGCCGGCATCGACCCTTCTGCCTGGGACAGTCTGCGCCGCACCAAGGTGTTCTACAAGGCGCCCATCACCACGCCCCAGGGCGGCGGTTTCAAGAGCCTCAATGTGACCGTGCGCAAGTCGCTCGGCCTCTTCGCCAATGTGCGCCCTTGCACCGCCTACGCGCCCTTCGTCGCCACCAAGCACCCCGGCATGGACGTCGTGGTGATCCGCGAGAACGAGGAGGACCTCTACGCTGGCATCGAGCACCGCCAGACCGACGAGGTGGTCCAGTGCCTGAAGCTGATCTCGCGTCCGGGCTGCGAGAAGATCGTCCGCTATGCCTTCGAGTACGCGAAGGCCCATGGCCGCAAAAAGGTCACCTGCTTCACCAAAGACAACATCATGAAGCTGACCGACGGCCTGTTCCACAAGGTCTTCGACGAGATCGCCGTGGACTATCCGGACATCGAGGCCGAGCACTGGATCGTGGACATCGGGGCGGCCAAGCTGGCCGATACGCCGGAAGCTTTCGACGTCGTCGTGATGCCCAATCTCTACGGCGACGTTCTGTCGGACGTGGCCGCGCAGATCGCCGGCTCCGTCGGCCTCGCGCCCTCGGCCAATATCGGCCTCGAAGGCGCGATGTTCGAGGCCATCCACGGCTCGGCCCCGCGCCGCGCCGACCAGGATCTGGCCAACCCCTCGGGCCTGCTGCTCGCCGGGGTCATGATGCTGGTCCACATCGGCCAGCCCAAGGTCGCCGAGAAGGTGCACAACGCCTGGCTGCGGACCATCGAGGACGGCCTCCACACCTACGACATCCACGCCGAGGGCGTCTCGAAGGAGAAGCTCGGCACGGCGGCCTTCGCGGACGCGGTGATCGCGCGGCTGGGGCAGCAGCCGACCCGTCTGGCGCCGGTGCGCTACGACGCCTCGGGCCAGGGCTTCAAACTGCCCACGGTCACGCCGAAGCCACCGGCAAAGAAGGAACTGGTGGGCATCGACGTCTTCGTCCACTGGCGCGGGGAAGACGTGGAGATCCTGGCCGAGACCATGAAGAAGGGCGAGAACGGCGCCTACAGCCTGGCCATGATCACCAACCGCGGGGTCAAGGTCTGGCCGCAAGGACTGCCGGAGACCTTCTGCACCGACCACTGGCGCTGCCGCTTCATGGCCGGGCCCAACAAGCAGTTCAACAAGGCCATGGTGGTCGAGATGCTGCACAAGCTCACCAAGGCCGGCGTCGACTTCGTGAAGACCGAGCACCTTTTCACCTTCGACGGCGAACCGGGCTATTCCCTGGGCCAGGGCCAATAGACGCCGAAGACCCCTTTGGCCCTAGCTCGGCCCCGCGCTCCCCCAGCGCGGGGCCACCTATCTTTCGGAACCGGGGCATCCCATCAGCCGCAACCGGCTTGCAACTTGATTTGCAGAGATCGTAGGCTTGATCGGTTCTTTGCCGGTTGGGGAGCGCGTTATGGGAACCCGCGTGGCGCCCGTGAGTTACGAAGGCCTGATACGCGACGTGCACGAGCACTACGAGGCCATGAGCAAAACCAACAAGCTCATCGCCGAGTACCTGACGCAGCACCCCAACGAGATGGCCCTGCACTCGATCTCTGCCCTGGCTGAGAAATGCGGGGTCCACGCGTCGAGCCTCGTGCGGTTTGCCCAGTTCCTGGGATTTGCCGGGTTCCGCGACCTCCAGGCCTTGTTTCAGCAGCGCCTGGTCACCGCCGCACCGGGCTTCGAGGCTCGCGCGGCCCGGCTGCGCTCCGAGGTCAGAGACAGGGGCACGCGCGGCGCGCGGAGCCACCTGCGGGAGGTGGCGCTGCGTGACATCGCCTCCATCGAAGATCTGCTGGAGAGCATTCCGGAAAGAGATCTGGCCCGGGCCATCACCCTCCTCGACAACGCCCAGACCACCTATCTGCTCGGTCAGTTGCGCTCGGAACCGGTGGTCAATCTGCTGCGCTATGTCTTGACCATGATCGGGCGCCGCTGCGTGCTGCTGGATCCTGGCGGCGGTCTGGCAACGCACATGGCAAAGGTCATGGGCCCGAAGGACGTTCTCTTCGCAGTTTCCTTCCGCTTCTACGCGACAGAGGTGGTGAACATCACCGAACAGGCAGCCGCCCGCGGGGTCCCGATCATCGCCATTACGGACACCACGCTGTCGCCCCTGGCGAAGGTGGCGAAGGTGATGTTCCCCATCCCCGAACCGGAATACACCTTCTCCCGCTCCCTCGCCGCGCCCATGTGCCTGGCGCACGCGCTCACATTGGGACTGGCGGCGAAGCTGGGCGACGGCAGCGAAACCGCCGCGCGCATTCCGGTCGCCACTGCTGAGTAATCTAGAGTGTCAGCGCAGTCTCGGGGGTCGGGGGCGCGGCAGCATAGGCACCCCAGACCGACTGGTCGAAGTTCACCACCGAGCCGGTCATCATGCCGGCATCGGCGGAGGCCATGAAGGTCACAGCCCGCGCCACCTCCGCCGGGTCGACCAGGCGGCCGAAGGGTTGTTCCGCCGCGGCCCTTTCCAGCCAACCCTCGTCGGCGCCGTGATATTCCCGCTGAATCCGGTCCTCGCCTTCCGAAGACATCCAGCCGATGTTGAGCTGGTTCACCCGGATGCGGTTGCGCAACAGCGCGAAGGCCGTGTTGCGGGTCAAGGTCGCCAGCGCGCCCTTCGAGGCGCAGTAGGCCGAGATGAACGGCTGCCCTGCCAGGGCACTGGTCGAACCGATATTCACGATCGCACCCTCGATCCCCTCACGGATCATGATCCTGGCGCTCTCCTGGATCAGAAAGAACGGCCCGCGGACGTTGACCGCGAACATCTGGTCGAACAATTCCGGCGAGGTGTCGAGAATGGTCCCCCGGTCGGTGAGACCCGCGGCATTGACCAGAATGTCGATCCGGCCGAAGCGCTCCTCGGCCTCAGCGGCGACGCGCCGGCAGTCGTCGACCTTTCCGAGGTCCGCCGTGACGAAATGCACGGGAACGCCGGACTCGCACGAGAGCCTCGATGCGACGGCTTCGCCCTTGGGTGTCGAGCGCCCGCAGGTGACGATCCCGGCAGCGCCGGCGCCGGCGAAGGTCTCGGCGATGGCGGCCCCCAGACCCTGGGTTCCACCGGTGACGATGGCGATCTTCCCGTCTAGCCGATTCATCTCGGTTCTCCACGGTTCCGGGCTTTGAGCTCCCCCCGGGTAGCGCCCGGGCCTGCCCAGGCCCCAATTTTCAGAAAAAATATTGACGCACCTCTTGGTCTGCAACGAAAATTGCAGTCACAAAAAGAACCACAACACCTGTCCTCAGGGAGGGACTCCCCGTTGCGAATCGCCGTGCTGGGCTGCGGTCGGATCGGCCGCATGCATGCCGCAAATCTGCTGCGCCATGCCGATACCTCCCTGGCCACCGTCTACGATATCCATGAGCCGAGCGCGCAGGAGGTGGCCTCGGCCATGGGCGTTGCCGCCGCCGGCGCCCCGGAAGAGGTTTTCGCAGCGGCGGACGTCGATGCGGTGCTGGTGGCCACCGCCACCGAGACCCACGCCGACTACATCGAGATGGCGGTCGCCGCCGGCAAACCGGTGCTCTGCGAAAAGCCGATCGATCTGGACCTGGCGCGGGTGAACCGCTGTGCCGAGACAATTGCGGGATCGGACATCCCGGTCCAGATCGGATTCAACCGCCGCTTCGATCCGGGCCACCGCAGCGCGCGGGAGGCCGTGGCGAAGGGCGAAATCGGCGACCTGCATCAGGTCATCATCACCTCCCGCGATCCGGAGATGCCGCCCCGGGCCTACTATGAGGTAGCCGGCGGACTGCTGCGGGACATGACGATCCACGACTTCGATCTGGCGCGCTACATGCTGGGTGACGAGCCGGTCGAGGTGCTGGCCGTGGCTGACCGCCTCATCGACCCCGCGTTGATGAGCGAGCTGGACGACCACGATACGGCGATGATCATCCTGCGGACTGCCGACGGCAAGCAGTGCCACATCAACAACTCGCGAACCGCCGCTTACGGCTACGATCAGCGGGTGGAATTGATGGGCACGCGCGGCATGGTGGTCAGCGACAACCGCCGGCGGCACGAGCTGCGCCAATACTCGGCGGCCGAGACCGAGGGCGCCGCGCCCTATCTGTACTTCTTCATCGAGCGCTATCAGGAAGCCTTCATGGCGGAGATCGGCGCCTTCGTCACCAGCATCAAGGCCGGCACGCCGCCGGAGGTCGGTTTCGAGGACGGCCGCCGTGCGCTGATCCTGGCCGAAGCGGCCTACCGTTCCATCAAGGAGCGCCGCGCGGTGCGCGTGGAGGAGATCCAGTGACCAAACGCCGCCGCCATAACGCCGAAGTCCCCGGTTCGAGGAGCAAGCGATGATCCCCAATGCCGTGAAGCAGAAATGGGCGGCGGATTCCCCGGTGGTGAACGGCTGGCTTTCCATCGCCAGCCCCTTTTGCGCGGAGATCATGGCCGACCAGGGCTTCGACAGCCTGACCGTCGACGTCCAGCACGGCGCCCTGGATTATCCCGACCTGCTGCCGATGTTTCAGGCCATGCGCGCCAGCGGCGTGGTGCCCATGGCCCGCGTTCCCTGGCTGGAGGCCGGCATCATCATGAAGGCCCTCGACGCCGGCGCCTACGGGATCATCTGCCCGATGGTGAACAGCCGCAAGGACGCCGAGGCGCTGGTTTCCTATATGCGCTACCCGCCGAAGGGCACCCGCAGCTTCGGCCCGACCCGCGCCAACTTCTCCGCCGGGCCCGGCTACGCCTCGGAAGCCAACGATCAGATCCTCAGCCTCGCCATGATCGAAACGGCGGAAGCGGTGAAGAATCTGGAGGAGATCGTCTCCACCCCCGGACTCGACGGCATCTACATCGGCCCCGCCGACCTGACGCTGGGCGTCACCGACGGCCGCCTGCCCCCAGCCCTCGACCGGGAGGAGGAGGAGATGATCGAGGTGATCCGGCGCATTCTGGAGGCCGCCCATGCCGCCGGTATTCGCGCCGGCATCCACTGCGGCGGTCCCGACTATGCGGCGCGTGCGATTGCCTGGGGATTCGACCTCGTGACGCTTTCCAACGATGTGCGGATGCTGGCCGCGGCCGCCCAGTCCTCGGTGCAGCGCACGCGCGAGCTGATCGGTGGCGAGGCGGCGCCGGTGGCCGCGGACAGCGGGGTCTACTGAGATGCCCCGCGTCCTCGTGGCCGGCATGATCCACGACAGCGGCCTCGACCTGCTGAAGGCCGAGCCCGATATCGTGCTGGACCAGGTGGAAACCCTCGACCCGGACGCGCTCGACCCCTTCCTCTCGAAGGCCGAGGCCATCCTGGTGCGGACGCAGCCGATCACCGCGGAGGTCATCGCCCGCTGCCCTGCCCTGAAGATCGTTTCGCGCCACGGCGTGGGCTATGACTCCGTCGACGTGGCCGCACTCACCGCGCGGGGAATCCCCCTCACCATCGTCGGCGACGTGATCGCCCGTTCGGTGGCCGAGCACGCCATGATGCTGCTGCTGGCGGCCAGCCGCCGCTTGCCGCTCTACGATGCCGCCAGCCGGCCCGGCGGCGACTGGAGCTATCGCGACAGCCTGGCGGCGCGTGAGATTTCGGGAAAACGCCTGCTGATCATTGGCCTGGGCCGGATCGGCCGCAACCTGGCGGCCATGGCGCAGGGCTTCGGGATCGAGGTTTGGGCCTATGATCCTTTCCTGAGCGGTCCGCCGCCTGCCGACGTTACGCTGATCGACGATCTCGGCGCGGCGCTGCCGGATGTCGACATGATTTCCCTGCATGCCCCGAAGACCGAGCGCCCGATCCTGGGCGCTGCCGAGGTCGCTCTGCTCAAACCCTCCGCGGTCGTGGTTAATGCGGCCCGGGGCGGCGCTGTTGACGAAGCGGCTCTCGCTTCGGCACTCTCAGAGGGTCGGTTGCAGGGCGTGGGGCTGGACGTCTACTCCACGGAGCCGCCGGCGGCGGACAATCCGGTCATCGGACGTCCCGAAGCGGTTCTCACCCCTCACACTGCAAGCATGACGCAGGAATGTGCGGAGCGCATGGCGGTGGTCGCAGCAAGAAACATCGTCGACTGTTTCAATGGGCGCCTGGACCCCGATCTCGTGGTCAACGGCGAGGCCATCGGCCTTGGCGGAGCACCGCAGGGGATGCAGGCAGGCGCGAGGGGGGCGTCATGAGCCTTTTAGAGCTCAACGATATCACCAAGAGTTTCGGCGCCATTCACGCGCTGCAGGGGATCGACCTCAGCATCAAACCGGGGGAAGCCGTCGGACTGATGGGCGACAACGGCGCCGGCAAGTCCACGCTGATGAAGATCATCGCCGGCAACTACCCGCCGACCAGCGGGACCATCCGCATCGAGGGCGAGGAAACGCACTTCACCAAGCCCATCGACGCCCGGCGCAGCGGCATCGAGATCGTCTATCAGGACCTGGCGCTCTGCGACAACCTGACGGCAGCGGCCAATGTCTTCCTGGGCCGGGAGATCCGCCGCCGGATCGGCCCCTTCCGCTACCTCGACCACAAGGCCATGCACGAGCGGGCGGGCCGGCTGTTCCAGGAG
>NZ_JANQOI010000063.1 GCF_028289705.1 Pelagibius sp.
TCGTCGAAGAGCCCATTCGCGCGGACCGGCCGTTGCGGGACTGGGCCGCCGTCTCCCGGGCCTTTACGGCACCCACGGCGGCGGGCGAGAACATCTACGGCACCGCGGCCTTCGACGCCTTTCGCGACCTGGGCGGCCTGCGCATTCTGCAGCCCGACATCGCCAAGTGGGGCGGCCTCAGCGGCGCCCGCCAGGTCATGGAAACCGCAGGAGCGGCGAACGGCAAGAGCGCGGCGCTCTGGCCGCACTTCATGGGATCGGCGGTGGGGCAATGGGCGTCGCTCGTGGTTTCGGCGCTGGCCGGGCCGGAAAGCCGCTGCGAGTTCGACGTCAACGCCAACCCGCTGCGCAGCGAGCTGACGGCCGAACCCTTTGCCGTGCGCGACGGCAGGATCGCCTGGCCGGACCGGGCCGGGCTGGTCCCGGAGCCGGCCGGCGAAGCCCTGGGCAGGTTTCGCGCCGACCGAGGGGACTGATCCTTTGCATTGTTGTTTCTCACCTGGTCATTTGTTCAACTGTTCATTGGACTGAAGCATGATCGACAAGACACTCAAGAACGACGATCCCGCCAAGTCGCAGAACCTTCGCCAGCGCGCCTACGGCGCGTTCAGGAACGCCCTCTTCTCCGGCGCGATCAAGCCGGGCGAGTTTCTGTCCCAGCGCGAACTCTGCGAGAAGCTGGAGTCCCCCCTCGGGCCCATGCGCGAGGCGCTGAAGGCCCTGGAGGTCGAGGGGCTGGTGACCTTGATGGCCAAGCGGGGCATCCAGGTTGTGCTGATCGATGAGGCCCAACTGCGCGAAGCCTATCAGGCCCGCATGGTCATCGAGTGCGCCACCATCCGGCACTTCGCCGAGCGTGCGCCGGAAAGCCAGATCCAGCGCATCCAGGACATCACCCAGGCCTTCGTCGATCGTTTCAACAAGAGTGACCAGCAGGACCCCGAGCTGTTTCGCGAAAAGGCCCGGGTCGACTTCTGCCTGCACGACGAGATCATGGAGCTCTACGACAACCAGATCCTGCGGCGCGCCTTTCACCGGGCCACCGAGCACGTCCGGATCTTTCGCATGAACATCGGCAAGAGCCACGGCTTCTTCGAGCTGCCGGCCATGGACGAGCATCTGAGGATTCTGGAAGCGCTGCTGAAGCGTGACGGCGACGCCGCCGCCGAGGCCATGCGGGCCCATCTGACCGGCGCCCGCGACCGGGCGATCCTGAACTGAAGAAGGCGCGCGAGACGGGGCGCGCTCAGAACAGCGCGCGGCCGCCTTCGACCTTGATCACAGAACCCGTCGAGTAGGTGAAATCGGCCGCGGTGGAGACCACCGCCTCGGCCACCTCTGCCGGCGCGGCGATGCGCTTCATGGCATTCATCTGCGCCCGCTTCTGCTGCTCTTCCGGCGTCCACATCTTGATCATGTCCGTCGCCGTCAGGCCCGGGGCCACCGCCATCACCCGGACCTCCGGGCAGAACACCCGGGCCAGGGTCTGGGTCATGCTCTCGACCGCTAGCTTGGAGGCGCAATAGGCGACCGAACTGCCCATGCCGATGCTCGCCGCGACCGAAGAGATGTTGACGATAGCACCGCCGCCGGTCTCGTGGATGATCGGCCCCAGTGCCCGGCAGGCCCGAAACACCCCGAAAGTGTTGACTTCGAAGGTCTTCAGCATGATCTCGTCGGTCAGTTCGTCGAGCTTGTGGTGCGGGATCGCGGTGGTCCAGCCGGCGTTGTTGACCAGGTAGCTCAGGCGTCCCTCCCGGCCGCGCACACTGTCGGCCAGATCGGCGAGAGCGCCGGAATCCGAAACGTCGGCCTTGACCGCGCGGTGCCCCTCGCCGGGCAGCGACGCGACCACGGCATCGGCCTCCCCGGCACTGTCGCGATGGGTCACGATGACCTTCGCGCCCCGTTCGGCAAAGCGCAGGGCAACCGCGGCGCCGATGCCGCGGCTTGCCCCCGTCACCAGGGCGACCTCCCCCGCCAGGCTGCTCTTCTGTGTGTTCATTGCAACGTCCTCAATTCCATCCGATGTAGGCCGCGTGTTCGGTCGTGTAGACCTGCGATGCCGAGGCACCGACGGAATAGGGGCCGACACCCGAGTGCTTGATCCCGCCGAAGGGCATGTTGATGTCGGGCACCGAGCCGTGGTTGACATGCAGCATGCCGTTGCGGCTTTCGTTGAGGAAGCGCTGCACCAGCCGGTTGGAGTCCGAGAACAGGCAGGAGGTCAGTCCGAAGGGCGTGCCGTTGAGGATCTCCATGGCCTCGTCGAAATCGCGGTAGCGGATCACCGAGATCACCGGCCCGAAGATCTCCTCGCAGCCGCCGGTGGACTGGGGCGCCACCCCGTCGAGCACCGTCGGCTGATAGAAATAGCCGCCCTCGCAGTCCTCCGCCACGGCGGCCGCGCCGCCGGCAACGGCCTTCGCCCCCTCTTCGATGGCGCGGGCGGTCATCGCCTCGACGCTGCGCAGATGCGGCTCGTTGCACAGCGGCCCCATTGTGGTCTGCGGATGCATGCCGTCGCCCAGGCGCACTGCCTGCGTCCGTTCGGCCAGGCCCTCGACCACGGCATCGCCCAGTTCGTCCCGCACGAGCACCCGGCTGATCGCCGTGCAGCGCTGTCCCGCGGTCATCAGGGCCGCCCCGGTGATGGCGTCCAGACAGCCGTCCAGGTCGTCGCTGTCGTTGACCACCGCCGCGTTCTTGCCGCCGAGTTCGAGCTGCACTGGGATCAGGTTCGATGCGGCGGCGGCATAGACCTTGCGCCCGGTTTCCACCGACCCGGTGAAGCTCACCGCGTCCACGCCGTCCATGGCGATAAGCTCGCCGGCCTGGGCGCCGCCGCAGACGGCGATCTGGAACAGGTCGTTCGGGAACAGGGGCCGCGCGATCTCCGCCAGCAGAAAGGCCGCGGCCGGGGTGAACTGCGAGGGCTTCATGATCATCGCGTTGCCGAAGACCAGGGCCGGGCAGAGCTTGCGCAGCGGCGTCATCGCCGGGAAGTTCCAAGGGCAGATCGCCACCACCACGCCGCGCGGCCGGCGCAGGATGAGGTTGCGGACCTGCGGGCGCGCCGACCCGGCCGCCGATCCGCCGACCCGCGCCGCCTCGCCGCACATGAAGCGGCCCTCCGCCACGCCTTTCAGGGTTTCGGCCTTGGCTTCGGCCAGGATCTTGCCCTGCTCGGCCGTCACCGCCTCGGCAATCCGGTCGGCATGCTCCGTCACCGCGTCGAGGAAGCGGCCGACCACCAGGCCGCGCTCGACGTCGGGCACCCGCGCCCACTCGGCCTGGGCCGACCTGGCCCGCTCGACCAGCGCGGCGAGACCGCCGGGCGGCACCACGCCGTAGCGGCCGACCTCTTCGGAGGGCCGTGCCGGATTGAAGGTGCGCCAGACATCGTTGGACCCCTGGGCCACGAACTCATACTGCATACTTGCCAAGCCTCAGACCTCCCCGATTTGCCGATAAACTAACTTGTGCCTCCTTAGAGATGCAAGCTAATATCTCAGATAAGCGATCCAGACAGGCTTTCTGCGAAAGCGCGGAAAAGCGAGAGAACGAGCGGGAGGAGACCATGGACCAAAGGACAAACGACGCGGCGCTGGAGGCCTTGCGGGCCCTTGATACGCCGACGGTGTGCAACGCCCTCGAGCTGGTCTCGCCGGTCCACAGGCTTTCCGGCTACAACACCCGCCCGCTCCACTGCACCCGGCCCCATCTGCCGCCCATGGTGGGCTATGCGCGCACGGTCACCATCCGCTCGGAGATCAATCACCAACGCCCGCCCGAGGAGTTCCGCAGGGTCCTGCACGAGTACTACAGCTACATCGAGGCCGGGCCCCGCCCCTCGGTAATCGTCGTTCAAGACCTCGACGAGACGGTCGGCCAGGGCAGCTTCTGGGGCGAAGTCTTCACCAACGTTCACAAAGGCCTGGGCGCCATCGGCGCGGTCACCAATGGCTCGGTCCGCGACCTGGACGACAACGCCGAGGGGTTTCAGATCCTGGCCGGCATGGTGCTGCCCAGCCATGCCTGGGTTCACGTCACCGGCTGGGGCAGCGATGTGAAGATCCACGGCATGGCGGTCTCCCACGGCGACATCATCCATGCCGACAAGCACGGCGCCGTTGTCGTGCCCCACGACATCGCGGACAAGGTGGCGGAAGCCGCCGCCCTCATCTCACGGCGCGAGCGGGTGCTGATCACCGCCGCCCAGACCACCGGCTTCACCGCCGACAAGTTCCGCGAAGCCATGGAGACCGCGGCGAAGACCAGCTGAAAGCAGCGTCACGGGAGACCCTCACGCCGTCATGACTGCGGGGCTGTTACCTCGGGTGCCGCTATGACCGCGGGGCCGTCACGGAAGGTCGATCACTTCCACCCAGTTCGGCTGCGCGCCACAGGCGATCTCGAAGCGCCGGTCCAGGGCGCCGCTGTCGGGATCGATGGCATAGACCGCGACCTTGTTCTCGCCCATGCCGCCCAGCACCAGGAAGCGGCCGGCAGGATCGATGTCGAAGCCGCGCGGCGTCTTCTCGCAGGGAATCACCTTGCGGTCCGACAGACGGCCCGTGCGCGGATCGATGCGCCAGCCGGCAAGGGTGCTGGCCCGCCGCTCGCTGGCATAGAGAAAGCGCCCGTTCGGGGTGACGTGGATCTGGGCGGCCCACGGCTCGCCGGCGTCGAAGCCGTCGACCAGCGCGCTTTCCTGCTGCATCGCCTCAAGGGCTCCGGTGGCCGGGTCCAGGCGGTGGGCGACGAGGGAGCCGTCCAGTTCGTTCAGCAGATAGGCCCAGCGGCCGCCGGGATGAAAGGCGAAGTGACGCGGGCCCGAACCCTCGCCAAAGAACAGCTCCGGCGGCTGGTTGTCGGCAAAGCGCCCGGTTCGTTCGTCGAAACGCAGTTGCATCACCAGGTCCGCCCCCAGATTGGGCACATAGGCGAAGCGGTTGGAGAGATCGGTCATGATCTGATGCGCCTTGCGCGGGGTCGGGCGCAGGTCGGAGGGCATTTCCTGCGGCACGCCCCGCGGCCCCAGGGAGTGGGAGGCGATGACGCTGCCGGGAAAGGACGCGCCGAGCAGGAAACGCCCGGACCGCTCGACGAAGATGTGCGCCATGCGGGCCGGCGCCTTGACCGTTTCGATGTGGGTCAGTTCGCCGGTCGTCGCATCGATGCGAAAGGTGTCGTAGCGGGGGTCCTCCACGCCGTCCACCTCACCGATCACCGATGCGTAGAGAAAACGCCGGTCCGGGCTCGGCGCCAGCGGCAGGCCCTTGCCGGACAGCGGCACGCTCTGCACATGGCTGAGCTTCGCGTCGGCCGTGCCCCGGTAGACATCGATCTGCGCCCCGGCAAGGCAGGCGACATAGACAAAGTAGTCTCTTCCCACGGTCATTCCCCGACTCCTCTCACCCCTGAACGCGCAGCGCGCCGATGGCCCGGCCAACGGCTGGCGCAGCTCTTGAATCTGAGATATCAGAAAGTATTTCAGAGAGACTGTCAATCCGAATGCCGCAGTCGAAACCCACTGCCGGCGGCTTCCCGCGGGCTCGGCCGCGCCGCGACACGCGGCCGCGAAACCGGTCGGCTCCGGGAGACATTGGACCAATCCGCCCCGATAGGGGCAGAATATGGATACGCGAACATGACGGACTCAATGAAGAACGACTTGAGCACCCTCTTTACAGACCCGCCGGCCGGCCGCGGCGCGGGATCGCTCTGCGGGCTCGTTTGAGATGGCTGCCGAGACCCAGCCGGCTCCGGTGAAGGATGCCAAGGCGCGGCACGACGCGCCGCCGGAGCAGCTGAACAGCGACAGCGACGGCGGGCCGCTGACGCTGACCATGCGCCTGGTGCGGCAGATCCGCCGCCTGATCATCGAAGGCGAACCGATTCCGGGTCACAAGGTCCCGCAGCAAGACCTCTGCCGGCGGTTCGGCGTGTCCCGGACACCCCTGCGCGAGGCGCTGAAGTACCTCGCCTCCGAGGGCCTTCTGGTGGTGGTGCCCAACCGCGGTCTGCGGGTTGCCGAACTGACCCAGAGGGATGTCGACGAGGCGGTGGCGCTGCTCGGTGGGCTCGAGCGCATGGCGGTGCCCTATGTGATCCGCTCCATCACCGACGCCCAGATCGCCGAAATCGGCGAGGCTCATTACCGGATGGTCGGGCACTACGCGCGCGGCGAGATCAACGAGTACTTCCTTGCGGCAGAGCAGGTGCACGAACTGATCGTCGGCGCCGCGGGCAACCGTCTGCTTCTGGAGACCTACCGCAACCTGTTTCACCGCATCATGGTGATCCGCTATCGCAGCAACACCGACCCGGAGCGCTGGGCACAGGCGGTTGCCGAACACGAGCGCATTTTCGAGGCGCTCAAGGCGCGCGATGAGAAGGCCCTGGAGCAGGCGCTCACCGCCCACCGCGGCGGCGGCTGGCGGCACCTGAAGGACCATCCCGAACTGGTGCACAGCACCGACGTGGTCGACCTGCCGAACACCACCGAAAGCTAGAAAGCTTCCAGACCTGGCCGCGCCGGCTCAGGCTCCGCCGACTCGCCTCAGATTTGTATCCAATTGCGACCTTCGCCGCCGCACGGCGAGGAGAGTCGAGGTTTTCCTTGATTCTCGACACCGCCTGACGCATTCTTCCTGCAAAATTATGTATACATTTTGGAGGAAGCCTTGTGAAAGAGTCGTTCAAACGGCGCATCGGCGTCGACCTGGCCCGCCGCATCAAACTGGAAGACGGCATCGTCTGGGCCGGCGAGAACGACGTCCACTACCTCGACATCCAGATCGACCGGCCGCCCAACGCGCTGGAGACCTTCGACGAGGAGCGCTGCGAGAGAGTGAAGGCGCTCTGCCGGGAACACGACGTGCAGCTCGGCCTGCACACGCTGTCGGCGATGAACGTCGCCGAGATCTCGCCCTTCCTGCGGGAGGCCGCCGATCTCTATCTGCGCTGCTACATCGACGCCGCGGTCCAACTGAACGCCGGCTGGGTCGAGGTCCATGCGGGCTATCACTTCACCGCCGACTACGAGGAACGCAAGCTGGCCGGGCTGGAGCGCCTGCGCAGGACCTGCGCCTATGCCGAAGAGCGCGGGGTTACCCTCTACCTGGAAAACATGAACCGCGAGCCCCAGCATGCCGAGGTCAACTACCTCGGCCACACGCTGGATGAAACTATCTTCTATTTCAATAAGTTGGACTCGGAACGCCTGAAGTGGGCCTTCACCGTCAACCACGCCCATCTGGTGCCCGAGGGCATCGACGGCTTCATCAACGTCATGGGCTGTGAGCGGCTGGGCGTCGTGCGCCTGGCCGACAATCTGGGCGACCGTGAGCACCACATGTATCCCGGCACCGGCAATATCGACTTTGCGAACCTCTTCGGGCGCCTCGAATCGATGGGCTTCGACGGACACTACATGAGCGGCTACGGCACGCTCGAAGACATGGTCACGGGCCGCGAAATCTTGGTGGAAGAGGCGGCGAAAGGCGGGGTCCCGGTCGGGTGACCGCCGCCACACGCCATTCGTCTGGATCGGAATGTATACATTTGCGCTGCTCGATCAGCCCTTGCTGCAGATAAACAACGACAACCCTTGGGGAGGCAATCAATGAAGCGACGTTCCATCCTACGCGGTGCAGCCCTCGGCCTGTTGGTCCTGGCCGGCCCGATGGCCGGCGGTGCCGAGGTCATGGCGCAAGACAGTTTTCCGTCCAAAACCATCGAGATCGTCAATCTCTCCGGCGCCGGCGGCGGCTCCGACATCTTCCTGCGGATGGCGGCCCTGCGCGCACGCAAGTCCCTGAAGACCGACATTCAGGTTCTGCCCAAACCGGGCGGCCTGGGCGTCAATGCCATGAACTACGTCAACGGCAAGCCCCGCGACGGCTACACCGTGATGTCGCTCCTGCCGGGCCATCTCATTTCCATCGCCAACGGCAAGGCGCCCATCGGCTTCGACGAGCTGGTGCCGCTGGTCCGCGGCACCGACGATCCGCAACTGCTGATGGTCGCCGGCAACGGCTCCTTCACCGGCATCACCGATGTCATCGCCGAGGCCAAGCGGCGGCCGATTAAGATCGGCGGCACCCATGTCGGCGGGATCGACCACATCACCGCGGTGTCCTTCATCAAGAAGGTCGGGGCGCAGAACCCCATCTATATCCCCTTCAAGAGCGGCAGCGAGTTGGTCACCAATCTGATCGGCGGCAACATCGAGGTCGCGGTCCTCAACTTCGGCGAAGCCGAATCGCAGATCGAGTCGGGGGAGATCCAGGCCGCCGTGGTCCTGGCCAAAGACCGCATGTCGGTGCTGCCGGACACGCCCACCTCGCATGACGCGGGCTTTGACCTCAACATCTCCCTGGTGCGCGGCATGGCGGTTCTCAAGGGCACGCCCGAAGACCGCATCGCCGCCCTCGAAACCGCCTTTCTCAAATCGATGAACCACTCGGTCTACCAGAACTACCTCAGCGGGTCCGGTCTGGCCCCCAGCAGCATTGCCGACCGGCAGGCCTGGAGCGCTCAGATCAGCGACATGTATGTCAGTATTCAGGACACGCTGAAAGAACTGGGCATGGCGCAATAGTCCAGAGGACCGCCACCGGCCTGCATAGCGGGCCGGTGGGCGGGCCGGTGGGCGGGCCGGTGGACGCCCCGGCCGGTCCGCGGGCGCTTGAGGACTTCGACCGATGACCGATCGTGGGGAAGACGCCCCTGCATCCCCGCGGCGCCTGCCGCCGGATCTTGCCGACAGCCTCGTCATCCTGGCGATCTGCGCCGGGGGCTACCTGCTGACCTTGGAATTCGATCCGGTCCCCGAATTCATGCGCCAGGGACTGTCGCCGGAACGCTTCCCGCAGATCGTCATCGGGGTGATCGGCGCCTTTGCCCTGATGCTGGCCTTCGCCGGGCGCGCGGGCCAAGCGGAAAAAAGACCGCGGCTGCGGCTGCGTATCGCCACGACCCTGCTGCTGGTCGGCACCTATGTCGCGACGGCCGAAAGCCTGGGAATGTTCACCCTGATGCCGCTTTACTGCGCGCTCTTCCCCGTGCTCTGGGGCGAGCGGCACTGGCCGCTGATTGCCGCTTACGCGGGGCTGCTGCCGGTCTTGCTGTTCGCGCTCTTCGTCGTGCTGCTGGGCACACCGCTGCCCCTGGGCCTGCTGGAAGGATTGGGCGGTTGAGCCGGCAGCGACTCAAGGGACCGGCCTGATGGACGCGGCACTGACGGGCATCGCCTTTGTGCTTTCGGCGGAGATGCTGCTGCTGATTTTCCTGGCGACGATCGCCGGGGTGCTCGTCGGCGCCCTGCCGGGCCTCGGCTCGATCATGATGATCGTGCTGCTGCTGCCCTACATCATCGTCATGGAACCCACCGCCGGCATCGTGCTGACGGCGGTCATCTACTGCGCGGCGACCTTCGGCGGTTCGATCACCTCGATCCTGATCAACACCCCCGGCACGCCGGCCGCCGCCGCCACGACTTTCGAGGGCTACCCCATGGCGCAGCGGGGCGAAGCCGGCCGGGCCCTGGGGATGGCCGCCTTCTCCTCCAGCGTCGGCGGCATCTTCTCGGTGCTGGTGCTGATCGTCGCGGCGCCCCTGCTGGCCCGCGTGGCCTATCACTTCGGCCCGCCCGAATACTTCGCCCTCGCGCTCTTCGGCCTTTCGATGCTGGCCTCCCTCGGCAACACCTCCACCCTGAAGAACTACATCGGCGGCGCCTTCGGCATCCTGCTGTCGACGGTGGGGGTCGACTTCGCAACCGGGGTCGAGCGCTTCACCTTTGGCTCGCCGGCGCTGGCCGAGGGCATTCACTTCATTCCCCTGATGATCGGCCTCTTCGCCGGCAGCGAGTTGCTCATGCAGGCCGCCGCCTCGGATGCGGTGCCCAGGCTCGTCTCGAAGGTCGCGGTCCGCCTGCCGTCGCTGGCCGATCTCCGCAAGGTGAGAGGGACCATCGCCCGCTCCAGCCTGCTGGGCACCTTCGTCGGAATCCTGCCCGCCGAGGGCGGCACCGTCGCCGCCCTGATGGCCTACAACGAAGCCAAGCGCTGGTCGAAGACGCCCGAAGCCTTCGGCAAGGGCGCCATCGAGGGCATCGCCGCGCCGGAATCCGCCAACAACGCGGCGACGGGCGGTGCCATGGTCCCGACCCTGGCCCTCGGAATTCCCGGCTCGGCGACCACCGCCGTCATCCTCGGCGCCATGATCATGCTGGGCGTGCGCCCGGGGCCGGCCCTCTTCCAGCAGCAGCCGGACTTCCTCTACGCCATCTTCGGCGGGATGCTGCTGGCCAACCTGGTGTTCCTCTTCGTCGGGCTGTACGGCGCCAAGCTCTTCGCCCACATCTCCCTGGTCCCCAAACAGTTCCTCTGGGGCACGGTCTTCCTGCTCGCCTTCATCGGCACCTATGCAATCAACAACTCGCTCTTCGACGTCTGGATGATGGTCGCCTTCAGCGTCGTCGGCTTCGTGATGCGTCGGCGCGGCTACTCGGCGGCGCCGGTCGTGATGGGTCTGATCCTCGGCGAGCTCGTGGAGATCTCGCTGACCCAGTCGATGCTCATGTTCCAGCAGGACGTATCGGGATTCTTCACGAGGCCCATTGCGCTGCTGTTCTTCGCCCTGGCGCTCCTGGGCGTGGCATACCCCTACATCAAGTCAGCCTTGCAGCGCCGCCGGTGACCCGGCCGGCGGACCTTGCACGGCGGAAGCACGCCGGATCTCAGTTCCCGTCCATCATGGCGGTCTGAAGGTCCGGGGCCCAGTAGGCGATCACGGCCTCGATGTGGCGGCGCAGGATCTCCGCGGCGTCTTCGGCCCTTCCGACCGCGATGGCTTCGAATATCGCACGGTGCTGATCGCGGCTCGGCCCGCGCAGATCGTCGTTGGCGGCGATCCCCTCCTCGCGGCTCTCATTGCCGAAGGTAAAGCGGTGCATGTGCAGACAGCAGCGCGTGAGGATCGGCTCCAGGGCGCACATGCCCGAGGCCCGGAAGATCTCCAGGTGGAAGGCGCGGTCGAGATCGCTCTTGGCATAGGCGTCCAGCCGGTCTTCCGCAGCCTCCAACTCTTCCGCCAGCTTGGCGATCTCGTCGAGCTTGGCGGGAGTCATGGCCGGTGTCGCGATGCGGACGCCCGCGGTTTCGATGTCGATGCGGATCTGCGCCATCTTGGCGGCCTCCGGGGCCGAGGTGTCGGAGACCACGGTTCCCTGGTAGCCGCGGCGGGCCACCAGACCGTCCTGCTCCAGGCGCATCAGGGCCTCGCGCACCGGCCCCTGGCTGCAGCCCACGGCGGCGGCGATCTGTTGCTCGATCAGGGTGTCTCCGGCCTTGAAGCCGCGCAGCAGGATGGCGCGCTTCACCAGGTGATAGACCGCGTTGCCCTTGCGCTCCCTGCTGAGCGCCCAGGCGGTGTCATTCAGGATCTCGGCAATTTCAGGCATCGGTTGACAGGCGCTGTCGGCTGCTTACAATTATTAATATCAATAATGATAATACGAACGGATCGGTGAAACAAGTAGCGGACGGGGTCGGGCACAGGCCGCCAAGCCGGCGGGTTCTGCCGATGCACTCGGGCACCGGCGCGGCGCGCGCGGGGATCCTTGGGCCGGTGCCGGCAGCATGACGGCACTTCTCGAGATCAAGGATCTCGTCGTCGAGTTCGCGACGGAGAGCGGGAGTCTGCGCGCCGCCAACGCCGTTTCCTACGACGTCAGCCCCGGCGAAATCGTCGCCGTGGTCGGCGAGTCCGGCAGCGGCAAATCGGTCACCGCGCTTTCCGTGCTGCGGCTCATTCCCGAGCCTCCCGGCCGCATTGCCGGGGGTGAGATCCTGTTCCAAGGCAGCGATCTGCTGGCGCTGGACGACGAAGCCATCCGCCGGGTCCGCGGCAAGAGCATCGGCATGATCTTCCAGGAGCCCATGACCTCGCTCAATCCGGTGCTCTCCATCGGCCGCCAGATGACCGAGGCCATGCGCCTGCATCTCGGCCTCTCAGCGGCGCAGGCGGACCAGCGCGCGGTCGACCTTCTGAAGATGGTCGGCATCGCCGACCCGGAAAGCCGCCTGAAGGCCTACCCGCACCACCTGAGCGGCGGCATGCGCCAGAGGGTGATGATCGCCATGGCGCTGAGCTGCGAGCCGCCGCTGATCATCGCCGACGAGCCGACCACCGCCCTGGACGTCACCATCCAGGCCCAGATCCTGGAACTGATGAAGGATCTGTGCCGGCGGCTCGGTGTCGCCCTGGTGATCATCACCCACAACCTCGGCATCGTCGCCCGCTACGCCGACCGGGTGAACGTGATGTACGCCGGCTCCGTGATAGAACGCGGCCCCGCGCAGGAGATCTACCGGCACCCCGGCCACCCCTACACCGTCGGCCTGCTGAACTCCGTGCCGCGGCTCGACCGGCCGCGCGGCTCTCCTCTGGAGCCGATTCCCGGCAATCCGCCCGATCTGGTCTCCCTGCCGCCCGGCTGTCCTTTCCAGCCGCGCTGCGGCGTCGCCACGGCAGGCTGCGCCGACGCGCTTCCGGGATTGGAGGCGGTGGCCGCGCAGCACTGGAGCGCCTGCTTCAGGTCGCGGCAGGTCTACGAAGGGGCGCTCACGTGATGACGGCCGATCCGCACCATCCCGCCCCCCTGCTGGAACTGCGCGACCTGCGCAAGCACTTCCCGGTGCGGCGCGGCGCGCTGATCCAGCGCACCGTCGGGCAGGTCAGGGCGGTGGACGGCGTCAGCCTGACCCTCAGCCGGGGCGAGACCCTGGGTCTGGTCGGTGAGTCAGGCTGCGGCAAGTCGACCATCAGCCGCTGTATCCTGAAGCTCGAAGATCCCACATCCGGCGCCGTGCTGTTCGACGGTTCCGACATCGCGACCTTCGACAAGCCGCAGACCGCCGCCTTCCGGCGCCGCGTGCAGGCGATTTTCCAGGACCCCTTCTCGTCTTTGAACCCACGGATGAAGGTGGAGGAGATCGTCGGCGAGCCCCTGATCGTCCATGGCGTCGAAAGCGACCGCAGCGCCGTTGCCGCGCGGGTGCGCCAACTGCTCGATGTCTGCGGCCTCTCGGCGCGCCTCATCGACCGCTATCCGCACGAGATGAGCGGCGGCCAGCGCCAGCGCGTCGGCATTGCCCGCGCCCTGGCCCTGCGGCCCGACCTGATCATCTGCGACGAAGCGGTCTCGGCACTGGACGTGTCCATCCAGGCCCAGATCATCCGCCTGCTGGAGGACCTGAGAGACGAGTTCGATCTGACCTATCTCTTCATCGGCCACGACCTCAGCGTGGTCCGCCACATCTGCCACCGGGTTGCCGTGATGTATCTCGGCAAGCTGGTCGAACTTAGCGACAGTGACCGGCTGTTCGACGCGCCGCAACATCCCTACACCCAGGCGCTGCTCTCGGCGGTGCCGGTGCCCGATCCCGAGATCGAACAGCGACGACAGCACCAGATTCTGCCCGGGGAAGTGCCGAGCCCGTCCAATCCGCCCAGCGGTTGCGTCTTTCATCCGCGCTGCCCCCTGGCGGACGAGGACTGCCAAAGGACCGTTCCGGATCTGGATGTGGTCGGGCCGGACCACCGGGCCGCCTGTATCAAGATCGACCGGCCGGTCCTCGAACCGGCATGACGAGACGCGCCGCCACCCAACCAGGAAAACCCGTTCAACGACAAACAGGGACGACAGACAGGAGGACCAGACAATGATGAAGCGCAAACCCTTGACCGTACGGCAAAAGGCGAAGATCGAGGCCGACCTCGCGGATGCCTATGACTTCGACCCCCGCGATCCCATGTTCGGCCTCAGCGCCGCGGAGATGTCGGGACCGAAGCTCAAGCGCCGGACGGTGCTGCGGCTGATGGCGGCCTCCGGCACCCTGACTGCCGCCCATTTGATGACCGGCCTGGGATCGGTGGGAACGGCCAGAGCCGACGGCCATGCCGGCGGAACGCTGACCTGCGGCTGGTCCGGCGTCGGCGAGATCCAGACCCTCGACCCGGCGCAGATCAACCAGGTCCTGCAGTTCCAGATCTCCTCCAACGTGTTGAGCGGCCTGATGCACATCAACGCCGACCTGGTCGCGGAAGGCGATCTGGCGGAGAGCTGGACCGTCTCCGACGACGGCACGGAGTACACCTTCAAACTCCACGAGGGCGTCAAGTTCCATAACGGCGACACCATGGACGCCGACGACGTACTCTTCACCTACAACCGCTCCAAGGACCCGGACCAGTCGATCCATGCGCGGGTGCTGAACAACGTGGCCAGCCTGGAGAAGGTGGACGCCTATACGGTGCGCTTCAAACTGAAGAAGGCCCAGGCTTCTTTCCTCACCAAGGCGCTGGAACGCTCCAGCGGGCGTGCCATGACCATCGTCAGCCGCGGCGCGCTCAATTCCATGTCGCCCTCGGACTACGGCCTGAAGCCGGTTGGAACCGGGCCATTCCGCGTCACCTTCCACGAACTGGGCCAGGGCGTGGTTCTGGAGCGTTTCGACGGCTACTACGATCCGGAGCGCCCGAAGCTCGACAAGGTGATCATCAAGCCGATTTCCGCCGCCGAGCCCCTGGCCGCGGCCATGGAGGCCGGCGACATCCAGCTCATCGGCGGCAATCCCATCGCCCCGGAACTGATCGACCGCTTCCTCGCCAATCCCGATCTGGTGGTGGACGAGAAGCCCGGGCCTGGTTTCCAGTCGCTCTGGATGAACCCCTGGCACGAGCACATGAAGGTGACCGACTTCAACAAGCCGCTGGACGAACTGATGAAGGAGAAAGGCTTCAAGGTCCGCCTCGCCATCGCCAAGGCCCTGGACCGGAACCGCTACCTGAAGCAGGCCCAGTTCGGACGCGGCACCGCGGCCTACGGCACCATCAACCCGGCCATGGGCTACTACTATGACGAGGCCCTGGCCGAGACCAGCGCCCAGAGCTTCGATGTCAAGGAGGCCCAACGCCTGCTGGCCGAGGCCGGCTATCCCAACGGCGAGGGCTTGCCGACCCTGAAGCTGATCACCACGCCGTCCGGGCGGCGGGAGTCCCAGGTGGTCGCTTCCATTCTGAAGCGCAACCTCAACATCGACATCGAGCTGCTGACCAAGGAGTTCTCCGTCGGTATCGAGGACTTCGACACCATGAACTGGGATCTGCGCCGCGCCGGCAGCGGCGGCGACTACGATCCCGACGACGGTCTCGTCGACTGGATGCAGAGCAGCTCCAAGTTCAACGGCCGCAAACGCGACGAGAGCAAGTACCCCTTCGGCTATTTCTCCGATACCGAGGCCGACGCCCTGATCGACGAGCAGAGCGCGACCGCCGACATCGAGAAACGGCGCGAGCTGGTGCAGAAGGCCAACAAGATCACCTCCGACAAAGTGGCCTGCGCCTTCCTGTTCCATCCCTCCAACATCCTGGTTCACCACAAGTCGGTGAACTATCCGGCCATCAGCCGCATTCCCGGACTGGTGGACCTCGACCGCGTAACCCTCTCCTGACGGGGCGGGCGGTGGCGGGTGGCTCCATCGGGAGTCACCCGCCTCTAGCAAACGAGTAAGCGACTATGTGGGGTTATCTCCTCCGGCGGGGTATCGGCGCGCTGATCGTCATGTGGGCGGTGGCGACGCTGGTCTTCTTCATGCTGCGGATCGTTCCCGGCGACCCCTTCGCGGCGATGCTGGCCGATGCCGGCGACATGGAGGCGGTGGAGGCGCTGCGGCGCAAGTTCGGCCTCGACCAGCCGATGTATGTGCAGTACGTGAAGTGGTTCTGGAACGCCCTGCAGGGCGATTTCGGCACCTCGATCTACGGTGCCCGGGTGCCGGTGCAGCAGCTCCTGATCGAGGCCCTGCCCCGCACCCTCTCCATCGCTGGGCTCTCCTTCGTCATCGCCCTGATCATCGCGGTACCGGCGGGGCTGATCGCCGCCACCCGCCGCAACACCGCCTGGGACCACGGCGTCACCTTCTTTGCCTTCCTCGGCCTTTCCATGCCGGACTTCTGGCTGGCCATCCTGCTGATCGTGTTCCTGGCGGTGAACATTTCCTGGCTGCCGGCCATCGGCTACGAGCCGCTCTCGGCGGGCTTCTGGCCCTGGCTCTCCCACCTCATTCTGCCGGCCATCGCCGTGGGAACTGGGTTTTCGGCCATCATCGCCCGCATGATCCGATCGTCGATGCTGGAGGTCCTGAAGACCGACTACATGCGGGTTGCCCGGGCCAAGGGCCTGGCCAACTCGACCCTGATCTTCTACCACGCCCTGCCCAACGCGCTGATCCCCGTCGTCACGGTAATCGGCATCGCCTTTGCGCTTTTGATGTCCGGCGCTGTCGTGGTGGAGAACGTCTTCTCCATCAAGGGGCTGGGGCGCCTGCTGATCCAGGGCATCCTCAACCGCGACTATCCCGTGGTCCAGGGGGCGATCCTGGTGGTCTCGGCCATCTTCGTGTTCAGCAACCTTCTGGTCGACATGCTCTATTCGGTGATCGACCCGCGCATCCGGTACGACTCATGACCCCGGATGCCGCCCTCGCCCCGGCCGAGCTCGTCGCCCGCCGCCCCTCCGGCTGGTCGCGCTTTGCAACCCTGATCCTGGCCGACAAGAAGGCGCTGGTTGGGCTGATCGTGCTCAGCGTGTTGACTTTCGCGGCGGTCTTCGGGCCGCTCCTCTCGCCCTACGATCCCAACGACATGGCCTTCGACATGATCCTGGGGCCATCCTGGGCGCATCCGCTGGGCACCGACGACCTGGGCCGCGACCTGCTGAGCCGGCTGATCGTCGGCACCCAGGTCTCGCTCTTCGTCGGCGTCAGCACCGTCACCATCGCCTTGGCCGTGGGGGTGACGCTCGGCGTCCTGGCCGGCTATTTCGGCGGCTGGGTCGACCATGTGGTGATGCGCTACATCGACCTGCAGTGGGCCTTCCCGAACTTCATCATCGCCGTCTATCTGGTGGCCGTGCTGGGCACCGGGCTGGTGAACGTGATCGTCGCCATCTCGCTCGCCTTCGTCGACGACTTCGCGCGCATCGCCCGCGGCATGGTGCTCTCCATCAAGCAAGAGCAGTATATCGCCGCGGCGCGCACCGTCGGCGCCTCCAACTTCCGCATCATGTGGCGCCACATCCTGCCCAACGCGACGGCGCCGATCATCGTGCAGGCCACGGTGAGCGTGTCCTATGCCATCCTGGGCGAAGCCAGCCTCTCTTTCCTCGGCCTGGGGGTCGAGGCCTCGACCCCCACCTGGGGCCTGATCCTCGCCGAATCCCGCAGCTTCATCTCGCGGGCCTGGTGGCTCGGCATCTTCCCCGGCCTGGCCATCATGCTGACAGTCCTCTCCATCAACTTCCTGGGCGACGCGCTGCGCGACTTCCTCGACGTGCGCGAAAGCCGCAGCCTCTAGGGTCCGTGCCGATGACCGCAACGATCCAGGAGGTAACCGAAAGCAGCATCGCCGAGATGCGTGGCATGATCGACGGCGGCGAGCTTAGTGCGCGTGAGCTGGCCGAACAGCACCTGGACCGTATCGAGCGGCTGGACGAGCGCGTCAACGCGGTCATCGAGATCAATCCCGATGCCCTGGAGAGCGCGGACACCGCGGACCGGGACCTGGCGGCAGGCCGCAAAGCCGGCCCGCTGCACGGCATTCCGGTCATGATCAAGGACAACATCAACACCGCCGACCGCATGACCACCACCGCCGGCTCCCTTGCCTTGCTGGGCGCCCGGCCGGACCGCGACGCCGCCGTCGCCGCGCGCCTGCGGGCCGCGGGGGCGGTCATTCTCGGCAAGACCAATCTCAGCGAGTGGGCGAACTTCCGCTCCGCGCGGTCCTCCAGCGGCTGGAGCAGCCGTGGCGGTCAGACCCGCAATCCCTATGCCCTCGACCGCTCCCCCGGCGGCTCCAGTTCGGGTTCCGGCGTCGCGGTCGCCGCCGGTTTCTGTGCCGCCGCCATCGGCACCGAAACCGACGGCTCCATCGTCAGTCCCGCCTCCATGAACAGCATCGTCGGCATCAAGCCGACCGTCGGGCTGGTCAGCCGCAGCGGGATCATTCCCATCTCCCACAGCCAGGACACCGCCGGGCCCATGGCCCGCAGCGTCGCCGATGCGGCGCTGGTGCTCAGCGCACTTGCCGGCAGCGACCCGGAGGACCCGGCGACCCACGACGCCGACCGCCGGCGCGCGGCAGACTACACGGCCTTTCTCGACAAGGGCGGGTTGCGGGGCGCGCGCATCGGCTGCCTGACCGGACTGGCCGAGACCCACGAAGGCATCGCCGCGATCCTGGAAGCCAACCTGACGGCACTGCGCGAGGCCGGCGCCGAAGTTGTCCACCGGATCGCCCTCCCGCCGGCAGAGGACGTCCGGCCGGCGGAAATGCTGGTGATGACGACGGAGTTCAAGGCCGGTATGAACCGCTACCTGGCGGCGTTCGGGCCGGACACCGGGCCTGACAGTCTCGAGGCCCTGATGGCCTTCAACGAATGCCACCGCGACCGCATAATGCCCTACTACCCGCAGGATCTTTTCGAGCGGGCGCAGGCGACTAAGGGCCTCGACGATCCCGCCTACCAGGAGGCCCGCCGGACCTGTCTTCGTCTGGTCCGCGACGAGGGCCTCGACAAGGTGATGGCCGAGCAGCGGCTCGACGCGCTTGTCGTGCCGACGACCTGTGCGCCCTGGCTGATCGACTGGGTGAACGGCGACAACCGCTCCGGCAGCAGCGCCTATCTGGCCGCCGTCTCCGGCTATCCCAGCATCACCGTCCCCGCGGGATACTACTTCGGCCTGCCGATCGGCCTCTCTTTCATCGCCGGTGCCTACCAGGAAGGTGCCCTGATCCGCTTCGCCTATGCCTTTGAGCAGGCGACGCAGGTCCGCGTTCCGCCGCGCTTTGCCGCAAGCGCAGCGCTTTAGAGGACACAGGAATTGACATGAGGAGATTGTCTTGACCGCCTTCACCACCCGCCCGGAGATCATCGGCACCTTCGGGGTCGTTACCTCGACCCATTGGCTCGCCTCGGCCGTCGGCATGTCGGTGCTGGAAGGCGGCGGCAATGCCTTCGACGCCGCCGTTGCCGCCGGCTTCACCCTGCAGGTGGTGGAACCGCACCTCAACGGGCCCGCCGGCGAGGTGCCGATCATCCTCCATTGCGCGCGCGAAGACTCCGTCCAGGTGATCTGCGGCCAGGGCGTCGCCCCGGCGGCCGCCACCATCGAAGCCTTCCGCGATCTCGACCTCGACATGGTGCCGGGAACCGGCCTTCTGGCCTGTACCGTGCCCGGCGCCTTCGATGCCTGGATGCTGATGCTGCGCGACTACGGCACCATGGAGTTGGGCGACCTGCTGGCACCGGCCATCGCCTACGCTGAGCAGGGCTACCCCGTGCTCCCCAACGTCAGCGCGGCCATCGACAACGTGCAGGAGGTCTTCGAGACCGACTGGCCCACCTCCGCGGCGCTCTATCTGGCAAACGGTGTGCCCGAGGCCGGCAGCCTGTTCCGCAATCCGGTGATGGCGCAGACCTACCGCCGCATCGTCAAGGAAGCGGAAGCCGGCGGGCGCAGCCGCGAGGATCGCATCGAGGCGGCGCGCTGGGCCTGGTCCCGCGGCTTCGTGGCGGAGGCCATCGACGGCTTCTGCCGCGAGACCGAGGTGATGGACGTCTGCGGCGGCCCCCACCCCGCCCTCCTGACCGGCGACGACCTGGCCAACTGGTCGGCGACCAAGGAACCGCCGCTCTGCGGCGACTACCGCGACTACACCCTCTGCAAGACCGGTCCCTGGGGCCAGGGACCGGTGGCGCTGCAGAGCCTCGCCCTGCTGAAGGGCTTCGACCTGGACGACCTCTCCCCGGAGCATCCGGATTTCGTCCACCTGGTGGTCGAGTGCCACAAGCTGGCCTTCGCCGACCGGGAAGCGTTCTACGGCGACCCCGCCTTCGCCGCGGTACCCATCGAGACCCTGATCTCTGCGTCCTACGCGAATGAGCGCCGCGCCCTGGTCGGCGAGGAAGCCTCTTTCGAGTTGCGCCCCGGCACGATCCCCGGCTTCGGGGCCGAGCCCATCGTGCGCATCGCCAGCGAGGAAAGCGCCGCCGGCCTCGGGCAGGGCGGCGGCGAGCCCACCATGGCGAAGCTGCCGGAAAGGGAGGCGGAGGTGGCCGACACGGCCCTGGGCGACACCTGCCACCTGGACGTCATCGACCGCTGGGGCAACATGGTCTCCGCCACCCCCAGCGGCGGCTGGCTGCAAAGCTCCCCGGCAATCCCGGAGCTCGGCTTCTGCCTCAACACCCGCGCGCAGATGTTCTGGCTCGACGAACGCATGCCCTCCTCCCTGGAGCCCGGCAAGCGCCCGCGCACCACCCTCTCGCCCTCATTCGCCCTGCGCGACGGGCGCCCCTACATGGCCTTCGGCACCCCCGGCGGCGACCAGCAGGACCAGTGGTCGCTGCAGGTCTTCCTGCGTCACGTCCACTTCGGCCTGAATCTGCAGGAGGCCATCGACGCGCCGGAGTTCAACAGCCTGCACTTCCCCAGCTCCTTCCACCCGCGCGAATGCGAACCGGGCAAGGTGAAGCTGGAGGGGCGCTTCCCCGAGGCGACGCAGGAGGAACTGCGCCGCCGCGGGCATGATCTTCAGGTCGAGGAAGACTGGAGCCTCGGCCGCGTCACCGCCGCAGCCAAGGACGGCGACGTGTTGAAGGCCGCCGCCAACCCGCGCTTCATGCAGGGCTACGCCGCCGGCCGGTAGTCGCACCTCGGACCACGGCCGTCCGGTTTAGCGTTTTGATCGCTCGCGCAGAGGGTCGAGTTTTCAAGTTCTGGAAGCAGTGGCATCAGTTTGGAACATAAAATCGAAGGCTCATCGGCGAACGGCTTGCGGCTGAGGGGTTGTCACCCCCACCCCAACCCTCCCCCATCGAAGGGGGAGGGGGAACCTATTGAAGCGGCACCAAAAAATCCCCTCCCCCCTTGATGGGGGGAGGTCGGGAGGGGGGTGAACTGCACGGTTGTATCCGACCGGCAAACGGCCGGATCAGCAGTCGAGGCTGTTCTGGCGTTCCCAGTCCGAGAGGTGGCGCATGTAGGCGGTCCACTCGTCGTTCTTGAGGGCGACGAAGCCGTCGACGAACTCGTCACCCAGCGACTGGCGCATCACCGCGCTGCCGTCCAGCAGGCGCAGGGCATCGAGCAGGTTCAGCGGCAGCTTCGTCAGGTCGGCCACCGTATGGCCGTCGGTGTACATGTTGATGTCCAGGCGCTCGCCGGGCGGATGCTTGTGGGCGATGCCGTCGAGGCCGGCGCCGAGCAACGCGGCGGGCAGCAAATAGGGATTGGCAGCCCCGTCGGCCAGGCGCACCTCGAAGCGGCCGGCATCGGGAATGCGGATCATATGGGTGCGGTTGTTGCCGCCGTAGCTGACGGCGTTGGGCGCCCAGGTGGCGCCGGACTGGGTGGGCGGCGCGTTCAGCCGCTTGTAGGAGTTCACCGCCGGATTGAGCAGGGCGCACATGGCCGGCGCATGGGTGACCATCCCGCCGAGGAAATCGTAGGCGAGGCCGGAGAGGCCGAGTTCCCCGGCATCGTCGTGGAACAGGTTCTGCGTGCCCTCGCTGTCCCAGATCGAGACGTGGGCGTGGCAGCCGTTGCCGGTGAGGTCGGCGAAGGGCTTGGGCATGAAGGTCGCCCGCAGGCCGTGCTTCTCGGCAAGGCTCTTGACCATGTATTTGAAAAAGCCCTGGCGGTCCGCGGTGACCAGGGCGTCGGCATAGTCCCAGTTCATCTCGAACTGGCCGTTGGCGTCCTCGTGGTCGTTCTGGTAGGGCCCCCAGCCGAGCTCCAGCATGCAGTCGCAGATCTCGGAGATCAGGTCGTAGCGGCGCATCAGCGCCTGCTGGTCGTAGCAGGGCTTGGACTGGGTATCCCGCGCATCGGCGATGGCGCTGCCGTCGGGCTGAATCAGGAAGTACTCGCACTCCACACCGGTCTTCAGGCGGTAGCCCGCGGCCTCACCGGCGGCCAGCACCCGCTTCAGCACGTTGCGCGGCGCGTGGGCCACCTCCTTGCCGTCCATCCAGAGGTCGGCGGCCAGCCAGCCCACCTCCGGCTTCCAGGGCAACTGGATGAGACTCGCCGGATCGGGGATCGCGAACATGTCGGAGTCCGCCGGGGTCATGCGCAGCCAGGCCGCGAAGCCGGCAAAGCCGGCGCCGTCGCCGGCCATGGGGCCGATGGCCGCGGCGGGCACCAGCTTCGCCCGCATGACCCCGAAGAGGTCGGCAAAAGAGATCAGGAAGTACTTGATGCCCTTTTCGCGGGCGGCCTCGCTGAGATCGGTCATCGGTTCATTTCCCCCCGGTGGTGGCGCGGCCGGGAACCCAGTCCGTGCCGGCAAGCGGAACCCCGGCCATGGCGGCGGCCTCCACCGTCAGCGCGACCAGATCCTCCGGTTCCAGATTGTGCACATGGGACTTGCCGCAGGCCCGCGCAATGGTCTGGGCCTCCATGGTCAGCACGTTGAGATAGTTGGCCAGCCGACGTCCGCCGAGCTCGGGGTCGAGCCGCGCTGCCAGAGCCTCGTCCTGGGTGGTGATCCCGGCGGGGTCGTTGCCCGCCTGATAATCGTCGTAGAATCCGGCCGCCGAACCCAGCCTGCGATAGTCGGCCTCGTGCTTCGGGTCGTTGCAGCCCAGCGCGATCAGCGCCCCGGTCCCGATGGCCACCGCGTCGGCCCCCATGGCCAGCGCCTTGGCCACGTCGGCGCCGCTTCTGATGCCGCCGGAGACAATGAGCTGGACCTTGCGGTGCATGCCCAGTTCCTGCAGCGCCTGCACCGCCAGGCGCACCGCCGGCAGGGTGGGAATGCCGACATGCTCGATGAAGACCTCCTGGGTCGCCGCGGTGCCGCCCTGCATGCCATCCAGCACCACCACGTCGGCGCCGGCCTTCACCGCCAGCATGGTATCGTAGTAGGGCCGGCTGGCGCCGACCTTCACGTAGATCGGCTTCTCCCAGTCGACGATCTCCCGCAGCTCCAGGATCTTGATTTCCAGATCGTCCGGGCCGGTCCAGTCGGGATGGCGGCAGGCGCTGCGCTGGTCGATGCCCGGCGGCAGGTCGCGCATATCGGCGACCCGGTCGGTGATCTTCTGGCCCAGCAGCATGCCGCCGCCACCGGGCTTGGCGC
>NZ_JANQOI010000038.1 GCF_028289705.1 Pelagibius sp.
GAGCCGTGGTCTTGCGAGCGGTGCTCTTACGCACAACCCGCTTCTTGGCCGCCGTCTTACGAGCCGGGCTCTTGCGAGCGGTGGTCTTACGAGCGGTGCTCTTGCGCACAACCCGCTTCTTGGCCGCCGTCTTACGAGCCGGGCTCTTCCGAGCCGTGGTCTTGCGAGCGGTGCTCTTACGCACAACCCGCTTCTTGGCCGCCGTCTTACGAGCCGGGCTCTTGCGAGCGGTGGTCTTCCGCGCAGTGCTCTTACGAACGATACGCTTCTTGGCCGCCGTCTTACGGGCCGGGCTCTTGCGAGCGGTGGTCTTCCGCGCAGTGCTCTTGCGAACGATGCGCTTCTTGGCCGCCGTCTTGCGGGCCGGGCTCTTCCGAGCGGTGGACTTCCGCGCCGTGCTCTTGCGAACGATGCGCTTCTTGGCCGCCGTCTTCCGGGCCGGGCTCTTGCGAGCAGCGGTCTTGCGGGCCGTGGTCTTGCGGGCCGTGGTCTTGCGGGCCGTAGTCCGCCGGGCCGTCGACTTCCGGGCTGCCGTCTTGCGAGCCGTGGAACGGCGCGCGGTGGTCTTCTTGGCGGTCTTGCGAACCGCCCTGGTACCAGACTTCCGGGAAGCCTGTTTGCTAGTGATAGCCATCGCTATTTCCTCGTCAAACTCTGAAAACCCAAGTGGATTTCGGCTAATGGCAAAGGGTTCTAATCCCTATTGCCTTAATAAAGGATTACCGAAACGGCTGGGAAATAGACGGAAGACAGTAGCCAGTATTCCGGACTTAGGACGAATTGAGGATAAACCGCACGACGACTGGACGCTCCATTGGACCGGACAGAAGCCCCGGAAACCGCGCCTTTCGGGGACAACGGTGTCGGCAACTCCAGTCCCTGGGCCGCTCTTTGTAGCCAAGACAAGAGGGTCTTTTCTTTGCAGGAAGACTTGACCGTCCGGCGTCGTCTTCTCATTCGTTTCTTGCTGGTAACGAGAAGCGCCCGGCTTTGCTTGGAGCGGGACCAAGACCGCCGGAAACCGGGCGTCTTGACAGCTTCGGGCGCCTGTCCTACACCACGCTGCCGCGCGGGACGGCAAAGCTCGCTGAACGAGCCGCCGAAGTGCCCAGGACCTCAATCGAAGGTCCGCAAGGTCTCGCCAGTGCGGGCGTATAGCTCAGCGGGAGAGCGCTCCCTTCACACGGGAGAGGTCCCTGGTTCAATCCCAGGTACGCCCACCACCCTTCGCTCTTCGAGCTTCGGGTGGCAGGCCACCCGGAACCGCATCTCGGGCGAAGGTCTGTCCGCCGAAGCCTCGGCGTAGGCGGACCGGCTCCAACATCCTCCCTTCGGCCCCGCGATACCGTTGTTCATGGACCCCAGCATCCGGCGGGGAATAGCCCGCGCGTAAACCACCCCATAACTGAAAAGGGCATATCTGCCCTGATTCTCCTTGAAGATAGGGCATATTTGCCCTATCGTGCGGTCATGAACGGCAACGAGTTCATCAAGCGCGCGAAGCGCTACGGCAGAGCCAGAAGTCTGGCGGTCGAATATGAGGGGCGGAAAGGCAAGGGCTCGCACGGCAGGCTTTATGTCGGCAAGAACTTCACCACCATGAAGGACCCGAGAAAGGAAATCGGCCCAGGCCTCTTCGCTGCAATGCTCCGCCAATTGAAGATCGACCCCGAAGAGTTCTAAACGCCACACAGCACGCGCACCAACACTCATGGAATACACTCATGGCAACCGCATTGACCTATCCCTTTATGGTCACGGAGGATGAGGGCGGCTTCTTCCTCCTGACCTTCCCCGACGTGCCCGAAGCGCTCACCGACGGCCGCAGCCGCCAGGAGGCGGAGTCCGGCGCCCTGGACTGCCTCCTGGCCGCCCTGGGCGGCTATATCGAAGCCCGTCGGGACCTCCCCCTCCCCCGCCGCAGGAAGGGTGACGGCCGGGTCGCCCTGCCACCTCTGGCCGCCGCCAAGCTGGCCCTTTACCAGGCCATGCGCGAAGAGGCCGTGACGCAGGTCGAACTGTCCAAGCGGACCGGCCGCGACCAGAAGGACATTCGCCGCCTGCTGGACCTCGACCACCGCAGTCACATCGGGCTGGTCGAGGATGCCCTGGAGAAGTTGGGCCGGCGCCTAGTGGTCAGCGTCGAGCGCGCGGCCTAAAGGCAGTGCCGCACGCGTTCATTGTCCCTATGCCGCCGTCACCGGCCCCCCTTCCGTGAGCTGGGTGAGGGCGAGAGACTGGTCGAGGTGGCGGGCGCGCCAGTCCAGCATCGCTTCGGCCAGGTGCAGGCGCCGGTCCGCATAGGCCGGGTCCTCGGCCCGGTTCTCCAACTCCATGGGATCGCACTCCAGGTCGAAGAGCAGCGGGGGCAGTCCGGCGAAGTGGACGTACTTCATTGCGTCGTCGCGGATGACCGTCAGGTTGCAGCGGTGCGGCGGCAGCCCGAAGTGGGCTTCGGCATCGCGGGTCTCGATGTTGCGGAAGTCGTACTCCCAGTGCACGGCCGCGCGCCAGTCCGCCGGCGGCGCGCCGCGCAGGAAAGGGGCCAGCGAACGGCCGTCGAGCTGGGCCGGGACCGGTGCCCCGAGCAGATCGAGGAGCGTGGGCATGACATCCACCGCCTCGCTGAAGCGCTCCACCCGGCTGCCGAATGCCGCCGGCAGGTGGGGATCGCGAACGATCAGCGGGATGTGATAGCTGGCGTCGAAGAAGCCGCCCTTCCCCAGCATCCAGTGGTCCCCCATCATCTCCCCGTGGTCGGATGTCAGCGCGATGACGGTGTCGTTCCAGAAGCCGGCGGCCTCCAGCGCCGCCCAGACCCGGCCGAGCTGGTCATCGACCTCCGCCACCATACCGAAGTAGACGGCGCGGATGGTGTCGAAGGCCTCGGCCCCCCAATCGCAGACCCGTCCCTCCAGACCCGGGAGGAAGGTCCCTTTCTGCTGCCGCTCGATGGCAAAACGCAGATAGGGATGAGCGGCCGCTTCCCTCTGCCAGCCGGAATGGCGGGCGAAGGCCGGCCCCGCGCCCGGCGCGTAGAGCGCGTTGAAGGGCGCCGGCACCACGAAGGGCGGATGCGGGCGCAGCAGGGAAAGATGCGCGAACCAGGGCCGCTCCGGCGTCTGCTCGCCGAGCCAGCGGGCGAACGCCTCGACGAGGAAAGCGGTCTGTGTCTGGGTGCGGTCGTAAAGCGGCGGCGCAGTCGTAGGCGGCTCGCTGGCGCCGCCCTGCGGCTGGTTCAGCCAGTCCTTGCCGCCGGAGACATCGACACCCTGTTGCGCCAGCCAGGAGAGCCAGGGCTTGCTGTGATCGGGCAACGCCTGACGCACCGCAAAGCCCGGCAAGACCCCCTCGTAGGTGGTGAGCGCCGGATCGCCGGCGTCATAATCCCGCGGGTCGGCGGCGGCGTCGGTGTAGCCGAAGAGCGTCGGCTCGTAGCCGGCGCGCCGGGCCGCGAGCGCGATGGTGTCGTGGCGCCGGTCCAGCGGCGTGCCGTTGATACAGACCCGATGGTTCATCAGGTAGAGCCCGGTGTAGAGACAGGCCCGGCCCGGTGAACAGGGCGCCGACCCGGCATAGTGCCTGGCGAAGAGCACCCCCTCCCCCACCAAGCGGTCGATGTTGGGCGTGCGCAGCACCGGATGGCCCATGGCGGAGAGGCAGTCGCCGCGCCATTGGTCGGCGGTGATCAGCAGGACGTTGGGCCGACCGCTCTTCGTCATCGCGGGTCCTATAGCGTTTTCGACTTTCGTCGAAGCGGCTCCAGCCGACTCCAGAAGCCGCTCTTCGTCGGTCTCCCACCGGACCATTCGGCTTCGATCTTACCGTCCGGGTTCAGGCTGGGATTCGAACACCCGAAGACTGCAGTCACAGAGGCATCCGCCGCAACACGGAATCTCCTGTCTTTGTGATTACGATCAGCAGCCAGAGTCTGGAATGGTCGTTCAGGCTCGGTAGAGCACCAGATCGATCTCAACCAGGGCGTCCCGCGCGAGGGCGGCCACCCCCACCGTGGTCCGCCCCGGCAGGCGCGCTTCGTCCGGGAAGTACTCGAAGAAGACTTCATTCATGCCGGCGTAGTCCCGCTCGAAGTCGGTCAGGTAGATCCGCGCGAAGACGGTATCGGCGAAGTCAAAACCGGCCTGCGCCAGGATGCGCTCCAGGTTCTTGAACGAGAGCCGCGTCTGCGCCGCGATCCCCTCCGGCAGCGCCGCCGCGGGATCGTCCGGATCCGCCGGCAACTGGCCGGTCACGTAAAGAAACGGCCCGGCTCTCACTGCGTGGCTGTACTTCGCCGAAGCCGGCGCCGGTGCGGCATCCGGGACGATCAAGTGAGTCAGAGTCATTGGAAACCTCCTGCGGATCAGGACTCGGGAGGTCAGGGACGTCGACCCCGATTGCGATTAGCGCACGAATACGGGGGTTCAGACCAGAGCGGCGCGCCCGACAACGCTGGTCGGTGCACCACCGTAGACTGTGCGTTTCCTCACAGACTTTCGTGTTCACCGGGCGCAGGGTAGCGCTGCGCCGGTGGGATGTGCGCGGGGAGACGCGAGCCATGGCAAGTGCGACTGAGAGTGCGAACGACTATGTCCTGGGCCGCTTGGTCCTGGACTATTTCAGGGCCTTTCTCTGGCCGCTGGTGGTGGCGGTGGTGGTGCTGATCTATCAGGAAGACGTGCGCCAGATCCTGTCCGAGCGCCAGGTCGACATCTTCGGCCTGAAGATCGGCGACAAGGTGGAGCAGATCGAATCCCAGGCCCTGGCGGAGATCGCCGACATCCGCGCCCTGGTGGACGCCCAGCAGGCCAGCACCGGCAACGGCGCCAATCCTGAGATCGCCCAAGACATCGAGACCAAGCTGGAGACCCTGGAGCGCAACCTCTCCCGCGAGATCGCCCAGGTGCAGAGCGTGCAGCAGGCGCAGCGCACGCCGCCGCCCAGCAAGACCGCGCCCGCATCCGCCCCGGCCCGCAGCGACCGCGCCAGCCTGGCCGCGGCCGCCGAACGGAGCGGCTTCGAGGCGCTGATCGAACACGATGTGACCGCTGCCATCGCCGCCTTCGACGAGGCGCGCAAGGTCTGGCCGGACTATCACAATGTCGCAGAAATCGGCCGCGCCCTGCGCAAGTGGCAGAAGCGCCTGAGCGATCCCGGCAGCCCGGCCTGGGCCCAGTTCCACCGGGAAATCCTGACGCGCTATTCCTGGGGCCTGCCGGCGGATCTGCGCGATGCCATCCGCCAGGCCGCTGCCAAGGCCTACTAAGCCGGTATCTCGTTACGCCTAGCTAGGTTTGGGTCCTTAGCGCCAGGCCCGGCCGATTGCGTTGGCTTCCTCCGCCGCAGTCATCGGCGCGCCGTCGATCATCGCATCGATGAGGCGGGAGATGTCGGCCCCCTCGGCCGGCACCCACTTCTCGTTGGACCCCGGCACCGCCAGCCAATGCGCCATCAGCGCCTCGTTACGCCAGGTCCCGTCGCTGGCCCGGCAGGCCACGCCGAAGGTGGCATGGGTTTCGCCACGCGCGACCATGACCTCCTCGTACTCGCGGCAGAAGTGGCCGCGGCGGTCCATGAAGCTGCTCAGCGGCAACACGGTGTGCTGGGCGCTACCGTCCAAAGAGGCCAAGTCGATCATCTGCCCGCTAGGCGAGCGTTCCAGAGCCTCCTGAACGACCGCGTCGTCGCCGACGCGGGCCAGAACGGGCCGCGGTTCGTCAGACATCGGGCTGTCGGTCAGGATGACGCCACTGCCAAGGCCGATGGCCAGGGCCAGTCCCGCCGCCAAGGCCGGAGCCGGCCGCATCAGATCGCCGAAGAACCCGGCAAGGCCACCCAGGGACGAAACCCTCTTGGTGCCTGCCTCGTGCTCACGGATCATGGTCAGCAGTTCTTCCGAGGGCGGCACCTTCAGAGCTTCGTCGAAGGCACCGCGCAGCGCATCGGCGCTCTGCACGAAGACCCGCAGGTCCTCGCGGGCCGCCGGGTCGTCGGCCAGCGCCGCTTCCACCGCCTTGCGGTCGGCCTCGTTCAACTCACCGTCGGCATAAGCCATCAGGGTTTCATCGTTTAGTTTCACCATGACATCAATCTCCTGCCGCTCCTGCGGCGCCGGCGGCGGTGCCTGGGAGTTCCAACAGCTCATGCAGGCGTCGCCGGCCCCGGGCCAGACGGCTCATAACGGTACCGATCGGGATGTCCAGGGCGGCCGCCGCCTCCTTGTAGGAGAGGCCCTCGACCGAGACCATGGCGATCAGCACCCGCTGCTCCTCCGGCAGTTCGGCCACCTTTTCCTGCACTCGCCGCAGGGTCAGCCGCGCCTCGGTCTCCTGGCGCGCATCGCTGCCCGCAACGCGCTCCGCGATCTCCATCTCCACCACGGAGCCGCGCACCTTGCGGGCCCTCACCTGATCGATCCAGCAGTTCTGGATGATCCGATACATCCAGCTGTCCATCCTGGTCCCTTTCTCAAAGCGATCTAGGCTCTTCAGCGCCTTCTCGCAGGCCGCCTGCAGGACGTCCTCTGCATCGTCCATGGAGCCGGTCAGCGTAAAGGCAAAGCGCCTTAAACGCGGGAGGAGGGAGATCAACTGGCCGTGTAGGTTGTCCATTACGCTACGTGGTTCCGTTGCCTTGCCAGTGTCCCCTATCCTCGCCAAGTGCCAGGACAACGGGACAGCCCGGCAGCCTATTCCCTGCCGATTGCCAGATTATTTAGATAATTTGCCGAAATTCTGCCATGACAAGGGAATAAGGCCGCATGGCGGCCGTTGTCAGAGGCGAAACCGCCGCCTTCCTTCAGTTAACCAGCCGTTTTTCGGTTGGCCGAAGGCCAGGCGGCGGGCTTACCGTGGGTGCAGGTTTCTGCTTTCGGGACGAGAACTTTTGGTGCGACCGCTCTCTTTCATCATCGCCCTGCTTGCTTGGGCCCTGGCGTATTCCTTCGATCCCGGCCTGCTGCGGAAGTCGCCCGGCGACGTCCCCCTGTCCTATCTCGCCGCCGCCCTGGCCGACGACGACGACGATGGTGGCGACGACGATGGTGGCGACGACAATGGCGGCGGCGATAATGGCGGTGGCGACAACGGCGGCGGCGATGACGGTGGTGGCGGCGATGACGGTGGCGGCGATGATGGCGGCGGCGATGATGGCGGCGGCGATGATGGCGGCGGCGATGATGGCGGCGACGACGGTGGGGATGACGGCGGCGATGATGGTGGCGACGACGGCGGAGACGACGAAGGCAGCGAGGACGGCGAGAGCGAAGAGGGCGAAGAGGGCGAGGAAGAAGAGCTCGAGGAACTGCTGGAAGAGCTGGAGGAACTGAGCGAGGAAGAGGAAGCCGAGTTGCTCGGCGAATGGGAGCTCGCAGAAGAAGCCATCAGCGGCGACCGCGGCGGCGACCGCAACCCCTTCGAGCCGGAAATCGTGCTGGCGGTCGATCCCTCCGATACGGTGCTCGCCGATCTGGCCGGCCTGGGCTATCGCCTCCGCAACAGCGAAGAACTGCCCGACCTCGGCCTCAGGGTCGCGCGCTTGGAAGTGCGGCCCGGACTCAGCGAACAGCAGGCCCTGGAGGAACTGCGCGAACGCCATCCCGAGGTCGCCTTCGACTTCAACAGCTACTATCGAACCGCCGCCGAAAGCTGCGAGGGCATGCGCTGCTACGGTCAGGAGTTGATCGGTTGGGACGCCGCGGGCCCGGCCTGCGGCGACGGCATCACGATCGGCATGGTCGATGCGACGGTCGACCCTCGCCACCCGGCATTGCGCGACCGCCAGATCGAGGGCCGGGATTTCATCGGCGAGGAGCAGGTCAGTGCGTCGACTCACGGCACAGCCGTTGCTTCCCTCCTGGTCGGAAACCCGGCATCCGGCATTCCCGGCCTGATGCCCAAGGCCGGCCTGTTGGCTGCCGGGGTCATGGCGGGCAGCGAAGATGATCCGGTCTTCGGCGGTGCGCTCAACATCGCGCGTGCCTTTAACTGGCTGATCAAAGAAGACGTGGCCGTGATCAACATCAGCCTGACCGGCCCGAGCAATGTGCTGATCGAACGGGCCGTCTTGCAGGCGAGCGACCAGGGCATCGCCGTGGTGGCCGCCGCCGGCAACGGCGGGCCCGGTGCGGCCCCTGCCTATCCCGCCGCCTATACGGAAACCCTCGCCGTGACCGCGGTCGATCAGTACCTGCGCCCCTATCGCTTCGCCAACCGCGGCGACTACCTGAGCTTCTCGGCGCCGGGGGTCGGCATCTGGGCCGCCGCCGACGGCGGGGGGGAGTTTTACAGCGGCACCTCCTTCGCCGCCGCTTTTGTCACCGCCCTGGCCGCGCAGTCCGATGCTGCCAAGCTGCAATCAACGGCAGCGGGGGAAGCTTCCACCGTTGCCGCCCTGGTCGACGACCTGCGTGTGAACAGCGAGGATCTGGGCGCCCCCGGCCGCGATTCGGTGTTCGGCTGGGGCCTCGTGAAGGGCCAGACGTCCTGCCGTTGAGCAAGCCTTGCCAGCCGCGGTCTTCCGTCGGCTGTCCGCTTGGCCGAAACCCAAGCGAACGGCCGTAGGATCAGGATGCGGGAGCCTCGCGCTGATAACCGGGCAGCCACTGGCCGGCCTCGCGGCACGCCAGAGCGGGATAGCCGCGTGTGATCGTCTGGCCGTCCCTGGCCCCCTCTGCCACCAGCGTCACGAGATAGGAGCGGCAGTAGCGGCCGTCCCCGCCGCGAAAGGTCGTCAGGGGCGTTACCGCCCCATTGGCGCCCCGTGGGTCACCCCAGGGAATTGCGGCGCCCTGCGGCTGCTGCTCAAGGCTTTGCTGAACGGCCTCTGCCTGCTGGGCCCGGACGCGCTGGCTCATCGCGTCCGCCGGAGGATCGATCGCCACCAGTTCGCGAATCAGCGGCGCGCGGCGGTGCAGACGCCGCTCATAGCGGATGTAGTGCGCGACCTCGGGCGCATAGTGCCAGATCCGCACCTCAACCGGGTTGTTGTCGGCGTAACGCACACAGCGGACCTCATAGGTCTCAAAGGCGCCGATCCTGACCTTGGTCAGGACTGTGTCGGCGACGCGGCATCGCCAGTCCCGCAAACTGGACTGGCTCTGCCCGTCGGTATCGGTGACCGTGCGGCGCACGCTCAGGCGCGTAGCTTTGCCCACCTGCAGCGGCCAGAGCGACGGTGGCGCGCCCTCCAACACATCGCTGCCCGCCTTGCCACGCCACACCCAGGCGGTCCGCGGCAGGATGAAGTCGCGCTCGCCGGTGAAGTCCGAGCCTCCGACCCTGCGCCAGAACACCCGATCCCCGTCAAGACCGAGCACCTCCTCAATGCGCCCGTCGGTGTAGTGGAAGCGCTCGCCCGCGGCATAGCGCGGCAGAGGCGCCGGTGCCAGATCGATGCCCCGGTTGCCTCCGTCGCCGACGTCGACGTTGGCGATGCCGAGATCGTTGTCGGAGGTGCGGTCCTGAGTGCCGGCGCAGGCGGAGACCGCCAGCAGGGCCAGACCGGTAGCGAGTTGCCGCGCGAAACGGGCCGCGCCGGGGCGTTTTCTGATGGCTGGATCGATGGCTGCTTCAGCGTCCGTCATGGGCACCCTGATGAAGCATTTTCCCCCCGTAGCCATACCCCACCCCGGTAAAGCTGTGTCGCCGCCCCTGGGCGGCAAGTCCGTTGCCGGTCCGCGTGCGGGCCCTGCCTGCCATCTAGAGATGAGCCTGCTGAGATAACGCCGACGCGGAGTTTATATATCCCGGATGCTCATCGAAGTCCGCCGTTTTGTCTAAACGAATTGGATGGCCGGCGGCGGCGCACCGCGTCCAAGCCGGCGCGGGGCTTTGGCGGTCCCAGGCAGGGGTTGAGATGAGGGGTGCGCCCCTTGCGAAGAAAACGCCTCAAATGTCGAGAATGTCTTTGACCGAACCGCGCTCCAGGGTCCGGGCGAGGTTGTCAGGCCGAGCGCTTGGTTGGCAACCCGTTGGCATTCTGCGCCACGGGCAGGGGGCGGCAGCCACTGCAATAACCCCGGTCGCGCAGCACCTCCTGCAGGCTACGCAGCGGGCGCCTGAGATAGGGGCTGACGGGCTTCTGCATCGGTCTCATATCTCTATATACGAACCCGGGCCGGCATCCGGTTCACCGGACTCAGCCCTCGCGCCAGGCGGCGGTGGACTTGCAGCGTTTGCAAATACGTTCGCCCCGCCAGGAACTCTCGAAGTGGTCGCGGCACATCAGGCAGCGCCGCACCACCGACTCCTCGGTGTCGTAGACCTCGGGCTTCTTGAAAACAGACTTTGACATCCCCTCTATATGGGGATCGTTCTAATCATTTCAAGGGGTTAAGCATGAAACCCCTTGGCCGCAACCGCACCGGGAGCGCGTCAGAATTCTCAATTAAAGGAAATAATTCCTGACACTGTGTTCTCAGACCGCCTGAGGCGCGGCCCGCCGGGCGAAACCACCGGTGAGGCCGAACAGGGGCCTGAGGGCGTTGCCGAAGTAGCTGCCCCCCAGGGCGGCGGCAAACCACAGCCAGCCGTGCAGGCTGCCGGAAGCGACGCCACTGAAATAGGCGCCAACGTTGCAGCCGTAGGCCAGGCGGGCCCCATAGCCCATGAGCAGGCCGCCGAGGGCGGCCGCCAGGACCTGGCGCCAGGGCATCCGCCAAGCCGGGTTGAAGCGCCCGGCCAGTCCGGCCGCCAGGAGCGCGCCGACGATGACGCCGAAGTTCATGACCGAGGTGCTGTTCTCGAAGACCGAGCCGGCCAGCGCCCGCTCGGGAAACGGCCAGGTCCAGAAGGCCCAGCCGCTGAGGTCGAGGCCCGCCGCCGTCGCCAGCTTGCCGCCCCAGAGGGTGTAGCCGAAGCTGATGGTCCAGGGATGGCCGGCATAGACCAGGGTGACGGCGTTCAGGACCGCAAGCAGCATGGCCCCCCAGAGCAGCGGCCAGGGCCCCGAGATCAGGCGGCGCCAGAGCCTCGGCGGGCCCGCCGCTGCAGGTATCCCGCCAGGCTGCCGCCGGCGCTCCACCCAGAGGGTGAACAGGGCAATGGCCGCAAGCACGGCGAGCTGCGCGGCAAGCGCCCCGAACAGGCCCCACTCCCGCAGGATGGAAACACTGCCCAGGCTCGGCGTCTCGAGCCACCAGGGCATGTGCGCGGTGCCGATGAGCGAACCGACCATGAAGAAGACCAGGGCGAAAAGCATATGGGTCGAGCCGCCGCCCACGGTGTAGAGCGTGCCGGAAGCACAGCCGCCGGCCAACTGCATGCCGACCCCGAAGAGGGCGGCGCCGACGGCGACCGAAACGCCGAGCGGCGCGACAGCGCCGCCGCCCACCGGCTGGCTGAAGAACGATCCCTGATCGATCAGCGGGAAAAACAGCAGGCTGGCGACCCCCAGCATCACCATCTGCGCGCGCAGGCCCGCGCCACGGCCCTCGGCAATGAAGACCCGCCAGGCGGAGGCAAAGCCGAAGGCGGCATGGTAGAGCACCAGCCCCAGGGCCGCGCCCAGGACATAGAGCCAGCCCATGCGCGCGCTGAAGCCGTCGCCGATGGCCAGCGCGCCGACCGCCAGCAGCAGCACTGCCGGTCCCACAACCCGCCAGTCCGGGCGCCGTTCGATCCAGGCCGAGATGTCCATCGCGGGTCAGCCAATCCCTATGCTTGATGCATTGCCGTCACCGCCGCAGCGAAGCCGACTCAGTAGCGGTCCCGCCGGGCGTTGTCGACTGCCGCCCACGCCATTGTGAGGCGGGATGAGCAGCCGCGCCGCTGCCGCCTATTGCTTGGCCGTGCCCTTCACTTCGACCGGCAGGTCGCTTTGGGCGGTCCAGTCCACCATGGAGCCGTCATAGAGGCGCACGTTCTTGCGCCCGAGGATCTCGCTCTGGGCAAACCATCCGAGCGAGGCCCAGTGCCCGGTGTTGCAGAAGGTGATGGCCCCCTCCTCCGCATCGCCGAGCCCGGCAGTCTTCAGGAGCTGCGCAACCTGGTCGCGGCCCACGAAGCGGCCCCGAGCATCGGTGAACTGGCCTTCGGGAACGGAGAGCGCCCCCGGGATGGTCCCGGGCCGCGCCGCCGCCGGATGGCTGCTCTGGCCGAGATGCTGCGCCGTCGGCCGGTTGTCGACCAGCGCCGTCCCGGAGGTCATGGCCGCAACCACGTCGCTGCGGTCGGCGACCAGCTCGGGACGGAAGTTCGCGACAAAGACCGCCGGCTGCGGGGTCACGGCGCCGCTGGCGATGGGGTTGGCCGGATCGGCCGCATAGGCCCTGAAGCCGCCGTCAAGGATCGAAACGGCATCGTGCCCCAGCACCTTGAAGGTCCAGTAGACGCGGGTCGCGCTGCCCATTTCCAGGGCACTGGCGCCGGCGGCGACGATCACAACATGGTGATCGTTGCCGATGCCGAGGCCGCCGATCAGGGCCTCCAGATCGGCAATCGGCGGCAACTGTCCGGGAATTCCGTCCTGAGTCTTGCGCCAGCCGTCCTGCAGGTAGTCGCTGTAGACCGAGCCGGGGATGTGCCCTTGTGCAAAGACCGCCGCCGATCCGCCGCTGATCTTGTTGCGGATGTCCAGCAGCCGGACCGCATCGCGCTCGGCGTTGGCCTTGACCCAGGCGACATCCACCAGCGGCCCCGGTTCCGCGGCCGCGGCGGGCGCCGGCGCACCGGCCAGGAGCGTGACAAGCAGGCCCGCCAGAACTGTGGGCAGGGCCGCGGGAGCAATCGACTTCAGCATGGTCCGATCCTCCTAAATGATGGTCATGGGCGATGATGGCCCGGAGCATGATGGCAAGGGGCCTGTCGGCCCCACCTGTCTAATTCATCATTGCACGCCGTAGAACATTCTCAAATAACGTTTCTGAGTCGTTATTTAGGCCGCTATTTTGCCCCTTGCGGTTTCGCGCAGCAGTCGATTGAACAGAGAATTACTACATCACGGGCCGCAGCGATCTGGTATTTACATGGGGGTGATGTCTCCAGCTGTCGATGCGCCGGGGTCGGTATTGGTTTATGTCGGCTTGGATCTGGTCGGGGACGGCTTGATCAGGCTGCCGTTCGTGCGCGCGCTGCGAAACGCTTTCCCAAGTGCTGAGATTACATGGTTGGCCGGGCGCGGCCGCTCGGTCTACGCCCACGCGCTGGCGCCACTGGTGGAGGGTCTCATCGACGAGGTGGTGGAGGAGGCCGATGTCGGCCGCAGTTGGACCGAGCTACTGGCACGTCCACTCCGCGGCACGGCGCTGCAGGGCCGCCACTTCGATCTCGTCATCGACAGCCAGCGGCGGGTGGCCACCACCCTGCTGGTGAAGCGCATTCCCCACCGCACCTTCGTTTCCGGCACAGCCAGGTTCCGCTTCTCCGAACTGCAGCCCGGCGCCGCGCGGCCGGCCGGCCCGGCGGCGGTGGGCCGGCTGCTCGAACTGGTGGAACTGGCCAGCGGCCGCCCGGCGGACACCTCGCCGCCCCTGGTCTGCGATCTGCGCTTCGACCGCCTGGCCGAACGGCTGCTGCCGGCGGGGCGGAGCTATGTCGGTTTCTCGCCCGGCGGCCCCAGCACGCTGCTCTGCTGGCCGCTGGAACGCTTTTTGGCCCTCGCCGAGGCGCAGCTTGCCGCCGGGCGCGTGCCGGTGATCTTCCTCGGTCCCCAGGAGTCAGACTGGGCCGAGACCGTGTCCCGGCGCCTGCCGGACGCGCTGCTGCCGTTGCAGGACGAAGCGACCGAGGGCATCGAGCTCTCCCCCATCCTGACCATTGCCCTGGCGCGGCGTTTGTCGGTCGCCGTCGCCAACGATACCGGTGTCGGCCACATGTTCGCAGCCGCGGACTGCCCGCTGGTTTCCCTGTTCGGGCCGACGCGGCCGGAGAAGTTCGCGCCCCTGGTCAGCCGCCGGCGCGTGCTGCGCGCGCAAGACCACGGCGGTACGGAGATGGCATGCATTCCACAGGAGGCGGTGGAAGACGCGGTGAACGCATTGCTTGACGAAGAGGACGACAGAAGGGCCACGCCGCGCCCAGCGGTGTTGGAAAGCCGTCTATCTGCGGGGGTTTCCAGATGATGATGAAGTTCGTTGCGGGCCGCGGCCTTGGCGCCGCGGCTGTCCTGGTTTTGCTGGGCCTCTCTTTTGCGGGCTGCACCGAGGTCACGGACAGCCTCGATTCAGCCAACGAGACGATGTCGGACGCCGAAGGAATGCCGGCCTCCAGCGCAGAACAGGACGCGCTGGCCGATTCCGAGCTGCTCGATGCGCTCTACAATGAAGGCCTGGAACTGCAGCAAAACGGCTCGCAGGAAGACGCAATCCAGCGGTTCCGCGAAGCTGCCGAGCGCGGCCACGGCCCCGCCGCTTTCGAACTCGGCGAGGCCTACAACGAAGGCCGCGGGGTCGATCAGGACCTCAATGCCGGCGCCAAGTGGATCAACGCCGCGGCGGCGCGCGGTGAGCGGCGCGCGCAGTACACCGTGGGCGCGGCTTACTACAACGGCAACAATGTCGAGCAGGACTACGTCCGCGCCGCCACCTATCTGGCTGACGCGGCCAACCAGGACTACGCACCGGCCCAGTACCTGCTGGCGGAGTGCTATGCCAACGGCCGCGGCGTGACCAGGAACCTGGCCTGGGCGGCGCGCTGGTACGGCAAGGCCGCGGATCAGGGCTATGCCGACGGCGCCTTCTCCTATGGCGTGATGCAGGCGGCGGGCCTGGGCATCCCGACTGACATGGCAAGGGGCTATGCCTGGCTCTCGGTGGCCGATCAGGTCGGCCACGCCAGCGCCAAGGACGTCCGCGCCGCCATCGCCAACAAGATGTCGCCGGCCGAATTGGAGCGGGGCAAGACCCAGGCCTCGAAGTTTCAGCCCCGCAAGGAAAGGGTGTTCGCCGACAAGCCGACGGTCATGTATGTCCAGCACAGCCTCAACCAACTCGGCTTCAATGCGGGGGTCGTCGACGGCCTGATGGGGCCACGCACCCGCAATGCCATCGCCGCCTATCTGAAGAGTGTCGGCGCGGCGGTGAGCGACGATGCGGGCGCCGGCGAAACCACCGAAGTGTCGATCACGCCGGACCTGGTCCAGCGCCTCTTCGAAAGCCAGCAGAACACGGCCTAGCCCGCGCCCGCCATTAGAACAGCTTGAGCTGGGAGGGGGCTTCGGGCAGCCGTTCCTCGTCCAGCAGGCCGGCATCGTCGTTCTCGACGGAGTTCACCCGTTTCGACACCGGGGTCAGGGTGACGGCCTCCTCCGGCAGGGGCCGCAGCAACGCCAGCAGTTCTTCCGGCCGGCTCGCCGGATCGAGCCAGCGGCCAAGCGATTCGGCAGACAGGATCACCGGCATGCGGTGATGCACCCTGGCCATCCTGGCATTGGCGTTGGTGGTAATCAGGGCGCAGGTGCCCACCGTTCCGTCCCCTGGCCCCTCCGCCGCACCGGACGGTCCGGGAAAGGCCTCCTCCCAGAGCGCGGCAAAGGCGAAGGGCCCGCCGTCGGCGAGGCGTACGCAATAGGGCTGGCGGTTGCCGTCCTGACGCCATTCGTAAAAGCCATCGGCGAAGACGACGCAGCGCCGGGCGCGAAAGGCAGCCCGGAAGGAGGGCTTTTCCGCAACCGTCTCGGCCCGGGCATTGATGAGCGGCGTCACGGGACGGTCAGGTCTGGACCAGGAGGGCACCAGGCCCCAGCGCAGCCAGACGAAATGGCGTTGGCGGTCCGCCTCCAAACGCATCGCCGCCACCGCCTGGCCGGGAGCGACGTTGTAGCGGGCGGTCAGATTCGGCAACTCCGGGAAACCGAACAGCCGCTGCACCGCCTCCACCGGCGCGGTCAGCAGAAAGCGGCCGCACATGGCTCAGCCATCTTCTCTGTGGGTAACCGCGGCGCCAGCCTTGCGGGATCGGTCCCAGACGCTACTATGATTAATGTTCTTATTTTGTTCACGATGACAGATTTACGACGGCTGGATAGATTTGGTCCATATCTGGTGCCGGGGCAGGTCGTCAGCGCTAGATATGGTGGGTTTACCCCCGCCTTTCATCAGTAAATCTGTCCACAAATGTGGAAACCGAGGGGAAACAAACATGGATGGATCGGGGATTTTCGGGCGCGCCCGGACGGTCGATACCGCGCCGGAATCTGTGGATAACGAAGCCGCGACTGAAAAGCAACCCGATCAGCCCACCCCCCAAGCGCTTAGCGGCCAAGCGCTCAATGGCCAGGCCCTCAACGGCGCAACGGCAATCTCCGCCGATTCGCCCACAGGCGAGTCCGACTCCGAAGAACTGCTGGGCAACGGCCAGATCCGCGACGAGTTCCAGAACGAGCGCGGCATCAAAGTGCGCATCCACCGGGAGCGCGACGCCCTCCTGACCGCCTTCGGCAAGGCGACCCTCTCCGATCGCTACTTGATGCCCGGCGAGAGCTTCCAGGATCTTTTCGCGCGCGTGGCCGCCTACTACGCCGACGACAGCGATCACGCCCAGCGGCTCTACGACTACATCTCGCAGCTCTGGTTCATGCCCGCGACGCCGGTGCTCTCCAACGGCGGCACCAGCCGCGGCCTGCCGATCTCCTGCTTTCTCAACGAGGCCGGCGACAGCCTGGAGGGCATCGTCGGCCTGTGGAACGAGAACGTCTGGCTGGCGGCGCGCGGCGGCGGCATCGGCAGCTACTGGGGCAACCTGCGCTCCATCGGCGAGAAGGTCGGCCACAACGGCAAGACCTCCGGCATCATCCCCTTCATCCGGGTGATGGATTCGCTGACCCTGGCGATCAGCCAGGGCTCGCTGCGGCGCGGCTCGGCGGCCTGCTACATCCCCATCTCGCACCCGGAGATCGAGGAATTCATCGAGATGCGCCGGCCCACCGGCGGCGATCCCAACCGCAAGGCGCTGAACCTGCACCACGGCATCGTCATCAGCGACGCCTTCATGCGCGCGGTGGAGAAGGACGAGGACTGGGGCCTCTTGAGCCCCAAGGACAACGCGGTGATCCGCAAGGTGAAGGCCCGCGAGCTGTGGATCCGCATCCTCACCGCGCGCATCGAAACCGGCGAGCCCTACATCATCTACGGCGACCACGTGAACCGGCAGATGCCAGAACATCACAAGCTGGCCGGCCTGACGGTGAAGATGTCGAACCTCTGCAGCGAGATCACCCTGCCCACCGGCGTCGACCACCACGGCGTCGACCGCACCGCAGTCTGCTGCCTCTCCTCGCTGAACCTGGAGACCTACTTCGAGTGGCAGGACCACGAGGGCTTCATCGAGGACGTCATGCGCTTCCTCGACAACGTGCTGAGCGACTTCATCGCGAAAGCCCCCGACTCCATGGAGCGGGCCGCCTATTCGGCGATGCGCGAGCGCTCCGTCGGCCTCGGCGTCATGGGCTTCCACTCCTTCCTGCAGGCCAACCGCATCCCCATGGAGGGGGTGATGGCCAAGGTCTGGAACAAGCGCATCTTCGCAGGTGTCCGCAAGGCCGCCGACGCCGCCTCCCGCAAGCTGGCGGAGGAGCGCGGCCCCTGCCCCGATGCCGAGGAGTTCGGCATCATGGAGCGCTTTTCCAACAAGATGGCCATAGCACCGACGGCCTCCATCTCCATCATCTGCGGCGGCGCCTCGCCGGGCATCGAGCCCATTGCCGGCAACAGCTACACCCACAAGACCCTTTCCGGCTCCTTCTCGGTGCGCAACAAGCATCTCGAATCCCTGCTGGAGGAGAAGGGCCGCAACGACGAGGAGGTCTGGACCTCCATCACCGTCAACGAGGGCTCGGTCCAGCATCTCGACTTCCTCAGCGACGACGAGAAGGACGTCTTCAAGACCGCCTTCGAGCTGGACCAGCGCTGGCTGATCGAGCACGCCGGCGACCGCGCCGAATTCATCTGCCAGGCCCAGTCGCTGAACGTCTTCCTGGCCGCCGACGTGCACAAGCGCGACCTGCACCAGATCCACTACCAGGCCTGGAAGAAGGGCGTGAAGAGCCTCTACTACTGCCGCTCGAAGTCGATCCAGCGGGCCGAATCGGCAGAGGCGGCCGATGCGGCGGCGACCAAGGCCGTGCCCCTGCTCGGCAAGATCTCCTCGAAGGATACGCCGGCCGCGAAGATCGACTACGAGGAGTGCCTCGCCTGTCAGTAAGCCGATCCAGGCACGGCCTGGGATATTGTGGGTTTAGGCCTCCGAAGACGTCTATGAGTTCGTTGGGAATACTTCGGAGGTAACGGGGCCGGCGGTTTGGGGGAACCGCCGGCCTCATTCGCCAAAACCCCCGACGCCGCCCGCGGTTCGGACGGCGAACGCAAACAGTCAGCGCCTCGACCAAGAAGAGGCGCGCCTTGGGAGAAGACGTGATGTCCCTGCTCGATGCCAGCCCGGTCTACAAACCCTTCCGCTATCCCTGGGCCTACGACGCCTGGCTGATGCAGCAGCGCATCCACTGGCTGCCGGAGGAGGTGCCGCTGGCCGACGACGTGAAGGACTGGAACCGCAACCTCACCGACGCGGAGCGCAACCTGCTGACCCAGATCTTCCGCTTCTTCACCCAGTCCGACGTGGAAGTGAACAACTGCTACATGAAGCACTACAGCCGGGTGTTCCAGCCCACCGAGGTGCAGATGATGCTGGCGGCCTTTTCCAACATGGAAACGGTGCACATCGCCGCCTACTCCCACCTCCTGGACACCATCGGCATGCCGGAGTCCGAGTATTCCGCCTTCCTGCACTACAAGGCGATGAAGGACAAATACGACTACATGCACGAGTTCGGCTGCGACACAAAGGAGGAGATCGCCAAGACGCTGGCCGTCTTCGGCGCCTTCACCGAGGGCCTGCAGCTCTTCGCCAGCTTCGCGATCCTGCTGAACTTCCCGCGCTTCAACAAGATGAAGGGCATGGGCCAGATCGTCACTTGGTCGGTGCGTGACGAGACTCTGCACACCCAGTCGGCGATCCGCCTGTTCAAGACCTTCATCGAGGAAAACCCGGAGATCTGGACCGAGGACTTCGAACGCGACCTCTACCGCGCCTGCGAGACCATCGTCACCCACGAGGACGCCTTCATCGATCTCGCCTTCGAGCAGGGCGGCATCGAGGGGCTGGAGGCGGCCGAGGTGAAGGCCTACATCCGCTACATCGCCGACCGGCGCCTGACCCAGCTCGGCCTGCAGCCGATCTACCGCACGGAGAAGAACCCCCTGCCCTGGCTGGACGCCATCCTCAACGGCGTCGAGCACACCAACTTCTTCGAAAACCGCGCCACCGAATACTCCAAAGCCGCCACCCGCGGCACCTGGGAAGAGGCCTTCGACTAGAGTGTTTCCGACTTGCGCGATCGAACATGCGGTCGACCTTCGAAGAAGCCGATGACTGTCGTCCCGGCACCTGTTGCCGGGACCCATTGCCCTGGCTAGCTGCTCATTCGGTCGTAGAGATCCTCCCAGTCCGGATTGCCACGCGCTGACGCCATTGGGTCCCGGGGACAAGCCCCGGGACGACAATAGTGTCTGTAACCGGCTTGCAAGAGAATGCCGACCGAACCCTACGGCTGTTTCAGGACTTGATCTGAGGGTCAAATGATCGGCGCGCACCATCTGATCCTGCCCAGCCATGGATACCCGGGGCACGCCGGGCATGGCGGAATTGCCTGCGGATGTGTCCGGGTTTATCGCTTTTGCGCAGTGAGCATGTGTTCGCGGCAGCGCGCGTAGCGCTTGGACGAAGCGTAGTAGACTTTGAGCCGTCGGTGAAAGTAGTCGATCATCGATAGCTTTGAGCAGGCGAAGTAGTGATGACGTACGGCATAGACCAGACAGTCGCCGAATGTAGAGGCTTCCGGTGCCTGGTAGCAGGTCTCCAGATGCCAAGTGTTCTCATTACCGAATTCGCGCGCAAGCTTGTCGAGTGCCAAGACAAGATACTGCCTGACGGCAGCCGCCTGCTCGGAGTCAAAGCAATGCTCAAATTCAGCCCATCCATCAGGCACCGTCACAGCGTCTGCTTCCAAAGCCAGTAGCCAGCTCGCCGCGTCGATGGACCTGGGATCCGGGCAATGGCCGGCGCTCTCTAGGCCGAGCCATGCTGCCTCAGAGAACGTCGTGGCAACAAAGGGGTCAGCGGCCGCGAGCCCAAGTGCAATGATCGACAAAACGGTTTCTTGATCGACAGGCGCCTCCGGCTTGGCGGAATGCTGCAGGTCAAGAATGCGAAAAGCGCCTGTAATCATGCGCAAGTTGCCGAGAACAAGATTCTTTGTGATCCCTGCGAGAACCTCTTTCGTGGTCTCCTCGTCGCAGTCATAGCCACCGAAGATGCAGAGATGCGCAAGACGCCACCGGGTCGCATAATGCCTCTTCTCCTCCACCTGCCGCAGTAGCACGAGGACTTCTTCCAGCGTGGGCCTTATGGCCTCTTCGTCCGCCGTCAGCGTCCAGTCGCTGTAGGCCGGCCAGAAGCGCGACTCGGCCAACTGGAACAACGCCTCGTGACTTCCGCCCGCCGCGGCCTCCTCGAAAGCAACCACCGCCTCCTCGTAGTCGCGCCCTTCGAAGAGAGGGTCGGCATAGAGGTAGCCAAGCAACACCTTCGCATCGGTCACACCACTTGATACGAGCTCTTCCAGGATTGCCTTGGCCTTCTCGTCTTCCAGATCGGCAAAGTGCTGTGCCGCCTGTCTCAGGTGGTGCTCGGCCTCCTCAGCGGTCAGTTCCGGTGGAAGGCAAGCGCAGGCGAGCACCACAGCCCCTGCGATCGCAGGCCTCGCCAACCCAAGTGTGGCAATGAGTCCCAAGAAACCACTCCCGTCCTCGCAACAGAGAACCCAACCATAGCGGTTACTCTCCCCTATGTCTTGAGGCCATGAGTGGTGAAGCGTTCCTGCCCCAGCCCTCCCAATCCAAGAGAGAGGGAGTGACACTCACCCCGCTGCAAGCCGTCCGACCTGTCCTGTTCAGCCACGGACGTCACAGACCGACTCAGGCCGGACGGTCACCCGCGGACCTGCGTGATCGAACATGCGACCGACCTCAAACGAAACCAATGGCTGTCGTCCCGGCACGTGTTGCCGGGACCCATTGCCCTGGCTAGCCATTCATTCGGTCGTAGAGATCATCCCAGTCCGGATTGCCACGCGCTGACTCCATTGGGTCCCGGGGACAAGCCCCGGGACGACAGTCTTGTCTATAACTTGAGTGTTGCATGTTTTGACGGCAGTCGAGAACACGATGGGCCCTTCGCCGGCCGTCACCCGCGGACTTGCACGACCGAATCTGTGCGGCCCACCGTATACGAAACCGATGGCTGTCGTCCCGGCACCTGTTGCCGGGACCCATTGCCCTCGCTAGCCGCTCATTCGGCCGTAGAGATCCTCCCAGTCCGGGTTGCCACGTGCCGACGCCAATGGGTCCCGGGGACAAGCCCCGGGACGACAATAGTGTCTGTAACCGGCTTGCAAGAAACTGCCGACCGAACCCTGCGGGAAGGTGAGCCATACACCTTCGATACCGGGCCGCTTGCTACGCTGGCGCGTTTACCCGGACCGCCATGGGCCGCGTCCCCGCCCCCCTGCGCCTTACCAGCGCTCCCCGGCCTCGGCCTCGGCGGTGATGGCCTCCAGCTCCTTGATCGCTTTCTCGCGGCGCGCGGCGATGTCGTCGAAGGAGCGCCTGCGTATCCAGGCCTGCAGCCGCTCCAGGACCATGGGCAGAGGCATGGATTTCATCAGGTAGTCGTCGCCGCCGGCGCGTAGGCAGCGCAGCAGAGTCTCGGGCTTGTCCATGGCGGTGAGGAAAACGATCGGGAAGGGATCGGCGGTCTGCAGCTTGCGAATGCGCTCGCAGGTTTCGATGCCGTCCATTTCCGGCATCATGATGTCCAGAATGACGAGCTGCGGACTGGACACCTTATGCAACAGCTCAATCCCCTTTTCGCCGCTGTTGGCGCTCATGACCACATAGCCGGCGCCCTCGAGCATCTCCACGTAAAGGCGGCGAAGCTTGTCGTTGTCTTCAACAAGAATGATGGGCTTCACTGGCATCGGAACAGCCTCACGGTCGCTTGCGTCTCGGCTTCGTCATGGCATCACCGGCCGGCCCGCTCAGGCGGCCGCCCTGGCCGCGCCCGCGAAGGCGGATGGCGGCAGGATTATGATCGCCGTCAGGCCCTTGCCCGGCGCGGTATCGAGGGCGACGCTTCCACCATGCAGATCGACGAAGTGCTTGACGATTGCCAGGCCGAGGCCGGTGCCCTCGTGGCTCCGGGAGAGCTCGTTGTCGAGCTGGGTAAAGGGTTCCATCGCGCGCTCGGCGTCGCCCGGGTCCATGCCGACACCCTGATCGCGCACCTCGATAACGGCAGCCCCGGCCTCCGCCCGGGCAGAGACGCTGACCTCGCCGCCGGAGGGCGAGAACTTGACGGCATTGGCAACGAGATTGATGAGGACCTGCTTGAACCGCTGGCCATCGACACTCAGCGTCGGAAAACCCGCCGGAACCGCGTTGTTCAGCCGGATCTCGCCATCCTGCGCCGGGCCCTGCACGAACTTGAAGCACTCCTCGGTGAGTGCGTGCAGGTCGGTGTCCTGGGGATAGAGCTCGACCTTGCCCGCCAGGATACGGGTCACGTCCAGGATGTCGTTCACGATGGCCAGCAGATGCTCTCCGCTTTCGCGGATGCTCCTGGCATGGTTCGAATAGCGGGGATCGACCGGCCCCATCGCGCCCGATTCGATGAAGTGGGCATAACCGTTGATGGCGACGATCGGCGTCCGCAGTTCGTGGCTGAGGCCGGCCAGAAAGGCCGACTTCGCCTTGTCCGCCGCCTTGGCCTGCTCCAGGGCCTCCATCAGATCTTCGGACAGCAAGGCGATCTCCCTCTTGTCACGGCGCTCCACAAACCAGCGGCGCGCGACAAAGGCGAAGCCGGTGATGCCGATCGCACAGAAGGCCAAGATGATCTCGTCGAGTTCCCAGTCTTCGTAGTCTCGCGACATCTCGTAGGCCAACTCGAATGCTTCCACCGACACCATTGCGGCAAACAGGATCGCGAAGAGGATGCTGAAGAAGACCAGTTCCAAGACAATGTTCGCGACCAGACTTCGATCGCCAGCCGTCGAACGCGTGCTCACTGGGTCAGCGGACATCGGCTCCACTCCATTGTGCTGTCGACCGTGTACGACGACGGCCTCTTCGAATGCGCGATCGCGGATCGGCCCTGCGGGCCGCCGGATTCGGAATTTAGTCAAAACAAGTAATCAGAGACCGATTAACGACTGATAAAGATCTCCGGCCCAATTGACCGGAGCAGCCCTGAATCCCGGGCAACCACGGCCTCAAGCCCCCTCCGCCACGCGGCTGGGCCGCAGCAGTCACATGAACTTGCCGTCAGGATTGAATGCCGCCTGGACTATTTCCACGATGCTCGATCTGACGGCGATCTGGAGGGGGCGCTGCCGGCTGAGGGCTGTCTCAGACGATGCGGCACAAAAAACGAAAGGGCCCGGCGCCGTCAGGCGGCCGGGCCCTCCGGGTGTCGCTACGCCGGCGGTCAGTCCGCCAGGGCGGCCTCGGTCTTGCGGCGGCCCTTGCCGGGGCCCTTCTTGCCGCCGCGGCCCTTGCCGCCCTTGCCCTTGGGGTCGTTGCCCTCGGGATAGGTGAAGGCGGGCATCCCGTCTTCGATGGTGACCCGGGCGATGCCGCCCTTGGCCAGCTTGCCGAACAGCAGCTCCTCGGCCAGGGGTTTCTTGATCCGGTCCTGGATCACCCGGGCCAGCGGGCGGGCCCCGAACTTCTTGTCGTAGCCCTTCTTGGCCAGCCAGTCCCGCGCCTCGTCGCTGAGCTCGATGGTGACCTGACGGTCGGCGAGCTGCGCTTCGAGCTGCATGACGAACTTGTCGACCACCCGGGCGACCACCTCCGGCGGCAGGTTGCCGAAGGGAATGATCGCGTCCAGCCGGTTGCGGAATTCCGGCGTGAAGAGCTTCTTGATCGCCTCGTCGCCGTCCTCGGTGCGCAGGTCGCGCCCGAAGCCGATGGCCTGCTTGGCCATGTCGGCGGCGCCGGCATTGGTGGTCATGATCAGGATCACGTTGCGGAAGTCGACCGTCTTGCCGTTGTGGTCGGTCATCTTCCCGTAGTCCATGACCTGCAAGAGGATGGAGAAGAGGTCGGGATGGGCCTTCTCGATTTCGTCCAGCAGCAGCACGCAGTGGGGATGCTGATCGATGGCATCGGTCAGGAGGCCGCCCTGGTCGAAGCCGACATAGCCCGGCGGCGCACCGATGAGGCGCGAGACCGAGTGCCGCTCCATGTATTCCGACATGTCGAAGCGGGTGAGTTCGATGCCCAGGGAATGGGCGAGCTGGCGCGCCACCTCGGTCTTGCCGACGCCGGTGGGCCCGGAGAAGAGATAGCTGCCGATGGGCTTCTCCGGCTCGCGCAGGCCGGCACGGGCAAGCTTGATCGAAGACGACAGCGCGGCGATCGCCTGGTCCTGGCCGAAGACCATGGTCTTCAGGTCGCGCTCCAGGTTCTTCAGGGCCGTGCGGTCGTCCTTGGAGACGGACTTCGGCGGGATGCGGGCGATCTTGGCGACCACCGCCTCCACGTCCTTCACCCCGACCGACTTCTTGCGCTTGGACTCCGGCAGCAGCATCTGCGAAGCGCCCACCTCGTCGATCACGTCGATGGCCTTGTCCGGCAACTTGCGGTCGCCGATGTAGCGCGCCGAAAGCTCCACCGCCGTGCGGATCGCCTCGTGGGTGAAGCGCACGTTGTGGTGGTCTTCGTAGTAGGGCTTCAGGCCGCGCAGGATCTTCACCGCGTCCTCGACCGAGGGCTCGATGATGTCGATCTTCTGGAAGCGCCGCACCAGGGCGCGGTCCTTTTCGAAGTAGCTGCGGTATTCCTTGTAGGTGGTGGAGCCGATGCAGCGCAGCAGGCCGCTCTGCAGGGCCGGCTTCAGCAGGTTGGAGGCGTCCATGGCGCCGCCGGAGGTGGCCCCGGCGCCGATCACCGTGTGGATCTCGTCGATGAAGAGGATCGCCTTGTCCTGGGCCTCGATCTCAGAGATCACGGCCTTCAGGCGCTCCTCGAAGTCGCCGCGGTAGCGGGTGCCCGCCAGCAGCGCCCCCATGTCGAGGGCGAAGATGGTGGCGTCGTTCAGCACCTCCGGCACCTCGCCCGCGACGATGCGCCGCGCCAGGCCCTCGGCGATGGCGGTCTTGCCGACGCCGGGGTCGCCGACGTAGAGGGGGTTGTTCTTGGTGCGGCGGCAGAGCACCTGGATGGTGCGGTCGATCTCGTCGCTGCGCCCGATCAGCGGATCGATGCGCCCGTCGCGGGCCTTGCGGTTGAGGTCGACGCAGTAGGCATCCAGCGCCTCGCGCCCCTTGCGCACCACCTTCTCCGCCTCGGCGTCCTCGTCGGCGCCCTCGACGGTGCGGCTCTCCTCGTGGCCCTTGGCCTTGGCGATGCCATGGCTGATGTAGTTCACCGCATCCAGGCGGGTCATCTCCTGTTCCTGGAGGTAGTAGACCGCGTGGCTCTCCCGCTCCGAGAACATGGCGACCAGCACGTTGGCGCCAGTCACTTCTTCGCGACCGGAGGACTGAACGTGGATCGCGGCACGCTGCAGCACCCGCTGGAAGCCGGCGGTGGGCTTGGCATCGCCCAGTTGCGCGGTGATCAGGCTGGAGAGTTCGTTGTCGATATAGTCCAGGATGTCGGCGCGCAGGCGCTCCAGATCGACGCTGCAGGCCCGCAGCACGGAAACCGCGTCGGAATCGTCGATCAGGGCAAGCAGCAGGTGTTCCAGCGTCGCATACTCGTGCCGCCTTTCGTTGGCGCCGGCCAGGGCTCGGTGGAGTGTCTGCTCGAGGTTTGCCGATAGCATCCGGGCTCTATTCCTTCTCTAGAGTGCACTGGAGAGGGTGCTGGTGTTGCCGGGCGTAGTCTATCACCTGTGTAACTTTTGTCTCGGCAACCTCGTATGTAAAGACGCCGCAGACCCCGACGCCCCGCTGGTGGACGTGCAGCATGATCCGCGTCGCTTCCTCCCGGTTCTTGCTGAAGAACTGCTCGAGGACGTGGACGACGAATTCCATGGGGGTGTAGTCGTCATTCAGCATCAGCACCTTGTACATCGACGGCTTCTTCGTCTTCGGCTTGGTCTTGACGATGATGCCGGTGGAGGTGCCGTTGCCGTTACGTTTGTCTTCGCTCATACCCTTGCACTACGGATCAACACGCGCTTTTCGTTCCCACCATCATATTGGGTGAATCTTCCCTCGGAAAAGACCCAACTGGAGTCCCGAAAGCCCAGTCTAACAATTCCTTCGGGGTGTTAATCGGACGTTAACGACGAGGGACAGCAGCATCGCATTAACCTTATCCACAGGCCGCACACCTCGCGTTCCCGGCGGGCCGGGTCCAATAGGTTTGCGAAAGCACTCCTAAATTGCAAATTCAATCGATCCATCGCTTCGCACTGCAGGCCGGCAACAGAGAACAAAAAAGGCCCGGCGCCAGGCGCCGGGCCTTTCGATGTCCACAGGCTTGCGGCCGGCATGTCGCCGGGCGCCGATGCGGCTTGCGCCGGCTTTCTTAGGCCGCGAGCGGCTTCATCAGCTTCTCAACCGTCACGGTCACCCGGGTCTGCAGCGGCTCCATGGCCTCGTTCGTCACAGCGATGGAGAGTTCCGTCAGCTTGGCGCTCTCGGCAACCAGCGAATCGAAGCTGCTGCGCGAGTACGCGCCCTGCAGGTCCACCAGTTCGCGCAGCGACTTGGCCGCGGCCAGCGCCTGCGCGGTGGTGAAACCGGTCTGCATGGCAGCCTGGGTGAACGCCAGCATCTCCGTGCCGAGGGCCTCGAAGCCCTTGGCCGCGAGGGAAGAGCACTGGACACAGGCATCCATGTTGTCCTTGCCCAGGCTGGCCACCTCGTCATAGCCGTAGAACACTGTCGAGGACGCCTTCTCCACCTGTTCCTGGGTCATGGCGACGGCCTGCTCATAGCCCTTGCTGGCCACCTGGGTGCTAGCCTTGACGACGGCCTCCAGGGTGTCCTGGCCGGCGGCAACCGCTGCGGCCACCGGCTTCATGGCCTCTTCGGCGAAGGGCGCGATGCGCTCCACCGCCTCGGCCGCCGGAACGGCAGCAAACAGCGGCGCGGTCGCTTCCGGCGCCGCCGGCTTCGGGGCGGCCGCAACAGTCTTCCGCTTGGCCGGCTTCCGCGCCACGGTCTTGGCGACGGCAGGCTTTGCAACGGCGGCTTTTGCGGTGGTGGTCTTGACGGGTGTGGTCTTGGCGGGCGCCGGCTTCTTCGCCGCGGCCCGCTTGGTCGTGGTCCTTCTGGTGGCCATCGGAATGTCTCCTGGCTTTCGCCGCTACCTGGCGAGGGGTCTGGGTCGGTTCGGGGGGCGTGCGGGCGTCATGATGTCGGGGTTGGCAACCCGGCGGGGCACGACAGGCGTCGTGGCGCGCCAAGCGCCGAAAACACGTCCGATGCTGCACTGCACCATGCGGTCCTATGCAATACTGCCGTGGTAAAGTCAAGAGCGATTGTTGCGGTGCAATATCTTCCTATGGCGGCAAGGCGGTGTCTTTCCGTGACGGCCCTGTATGGCCGGTTGATGGGGGCCCGGGGCTTTGGCAATATCCGCGCAGCCGGAGTCGCGCCGACGGCAGGGCTCGGGCGGCAATTGGGGGTGAGACGCCGCAATACCATGACATATTGTTTGGGAATCAAGGTCAGCGAAGGCCTCGTGTGCCTGGCCGACGGCCGCATTACCAGCGGCAATCAGGTCACCAGCGCCCAGAAGCTCTCCCTGCATGGGCCAACCGGGGCCCAGTTCGCGGTCATGACCTCCGGTCTGCGCTCCCTCAGGGACAAGACCCTTGCCTATCTCGAACGCGATATGCGCCAGGAGCATGCCACCGGCTTCGCCACGCTGCTGGACGCGGTCACCGCCTATTGCGGCAAGCTGCGGCAGGTGGCCGAGGAAGACCGCGAACAGATCGAGGGTTCCGACCTCTCCTTCAACCTGCACACCCTCATCGCCGGCGCCCTGCCGGAAGATCCGGGCCCGAGCATCTTTCTGGTCTATCCGGAAGGCAACTGGATCGAGGTCGACCGCCGCACCCCCTATCTCTCCATCGGCGCGACCGCCTACGGCAAGCCGATCCTGGACCGCGCGCTGAACTTCGACAGCGCCATGACCACGGCGCTGAAGCTGGCCTACCTCTCCTTCGATTCCTCGCGCTTTTCCTCAGCCGACGTCGGCTTTCCCATCGATCTCGCGACCTACAGCCTGGCCGAGCGCCGCTGGCGCCAGGCGCACTACGACTATGACGATCTGCGCGAGCAGCGAATCTGGTGGAACGAGCACATCACCCAGTTGGCGGTCCGCATGCCCGACGGTCCCTGGGTGAGCGAGCTGCGCCCCGGGGCCCATCCCTCCCATCTCACCATCGTCACCGAAGACGACAACTAGATTGCATCGCGCACCCTAAAGCGCCAGGTGCCCGGCCAGCCCGTTTTCGCCCACCAACAGGTTGAAGGTGCTGCCGCTGCGGTCGTTGCCCTGCCGCTCCTGCGGCGATTCGGGCCGGCGGTCGCCGGGCAGCACCGCGCGCGGTGCCCGAACCGCAACCTCGGTCGCGTCATGGCCGAACAGGATCTCGTCGAAGGCGACCGCATCGAAGCGCGCCGAGGGATAGCGCCAGGCGTTGAAGGAAAACACCCCGTCCCGACAGAGGCTCGCGACCCAGAAGGTCTCCCGGGAATGCAGGCGCAGCCCCGCGGGGGCCGGCTGGAAGGCACCGCTTTCCTCCAGAGCCCGATCCAATTGCCCGAGCGTCTGCGCGTCCAGGCTCGCCTGGCTCGTTTTCCAGCGCGACCAGGCCAGCGGATCGCCAAGGCGAAACTCTTCGAGGACCAGTCCGCTGCGCCCCTGCACGCGCACCGTCAGGCGCGCGCCGTCCGCTTCGTCGCCGATGACCTCATAGCTGCGAATCTGCTCGTTGTAGTCGGCGTTGTAGATCAGGCGATAAGTGTCGCCGGCGCTCTCGGCGCAGGCCGTACGGATGTCGTCACCGTTCAGATAGCTGAACCAGGTGGCTTTGATGGTCGCCGGATTGTCGATCTCGCCGCGGTAGGTACAGGCCGCCAGCACGAGACCGCTCAGCACTGCAAGGCAACGGGCACCGCGCACGCCGAACCGCAAAGCAGCGCCGGATCGAGCGTTGATCATCTCTGTGTACCTCCAATGCGTCGGCCCGGCGGCCGGTGCCGGCGGAGGCCGCCCGGCCGCTGTCGTTGCGGCGGGGATGGTAAATGCGCCGCGCGTCGCCTCGCTCCGCGGCGCGCGAAAGCCCGGCAAGCCGCTGTTTTGAGGTTCTTTTAACCCTATTGTAATTGGCACGCCATTACACTGGACAGAGATTCCGTTGTTGCCTTAGAATCTATCGGGATTTCAAAGGTTTTTGCGGATCTCTTGAAAAGTAACCTCGGCAATGTTCCGCAGCCTGCCGAGACCGACAACGGGGCCCGATGAATCGCTCGCTTGCTCTTGCCGTAATCGCGCTTCTGGCGATGGCCGTTCTGGCAACAGTGCCGAGCGGTAGTGCGCAGGCGCGCTACGCATCCATCGTCATCGACGCCGAAAGCGGGCAGGTGCTGCACGCGGTCAACGCGGACACGCGCAACTACCCGGCCTCCCTCACCAAGATGATGACCCTCTACATGCTCTTCGACGCATTGGAGAATGGCAAGCTGACGCTGAAGCAGAAGCTGCCGGTCTCCAAACGTGCGGCCGGCATGCCGCCGTCGAAGCTTGGTTTGAAGGTTGGCCAGTCGATCCGCGTGGAGGACGCGATCCTGGCCCTGGTGACCAAGTCGGCGAACGACGTTGCGGTGGTGGTTGCCGAAGCGCTGGCCGGCAAGGAAACCACCTTCGCCAAGGTCATGACCAAGCGGGCCCGGACCCTGGGGATGAGCCGGACCAGCTTCCGCAACGCCTCAGGGCTGCCCAACCGGGGCCAGAAGAGCACGGCGCGGGACATGGCGCGGCTCGCCAAGGCGCTGATGCGCGACTTCCCGCAGTACTATCGCTACTTCTCGACCTCCACCTTCAGCTACAGGGGCCGCACCTACCGCAGCCACAACAAGCTGCTGAGATCCTACAAGGGCACCGACGGGATCAAGACCGGCTACATCCGGGCCTCTGGCTTCAACCTCGTGACCTCGGTCGAGCGCGGCGGGCGCCGCGTCATCGCCGTGGTCTTCGGCGGCAAGACCTCCAAGTCGCGGGACCGCCACATGGTGAAGCTGCTGAACCGGGGCTTCAAGAAGCTGGCCTCCCAGGGCGTGCGCAAGGTCCCGGCGGTGCCGGGGCGCAACCCCTTCCACCCGCTGCCGCTCGCCACCATCGAGATCGCCGAGGCCGCGCCGCAGCCGCAGGCCGTGCCGCAACCGCAGGCCCTGCCGGAACCGCAGCCGGTCGAGACCGCGGCCGCTTCGCCGCCCGCTCCGCCGAAGAGGGATCTTTCGAAGTCGGGCCTCCCGCGCCTTGAGCGCGCCGTCAAGCCGATTGCCTCTTCCTCGCAAGTGGCCACCGTCGACGGGCTGGAGACTCCGGTGGAGGTGGAAAGCCTGACCAACGACTGGGTCGTCCAGGTCGGCGCCTTCAGCCGCTTCCGCGCCGCTCATGACAATGCCAAGTCGGCCCTGGCCAAGGCGCCCAAGGCTCTGCGGGGCGCGAAGGTCGCCGTGCGGCGTATCGACTCCGCCAGTCTCGGCACGCTGTACCGCTCGCAGTTGACCGGGCTCTACGAAAAGCAGGCGCGCGCAGCCTGCGAGAGCCTCAAGGTGGCAGAGATGAACTGCGTGGTGCTGCAGCACCCCAAGGCCCAGGGCTCCAACTGACCGGGGCTGCAACTGGGCCCGAACCTCCCCCGGACTTTCGCCCCAATGGTCTGAACCGAGTTCAGACCTTATGCGTCAAAGGGTTCCCGTGTTTGCCCCCCCCAAAGAATGTCATTGCCGGACTTGTTCCGGCAATCCATCGGGGTCCGAGTCTCGCTCTTTCCATGGATCCCCCAAAGAAATTGAAGGGGGACAAGCCCGAGGGTGACGATGGGGGGAAGAGAGACCTCGGCAAGCCGTTGAGATCAAGCCACGCATTTCAAGCCAGACTCTGATTCAAAGAGACGGGATCCATCGGAAGACGGTGACGATCAGAAGGCCGGCGGCTCCAGACCGCTGGCGCGGAGCTGTGCGCAGACGCGCCCGATCAGCTTGTCGAGGCTGGCCTGGTCGCGCGCCTCGCAGCGGGCGACCAGCACGTCCTGGGTGTTGGAAGCGCGCAGCAGCCACCAGCCGCCCTCCTCCTGCACGCGCACGCCGTCGATATCGATGATCTCCACGCCCTCGGCGACGAGCCGCGCCCTGACCTCTTCGACGACCGCCTTCTTGCGCTCCTCCGAACAGGGAAAGCGGATCTCCGGCGTGTTGAACAGCGGCGGCAGGGAATCGCGGAAGGCCGCCAGGCTCTCGCCGGTCCTGTTGATCACCGAGAGCACGCGGATGGCGGCATAGAGCGCGTCGTCGTAACCATAGAAGTGATCGGCGAAAAAGATGTGGGCGCTCATCTCTCCGGCAAAAGGCGCGTTCACCTCCTTCATCTTCGCCTTGATGATCGAGTGGCCGGTCATCCACATCAGCGGCTTGCCGCCGGCCGCCTCGATGCCCTCGAAGAAGGCATCGCTGGTCTTCACGTCGGAGATGATGGTGGCGCCGGGGTAGCGCTTCAGGATGTCCCGCGCCAGATAGAGCATGATCTGGTCGCCCCAGAGGATCCGGGCTTGGGAATCGATCATGCCGATGCGGTCGCCGTCGCCGTCGAAGGCCACCCCCAGATCGCAGCCCTCGGCAAGCACCACGTCCTGCAACTGCTTGAGGTTCTCGGGAACCGTGGGATCGGGATGGTGGGCGGGAAAGCTGCCGTCGATCGTCTCGTTCAGCAGGATGTGCTCGCCCGGCAGGCGTGCCGTCGCCGCCACCATGGCCTCGGCCATGGCGCCATTGCCGGCGTCCCAGGCGACCTTGAGCGGCCCCTCGCCTTCCATGTCCTGCACCAGCCGGTCGATGTAGGCATCGAAGACCGAGCGTTCCTCGACGCTACCTTTGCCGCTTTCGTAATCGCCCGCCGCGGCGATGCGCCCCAGGTCCTGAAGGTCGGGCCCGAAGAAGGACGCCTTTTCCAGGACCAGCTTGAAGCCGTTGTAGTCCGGCGGATTGTGAGAGCCGGTGATCATCACCCCGCCCTGCACCGGCAATGTGTGGGTGGCGTAGTAGAGCATCGGCGTCGGTCCGCGGCCGATGTTGACGACATGCAGCCCGCAATCGCTGAACCCCTGGCTCAGCGCTGCCGCGAGATCGGGAGAGGACAGGCGGCCGTCATAGCCGACGGCCATGGCCGTGCCGCCGCGCCGCCGGACCACCGACCCGAAGGCCCGGCCCAGGGCATAGGCGTCCGCTTCGAAAACCGTCTCCCCCACGATGCCGCGCACGTCGTACTCGCGCAGGACCGTCGGATGGAAGCGGTGGCTCCCGGCCCGGGATGGCGGCGCTTTGGGATCGCTCATGGGATCAGGCCTTGGTCAGGCCCAGGGCGCTGTGCGGACGCCCCACCGAAGAGTAGTCGAAGCCGGCGGCCAGCATGTCCCCCGGCTTGTAGATGTTGCGCAGGTCGATCATCACCGGCGCCTTCATGACGGCCTTCACGCGGTCCAGGTTCAGGGCGCGGAACTCGTTCCATTCGGTCAGGATAACCACCGCATCGGCGTCGGTCATCGCCTCGTAGGCATTCTGGCACCACTGAACGTTCGCCAACAAAGGCGAGGCCTGCTCCATCCCCTCCGGATCGAAGGCCCTCACCACCGCACCGGCAGCCTGCAGGGCGGGCACCACCTCCAGGCTCGGTGCCTCGCGCATGTCGTCGGTGTTGGGCTTGAAGGTGAGGCCCAGGACGGCGACGGTCTTGCCCTCGACACAACCGCCACAGGCTTCGATCACCCGGCCGGCCATGGCCTTTTTGCGCTTGTCGTTGATGTCGGCAACGGTTTCGACGATGCGCATCGGCGAGCCCGCCTTCTGCGCCGTGTCCACCAGGGCCAGGGTGTCCTTGGGGAAGCAGGAGCCGCCGTAGCCCGGGCCTGGGTGCAGGAACTTGCGACCGATGCGCCCGTCCAGGCCGATCCCCCGGGCCACGTCATGAACGTTGGCGCCGACCTTCTCGCAGAGATCGGCGATCTCGTTGATGAAGGTGATCTTGGTCGCCAGAAAGGCGTTGCCGGCATACTTGGTGAGCTCCGCCGTCTCCAGGGTGGTGAAGAGGATCGGCGTCTCGATCAGAAAAAGCGGCCGGTAGAGAGCACGCATCACCGTGCGGGATCGCTCGCTCTCGGCGCCGATGATCACCCGGTCCGGGCGCATGAAGTCGTTGATCGCCGCCCCTTCGCGCAGGAACTCGGGGTTGGAGACCACCTCGAACTCCGCCGCGGGATTGGCCTCGGCGATGATCCGCTGCACTTCGCGCCCGGTGCCCACGGGCACCGTCGACTTGTTGACCACCACGGTGAAGCCCTGCAACGCGCCTGCCACTTCCCGCGCGGCATCGTAGACGTAGGTCAGGTCCGCTTCGCCGCCGGTGCGCCCCGTCGGCGTGCCCACCGCGATGAAGACCGCATCGGCCTCCCCGACCGCGCGGGCCAGATCGGTGGTGAAGGTGAGGCGGCCGGCGGCGCGGTTGTTGGCCACCAGAACGTCCAGCCCAGGCTCGAAGATCGGGATCTCGCCATCTTCCAGGCGCTTGATCTTCGCCGCATCCTTGTCGATGCAGACCACTTCGGTGCCGAATTCGGAGAAACAGGCACCGGAAACCAGGCCGACATAGCCGGTGCCCACCATTGCTATACGCATCTCGCGTCCTCCGTAGGGACCAGCAAAGCGGCGGGGCCGCCGCCTGCCGGATGACGATCAGGTGACCCTGGCGCCGTAACGCCGGACCATATCGCGCGCTGCCGCGCCCAGGTCGTCGCGTTCCAGGGCATAGGCCAGATTCGCCTCGAGAAATCCCGCCTTGCTGCCACAGTCGAAACGCCGGCCCTCGAAGCGAAGACCGTGAAAAGCCTGCCTGCCAATAGTACGGGCCATGGCATCGGTCAACTGGATCTCGTTGCCGGCGCCCCGCTCCTGCCGGTCGAGCTCGTCGAAGACCTCCGGCTGCAGGATGTAGCGGCCGATGATCGAGAGCGTCGAAGGCGCCTCCTCGGGCTGCGGTTTTTCGACCAGACCCTTGGCCTCCGCCAGGCGGCCGTCGTCGGAGACCACGTCCAGGATCCCGTAGCGGTTGGTCTGTTCGCGCGGCACGTCCTCCACCGCCACCAGGTTGCCGCCGACCTTTTCATAGGCGGCGACCAACTGGGCCAGGCAGCCGGGCTGCCCGAGGACGAGATCATCGGGCAGGATCACGGCAAAGGGCTCCCGCCCCACAAGCTGGCGCGCGCACCAGACCGCGTGGCCCAGGCCAAGGGCTTCGGGCTGGCGGGTATAGCTGATCTTGCCGGCCTCTCCCATCATGGCGCGCGCCTGCTCCAACTCGGCGGTCTTGCCGCGCGCCTGCAGAGCGGCTTCCAGCTCCCAATGGCGGTCGAAGTGGTCCTCGATGGCAGCCTTGCCGCGGCTGGTGACGAAAACGATCTCTTCGATTCCCGCCGCCCAGGCCTCCTCGACGCCATACTGGATCAGCGGCTTGTCGACGACGGGAAGCATTTCTTTGGGGATCGCCTTGGTGGCGGGCAGAAAGCGCGTGCCCAGTCCGCCGACAGGCAGGACCGCTTTGCGAATGGTGCCATGCATGGAGTCGAGGACCTCGCGGGAAGGTTTCGGGCGGGCGCGGCTGTATTGCCACAGGCCAGCGCGGGCGACAAGTGACACCTATGGTCGGTGGCATGGCGGGGGGAGCGGGCCGGTGCCGTCAAAACACGAAACACGCTAGGTCCCGAGCAGCAGGTCCTTGGCTTCGTTCAGCTTGGCGGCCAGGTAGTTCGAGCCGCCGTGGTCGGGGTGAATCTTCTGCATGAGCCGGCGATGCGCCTCGCGGATCTGAACGGCTGTTGCGCCCTCTTCGAGGCCTAGGATCTCCAGCGCCTCTTCCCGGCTCATCGGGCCGTCGCCCGACCCCTCCCGGCGGCCCTGACCGTCCTGGTCCGCCCCGGCTTGCTCACGCCAGTCGCTCTGGGTTCGGTCGAGAAAGGCCTCGAGGATCGAGGCCGACTGCTGATCCTCGCCCTCATAGTCGTCCAGGAGTTGGAGCAGTTGCCCGAGGTTCAGTTGCGACAGGCGGCTACCGGCGAAACGCCCGTCCAACACCTCGCCATCCATCTCGCCGCTGTCATGGTCCAGGATCATGCGCAGGAACCGGGTCTGAACCTCCGAGGACTGCCCGGCGCTCGGCCCGTGCATCGCATGGACGCGCTGCTGACCCGCCCGGAACATCCGCCGGGCGAAGAACAGCATCACGTAGAGCAGCATGAGCAGCGAAATGTTGCCGCTGACCACGAGGACCAGGGTGATCAGCGCCAGCGCGCCAATGGCAATATAGCGCAGGGAGACGGCGACTCGCTTCGGGTCCGCCTCAACGAACCAGCGCGCCAACAGTATGGCGGCGACGAGAAGGGCGATCCCGAGGAAGAAGTACGGCATGGGCGCTGCCCGCTACTTGACCTGGTGGGCGATCTGCGGAACCAGGCCGCCCTTCTTGCGGCTGTAGTCTGCCAGCGCCTTGCGCCCTCCCGCCGCGAAGACGGCGACCGCCGAGAGCAGGTCGCGAAGCTGCCTGGCGCTGCTCATATCGAAGGTGCAGAAGGCGCCACCACTCAGCCGGGCGATCTGCTGAAACGCGTTGCGGGACACGGGGTCGTGGCCTTCATGGAACATGAAGCAGGGAACCCCCAGGAGACCGAGCTCGCCGGCGAGATGCCCCAGGTGGTCGATATCCTCTTCCATGGCATCGCCGACGAAGACCAGGGCGGAGACCTTCTGTTCCTTGGTCTCCTTGATGGCGCGCTGCAGGACCTTGCCGATCTGCGTGCGTCCGGCCAGGCAGAAGACCCCGGTCATGAAGCGCAGAAGCTGGTTGGAGCGCTGAACCCAGGGGCTCGCCTTGCACTCGCCAAACCCACGGTAGAAAATCAGCTGCACTTCGAGCCCGCCGAGGCTCTCGGTCTCCTTGAACATCTCGGCCTGCAGGTGAGAGGCCTGGTCCCAGGTCGGCTCCCGGCTGGCGGTGGCGTCCAGGGCGAAAATCAGCCGGCCGCGCGCCTCCCCCACCGGCGGCGGTGTCGAAGCAACCTTGCGCAAAAAGGCATCGACGTCGGATCCAGACGATACCTTCGGCAGCTTGGGGTCCTTTGCCATGCGTCCTCTGCACTTGCTCCTGGGGCGCTTGCTGCTGGGGCGCTTCCTGCGCGCGGGCGCGGGGGACCCGTGAAGGCCCCGGCACCCCCTTCAAGGTAGTGTCGCGCAAGGATTTTTCCAACGCCAGTAACATCCTGGCGTCCGGCCATCACGAATTCTGCAGCCCGCGCGGCACAGCCGCCGGCTAGGCCGGTTTCAGCCAGACCGCGGTGTCGTGGAAGACGGCGCCACCGGTCGGCGGGCCCGGGTCCGCGGAGATCAGCAGATTGATGCCCTGGCCTTCCTCGAAGGCGCTGTTCGGCCAGATGCTCTCGACCACCACGACGTCTTTCTGCAGTCCGTCGAAGAGCTCCACGGCGATCACCAGGGAGCCCAGTTCGTTGCCGATCCTGATGCGGTCGCCGCCGCCCACGCCCAGGGCCTCGGCGGTCTCAGGATGAATCAGCACGCTGGGCCGTTCCTCGCGCTGCAGCGATCCCGGCGTCTCGGTGAAACTGGTGTTCAGGAACGAGCGGGCCGGCGCCGCCACCAGACGATAGGGGCGTTCCGCCGTCGAGCGGTCGAAGGCCTCGCTGTGGCCCGGCAGCGCCGGCATGGCCGCGAAGTCGGGCCCGAGGGCGGCCCAGTCCGCCCTGAAGTGGAAGCGCTTGTCAGCATGCCCGAAGCCGTTCAGGAAATGCATCTCCTCGAAGGACTGCGCACAGTCGTGCCAGTGGGCGGCGTGGACCGTCTCGGCATCCGGCAGGCCTGAGGCGCGCAGCGTCTCGTCGACCATCTCCCAGGCGGTCATCTCGAAACCCCGGTGTTCGGCGCCGAGGCGCGCCGCCAGGGCGCAGAGGACCTCGTGATTGCTGCGGCACTCGGCGAGCGGATCGATCACCGCCTTGGCCACCTGCAGATAGGTGTGGCCGCTGGCGACGTAGAGATCGTCGTGCTCCAGAAAGGTGGTCGCCGGCAGCACGATGTCGGCCATCGCCGCGGTCTCGGTCATGAACTGCTCATGCACGCAGACGAAGAGATCGTCGCGCGCAAAGCCTTCGGCGACCTTGGCGCTTTCCGGGCAAACCACTACTGGATTGGTGTTCTGAATGAACAGCGCCGTCACCGGCGGTCCATCGCCCAGGTCGCGGCGGTCGCCGGTGAGGATCGGACCGATGCGGGACTGGTCGAGCAGGCGCATGCCGGGGTCCAGTGCGTCCAGCCCCTGGATCAGCGTTTCGTCCAACCCGTAGATGCCGGACTGGCCCTGCATGGCCCCGCCGCCGCGGTACTGCCAGGCTCCGGTCACCGTCGGCAGGCAGGTAACCGCGTGAACGTTGCTCGCCCCGTTGCGTGCCCGCGAGAAGCCGTAGCCGAGACGCAGATAGCTGCGCTGGGTCGATCCGTAGAGGCGGGCGAAGTCGCGGATCTCCTCAGCCGCGAGTCCGGTGATCGCGGCGGCCCAGTCCGGCGTGCAGGCGGCGAAGTGGGCTTCCAGCTCCGCATCCCAGTCGCTGTATCGGGCGAGGTAGTCCCGGTCGGCATAGCCCTCCGCCAGCAGGACCGAAATCACGGCGGCGGCAAGGGCGCCGTCGCTGCCCGGCTTCAGCGCCAGATGGATGTCGGCCTGCTCGGCCGTTCCGGTGCGGTAGGGATCGACCACGACCAGCTTGGCGCCGCGTGCCTTGCGCGCCTTGGCAATGTGGGTCATCACGTTGACCTGGGTGCTGACAGGATTGCAGCCCCAGACCACGATCAGATCGGACTCCACCATCTCGCGCGCGTCGACGCCGCGCCGGACGCCACAGGCTGCCTTCCAGCCCGTGGCCACCAGGGTCGTGCAGATGGTCGAGTGCTGGCGCGCGTAGCGCTTGGCATGACGCAAGCGCTCGATGCCGTCGCGCTGCACCAGGCCCATGGTCCCGGCATAGAAGTAGGGCCAGACCGCCTCGCTGCCGTGGCGCTGCTCGGCCAGCAGCAGGCCCTCGGCCACGGCATCCAGCGCGGTCTCCCAGGACACCGGCTCGAAGGCGGACAGCCCCTCGCCCTTGGCACCGACCCGGCGCAGTGGCCTGGTCAGGCGCCCGGGATGATGCACCCGCTCAGCATAGCGCGCCACCTTGGCGCAGACCACGCCGGCGGTGTAGTCGTTGCCGCGGGCGCCGCGCACCTTGCCGATCTTCGTCCGGGAGAGGCGCTCCACCTCCAAGGCGCAGGTGCTCGGGCAGTCATGGGGGCAAGCGGAGTGGAAGATCTCCGGCGCGGCTGAGGCGTCCAGTGGCATCGGAACCCGAGTCCGTTGTGGGGCGGCTTGGGCCCGAGTCTACAGCCCGCCCCCCAGGGCTTCAATCCGAGCTTCAATCCGAGCTTCAATCCGAGCTTCAATCGGGGCTTCTTACCACCTGGACTAAGGTGTCCCGGCGGGTCCGCAGCTTTCGCGGGAGTCCGCCTGCCGGTCGCCGACCGCCCGTGCCAGATCCAGCACCCGATAGCGCTGCGTCGTCACCGCGACCCAGCCGGGGTCCGGTCTGCCGAGCAGGAAATCCTGCCGCCGGCTGCCGCCCCAGATCTCGGCGATGCGCCGGTCGAAGGGGGCGAAGTAGCGGGGACGGGCATAGCCCTCGGCAAAGTGCTCCCGGTCGACGACCAGGTAGTCGACGCCCCAGTCGCAGTGGAGCGTGCGCAGACCGCCGGCATCGGTTGCCAGATAGGCATCGATCAGCGCCTGCATGCGGGCGCGCATGGCCAGGAGGTGGTCCTGGTAGCTGGGATAGTGGGCCTTGTACATCACGAACAGCGGCCGGCGCGCCACATAGGGGATCATCTCCAGCTCACTTCCGGAGCCGGGCCAGACGGCGAAGAGGCTGTCCTGCGGCTGGGCCTCAGCGAAGGCCATGACGGCCTGCTGGTCGGCGCCCAGATGCCACCAGTATCCGAGCTTCTTGTGGTCGAAGCTGTCGAAAGAGAGCGCGATGAGCGCCAGCAGGCCGAGGGTTGCCGCATTCGGAAAGCGGAGGCTCCGCCTGAAGGTCCAGCAGAAGCGCTGCAGCCCGACCGCGAAAAGCAGGGGCAGCAGGGTGAAGGCCGGATAGAGGAGGAAGCGATAGCTGTGAAAGGGCTTCAGCACAAAGACCGCCGTGCCCAGCAACAGCGCGCAAAGACCGAAGACCACCAGCGCCCGGCGCCCCGCACTGCCCCGCTCCAGCGCTGCCAGACCGTAGAGCGCGACGCAGGCGAAAACCATGAGCAGGAGGAAGGACAGCAGATCCGGCGCCCACCTGAACTGGGTCGCCGCCTTGCCGGCGACATAGGTGAGCGGACTGAAGACGCCGGAGAAGTGGCGTCCCTGCGGCCCGTTCTCCGGAAAGGCCTCGGTCTGCTGCATCGGCGCCAGCGCCGCGCCGAAGGCGTCGGTCCCCTGGAGCGCGGCGTGCACCATCCAAAGGGAGAGCGCGCCAGTGATCGCAAGCAGCAGCAAGGATCGATTGCGCTCCAGACTCTTCTTGGCGAAGAGGCGCTCTGTGCCGATCAGGTGCCAGGCCAGGATCAAGCCCAGGAGGGGCGTCATGGCGGGATAGAGCAGGCCCGACAGCAGCGTGAGCACAACGAGGCCCGCGACAGAGCCGTGGACCAGCGCGGCGGCCGCCCAGATCAGCAGCGGAAAGGCAAAGGCATGGGGCAGCGCCGAGGTGATCTGATGCAGGTAGATGGGCTGCGCGACGGCAAGACCCACCGCCCCCAGCAGCGTGACCCGGTCGCCGATGCGCCGCGCCATCTCGGCGATGCCCGCAAGAAAGGCCAGCCAGCAGGCAAGCGGCAGCAGACGATGCCAGACCAGCAGGTCGCCGCCGGCCTGTAGCCACAGGCGGGTGGCCCAGTCGTAAAGATAGGGTTGGGGAAAGGCGGCGAAGAAGGCGGCGATGTAGTCGCCGGCGAAAAGCCCCGGGTCGCCGGCCTGGTGATAGCGGAAGAGCGACCGTTCCTCTTCGTGAAGGTAGCTCGGATCGACGATGAAGGATGTCTGCACGAAGAGGGCCGCGCCGACGTAGAGCAGGAAGAGCGTACCGAAAACCTTGCCGTAGCGGGCGTCGGTTCTTGTCAGCATCGCCGATCGTGCTCCTGCGGGAACGCCGGTTCCTGGACCCCAGCCCGCACGCCGCCGCCGTCAGGACGCCGCGGCTGGATAGGGCGCATCGCCCGGGACGCCCTGCCGGTAGGGCTTTGCCTCGGCGGACCGCGAAGCCCCAAGGGTCCTACGCACGGCCGTGTTCAGTTGCCGGAACATCGCCGCCTCGTCGCGCTGGTAGCCGGCGTCGAAGTAGCGCATGCGGGCCGCCCAGCGCGGATCGCCATAGAAGCGGCCGAGGGACTGCAGCGCCGGCCGGTCCAGCGCGGCCGGCAGAGGCAGGATCAGGTCGCGCTCCAGATAACCGTTGTAGTCGTGGGCCAGGCCGTCCAGATCGGCGTCGTAGAAAACCGGCAGGCCGCCGCGCAGCAACTCTATGGCCACGGTGCTGTTGCCGCAGATGGCGAGGTCGCAGAAGTCGATGTTCTCGGCCAGCGCCATGCCGCTGGTCTCCATGACCTTCTCGCCCTCAGCCGATAGCGCCGAGAGATCCTCGTTGACCACCTTGACGGGGTGGGAGCGGATGAGAATCCGGCTGACTTTCGGATCTGCCTGAAGACGGCCGACCAGCGCTTGCAAGCGCGTCATGCTGGTCAGCGCGGTGAGGAAGATGCCGACGGTCATCTGCCCACCGGCTTCGAACCGACAGCGCATGGGCGCCTGCGGTGAAGCCTGGGGGACGAACACGCAATCGAAACGCCGCTCCCCCCGGTTCGCGTAGGTGTCGACGATGGCCTCACTCGTTGCGGCCACCAGATCGCAATGCAGGGACGGCACAAAGCCGGCCTTCCAGGTCGCATTGGCGTGGTTGGTGAAGAGCACCTTCAGCCCCGCGCGATGGGCCACCGCGGCCAGGGCCAGACATTCCGGCGAATAGTGATTGGCGATGAACACCGCCTTGGCGCCGCGCTGCGCCAGCAGGCGGCGAAAGCGGGCGTAGTAGGCGACGGTGCTGAAAACCCGGCAGGCCGGCATGAAAGGAAGGCGCCGGACGAGCCGCCGCGCGAAGCGCAGCCAGCGAGCCGCGGCACAGAAGAACCGCGGCAGGGCCAGCAGAGCCTCCGGCCGGAAGCAGTTGGCCTTGGAGAGCCTTATGTCGCCGGCAGTCAGGCCCCGGAGATGGCGGCGGAGATGGCCGATCGCGACCCGCTCGTTGGGGTAGGAGGCGAAGAAGAGGATATCGGGGTTCTGCGATCCACGGCAATTAGCCGAAAGATAACATTTAAGTCCGTAAAGTATTAAAAGGTAGGATTTTATAAAGGCTGGCGCCCTACTGTAGAAAAGATAGGCGGAGCGGATCACCAGGTTCTTTCGGACCACATCGGCAAACACGGCCATGCGACCGTCAGAACTATCGAATTTCCTGACAATCCAACATGCCCTGCCAAGAGAATACCTGCCCATTGGCGAACTTTAAGTAGATCACCATGTACAAACTCTTAAAGCGGCTGGCAGGCATCTCGGTCTTCTACGCTTTCGCCAACAGTATCGAAGCCCTCACACCGTTCTTCCTGGCCATCCTGCTGACCCGCTTTCTGCAGCCCGGGGAATACGGGATCTGGGTGCTCTTCGTCTCCCTCGTCGCCTTCCTGCGGCCGGTGGTCAACCTGACCATCCAGGACGCGCTGAAGATGCACTTCTACGAGATGGACAAAGACCGCCAGTCGACCTTCGTCGTCTCGGCCTTCTACATTTCCAGCGGCTCGGCGCTGATCCTGGCCCTGGCCGCGGTTCTGTTCGACGACACGCTCTCCGCGCTGGTGAAGTTCCCGGCACCCTGGATCGTCTCGGTGGTGGTGGCCACCTATCTCTATGTCAACTTCTACTTCCTGCTGGCCTTCAACCAGTTCGCCGAGAAGCGAGGCCAGTTCATCGCCCTGCAGTTCGCCCAGTCGCTCCTGGGACTGGCGATCATCGCCGCCCTGGTCTATCAGGGCTGGGGCTGGCAGGGCGTGATCCTCGGCAAGATCGCCGGTCTCGCCATGGCCTGCCTCTTGGGCTTCGTCTGGCTGAACGGCCAGCTCAAGCTGGACCTGCGCCTGCCCTGCAGGGAGCAGCTCCGCGACCTGGTTAGGTTCGGCTTGGTCTATCTGCCGACGGGCTTCGGCCTGGTGGCGGTGCCGCTCACCGACCGCCTGATCATTTCCCATATCCTGGGGCTCGACCAGAACGGCCTCTATGGCGTGGCCGCCCTTTTCGGCGCGGCCCTCTTCGTCGCCATCAACGGCTTCCTGCACGCCTGGATGCCCTGGCTGTTCCAGCAGCTCGGCAAGCCGCGCGGCGCCCTCGGCATGGAGGTGCCGGTCATCTCCGCCGGCTTCCTGCTGCTGCTGCCGGTCGCCGGTGCCGTCTTCTACCTAATCTCGATGATTGCCGCGCCCTTCCTGATCGGCGCTGCCTTCTCGAGCGCCTTCGCGCTCATCCCCTGGGCGATCGCGGGCACCGTGGCCATGGGCTACTTCTACCACATCCAGGCCTATCTCCATTTCAAGAAGGCCATTCTGCCGATGTCCGTCAGCAGCCTGAGCTGCATCCTCTGCAACATCGTGCTCAGCTACTACGGCGCCCTCTCCTACGGTGTCGCCGGTGTGCTCGCCGCGACCATCGCCGCCTTCCTGATCTCCGCGGTGACCAGCGCCATCTTCATCGCTTTTCACTACAACATCTTCGGCAGCCGCTTCGCCCTGGCCACCCACCCCCATCGTCACCCTCGGGCTTGTCCCGAGGGTCCATGGAACGACCGAGACCCGGACTGCGATGGATTGCCGGAACAAGTCCGGCAATGACGATACAGAAAGCTGGAAGACAGGAACCCTCCGACGGACAGGGCCTCATATGGGGCAGGTTCTGAGCCCGCCGCAGCGGCGCTTCAGGGGGCCGCGACCGCCGGCTTCGGCCCGCGCCTGAGCCACAGCAGGCAGCCCGGCAGGCCGGCCAGGATCGAGGCCAGACCGAAGAGGACGGAGAGTGCCACGGCCTGATCGGCACCAAGGCCGACGGCCCCCAGCATGACCATGCTGGCCCCCTCGCGCACGCCCCAGCCGGCGAAGGAGACCGGCAGGAAGGTGATGAGGATGATCGCGGGGACCACCGCCAGGGCCGCGGTCACATCAAGATCCAGCCCCAAGCCCTGGGCCAGGAAGTAGAAGGCCAGGACGGAGCCGAGTTGGGCCGCCGCCGAGAGCAGCAGCAGGATGGCCGAAAGGCCCGGCGTCAGCAGCAGGCGGCGGGTGTCGGCCGCCATGTCGGCCAGCAGACGCAGGCCCTGGCCGAGCAGCGGCAGGTCCTGGAGGCGCGGCGGCAGGCGGTCGAAGCAGGAGAGCAGCAACAAGACCGCCAGCAGGCCCGGCAGCGATGCCAGAAGCAGGCTGCGCAGAATGGGCGGGTCCATCGCCTCCCCGAGCCACAGCACGCCGCCGACCACCATGAGGACCAGCGCCAGGAGGCCGCTGATGCGCTCCAGCATCACCCCGATGAAGGCGCGGTCCATGGCCACGCCGTGGCGCGAAAGCTGCCAGATGCGCACCGCATCGCCGCCCACCGAGGTCGGCAGCATCTGGGTGAAGAAGCTGCCGATGAACATCAGCGCCAGCACCCGGCGCAGCGGCTGCGGCGTGCCGATGGTCTCCATCACCAGCCACCAGCGCAGCGCCGAGACCAGCGCGATGCCGGCGAGGCTCGCCACCGCGGCCAGGCCCGCCAGGGGCGCGAGCGTGACCAGCAGGCCGGCGACCCGCCCGAGGTCGACGGAACTGGCGATGGCCGCCAGCAGCCCGAACGACACCAGCAGCTTGACCAGCACCTCCAGGGGCATGCTCCGGAACCGCGAGGGCGCCGCACCCTCCGGCGCCTCGGAGAGGCTGAGCGGCGGTGTCGTCAAGACGCGATCCCGAGGGTCTGCTGCATGGGCTTTCGCCTGACCTTCCAGATCAGGCTGTCGACGATGTAGTGGTGGAAGTTGATGGACTGATAGACGATCAGGGTCAGCGGCAGGGCCCAGTGGCTGAACTGGCCGATCGCCTGATCGATGCCCAGATAGACCAGAGTGGTCAGCCCCAGGCAGACCCCGAAGTAGAGCCAGGCCTTGTTCTTCTGGCTGATGGTGGAGAGGAAGCGCGCCTTGGGGTCGATGCCGTCCTTGAAGCGGTTGCTGTTGAACAGCCAGACGAAGAGCACGTACTGGGCATTGTGCCAGACATTGATCACCAGCCAGCCGTGGGTGATATCGTCGATGGCGATGTAGCCGACGTAGAAGACGACGAAGTGGCTCAGCATGTAGAGGCTGTGGGCAATCGCCAGGCGGCCGCGCAGCCAGGAGCCGATGCGCAGTACGAGCCAGAGCGCCAGCACCGAGAGCGCCAGGAAGGCCGAGGCGTCCACCAGCCACCCCGGCACCGGCAGCACCCGCAGTTCCATGCCGAGGAACAGTCCGGGGTCCTGGTAGGAGCGATGCAGGATGCCCCAGAGCGGCAGCAGGTAGAGCGCCGCCTTGGTCAGCCAGGGTTTCTCGTCCACCAGGCCGCCGGCTTTGCGGCGGTAGACCTGGGACACGCCGAAACTCTGGCGGGTGTAGTGGAACCACTGCCAATAGAGATAGATGGTGGCGATGGCCCAGGGGCCGACCCCGAGGTAGATCAGCACCACCCCGGCGACCACCAGCGGCGGCAGGCCGAACAGCAGGAAGCGGTGCCGGCGCAGGCTCTCCCCGTCGAAGCAGAGCCGCGTGTAGGTGGCGACCACATGGTGGTAGCCGAGCAGCCAGAGGTCCAGCAGCAGGATCGGGGCGAAGAGCCGAGGTTCGGCGACGACGACGGCGCCGGACAGCAGGGCGATCGCCGCCACCCCGGCGATGAAGGTCAAATCGAAGGACGGGCCGCGCAGCCAGCCCGCCGGCACCGTGGTCATCTCGGCCGTCGCAACCATCTCCAACTCCCGCACCCGGCATCGCCAATGCACCGCTGGAGCCATGATGCTGCGGCAGTGGTAAAAAAACCCTCAGTGCCAAGAAATTGCTAAGAAATTCAGTAAAGCTCGCGTTATCTGGCAGAGCGCCTCAGGATCTTGAGACTGCGTCTCAGATTGGCCCGGGCCGGCACCTCAAAATGTGCCCCGAAGTAGCTGGAAAAATAGAGCTTTTCGCGGTTCATGAGATTTTCGAGGAAGGCGCCCCGTCCGCTGCGGAAGGCGGCCTCCTCGACGTGGGCGTATTCCCGCCGGATGGCCGCCTCGTAGGCAAGAAAGTCCGGCCACGGCGCGGCCAGGATGGAGAGGTCCATGTCCAGGAACAGGGCGGCATCGGCCTGCGCCGGCGCAGAGAGATCCGGCGGCAGGCGGTGGCCCGCCGTCGCCTCGATCAGCCGCGCCGCCGCGGCGAGGGAGTCCGCCGACAGAACCTCGGCGCAGTCGGCGCGCAGCAGGGCGGCGCTGCGCGCTTCGTTGTCGGAAGCCCGCGGGTCGTAGACGGCATCGTGATAGTAGAGCGCGGCCTCCACCGCCGCCGGGTCGGAGAGCCGGTCTCGGACGTCATCGAAGAGCCGGAGCAGGGCTTCGACATGGGCCCAGGTGTGGTAATGGCGCTGCGGCTCGCCATAGCGCCGCCGCAGATCGGTCATCAGCTCTGCCGGCAGAAGGCCGCTCACGGGCGCTGCTTCCCGCTCAGCCCTTGCGGGCCCGCATCGCCTCCCAGTCCTCGTCGCTGAGGGCTTCCATGAGGCTGAACTGGCCGGCGCCCTTCAGCCACTCGCCGCCGTCGATGGTCACCACCTCGCCGGTGATGTAGCCGGACTGCTCGGCCAGCAGATAGGCCGCCAGGTTCGCCAGTTCGATGTGCTCGCCGACCCGGCCCAGCGGGATCTTGTTCTTCCAGGCGGCATCCAGCTCAGCATTGGGCACCAGGCGGTCCCAGGCCCCCTTGGTGGGAAAGGGGCCCGGCGCAATGGCGTTGAGGCGGATGCCCTGGCGGCCCCACTCCACCGCCAGCGAGCGGGTCATCGCCAGCACGCCTGCCTTTGCCATGGCCGAGGGCACGACGAAGGGCGAGCCGGTCCAGGCGTAGGTGGTGACGATGGAGAGCACGTTGCCGGGATGCCTAGCGGCCAGCCAGCGCTTGCCGCAGGCCAGGGTCGCATAGGCGGTGCCGTGCAGCACGATGGCCAGCACCGCATCGACGGCCCGCGGCGAAAGGCTTTCGGTCTTGGCGAGGAAGTTGCCGGCGGCGTTGTTCACCAGGGCATCGAGCGGCCCCTCGGCGAAGGCGGCCTCGGCCATCGCCTCCACCGCCTCGGCGTCGCGCAGGTCGCAGGGCAGCACCGTGGTGCGGCCGGGATGCTCGGCGTCGAATTCCGCCCGGGTCTCCTCCAGGACCGCTTCGCGCCGCCCGCAGATCAGCAGCCTGGCCCCCAGCTCGAGGCAGCGCTTGCCCATGGCCTTGCCCAGGCCCGTCCCGCCCCCGGTGATGAGGATGCGCTTGTCTTGCAGGAGGTCGCTCTGAAACATGGCAGGGGCCTTTTCTTGCCGTGACGGCGGGGCGGAAGCGAATGCGGGCGGCGCTGTACCCAGTGCGGCGCTCTTTGGCTATGCTAGCGGGTGAAGGGCCAGAAACAAGACAGGGTCCGCGAACAAAGACATCAGGGAGGGGCCGAAGCCATGCTGGCGAAGGCCGACAGTTACCAGGCACTGCGGGACGGTTTTCGCTGGCAGATCCCGGAGCGCTACAACATCGCGGCGGACGCCTGCGACAAGTGGGCGGATGGAGACCGCCTGGCGCTGATCGACCTGAAGGCCGACGGGCGGGAAGAACGCTATAGCTTTCGCGATCTGAGCCGCCTCTCCAACCGCCTGGCCAACGCGCTGGAAGCTTACGATGTCGGCGAGGGCGACCGGGTGGCCATCCTGCTGGCCCAGGGCGCGGAAACGGCCATCGCCCACCTGGCGGTCTACAAGCTGGGTGCCATCGCGGTGCCCCTCTTCAACCTCTTCGGGGAGGAGGCGCTGGAGTACCGCCTCGCCGACTCCGGCGCCCGCGCCCTGGTGACCAACCAGGCCGGTCTGGAGAGAGTCGCGCCGCTGCGCGAACGGCTGCCGGCGCTGGAAACCCTGATCTCCATCGACGGCGGCGATGCGCTCTCCTGGCAGTCCCTGCTGGAGCGCGCATCGGACAGCTATCTGCCGGTCTCGACCTTCGCCGACGACCCGGCCCTGATCATCTACACCTCCGGCACCACCGGGCCGCCCAAGGGCGCGCTGCACGCCCAGCGGGTTCTGCTCGGCCACCTGCCCGGCGTGGAACTGCCCCACAGCTTCTTTCCCCAGCCCGGCGACCTCTTCTGGACCCCGGCGGACTGGGCCTGGATCGGCGGCCTGTTGGATGTGCTGCTGCCGGCCTGGCACCACGGCGTGCCGGTGCTCGCGCACCGCTTTGCCAAGTTCGATCCGGAAGAGACCTTTCGCCTGATGGCCGACCATCAGGTGCGCAACGCCTTCCTGCCGCCGACGGCCCTGAAGATGCTGCGCGGCGTCGAACGCCCGGCGGAGCGCTGGACCTACGCGCTCCGGTCCATCGGCAGCGGCGGCGAAACCCTGGGCGCCGGCCTGCTCGATTGGGCGCAGGAGACCTTCGGCATCGCCGTCAACGAGTTCTACGGCCAGACCGAATGCAACCTCGTGGTCGCCAACTGTGCCGAGTTGATGCCCTTGCGTCCCGGCAGCATGGGGCGCCCGGTCCCCGGCCACGATGTCGCGGTCGTCGACGATGACGGGTCGCCGCTGCCCCCGGGTGAGAGCGGCACCATCGCGGTGCGGCGGCCCGATCCGGTGATGTTCCTGGAGTACTGGGGCAACGCCGAAGCCACGGCGGCGAAGTTCCGCGGCGACTGGCTGGTGACCGGCGACACCGGCGCCATGGACGACGACGGCTATCTGCACTTCGTCGGACGCGACGACGACGTCATCACCTCCGGCGGCTACCGCATCGGCCCCGGCGAGATCGAGGACTGTCTGCTCAAGCACCCCGCCGTCGCCCTGGCGGCGGCGGTCGGCGTGCCCGACCCTCTGCGCACCGAGCGGGTGAAGGCCTTCATCGTGCTGAAGCGCGGGCAGAACGTCGCCGCGCCGGAGGCACGCTCGGCCCTGGTCAGGGAGATCCAGGACTTCGTGAAGTCCCGGCTTGCCGCCCACGAGTATCCGCGCGAAGTGGCCTTCGTCGACAGCCTGCCGATGACCGCCACCGGCAAGATCATCCGCCGGGCCCTCCGGGAGCGGGCCGAGGGGAAGTAGGTCTTCAGTGTTTTCGACTTGCGTCGACTCGGTTCCAGCCCGCTCCCCCTCCCGGCCACCCATAGGATACTGTCGCTGGGTGGCCGGGAGGGGGAGCGGGCCGGCGCCGTCAAAGCACGAGAACCCTAACGGTTCGGCCGGGTGGTGAGCACGGCCTGCACTTCGGCGCGGGGCGACTTGGAGGTCATGACCACCACCTCGTAGAGGATGCTGCCGGACGAGGAGCGATAGGTCTCCTCGCGCTTGTCGATGCCGCGCACGAAGTCCTTGCGGTCACCGACCTTGTCCAGGGGCAGGTTCTTGCGCCGGACGTACTCGGAGAACACCAGGGAGACCTGATCGGCGCTGGCGATCTGCGCCATGGCGGTGCAGCTGTCGTCGCCGAAGACGATCAGCGCGAACAGACCGGCGTCATTTTCGGCGGACCAGACATCGCCTTTCTTGCCTTCCAGGAACTGCTCGGCCTTCGCTCTGGGAATTTGCCGGAGCTGCGGCGTCGCCGCGATCCAGGCACGCAGATCGGCCGGATCTTCGACGTAGCGCAGACAGGACTGAACGAAGAGGCCCACCACTTCACGGGCCTGGTCCGCGGCGCGCGCCGGCGTGGCAGCCAGACACACCACGAGCAGAAAGGCGGCTGAAACGCCCAGGTGGCGAAAAACGATCCGCATGATCCAAACCTTCGGCGGGGGCCCGGTGGAGGGCCGGGCCGGTTTTGCAAGCGAATGAGCCTATCAGGTCCGCGAGCCTGGACCAAGGCGCCGCGACACGCTAAGCAAGCTCAACGCAAGGGAGGCGGCATGAGCAAAGTCATCGACTACTACCTTTCCCTGGTTTCCCCCTGGTCCTACCTGGGCAGCGGGCGGCTCGCCGAGATCGCCCAGCGCCACCGCGCCGAGGTCCGGGTCATGCCGATGAACCTCGGGGAGGTCTTTCCGCGCACCGGCGGTCTGCCGCTGCCCAAGCGCGCGCCGGAGCGCCAGGCCTATCGCCTGGCCGAACTGAAACGCTGGAGTGCACACCTGGGCGTGCCCATCAATCTTCAGCCGGCCTACTTTCCGGCGCCGGAGATCACCGCCGCCTGCATGGTGATCGCCGCCGGCGAGGGCGGCGGGCAGCCGCTGGCGCTCGCTCAGGCCTTCGGCCGCGCGGTCTGGGAGCAGGAGCGCAACATCGCCGAGGTCGGCACCTGCGAGGCGATTGCCGAGGAAACCGGCCACCATGCCGTCGACCTGCTGGCCAAGGCCCTGGACCCGGCGGTGCGCCGGCGCTATGCCGAGCAGACCGAGGCCGCCGTCGCCCGCGGCGTCTTCGGCGCGCCGAGCTACATCTACAACGATGAACTGTTCTGGGGCCAGGACCGGCTGGACTTCCTCGACCGTGCGCTTGGCGCTTAGAGCGCTTTATGGTTTGACGGCACCGATTCAACGCACGTCGAAAACGCCACATTCACCGGAACGGTGAATGAAAAAGGGGCCCCGCAGGACCCCTTCCCCACCTATCGGTTCCCCCGGCCTTTAGGCTTCGAGATCGAGGCTTTGCGCCTCCTCCTGAACCGATGCATCGACTCTTGGGTCCGCCACGCGCGCGAGGTTGAGCTCGGCGTCGAGCAGCAGCTTGGTGATCGTCTCGCCGTTGTCGTTGCGGTAGCTGGTGAAGGCAAAGATGGTCAGGCGCGTCTGGAATTCGATCGCCTCCTCGCTGAGCCGCTCGCGCACCTGGGCAAGACTTTCCTTGAGCGCGTCCGGGGTCTCCGCCTCTTCGGCTTCCTCCGCGATCTCCGCGGCGTCCGCGGCATCGTCCACCGGAGCGGCGGCATGTGCCGGCGCCGCCGGCGGCTGGACCTCGCTGTCCAGGAGTTTTTCGACGAGCGCGCGCGGATCGCCCAGGGTCTCCGGCTCGATGACCATCAGCGGCTCGGTAGCCGCGGCGGCGCCGCCGGACTGAATGTGCTGCTCGAAGGAGAGGCTCGCCATGGCGACCGAGACCTCTCCGGTGTCGTGGTTCACCTCGATCTCCAGTGAGCGGGCGACCAGCGAGGTGGACTGGCTGAACGAACTGCCGGAGATGGCGGTGACCTGGCTGACGGCGGCGAAGGTGAGTTCGGCGGTGAAATTGACGCCGTCCTTCAGCGCCGCGATGACCGGTTCCACGAAGGCCTGGGCGAAACCTTTGGCGGCCTCGGTGTCGAAGCCGAAGGCCTTCAGCACCTGGCCCAGGTCGCGGCGCATGGTCTCCAGCGCCTTGCGCACGAAGCCGCCCGCCTCGCCCAACAGGGCGCGGCTTTCGGTTTCCGCGGCAACGCCCTCGCCGACGCTTTCGACGTCCTGGGCCGCTTCGGCCTCGGGCGAGAGCGCCACCAGATCGCGCGCCGGGACGGCAGCGTCGTCGACAGGGACCTGCGGCCGCCGGCCGGCGAAACCGTCGGCACCGCGGTGAAAGAACTCCGGCAGCAGGCCGGAGGGATCATAGGCTGTGGGAATCATCGATTCCTCCTCCTGAGGCGGCGCGCCAGGCTCCTGAACGGCCCGGACGGGATGGACTGACCTGCCCACCGCTGCGCCGAAAGCAATCGCGTTATCTTGGATTTTACAGACCAGGGGTGAAGGAATCCTTAGTTCGCGGGTTTCGGCGAAGGTCGCATTCCCGCGTCCCGGCGCACAACGAATGGCTGCTATTTGCGTGCCTTGCGAACAAGCGGTTGGACCGCAGGACGCGTTACGGTTATCAGAAGGTAAAGGCGAACCGCCCACCCACTCACCCAACCAAGGCCGACCGTCGATGACCTCCGCAGCGCCCGACACCGATCCGCAAGACCTGAAGGGAAGCTGGGGCTTCCCCACCCAGATGATTTTCGGACCCGGCCGCATCCGCAATCTGGGGCGCGCCTGCAAGGGACTGGGTATGACGCGGCCCCTGCTGGTGACCGACCCGGGCCTAGCCGCCCTGCCCATGGTGCGCGAGGCCATCGCGGCCAACGAGGCCGAAGGGCTGCCCACCGGGCTGTTCTCCGCGGTGAAGCCCAACCCCGTCGGCCAGAACGTCGACGAAGGCGTGGCGGCCTACCGCGACGGGAGCCATGACGGGGTGATCGCCTTTGGCGGCGGCTCGGCGCTGGACTGCGGCAAGGCGGTCGCCCTGATGGCCGGCCAGAGCCGCCCGCTCTGGGACTTCGAGGACAAGGGCGACAACTGGAAGCGGGTCGACCCGGAGGGCGTCGCCCCCATCGTCGCCGTGCCCACCACCGCCGGCACCGGCTCCGAGACCGGGCGCGCCTCGGTGATCCTCGACGAGGCGACCCACATCAAGAAGATCATCTTCCATCCGAAGATGATGCCCGGCACCGTGGTCTCCGATCCCGAACTGACGGTCGGCCTGCCGCCCCACGTCACCGCGGCCACCGGCATGGACGCCCTCGCCCACTGCCTGGAGGCCTACTGCGCGCCGGGCTATCACCCCATGGCCGAGGGCATCGCCGTCGAAGGCATCCGCCTGGTGAAGGACTGGCTGCCGACGGCAGTGAAGGACGGCGGCAACCTGGCGGCGCGCGCCCACATGCTGGCGGCGGCCTCCATGGGTTCGACGGCGTTCCAGAAGGGCCTGGGGGCGATCCACTCCCTCAGCCATCCCATCGGCGCGCTCTACGACACCCACCATGGCCTGACCAACGCCGTGGTCATGCCCTATGTGCTGGCCTTCAACCGGCCGGCCATCGAGGATAAGATGGCGCGTCTGGCCGCCTGGCTCGGCCTGCCCTCCCCCTCCTTCGCCGCGGTTCAGGACTGGGTCCTGGCACTCCGCGCCGAGGTGGGCATCCCCGAGCGGTTGGAGGGCATCGGCGTCGGCGGGGAGCGCGTCGAGGAGATCGCCGCCATGGCCGCCGAGGACCCTACGGCGCCCACCAATCCGATCCCGGCAGGCCCTGCGGAGATGCGCGCCATGTTCGAAGCGGCCCTGGAGGGACGGCTCGGCTGATTTGCGCGCGTGACACGGGAATCGACCGAGCAATAAAGTTACCCGGAGATGCCGGCCGGACGGCCCTTGCGAATGGCAGCGGCGCCGCGCATTTAACGATCCGTCTATTTTGCGAGGGCCAAACTCTTCTTATTGAATACTTAACGACAACCCCTGACATTTGTGGAAACACAAACATTCGCCGGTGCGGCGGATCCGCCCCTGTGGCGCTGCCCCGGCCGGCGTAGACCGAATAGGGGTTCTCATGTCTGTTTTCGAACATCGCGAGTTCGACGGCCACGAGCAGGTGGTCTTCTGCCACGACGCAGACAGCGGCCTGAAAGCCATCATCGCCGTCCACAACACCAATCGCGGCCCGGCCCTCGGCGGCTGCCGCATGTGGCCCTATGCCGACGAGGCCGAAGCGCTCACCGACGCGCTGCGCCTGTCGCGGGGCATGACCTACAAGTCGGCCCTGGCGGGCCTCGATTTCGGCGGCGGCAAGTCGGTGATCATCGGCGATCCCCGTAAGGACAAGTCGGACGCGCTGTTCGGTGCCATGGGCCGCTTCGTCGACAGCCTGGGCGGGCGCTATACCGTGGCCGAGGACGTCGGCATCTCGGTGCCGGACGTCGAAATCATGGAGCGGGAAACCCGCCATGTGGCCGGCACCCGCAAGGGCGGCGCCGGCGATCCCTCCCCCGCCACCGCCTACGGCGTCTTCATGGGGCTGAAGGCTGCGGTGCGCCACAAGACGGGACGCGACAACCTGCGCGGCCTGCGCGTCGCCGTCCAGGGCGTCGGCCATGTCGGCTACTACCTCTGCAAGCACCTGTCGGACGCGGGGGTCGAGCTGATCGTCAGCGACATCGCCCAGGACTCCCTGGACCGGGTGGTCGCCGAGTTCGACGCCAAGGTGGTCGCGCCGGAGGCCATCTATGCGGTGGAGGCCGACATCTTCGCGCCCTGTGCGCTGGGCGCCGTGATCAACGACGAGACCCTGCCGCTCCTCAAGGCGCAGATCGTCGCCGGTTCCGCCAACAACCAGCTCGCCGAGGCACGCCACGGCGAGGCCCTGCGCCAGCGCGGCATTCTCTACGCGCCGGACTACGTGCTGAACGCCGGCGGCATCGTGCTGATAAGCCAAGAGGGCCCGCGTTACGACGAGGCGAAGGCCTACGCCCACGTGGCGCGCATCCACGACACCCTGCTGGAGATCTTCCGCCGCGCCGACACCCGCAGGATCGCAACCTCCGAAGCGGCCGACTACCTCGCCGAAGAACGCTTCCGCAAGACCCGCCCCCAGGCGGCCTAACTTGCGTCAGCGGCGCGGAATGCCCCTGGCCTGCTCGGCCGGGAGGTCGCGCCGGGTCACCCCATCGACCAGCACGAAAGCGATGATGCAGGTCTCGCTGCCGCGGTTGGACCAGGCGTGGTTGGTGCCGCGCTGAACGACGATGTCCCCCGCCCGCAGATGCACCTCGGTCTCGTCCAGCAGCATGTAGATCTCGCCCTTCAGGACGATCGCATAGTCGAGAGAGTCGGTCCGATGCATGAAGGGATGGCGGGCGCCCTCCACGATGTTGGCGGCGGCGCCCATCTCGGCGAAGGCCGCCTTCCCGTCGAGGGTCGCCAGCACGTTGGGGTCTTCCGGCTCGAACTCTACGCAGCGGAAAACCGACCCATTCCCCGGCGGGTGGAGCACGAAGTCGCCTTCGCAGGTTTCCTGCGCACCGTCATACTCCGCCGGCGTGCCGTCCGAGAGCCAGAAGTTGGTCAAGGTCACGCCCGGCCGGCTGGGCCTCTGCAGCGCCTGCGTCGCCTCCTGGTCCGACACGACCACGGCAACACCGTTGTCGTCGTGGCCGGTGACGACACGCCGAAATCTCCGCGCCATATTCACCCTCGATTTGCCTGTTGATGCGATGCCTGAAGCCGGAGCCGGCCGATAGCGAGGAGACCGATGAGCAGGGCCGCGCCGATCAGGCTGCTCCAGATTTCCTGGAACAGCAGCAGCGCCCCGCCTGAGAAAACCAGTCCCCGCAGCCACAAGTCGAGCGGCCGGTTCAGACAGCCGATCACGGCGACGGCCACGGCGAAGGTGCCCGCCGTGCCGGTGATCACGGCTACAACGTTCTCCACGAGGCTGCCTTGCAGCAAAAGCCCCGGCCCGAAGCAGAAGGCGAAAGGCAGCAGATAGGATGTGAGCCCATAGCTCGCCGCCGTCCAGCCGACCTTGTTGATCCCGGCCCCCGCGATGCCCGCGGCCACATAGGACGCGAGGGCGACCGGCGGAGTGATAGTCGAGATACAGCCGTAAAAGAAGACGAAGAAATGCGCGGTCAGCAGCGGCATCCCGAGCTTCACCAGCGCCGGGGCCACGACGGTCGCGAGGATCAGATAGGCGGCGGTCGTCGGCAGGCCCATGCCCAGAATGATCGCGGCCACCATGGTCAGGACCAGCGCCAGCACCAGCGAGCCGCCGGAGGCGAGGTCGATCAGGATCGCGATCTTCGGACCGAGACCGCTGACGGCCAGGGTTCCGGAGATGATCCCCGCCGCCGCGCAGGCCGCCGAAATCGGCGCAACGTTCCGCGCCCCGTTGGCGATGCCGGCGCCAAGCCGGCGGATGAAGGAAAGCCTGAACTCCCTGGTCCAAAGCAGCTCGCCGACCACCAGCAGAATGATCGCCCAGAAAGACGCTTTGAACGGCGAATAGCCCCAGAGCATCAGGCCGAGGAGCAGACCGAGGGTCGCGATAAAGCGCGAGCCCTCGAACAGGACCTGCCAGAGCGAGCGCCCGTCTTCCACCTCCTGCACCGGCGGCCGGAGGTCGCTCTTGACGGCCTGCAGATGGACGATGAAGAAGATCGACGCGAAAAACAGCAGCGCCGGCAGCAGACCCACGCCCATGATCTCCACATAGGGAATGCCGACGATCTCGGCCATCAGAAAGGCGGCCGCCCCCATGATCGGTGGCATAATCTGGCCACCGGTGGAGACCACCGCCTCGATGGAGGCCGCCTGATGAGCGGCATAGCCTTCGCGCTTCATCATCGGGATCGTCAGCGTGCCGGTCACCGCCACGTTGCCGGCGGCTGACCCCGAGATCATGCCGATGAGCGTGGAGAACAGCACGGCGGTCTTGGCACCGGCGGCCCTGAGGCCGCGGGTCAGTCTGCGCGACAGCTCGAAAAAGAAATCGCCGGCGCCGAAGGCCGAGAGCAGCGCCCCGAAGACCGTGAACAGCACGATATAGGTGGCGGCGACGCCGATGGGAATGCCGAAGACGCCCTGGGTATCGGTGGTCAGAAAGATGACGATCCGCTCGAAGCTGTAGCCGCGCGCGCCCAGCAGGCCCGGAAGGTATGGACTTACGAAGGGGTAGAGAAAGAACAGCAGCGTGATCGCCGCCAGCACCAAGCCGACGCCGCGCCGCGCCGCCTCGAAGACCAGGACCACGATCACCGCGCCGGCATAGAAGTCGCCCGGCTCGGTCAGTCCGCCGCTGAAGGCAATCGCCTTCCAGCGTGACAGCAGCCAGGCGCCGGCGCCGAGCACGGCGATCACCAGCACGACGCTCAACAGCCTGTCGAAGCGGCTGCCCTCCGCCGCCTTGCTGAACGGCCGGCTCAGAAAAAGCAGGCTGAAGGCGAGCATGAGGTGCGTCAGGCGCATCTCCATCGTGGAAACCGCGAAGACGCCGGACACCAGAACGAGGTGATAGAGGCCGAGCCCCAGCGCCAGGAGCCCTATGAGGTCCCGCAGCGTGAAGTGCTTCGTTATCTGTGCCGTGTTGAGCAAGGACCACTCTGCTCCACTCGCGACCGGAAGGACCGGCGGACCCCTGGCCGAGGGGTTCCGCCGCCTTCGGTTCCCGGGCGATAGCTACTTCTTGAAGTAGCGCGCCGCACCCTCGTGCAGGGTGATGGCCAGGTTCAGGGAATCCGCCGGATCGATCTGCCGGGCGTTGGCATTCTCGGCCTTGAACTCCTCGAGATGATCGAACACCGCCGCGGTGATGTCGTAAACCCTGTCGGCATCCATCGAGGAGGGAACGATCAGCATGTTGTTGACGCCGATCACCTTGCCGGGCCCATCGGTGCCGTAGACATCGGCCGGAATCTCCACCGCCTTGAAGGCGCCGTTCTTGCCGAGCGCCTCGTCAAGTTTGCCGTCGGAGAAGGCGATGAAGCGCAGCTTGTTGCCGGCGCTGGCCTGCATGACCGCGGAGGCCGGATAGCCGGAGAGCGCGAAAGCGGCATCGACATTCCCATCGGACAGCTGGCTGAAGCCGTCCGAGTAGGAGAGGAAGCTTGGCGTGAAATCGTCCAGCGTCATGCCGTGCAGGGGCAGCAGGAAATTCAGGAAGCCGAGGGTACCGCCGCCAGCCGGACCGACCGCCACGCGCTTGCCCTTGATGTCTTCAAAGGACCGGATGTCCGATCCGTCGAGCACGATCATGTGCAGGACGCTGGGATGCAAGGCCGCGATGGCCTTCATGTCGATGGCCCCGGACTTGTAGGGGCCCGCCCCCTTGGTCGCCAGAACCGCCAGATTGTTGTTGGTGATGGCGATGTCGACCTCGCCGCTGCCGACCAGGCGCGGGTTCTGAACCGAACCGCCGGTGACCACCGGCACCATGGTGATATCGCCCTCGGCGTACTTGTTGACCAGGTTCGATATGCCTTGCCCGATCGGATAGAAGGCGCCGCCAAGGCTCGCGGTGCCGATGCGCAGTTCCTCGGCGGCCAGCGAGGCCGTCTGCGCGACGAGCCCGGCCACGAAACAGAGCGTTGCCAATCCTTTGGCCATGGGGTCCTCCCGGTTTCTTATTTACCGATATTAATTACGATATCAAAAAAATATCGATATTACTATAGGTTTCTGTTCGTAGGCGGACGCAGCAGTCCGATCACAAGACCGAAGCCCGAAAACCGGATGCGCGGGAGGTTTCCCGCCGCGGCAGGGTGCAGAGGGGAATCGACGGTGAAGCCCACCGCCTGTCTTAGAGCGGATCGGGAGGAGACGAGGCCAGGCCTCGGCGTTCGAGGCTTACGCTTCCGAGCGCGTCAGCGCGACAAGCCCTCTTGCAATGACATCAAAGACGCATTGCCGCCGGCGGCGGTGGTGTCGACCGAGAGGGTCTTCTCGGTGGCGAAGCGGTGCAGGTAGCGGGGGCCGCCGGCCTTGGGGCCGGTGCCCGACAGACCCTGCCCGCCGAAGGGCTGCACGCCGACCACGGCGCCGATGATGTTGCGGTTCACATAGGCGTTGCCCACCGGCAGGCGGTTGCAGATGTGATCGACGGTGGCGTCGATGCGCGAGTGCACCCCCAGCGTCAGGCCGTAGCCCGTCCCGGCGATGGCGTCGAGCACCTGGTCGAGGCGGTCGGCGCGGTAGCGCACGATGTGGAGGATGGGGCCGAAGACCTCCCGCTCCAGAACCTCGATGCCGTCGATCTCGTAGGCGGCGGGGGCGACGAAGCTGCCGCCCGCCGCAGCATCCGGCAGGGGCAGCTCGTAGGTCAGCTTCGCGTCCTTGGCCATGCGCGCCTTGTGGGCCTCCAACATGGCTTTGGCCTCTTCGTCGATCACCGGGCCGACATCGGTGGCGAGCTCCGCGGGATCGCCAACCACCAGCTCCGCCATGGCGCCCTTCAGCATCGTCAGCATCTTGTCGGCCACGTCCGCCTGCAGGAAGAGCACGCGCAGGGCCGAGCAGCGCTGGCCCGCCGATTGAAAAGCCGAGGTGATGACGTCCTCGGTCACCTGCTCCGGCAGGGCGGTGGAGTCCACCAGCAAGGCGTTCTGGCCGCCGGTCTCGGCGATCAGCGGCACGATGGGACCTGGGCGCGCGGCAAGCGCCTGGTTGATGATCCGCGCGGTCTCGGTGGAGCCGGTGAAGGCGACCCCGGCGACCCGCGGGTCGGCCACCAGCGGCGCGGCGATGGTGGGCCCGTCGCCGGGCAATAGGTGCAGCACGTCGCCCGGCACCCCGGCGCGGTGGAGAATGCGCACCGCTTCCGCGGCCACCAGCCCGGTCTGCTCCGCCGGCTTGGCGAGCACCGCGTTGCCGGCGGCCAGCGCCGCGGCCACCTGGCCGGTGAAGATCGCCAGCGGGAAGTTCCAGGGGGAGATGCAAAGGAAAACGCCGCGCCCCTGCAGGGAGATCTCGTTGCGCTCCCCCGTCGGGCCGGGCAGGGCCAGCGGCGCGCCGAAGTCGGCCTTGGCGCGGGCGGCGTAGTAGCGCAGGAAGTCTACCGCCTCGCGCAGCTCCGCCACACCGTCGGGCAGGGACTTGCCCGCCTCGCGCTGGCAGAAGGCGATGAGCCGCGGTGTCGCCACCTCCATCAGGTTGGCGGCCCGCTCCAGCGCGGCGGCGCGCTCCGCCGCCGGGGTGGCGTTCCAGGCGAAGGCGGCGCGGCTGGCGCGGGCCAGCGCCGTCTCCGCGTCCGCCGCCGTCGCCCAGGCGATCTCGCCGACGGTCTCGCCGCGCTTCGCCGGATTGGTGACGGCGCGGCGCTCCGCCCCTGCCTGTTCGACCCCGCCGACGATGGGCCCGGCGCTCCAGGGCTCGGCCGCCGTGTGGGCGATGCCCTGCTGCAGCTCCGCCACCGCCAGGGGATCGCTGAGGTCGATGCCGGCGGCGTTCGGTCGCTCGTCCCCGAAGAGATCCACCGGCAGCGGAATGCTCGGATGCGGGATCTCCACCGCCGCCCGCAGCTTGGCCGCCGGGTCGGCGACGATGGCATCCACCGGCAGCTTCTCGTCCTGGATACGGTTGACGAAGGAGGAGTTGGCGCCGTTCTCCAGCAGGCGGCGCACCAGATAGGCCAGCAGGTCTTCGTGGCTGCCCACAGGCGCATAGATGCGGCAGGGCCGGTCCAGCTTGTCGGCGCCCACCACCTGGTCGTAGAGCGCCTCGCCCATGCCGTGGAGGCGCTGGAACTCGAAGTCGGCACGGTTGCCCGCGGCCTCCAGCACCCAGGCCAGGGAGTGGGCGTTGTGGGTGGCGAACTGCGGATAGAAGGCCTCGGGCTCGGCCAGCAGGCGCTTGGCGCAGGCGAGGTAGGAGAGATCGGTGGAGGCCTTGCGGGTGAAGACCGGATAGCCGGCCAGGCCCTGTTCCTGGGCGCGCTTCACCTCGCTGTCCCAATAGGCGCCCTTGACGAGGCGCACCATGAGGCGGCGGTTGTGGCGCCGCGCCATGGCCGCCAGCCAGTCGAGCAGCGGCAGGGCGCGCTTCTGATAGGCCTGGACCGCCAGGCCGAAGCCGTTCCAGCCGGCGAGGTCGGGGTCGCCGGAGACCGCCTCGATGACATCGAGGGAGAGGTCGAGGCGCTCGGCCTCCTCGGCGTCCACCGTCAGGCCGATGGCGGCGGCCTTGGCGTCCTCGGCCAGCACCTTCAGCCGCTGCACCAGATCGCGCAGAGCCCGTTCGCGCTGGGCAAAGAAATAGCGCGGGTGCAGGGCGGAGAGCTTGATGGAGATGCCCGGCGCCTCGATGGGCCCCTTGGCGCTGCCGTCCGGCCCCACCGCGGCCTTGCCGATGGCGGCGATGGCCGCGCGGTAGGACTGGAAGTAGCGCTCGGCATCGGCGGCGGTGTGGGCGGCCTCCCCCAGCATGTCGTAGGAGTAGCGGTAGCCCTTCTTCTCGCTGGCCCGGGCGCGCTCCAGCGCCTCCTCGATGGTGCGGCCCATGACGAACTGGCGCCCCAGGATGCGCATGGCCTGGGTCACGGCGCCGCGGATCACCGGCTCGCCGGACTTCTGCACCAGCCGGCCCAGGGTCGCGCCGAGATCGCGGGCGTCGTTCTCGTCCAGCTTGACCACGCGGCCGGTGAGCATCAGCGCCCAGGTGGAGGCGTTGACGAAGAGCGACTCGCTGTGCCCGAGGTGGGCCCGCCAGTCGGCCTCGGCGATCTTGTCCTTGATCAGCTTGTCGACGGTGGCGGCGTCGGGCACCCGCAATAGCGCCTCGGCCAGGCACATGAGCACCACGCCCTCCTTGCTGGAGAGTTCGAACTCATGGAGGAAGGCATCCAGCCCTCCCTGCCCGACCCGCGCCCGCCTGACCGCCCCCACCAGCGCCCGCGCCTGCTCGGCGATACGGTCCTGGGCGTCATGGGGCAGCGCCGCGGCGTCCAGCAGCGCGCGGACCACGGCCGTCTCGTCAGCCATCAGATGGTCGCGCAAGCGCCGGCGCAGGCGGTCCTGTTCGGAGATGTCCTGATCGTTGTCGACGACGACGGCGGGGCGTTTCATGGCACGGTCTCTGGGATGCGGCGTTAGGGGATGCGGGGCAAGGCTCGGCCTCACCGCCCGACGCCCCGACTGTCCCGCCGTTTGAGTGCGCGGTCAAGGGAAGTGGAAAACAAAGGCCCCCTCACCCTCCCGCTCACGCGGGCCCCTCCCTCTCCCGCGCCGGGGAGAGGGATTCGGCGCCGTGCCCTTTGTTCCCCTCTCCCCGCCGTGGGAGAGGGATGCGCAGGCTTGGTGAGGTCGCAGACCGAACCTAGCCGAAGCTGGGTGAGGGGGACCTCTCTCCGGGATGAAAGAAGGTTGGATGTATATGCTGACTTGGAGGACCGCCTCTCAGCGGACGGCTGCCTTTTACGGGAACTCTTCGTTCTTCATCGAAATATAATTCCGTAGCAGAGGTCCGCACACAGCGACTGCTTCGGCATACCCCGCATTCGGCGCAAATCCGCCACGTCCCGGCACCCGCAATTTGACGGGCATTCTTATCACCGCAATGTGACCGGGATCTGCCTATCCCCGGTCACATGCGCGCGGCGGGCTCTACCCAAGGGCGTCGGATTGCCCCTTTCGCGCCTCAGAAATGCGCAAAGCCAGAGGCATTCTTAAGGCCGGCAATGCTAGGCCTTTAGGATGGCGATCACTGGGTCCGAACGCTTTCTGCTGCCGGCGGACTGCGCGCCGAAGATCCGCGCGCTGTACGACTACTGGCTGTCCATCCACCCGGGAACAGGGCTCCCGGGGCGGCAGCATTTCGACCCGGTGGACATCCCCGCCCTGTTGCCCAACATCTGGATGATCGACGTGGCGCGGGAGCCCTGGCGCTTCCGCTTCCGCCTGCTGGGCACGGAGATCGTGACCTTCACCGGGCGCGACGGCACCGGGCGCTGGCTCGACGAGATCTATCCGCGCTTCGGCGACTCCGCGGCCTTCCGCTTCTACCGCGGCTGCGCCGAGAGCGGCCGGCCCTCCTACCGCCGGGGCAGCGCCCACGCCGGCCTGGAGGGCAAGCCCGTTGCGGCCGAGCAGCTCACCCTGCCGCTGGCCGCAGACGGCGAGACCGTGGACATCCTCTTGATGATGACCCTCTACGCCGAGCTGCCCCCGCCCCCGGAACGCTACCGGGAGAGCGAGGACTGAAGTGACATGCTCCATCTCCTCTCCCCCGGCGGGAGAGGAAAGAGGGATCTTTTGGTCTTCCCTCTCCCCAGCGTGGGAGAGGGCCTGCCTGCGCGTAGCCGAAGCGGCTACGCTTCGGCGAAGGCAGGTTGCGCAGGCTTAGTGAGGTCGAAGACCGAGCTTAGCCGGAGCTGGGTGAGGGGGTGTCGAGGACGGTCCGCGACGTTTGCCGCCCTCAATGAAAATCCCGGGACTTGGGCATGGGGTTGACATTGCGCGGGTGCCTTGCCGTCGCCGTCTCATAGTGCGCGGGACGGTGGTCGCGGGTCGGGCGTTTCACCTCGTCGGCGTGGGCGTGTGCGGGCTCAAGGGGGGCGGGCTCCAGGTGCGGGCCGGGCTTCAGGGTCATCAGCCGCGGGGTCAGGTCGATGAGGTCCTCGGCCACCACGTGGATCACCAGGCCCTCGCGCTGCAGCTTGCCACGCGCCGCCAGCAGGCCGGCCTTCATGACGATGGCGCGGTGGCGCTCGAAGACGTCGGGCCAGACGATGACGTTGGCGGTGCCGGTCTCGTCCTCCAGGGTGGCGAAGATCACGCCCTTGGCGCTGCCCGGGCGCTGACGCACCAGCACCAGGC
>NZ_JANQOI010000047.1 GCF_028289705.1 Pelagibius sp.
GGCCCAGCAGCATGCCGCCGCCACCGGGCTTGGCGCCTTGGCCCACCACCACCTCGATGGCATCGGCCTTGCGCAGGTCGTCCGGATTCATGCCATAGCGCGACGGCAGGTATTGATAGACAAGGTATTTCGAAGAAAGCCGTTCCTCCGGCGTCATGCCGCCGTCGCCGGTGGTGGTGGAGGTATTCATGGCGCTGGCGCCGCGGCCGAGCGCTTCCTTGGCGTTGGCCGAGAGGGCGCCGAAGCTCATGCCGGCGATGGTCACCGGCGTATCGAGGTGCAGCGGCGTCTTGGCATGGCGGGTGCCCAGCCAGACGTCTGTGCCGCAGCGTTCGCGGTAGCCCTCCAGGGGATAGCGGGAGACGGAGGCGCCGAGAAATAGCAGGTCGTCGAAATGCGGCACCGGGCGCTTGGCCCCGAAGCCGCGGATTGCGTAGATCCCGGTGGCCGCGGCTTTCTGAATGTCGTGGATGACCGCCCGGTCGAACAGAGCCGACTCGCGTAAGTGGGCGGGCGCCGCCACCCCGGTCTCGCTCTCAGTAGGCGCCGGCATTGTCCACCTCGAAGTGATAGAGCCGCCGGGCCGAGCCGTAGCGGCGGAAGGACACCGGGTCGACATCGCCGAAGCCGGCGCGCGCAAGCAGCACCGCCACCTCGGCCAGGTGTTCGTCCCGCATCTCCTTTTCGACGCAGTCGGCCCCCAGGCTTTTCACGGTGCCGGCGACGTAGAGCCGGGCCTCGTAGATCGAATCCCCAAGGGCATCGCCGGCATCGCCGCAAACCAGCAGACGGCCGCTCTGGGCCATGAAGGCGCTCATGTGGCCGACGCTGCCGCCAACCACAATGTCGGCGCCCTTCAACGAGATCGCGCAGCGCGCCGCGGCGTTACCGTCGATCACCAGGGTGCCGCCATGGGCCGAGGCACCGGCCGACTGGCTGGCATTGCCGTGGACGGTGACCTGGCCCGACATCATGTTCTCGGCGACCCCGGTGCCGGCATTGCCCATCACGGCAATCTGCGCGGCCTTGTTCATGCCGGCGCAGTAGTAGCCGACGTGTCCTTCCACCGTGACCGCCAAGGGCGCATTCAGGCCCACGGCGACGGCATGGGCGCCGTTCGGATTGACCACCCGGAAGGCGCCGTCGTCGGTTCCGTGCAGCAGACTGTTGAGCGCACGGACCCCGCCCTCGGCAAGGTCGACCAAGGTCGCATCGGCCTGTTCGGTTGTGTTTTGACCGGGTATAGCCCGATTGGGCGTAGGCGCGACCGTCATGCGGCCTGCCGTCTGCCGTCATGCGGGCTGTGGCTCCAGGCATGGACCACCCCGGGTTCCGGCTCCCAGATCCTGGCGCTCTCCACGCCCGGCAGCGCGGCGATGGCCCGGAATTCGGAGGCCATGGCGACCCATTGATCGGTTTCCGCCAGCACCGCCGGTTTACAGGCGATGGGATCGCGCAGGATCGCCAGACCGTCCGCCGTCGCCACCGCGAAGGTGTAGAAGCCGTCGAGCTCCTTCAGCCCGGCCTCCAGCGCCTCCGCCAGCGAGGCCCCTTCGGACAGTCGCGCGCTGACGAAGGCAGCGGCGACCTCGCTGTCGTTTGCCGTCTCGAAGCGGATCCCGTTGACGATCAGGCCGCGCCGCAGGCGGTTGTGGTTGGAGAGGGAGCCGTTGTGCACCAGGCACTGATCGGGGGCCGTCGCGAAGGGATGGGAGCCCTCGGTGACCACCGCCGATTCGGTGGCCATGCGGGTATGGGCCAGCGCATGACTGCCGGTCATTTCCGCAAGGCCGAAGCGGGCCGCCACCGCGTCGGGATCGCCCCTGCCCTTGAAGATCTGCATCCGCTTGCCGTAGCTGAGGACCACCAGACCCGGATGATGGAGGGCCAGCCAGTCGCGCGCCGGACCGGCCGCGCCGTCGATCTGGAAAACACCGTGATCGCCGACCGGCCGGCAGCCTACCGCCGTGCCGATCGCCGCGCCCATCTGCGCGGCGATCTCCGGCCAGGCCGCCTCGCCGGAACGGTCCAGCACCACGAGGGTCTCGCCATTGCGCGCCGGCCCATAGACCGCAAAGCCGGCGCTGTCCGGCCCGCGCTCGCGCATCTCGTGCAGCATCGCCGCGGTCAGACGCCCCAGCCGGCTCTCAAGGGCCGGGTCTTTCAGAAACAAGCCGACGATACCGCACATGCCGCCCAAGGCCCTTTCGCGCAACGTAATTCAGCAGACCGAGAGTCTAGGGCAGGCGGTCCAGTGGATCAATAGCAAGAATATTTGTTTCCTAGCAGGAAACACAAAGATCTCAGAGCTTGACCCGAAACGAGGCGCTGTCCGTCAAGGGGCTCCCGCGCTTCGGCCTCGTAGACCGTCATTGCCGGACTTGTTCCGGCAATCCATCGAGGTTCGGGTCTCGCTCTTTCCATGGACCCTCGGGACAAGCCCGAGGGTGACCATATGGGGAGGGATGGCGCTGGCAAATCATTGAAATCAAATCACTCATTTCCGATCATACTCTCAGGTCTTCGGATAGATGATCACCGAGAGAAACTGGATCGGAAAGCGGATCAGGTCTTCCGGGCCGTGGGGGGCGGCGGGATCGAACAGCAGGGAATCGCCGGGCCGCAGCTCCCAGACCTTGTCGCCATGGCGGTAGCCGACGCGGCCCTTCAGCATGTAGATGAACTCCAGGCCGTCGTGCTGGAAGGTCGGAAAGGTGTCCGAGCTGTCGGTCAGGGTGATCAGATAGGGCTCGACGCTCACCGGCGCCGAAGGTGCATGGCCGAGAAGCTGATACTGGTGCCCGGCCCGGGTGCCGCGGCGCTCGATCTTCAAGCCTCGGCCGGAGCGCACGAAGGAAACGTCGCGCTTCTCTTCGAAGCCGGCGAAGAGCGCGGTCACCGGCACGCTCAAGGCGCCGGCCAGCGCCTGCAGGGTGGACAGCGACGGCGATGTCCCACCGTTCTCGATCTTCGAGAGCATGCCCGCCGAGAGCCCGGCTTGGCGGGCCAGTTCGTGAATGGTCATGCCGAGCTTCTTGCGCAGGTCGTTCACCTGGCGGCCGATGGCCCCTTCCAGGGAGTTGGCCTGCGACTGGCTGACGCGATGGGGGTCTTGCGACAGCGGCGCGGCAGGGCCCGCCGCTTTTCTCGCTCCTTGCTTCTCCACCCTGGTCTTCCCCGCACTGCGTCTGATTCGGTCGGCATTGTCACACCTTCCCCCGGCCATCGCCAGAGATCCCGCCGAACACCCGGTCGACTCATTAGTTATATTTATAATTCTAATTATCGCTTTGGAATTGATTGTCCGGGCCGATGAAGGCAGGGTTCGCCGAGGTTGGGCAGGCGGCGCCTGGCGGCTTCAGGCATCTTCACAGAGAACAAAAACAGGCGGGATCGATGGAGGGATTCTTACGCAACGCGTGGTACGTGGCGGGATGGAGCCACGAGGTCGGCCACGCCTTGAAAGCGGTCAGAATCCTCGGCGACGAGATCGTCCTCTACCGGACGGAGGACGGCCGGCCCGTCGCGCTGGAGGACGCCTGTCCCCACCGCAAGCTGCCGCTCTCCGCCGGACGGCTGATCGGCGACACCGTGGAATGCGGCTATCACGGCCTCACCTTCGACTGCAGCGGCGCCTGCGTGCGCGCGCCGACCCAGGAGGCCATGATCCCGCCGCGCGCCCTGGTGCACAGCTACCCCGTCGCCGACCGCTGGGACCTGCTGTGGATCTGGATGGGCGATCCGGCGCTGGCGGACGAAAACGAGATCTACGAGATCGAGAACTTCGACAATCCCGCCTGGGGCAAGACCGACGGCGGGGCCATGGACATCGCCTGCAACTATCTCTACATCGTCGACAACCTCCTGGACCCCTCCCACGTCGCCTGGGTCCACATGACCTCCTTCGCCGGCGCCGGCACCGAAGGGACGCCGCTGCAGATCGACGCCTTCGACGACGGCGTGCTGGTCTGGCGCTGGATCGAGGACCGCCCGGTCCCGCCCTACTATGCCGACCTGACGAAGTTCGAGGGGAACTGCGACCGCAAGCAGCACTACGAGTGCCGCTTTCCGGCCATCGCCATCAACAGGTCGATCTTCGCGCCGGCGGGCACCGGCGGGCCCGACAGGCCGCTGCACGAGAAGACCTTCGTCAACATCTCCTACAACTTCATGACGCCCATCGACGCGGAGAACACCCGCTACTACTGGTTCCAGCACCGCAACAGCGACCCGGACGACAAGGCGATCTCCGCCTACATGCTGGCCGGCGCGGAGATGGCCTTCAAGGAAGACCGCGACGTGCTGGAGAAGGTGCAAAGGGGCATGGCCAATCCCAGGACCCCGGCCATCAACCTGGGCCTCGACGCCGGCGCCATGCGCTTCCGGCGGATGCTCGACCGGCGCATCGAAGCCGAGCAGCAGAAAACCGAAACGGCGGCGGAGTAGGGTTTAGTCGATGACGCCCATGGCGTCGATCTCCACCAGGAAGGCGGGATCGGCGAGGCCCTGGACGACGACGCCGGTGCTGCAGTGGTGCACGCCTTCGAACCACTCGTTGATCGCCGCATAGACGGCGGGGCGGTAGGCGATGTCGGTCACATAGACCGTCAGCTTGCAGATGTCCTTCAGGGTGCCGCCGGCCTCCTCCACAAACTGCTTGATGTTGCGGCAGGCCTGGTGGGCCTGCTGGCCGGGATCGCCAGGGCCGATGAGTTGGCCGTCGAGATCGACGCCGACCTGCCCCTGCAGGAAGAGGAAATCCCCGCTGGCCCGGATCGCCTTGGAGTAGGTCGCCCTGGCGTGATAGCGGGTCTCGTACGTGTGGATGTGCTGCTTGGGCATGGCCGTGCTCCCTGCTCCCCCGTTGATGCGACGCCTCAGAATGCCACGACGCGGTTCAGATAGTCCTCGGTCATATCGCCGAGACTGCGGTCCACGGCAAGCTCGAAGCCGTCGCCGCGCCGGACAACTAGTGCCTTCAGCCCGAAGGCCTCGGTGAAGGCCGAACCCTTGGCCGGAAAGACCGAGGCGTGCAGATCCAGAGGCGAGGCCACGGCCATCACCTCCGCCGCCTCGGCGCCCGAGATCTCGAAGAAGGCATATGCGTCGGAGACCAGGACGAGGCTGATCTCCGGCGGCAGCGGATCTTTGTGCAATCCGGCCAGGAGGGCGTCTTCCTCGGCGATGGGCGCGCGCAGCAGCCAGTGCTCCGGGCCCAGCCAGTAGACCGCGCGATCGCCCGCCTCGGCAGCGGTGTTGGGCGCATCGGGCAGCGCAAGGTCAAGGCCGGCGAGCAAGGCCGCGATCTGCCTTGCCTCCCCCCTCATGTCGACCAGGGCCGAAAGGTCCTGGCGACGGATGGTCACCGCGTAGCTCATCTCAGCTTCTCAACAGCTTGCCATCGGGGTCGTGGAAGCAGGGCGCAACGACCTTGGCCGGCACCACCTCGTCCTTCAGGCGGACGTGCACCCGCTCCCCCATGCGCTGCCGCCCATCGGCCAGCAGGCCCAGGGCGACGGAGCGGTTCTGCACGACGCTCCAGACGCTGGCGCTGACGAAGCCCTCGGAGGCTTCGCGCCGGCCGCCGGGGGTGAGCGGCGCGCCCTCGGTCACCAGCCGTCCGGGGTCTTCGGTGAGCAGGCCCACCAGCTCGCGCCGCGCGGCCTCACGGGAGCGCCGGATGGCGACGGCTCGCTTGCCGATGTAGTCGTCCTTCTTCTTCGACATGATCCAGCCCATGCCGAGGTCGTAGGGGTCGGCGGTGCCGTCCACCTCGTGGCCCAGGGACAAGAAACCCTTTTCGACCCGCAGCACGTGGTTGGCCTCGGAGCCGATTGGGATCAGGCCGAAGGGCTCCCCCACCGCCATGATCCGCTGCCAGAGCGCGGCCAGATGGCGGCTCTTCACATTGATCTCGAAACTCAGCTCGCCGGTGAAGCTGACCCGGCAGACCCGTGCGGCGAAGTCCGCGACCCGGCCGTCGCGCAGGGCCATGAAGGGAAAGGCCTCCGGCGCCAAGTCGATGTCGGTCCCCAGGGCCTCCATGACCTCGCGCGCCCGGGGCCCGCAGACCGTGGCGTTGGCCCACTGGGAGGTCACCGGCGTGATCCGCACCTGCCAGTCCGGCCGCTCCACCCGCAGCAGGTGTTCCATGTGTCGGTAGACCTCCTCGGCATGGGCGGTGGAGGTCGACATCAGATAGTGGTGCTCGCCGAGCTTGAAGGTCACGCCGTCGTCCAGGATCAGGCCGTCGTCGCTCAGCATCAGCCCGTAGCGGCCGTTGCCGGCCTTCAGGCTGGCGAAGAGGTTGGTGTAAAGCAGGTCGAGGAGCTTCGGAGCATCGCGCCCCTTGATCTCGAACTTGCCCAGAGGCGAGCCGTCGTAGACTGCCACGCCACGGCGCACCGCCAGGGCCTCCCGGTTCACGCTCTCCTGGAAGCCCTCGTCGGGCAGCGGGTAGTAGCCGGGGCGCCGCCAGCGCGCGCCGGCCTCGTACATCACCGCGCCCTGGCGCTTGTTCCACTCGGTGACCGGGGTGTGGCGGTAAGGCAGCACCACCGTTTCCTCCCGCGCCCCGGCCAGGGCACCGAAGTCGACAGGCACGTAGGGCGAGCGGAAGGTGGTGGTGCCGACCGCCTGGAGCGGCAGTCCCTGCTGTGCGGCGATGGTGCCGATGACGTTGATGTTGCCGGTCTTGCCCTGGTCGATCCCCATGCCCGCGGTGGTGTAGCGTTTGGCATGCTCGACGGCGCCGAAGCCCTCGCGGATGGCGAGTTGGATGTCGCTCACCGTCACGTCGTGCTGGATGTCGAGAAAGGCCTTGGCGGAGGGGCTGTCCTGGGGCACGTGCCACAGCGCTTCGATGGCGTAGCCGGGACCGCTATCGGCCGCCGGCAGGTCGAGAGGCCTCGCCTCGAAGCCCAGATCCTGCGCGGCCCGCAGCCCTTTCTCCGCGCCGTCGGCGAGCGCCCCGGACAGATCGAAACTTCCCGCCGCCGCCCCGGCACAGACCGCCGGCTGCGCGGCTTCGCCCGGGACGAAGGCGGCGATGGTCTCATCGAACCGCAGGCGCCCGCGCGACTGGGAGAAGAGGTGTACCGTGGGGCTCCAGCCCCCGGACATGCAGATCAGGTCGCAGGCGATGGTCCGGGGGAGACCGCCGGCACGCGGGCGGACATCGGCACCGGCGACGCTACGCGCGCCGCGGGCCCGCTCAATCACATGGCCTTCCAGCACCTCGACACCGGGCAGCAGCGCCTTGGCCTCCTCCGGCACGGTCTCGCGGGAATCGACCACGGCCGCGATCTCGACGCCGCCGGCCCGCAGATCAGCCGCCGCCGCGTAGGCCGAGCTGTTGTTGGTGAAGAGGACGGCGCTGTGCCCCGGGCGCACCGCGTAGCGGTTCACGTAGGTCTGCGCCGCCGAAGCCAGCATGACGCCGGGCCGGTCGTTGTCGGCGAACACCAGACTGCGCTCGATGGCGCCGGTGGCGATCACCACCCGTCCGGCCCGTACCCGCCAGGTGCGCTGGACGACATGGGCCGCCGCCGGCGCGCGCTCGGTGATCAACAGCAGATTGGCTTCGCGGTAGGCCCAGACGACGGCATCGCTGAGGCGGGTGACGTTGGCCATGCTGTCCAACTCGGCCGTCGCCCTGGCCACCCAGTCGAGGGCCGGCACGCCGTCGAGCGTAGAGCTGCGTCCCAGCAGGGAGCCGCCGGGCTCCGGGCCGTCGTCGGCCAGCAGCACCCGGGCTCCGCTGCGCCCGGCGGCCAGCGCCGCCGCCAGTCCCGCCGGTCCCGCTCCCACCACCAGCACGTCGCAGTGGCTGTGCCGGGTCTCGTAGCGCCCCTTGCGGGGATCGGATTGGGGGGCCGCCGCCAGACCCGCCGCGCGGCGGATGTGCGGCTCGAAGAGGTGCCAGTCCGGCCACATGAAGGTCTTGTAGTAGAAGCCCGCCGGCAGCATCCGCGCGACGAACTGGTTCACCGACAGCAGGTCGAAGCCCGGTGAGGGCCAGCAATTGACCGAGCGGGCGTCGAGCCCTTCGCGCAGACGCACCGTTGTGATCGGCTGATTGCCCGCCGCCTCCGCGCCCATCAGCTCGACGAAGCAGGACGGTTCCTCCACCCCGGCGCCGACGATGCCGCGCGGCCGGTGGTACTTGAAGCTGCGGGCGGTGAGGCGCGCGCCATGCGCCAACAAAGCCGAGGCCAGGGTATCCCCCTCGAAGCCCTGGTAGGCGCGCCCGTTGAAGCGGAAGCGAAGCGGGCGCCCACGGTCGACGCGTCCGCCGGCGGCGTTGCGGAACTTACCGCCGGTCATGGCCGTCCTCGTCCAGGATGTCGTGGCTCACCGTGTCGCGGGTGATGGTCACCCACTGGCCGCAGCCGCGCAGATGCCACCACTTCTCGCGCACCGGCCCCATGGGATTGTCCGGCACCGTCAGATGGTCGATCCAGTCCGTGTCGCTGAGGGCCGCCGGGTCCTCCGGGCGGCGTGGCTTTTCCGGGCCGCCGTGGACGAACTCGCTCTCGTTGCGCGGACCGCAGAAGGGGCAGGTGATTTTCAGCATCTCGGGGGCCCTTCCTAGCGCGCGGTGGTGGTGCCGGATTCCAGCACGAAGTCCAGGTGCCGAAAGCGCTCGAGGGAGAAGGGCTCGGTCAGCGGATGCGCTTCGTCCTTGGCCACCAGGTGGGCCAGGGTGAAGCCGCCGGCGGGAATCGCCTTGAAGCCGCCCCACCAGCCGGCGGTGATGTAGAGCCCGGGCACTGCCGTGCGGCTGACGATGGGCGTGGCGTCGTGGGCGATCTCCAGGGAGCCGCCCCATTGGCGCATCAGCTTCAGGCGCTTGAAAGCGGGAAACAGCTCCAGCATCGCCGCCACCGCGTCCTCGAAGACGTTCTGCTTGATGTCGCGGCGGAACGACTGGCCGGGGTCCGGCGCGCCGCCGATCACCAGCTCGCCGCGGTCCGACTGGCTGAGATAGACGCCGATGTCCGGGCAGTTCACCACCACGTCGATCAGCGGCTTCACTGGCTCCGAGACGAAGGCCGTCAGGTTGAAGGTCTTCAGCGGCAGGCGCAGGCCCAGGGTTTCGGTCAGGCTGGTGGTGTGGCCGGAGACCGCCAAGGCCACCTTGCGCGCCTTGACCGTGCCACGGTTGGTCTCCACCCCGGCGATCCGCCCGTCGCTGCCCCGAAGCAGGCTCTTGACCGCGGTGTTCTGATGCATCTCCACGCCATAGGCATCGGCTCCGCGGGCGTAGCCCCAGGCCACGGCGTCGTGACGGCAGACCGCAGCATCGGTGTGGACCATGCCGGCGATGATGGGCAGGCGCGAGTCCGTCCCGCCGCCGGTGAGCGCCGGGATGCGCTGGCGCAACTCCGAGACCGTGATGGGCTCGTAGGTGGAGCCGTAGAGGTCCATGTGCAGCATGCGGCGCTTGATCTCCCGCAGCTTGGGATAGGTCTGCACCACATCGATCATGCTGCGCTTGGAGTACATCAGGTTGTAGTTGAGATCCTTGGTGAGCCCGTCGAAGAGGGCGACCGTCTTCACGTAAAAGGGAATGCTCTCGTCGCGCATATAGTTGGAGCGGATGGTGACCGTGTTGCGCGCCACGTTGCCGCCGCCCAGCCAGCCCTTCTCCAGCACCGCCACGTCGGTGATGCCGTGGTTCTTGGCGAGGTAGTAGGCCGCTGCCAGGCCGTGGCCCCCGGCGCCGACGATGACCACGTCATAGGCGTCCTTCAGGGGCGGGCTGCGCCAGGCCGGCTGCCAGTCCCGGTGATGGGTCAGCGCGTTGCGCGCCAGGCTGAAGACTGAGTAACGCTGCATGCGGTCCGCCGTTGGTTTCATATAGTATGAAGTAAATTTCCCGGCGGAAAATATATGAGTTTCTTATATAGTATGTGCTCCCCGGATCGACCCCCGGATCGACCAGCGAACGGCAGGCGAAGGACAGCGCAGCAACGGCCATGGCGATTACCTTCAGGCAGATCGACGCGTTTCGGGCGGTGATGCTGGCGGGCACCGCCGTCGGCGCGGCCAAGATGCTGGGGGTTTCGCAGCCGGCCATCAGCCGCCTGATCTCCGACCTTGAGCTGGACATCGGCTACGAGCTCTTCGAGCGCGACGGCCGCCGCATCAGCCCGACGCCGGAAGCCCAGCTTCTGATGGAGGAGGTGCGCCGCGCGCTCATCGGCCTGGACCAGATCCGCGGCGCCGCCCTGGAGATCGGCAAAAGCCGCTTCGCGCGCCTGCGCCTGGTCTCCATCCCCTCCGTCGCCTCGACCATCGCCGTCGATCTGATCGATCTCTTCGCCAAGCAGCACCCGGAGACCGCCGTCTCGCTGGAGGTGCAGTCCTCGGACTCGGCGCTGGAGTGGGTGATCTCCCAGCAGTGCGACCTGGGGATCGCTTCGGTGAACCTGGAGAGCCCGGCCATCGCGGCCCGCTCCATCGAGGTCGGCGCCTCGGTCTGCATCCTCCCCAAGGGCCACCGGCTGGCCGGGGCCGGGCAGATCTCGCCGGAGATGCTCGAAGGCGAAAGCTTCATCTCCTTCCGGCCGGACTCCATCTACCGACGGGAAATCGACGCGATCTTTCAGGAGGCCGGCGTGACCCGCAGGCTGACCTACGAGGCGCGTACCACCGACGCGGTCTGCGGCTTGGTGGCCGGCGGCCTGGGGCTTGCCATCGTCGGCCCCCTGGCCATCGCCGGCCCCGCCCAGGCCGAGGCCGGCCGCAACCTGATCGTCCGCCCCTTCGCCCCGGCGCCCTCCGTCGAGCTCTCGGTCATGTGGTCCACCCACCGCTCTTTGTCGGCGCCGGCCAAGGCCTTCCTGGAGATCGTCGAGACCGAGTTCAAGCTGCCGGTCGGGTAAAGCCGGCCCCGGCCGGGCGCGCTTTGCCACTCGCCGAAATTGCATGAGAGCGCAACGCACAAGTGTGGCACACTTCCGCGAGGAGGTGTCGCCATGGATCTCACATCGGCCGTCCGCGCGGCGGCCCCGGATGCACCCAACAAGGTCATCGAAGGACTGGACGCGATCAGGGATCAGATTGCGGCTCAGGGCGCCTTGGACACAGACCTTCGCGCCGCCCACATGATCGGCCAATGCGCACATGAGTCGTTGCGGTTCACGCTTGTAACCGAGTCCCTCTTCTACACCTCGGTCGACAGAGTCATGGCGGTCTTCGGCAGGCACTTCCGCGACCGCGCGCATGCACGACAGTTCCTGCGCAACTCGGCGAAACTGGCCAACCATGTCTATGCCAATCGCATGGGCAACGGCGGACCGCGCTCCGGTGACGGCTTTCGCTTTCGCGGCCGTGGCTATCTGCAACTCACCGGACGGGACAACTACCGCACCTTCGGCAGACGCATCGGCATCGATCTTGAAGCCGATCCGGACAAAGCGGCCGAGCCGACGGCCGCCTGGTTGATCGCGGCCAGCTATCTCGCCAACCGAAAGCGGGGCGGCAAGACGGCCTTTCAGTGGGCGGATGAGAACAACGTCGAGGCGGTGACCAAGATCGTGAACGGCGGCCTGCACGGCCTGGCCGACCGCCGGAACCGCACGGCGCGCGCGCTGGCCGCCCTGCGGGGAGAAAGAACCCTCCCGCAACTCCGGAAGGGGGACGACGGCGACATGGTCGTGCTGCTGCAGCGCGCCCTGGCCGCCAAGGGCTTCCCGCCGGGTGCCCTCGACGGCGATTTCGGCGCGAAGACCGAACGTGCGCTCAAGTCGCTCCAGGCCGCCGCCGGCCTGGGCGCCGACGGTATCGTGGGCAAAAACACCTGGAAGGCGCTCTCGCCCCTGCCGTCCTAGGGCACAAACCAAGATTGCGGCGGGAGGCGGGCGCCAAAGCTTCCCTCCCCCCACCGTCACCCTCGGGCTTGTCCCGAGGGTCCATGGAAAGACCGAGACTCGTTCCCCGATGGATTGCCGGAACAAGTCCGACAATGACGATCGGGGGTGTCGATAGGTGCGGACTTTGGACGGACAAGGCTTCAACTCTAGGCAGGGCCCCGAGCCTCACTGCCGGATTCTGTCCCTTCCCTCAGAGTGGACAGCGACCCTTGAAAACCGCATGTCTCAGTCTGACTCAATTGAGTCATTCAACATTTGGACTTGGATTGACCTTCGATCGTTGATACTTCCCAATTGATGGGTTGGGCCAGTTACCACATTGAGCGCCTCAAGGCTGGCGATACAGTCCAGGTAAGACCGCGCGGCGGATCGATGTCCGGGCGCATCGAATCCGGTCAGCTCTGCACAATTGCACCTGTCGAGCACAGCAGATTAAGAGCCGGAGATATCGTTCTGTGCAAGGTGAAGGGAAGAGAGTACCTCCACATCGTTAAGGCCATTCAAGGCTCAAGATTCCAGATTGGAAACAACCGCGGATTTATCAACGGTTGGGTGGGCAAGAACGCGATATTCGGGATTTGCACGAACATCGATGACTGACACCAGCGTTGGTTGGCTTGGCATGAGTCAATTGTCGCGGCAATGATCTTTAACTCCTGAAGCAGGCACCTCCGCACCGTGGCTGGCCCTCACATCGGGTCCAGCCGCGGGTCGACTGACGAATCAGAAGCCCTGCGTTTCACGGGGCAGAAGCGTCGCGAGCGCAGCGGCGTCCTCAAGCTCGGCCGCACGCCAGGCGGTTTCGATGAGACGGTTCTGCTCCGCCTGCTGGAGGACGCCGTCACAGCAGGAGCGCGCTTTCTGCTCGAGCTCCGCGTCGGTCAGCGGGTTCTCCGGCCCGCCGCGATAGCGCTCATCCGCCCAGCCCGCGACCTCGGCCCCGTCCTTGAGGCGGATGGTGATCCGCGAGCGCATCTTGTCGAAGCCCTGGGCCTCGATCTCGGGATCGAGCCGGGTGCGGATCCGGCGCTGCATGGCCTGCATGGGCTCCGAGGCGACGAAGGGGTCGGAGAACTCGCGCTTCCCGGCCCGGCGCGCCAGCGCGATCATGGCAAGCGCCGCGGGCAGGGAGAATTTGGCTTGCAGGTGGTTTGCCGCCACGGGATAGCGGATCGGTTTGAGGATGTTGCTGCCGGCATGGACCTCCACGCTCTCGATCGCCTCCGGGGCAAGGTTCGCTTCCGTGACCAGACGCAGCATCAGGTCGATGGTCGGATGGGTGAGCACCCCGCATGGATAGGGCTTGATCGAAACGCCAGGCTCCACGATCGACCAGGTCTTGCCGAAGCCCTGTTCCAGTTTCTCGGGGCTCAGGCCGCCCCCGTGAACGGCAAAGAATCCCCAGGGACCGTCCAGGGCCTGGGGATCGGCGGTGTAGCCCCGCGCCGCGAGGAGGGCCGCCGTGACCCCGTTCTCGCAAGCCCGGCCGACATGCAGCGGCTTGGTCATGGTCCCGAAGTTGCAGCGAATGCCGGCAGCGAAGCTCGCCGCGATGCCGAAGCCCCAACGCAGTTTCTCGCCCTCAAGACCCAACAGCTTCGCAGCGGCGACGAAGGCACCGAAGGTCCCAACGGTGCCGCTGGAGTGCATGCCTCTGCCGTAGTGCTGCGGCAGCATCCATTCCGAGATCTTGCATTCGACCTCGAAACCGGTGAGGAAGGCGAGCATGAAGCGCTTGCCGTCGATGCCGCCCAGACGCTGCGCCATCACGAGCGCGGCGGTCAGCGGCGGAATGGTCGGGTGGGTCAGGAGCCCATAGACATGGGCCGGGTCGACGCTGACCTGGCTGTCGTCCCAGTCGTGGGCATGACCGGCTGTCCCCAGCACACGGGCCGCCATGGCGGCGGGCAGTTTGACGTCGTGACCGAGAAGCAGGGCATCGGTACGGCCAGCACTCTCAAGCGCCTCCGCAGCGAGGATCTCAACGGTATGCTCATTGGACCCGGCCACATAGAGGCCGAGACCGTCCAGCAGACAGCGCGAGGCGATGCGAAGCGCCTCGGCAGGGATGTCGCCGAACTCGACGGTCTCGACGAACTCCGCGGCCGCCGCTGTCACAGCGGGCTCCGCAGGCATGGTGGCTTGGGTGTTCTGTGTCACGGACATCGATGACGTTCCTTCTTGCTGGTGTCTTGGGCGCTGTGGTCGGCGCCGCTCCATGAGATGGCTGGCCGCAGGCGCTACTCGTTGCCGTGGGCGAGGCGGTCCGCTGCCACGCGCCGGCGGATCTTGATCAGCCGGCCGAGCGGCGTCGAGGCGATGCTCAACGCAGCGAGGGCGAAGAACGCCAAGGCGATCGGACGGTTAAAGAAGAGCCAGGCGTTCTGATCGAACAGGATCATCGACTGGGCGAGCGAGTTCTCCACCAGATGCCCCAGCACCAGGCCCATGATGATCGGTGCCGGCGAGAATCCGGCCCGGTTCAGGAAATACCCGACGAAGCCGGCGATCAGCATGATGTAGACGTCGGTGAGCGTCTGCCCCGCGCCATAGGCGCCGACGACACAGAGGCAGAACACGGTCGGCCAGAGGTACTGTCGGGGAATCAGCGAGATGCGCGAAAAGTGCTTGGCGCCGAGGAGCCCGAAGCCGAGGAAAACGAGATTGGCGATCAGCATGGCGAAGAAGATCGCATAGAGCAGGTTGGGTTGATTCTCGAAGAGGTAGGGTCCCGGGCGCAGTCCGTGGATCTGCAGGCCGCCAAGGATGACCGCGGCGGTGGCCGAGCCCGGAATGCCGAGCGCCAGGGTCGGCACCATGGAGCCGCCGGTGGCGGCGTTGTTGGCCGCCTCGGGGCCGGCGACGCCCTCGATCTCGCCCTTGCCGAAGTTGGCCTTGTTCTTCGACCAGCGCTTGGCCTCGTTGTAGCCGATCATGGCCGCGACGGTGCTGCCTTCGGCCGGCAGGATGCCGACGAAGGTGCCGATGCCCGACGAACGCAGGATCGTTTTCCACACGCGGCGAAAGTCCTCGACGGTCGGCAGCTTCAGTGCCGACATCCCGAAACGCTCCAGGGGTCGGTCCTTCTGTCCGGCCTGGTCCAGGAGTTCGGCCATGGCGAAGAGGCCGATGAGGACAGGGATGAAACCGATGCCTTCGTAGAGTTCGGGCACGCCGAAGGTGAAGCGCTCCACCCCCGTCGTCAGATCCACACCGACCGTGGCGAGCAGGACTCCGAAGGCGCCGCCGATCAGGTTCTTGACCGCCGATTGGCCACTGATCGAGGCCAACATGGACAAGCCGAACACCGTCAGGGCGAAATACTCCGGCGGGCCGAACTTGTAGGCAATGTTGGCCAGCAGCGGGGCCGCCAAAATCAGCACGAAGAGGCTGAAGATGCCGCCAACGACGCTCGAAGCCGCGGCCATACCGAGCGCCCGCCCCGCCTCGCCGTTCTTCGCGAGCGGATAGCCGTCGAAGGCCGTCGCCGCGGCGGGTGGCGCGCCCGGCGCATTGATCAGGATGGCCGTGATCGATCCGCCGAAAGTACCGGCGCAGTAAAGGGCCGCCAACATGGCGATTGCCGGAATGGGATCGAGATAGATGGTGAAGGGCAGCAGCAAGGCCACGGCCATGGAACTGGAGAGACCGGGCAGTGCACCGACGAGGACGCCGACCAGAGTGCCGGCGCAGATGAGAAGCAGGGTCTGGGGCTGGAGAATCTCCATCAGCCCCCCGATTACGATTTCCATCGATCCCTCCCTAGGTGCCCAGGATGCTCAAGGGGCCAAGCGGCAGGCGCAGGCCGAGCAGTAGCTGGAAAACGACGTAGATGGCGGCCGGCACCGCGACCGCGAAGGCCGTGACGAACGGGTAGTTGCGCGCACCCCAGAGGATGGGCAACACCAGGCACACGGCGAAGAAGGCAAGCGGCACACCGACGATGGGGAACAGCACCGCGCAGAGCGCCAGGATGGCTGCGGTCGCCCACATGCGCCACGGCGGTCCCGATTCGGAACTGTCCCGACCGGCGCGCAGTCCCTGAACGATCATCAGGACCGCGAGGCCGGCAATCAGTCCCAGTACCAGACGCGGCATATGGGTTGCAGGCATGCCTTGGGCCATGCCAAGGGGATCGGAGTCAAACGTCGTGGTGACAAAATAGAGCGCGGCGCAGATTGCCAGGATCACTACGCCGGGCGCCAAATCTTTGGGCCAGCCCATTGGAACGCCTCCCTATTTTTTTGTTGTTGTGTGAAAGTTTTTGCGAGGGGTGGCGGGCGCGGCGGCACCCGCCTTTGGTCCCTCGCGCGGCTACTTCCTCAGCCCGAGTTCTCCGAGCGCCACATAGATGTTGTCGTACATCTCGCGGATCTGCGCATTCCAGGCCTCGGCGCCGCCGACGCTGGAGGCATCGAGGCCGATGCCGGTCAGATAGGCCTGAAAGGTGCCGTGCTTCATGGCACTGAGCAGCTTCTTCTCGAGCACCGCAACGCGTTCGTCGGGTGTCTCGGTCATGACGATGATGCCGCGCACGGTGGAGAAGTTGGCACCTTGGATCCCCACTTCCTCGAGCGTCGGGGTGTCCGGAAGGGCTGCAAGGCGGGTCGAGGACATGACTGCCAGGGGCACGAAGTCGCCGGACTCGATTCCGTCGACTGCCTCGCCGTAATTGAGGCCCGCGGCCTGAATGTTGCCGCCCATGAGGTTGGTGATGATGGCGCCGCCACCGTCGAAGGGCACATAGGCGACCTTCGCGCCGGATTTCTTGGCAAAGGTCATGGCGGCGATGTGATCGATGCCGCCGGCCTGGGTGCCGCCCCACTTGATCGGCGACGCGGCCGAAGCAGACACGAGTTCCTCGATCGAGGTGATGCCCGTGGTCTTCTGGGCGACGACGATGATGGGATCGTCGGTCGAGCGGACCACGCCCTTGACATCGTCGATGCCAATCGGTGCGCGCCCACGCGCCATGGTGATCAGATGAGTCGGGGTGATCGCCATCAGCGTATGGCCGTCGGCAGGCTTGCCGGAGGCGTAGCTCATGGCGACGGCTCCGCCTCCGCCCTTCTTGATCTGGACGAAAGCGTCGACGCCCAGTTCCTTGCGCGCCCGGATCAGCAGGGTGCGCGCTGTGGTGTCCGTCCCGCCGCCCGCGGAAGCGTGGGTCACGACCTCGACGGGTTGCGAGGGAAAGTCGCCGGCCGCGGCGATGCCGACCGGCAGCAACAGGGTGGCCGCAGCCGCGGCCAGGGTGCGCAGGGTGTTCATTCGGTCCTCCCAAAGTTCGTTCGGCGCCTGGCGCCAGCACATCAACAGGAGGCGCTTATATATTGCCGTCAGTTAACTGTCAACAGTTTTCAGAAAACAGAAGTTACCGTGTGTGCTGCCCGTCCAATTCCAAGGCTGATGGTTTTCGCTCGAGCGTTTCGTGTTCTGACGGAACCTGCCCGCTCCGTCTTCCGACCACACCCCGATTGATTCCAGGGGCTAGTATCCTATGGGTGGTGGGGAGAGGAGTGGGCCGGAACCGATTCGACGTAAGTCGGAAACGGCCTAGACTGAGGCCGAAATTCGGGCCCAGCCGCCCGCCACATGCTGGCGCATGGCCTGCTCCGCCGCCGCGCCGTCCCGCGCCGCAAGCGCGTCCACGATGGCCCGGTGTTCCTGGTTCGAGACCGACAGGCTGCCCTTCTGGACGAGGCCGCGGCGCCGATAGAGATGAAGCTGGCTGACGATCGAGTTGTAGCTTCGTTTGAGGGCCGGGTTGCCGGCCGCCTCGACCAGCGCTTCGTGAAAGGCGAGATTGAGCCGAAAATAGGCTGAAACGTCTAGCTGTCCGGCCGCGACGTCCATCCGGTTCACGAGTTCGGTCAAATCCGCGATTTTTCCGTCGCCCGCCCGCTCGGCGATGAGGCGCCCGATCAAGCCGGACAACGCGCCGCGGACTTCATAGAGGTCGCGGGCTTCGTCCAAGGTCATCTCGCGGACAAAGAAGCCCTGATTGACGGCGCTCACCAGCAGGCCCGCCTGCTCCAGACTGCGGCAGGCTTCGCGGATCGGGCCCCGGCTAACGCTGAGGCGTGCGGCCAGCAGGCTTTCGTTCACGCGATCGCCGGCGGCAAGTTCTCCAGACATGATCATGTCCTCAATCGCCTCACGAACGATCGAGGTCAGGGTCTTCGCACGCCTTTGGCTGATTTGTTCCAGGGCGGCGGAGGTCGGTTCCTGCTTGGGCACAAGCCGGATCGTGGCCGCTTCGGTGCAAACTGTCAACGAAATACAGTTCAGACCTACCCATCGATCCCAATGCGCGGTGCACGCTTCCGGAATCGCGCCCTCAGGGCGAGTCCGGCAGACCAATCTCGTTGCGGGGGCGGGCGAAGACGGCGCGGACGTCGGGCCAGAGGTCGAGGACTTCGGCGCCGCCGGCCAGGTGCTCCGGGTGGAGGACGCCATCCTCCCAGACCGCGCGGCCGTCCAGTTCGATGGTGGGGTCGACGACGTTCCAGCTTATCTCCCCCGGCGCGTAGTCGCCGCAGGTGTGGAAGTGCAGGATGCGCGGGTTGGCGAAGGCGCAGTTGCCCCAGCGCGCCAGGTTGTCCAGGGCATCGGGCAGATAGGCGCAGCCCGGATGCATGCCGGCGTGCCAGGAGTGCACCACCGCCGGGTCGATCCCGAAGCGCTCCCCCACCTCGGCGGTATGCCGCAGAACCTTGTCGACTTCTTCCTGGCTGCCCTCGTAACGCGCGACGCGGCCCGCCTCCACGTGGGAGGTCACCGGGCTGTCCAGCAGCAAGTCGTAGGGTGTGTAGTAGCGGTTGCCCGTGCCGGTCAGGAAACGGTTGATCACCACCTTGCCGCTGAAGCTCTGGGCCGGTACCGGCTTAAAGACCGCCATGGGAAAGCGCCGGATGGTGACGTCCTCCTCCTCGCCGGCTCCGTTGGGCTTGGGGCTGCGCCCGCGGATGTCGGTGCCCAGGGGGCAGGTCATGCGGATCTCATCGGCGCTGCTCACCGCCGCGTCGATCAGAGATTTCAGCTTCAGGAAGCCCGCGTGGGAGGCGATGCCATAGCCCGAGCCCAGCATCCCCGCGTCCATGGCATAGACCATGGCCGTGCGCTGGCAGGCGCCCAGCCGGTCGAAGCGGATCTGGTCGCCGAGGCGGGCGAAGAACACGCTGCAGTCGGCGCGGCCGATCCGCTCCCAGATGTCCGGGCTGGCATCCCTGGCATCGGCGACGAAGGGAACCTTGTAGCGCTCAACAGTGAGCCCCATGGCTTCCGCCGCCTCAGCCACCGCCTCCGGCGCGCGCTGGTCGTAGAAGCCGTCAGCCGGGTCCTCCGAGAGCAGCAGCAGCCGCTCGCCCGGCTTGGCCTCCAGGCAGTGCAGCAGCAGGTTGCGCGCACCCGCCGCCGGATCGGTCCGGGGATCACCGTACATCGACAAAGCTCCAACCATCGCGCCCACCCTCTCAGCGGCGGCGCCCGGCGAATTCCAACAAGGGGGAAAACCCACCATGGCCCCTGGACGGAATCAATCGAAATTTCATAACATGGGCTATTAGAGAAATTTATATGAAACCGATCCCGCCCATATCGGCGCTGCGCGCCCTGGAGGCGGTGGCCCGGCTGAAGGGCTTCAGCCGCGCCGCCGACGAGCTGCAGGTGACACAGTCCTCCATCAGCCAGCACATCCGCCTGCTGGAGGACTGGACCGGGCGCAAGCTGCTGGTCCGTGGCGCGCGGGTCAGCGAGCCCACCGCCGAGGGGCTGAAGCTGGCCCAGGCGGTGGAAGCGGGCCTGGGGACCATCGGCGCGGTCTGCGCCGAGTTGCGCAGCCGGCCCCGGGGGGAGCGGCCGCTCACCGTCTCCACCCTACCGGGCTTCGCCCACAACTGGCTGTTTCCCCGGCTAATCCGCTTCGACGAGCTCTATCCGGACATCCAGGTTTCCATCGCCACCAACCCGGCCCCCGTCGATTTCCGCACCGGCAATGAGGACATCGCCGTGCGCTACGGCCTCGGCGGTTACAAGCGGGTGCACTGCGAGAAGCTGATGGACGAGCGGCTGTTTCCGGTCTGCGCCCCCGGCCTGACGAAGAAGAAACCGCCGCTGCGCCGCATCGCCGATCTCGCCCGCCACACGGTGCTGGTGGACGACGTGGTGCCGCTGCGCGGCAAGGCGCCAAACTGGCGGGCCTGGCTGGAGCACTGCGGAGAGGGCGCGCTGGACCTGCCCCGCACCCGGCGCTTCGGCCAGTCCAACATGGTGGTGCAGGCCGCCGTCGAGGGCCTCGGCATCGCGCTGGGCCGCGAACCGCTGGTGATCGACGCCTTGACCGCCGGCCGCCTGGTCCGGCCGTTCAAGGAAACCGCTGTCTCGGATTTCTCCTACTGGATCGTCTGTCCCGAGGACTCGCTGAAAGACCCGCGGATCGCCGCCTTCCGCGGCTGGCTCCTGGACGAGGCCGCGGCGATACCGGCGCTTCCCGACCCGCTGACCTGAGCGCGCCAAGTTGCGGCAGTGTCATTCCGCTTTGGCTTACTGCTATCGGCAAAAGCGGAGGAAGTGTTGCGGCGCGTTGGAGCCAAATTGGTCGGCTCCGAACAGGAGAGCGAAGGGTCCATCGCAGACGGCCTGCGGCTGAGGGGTTGTCACCCCCACCCCATCCCTCCCCCATCGAAGGGGGAGGGGGAAGTTATTGAAGCGGCTGAGAAAATCTCCTCCACCCTTGACGGGGGGAGGTTGGGTGGGGGGTGAGCTACACACCCGATGTCGGCCTGTCTGCCGTGCGACTGGGGAGCGGACCGGATCTGATTCGAGGGTCTTCGAAACGAAGCAAGGCCCTCAGTGGTGGGAGAGGATCTGGCTGAGGAACAGCTTGGCGCGGTCGCTCTTGGGGTTGCCGAAGAACTCGTCCGGCGGGCCCACCTCGACGATCTCGCCCTCGTCCATGAAGACCATGGTGTCCGCCACCTCCTTGGCGAAGCCCATCTCGTGGGTCACGCACATCATGGTCATGCCTTCGCTGGCGAGCTCCACCATCACGTCCAGCACGCCGGAGATCATTTCCGGGTCGAGGGCCGAGGTGGGCTCGTCGAAGAGCATCAGCTTCGGCTTCATGCAGAGGGCGCGGGCGATGGCGACACGCTGCTGCTGGCCGCCGGAGAGCTCGCTGGGATACTTCGAGGCCTGCTCGGCAATGCGCACCCGCTCCAGGTAGTGCAGCGCCGTCTCCCGCGCCTCCTTCTCCGGGACCTTGAAATTGCGCATGGGCCCGAGGGTGAGGTTGCGCAAAACGGTCAGGTGCGGGAAGAGGTTGAAGTGCTGGAAGACCATGCCGACCTTGCGGCGGATCTGCTCGATGTTCTTGGTGTCCTCGGTCAGCTCGACGCCGTCCAGCACGATCTGGCCGGCCTGATGCTCCTCCAGCCGGTTGATGCAGCGGATCATGGTGGACTTGCCCGAGCCGGAGGGCCCGCAGACCACCATGCGCTCGCCGGGACGGACATCCAGGTTGATGTCGTAGAGCGCACAGAAGTTGCCGAACCACTTCCCGACGCCGCGCATCTCCAGCATGGGGTTGGCCTGGGTCATTGCCTGGGAGTCCTTTCTGGGAACGGGCGGCGGCCTGCGGTCATCGCCGGCCCCTCTGGCCGCGCTTCTCGAGGCGGGCGAAGACCACCGCGAAGAAATAGCAGACGACGAAGTACATCACGCCGACGACGATCCAGGTCTCGAAGACCCGGGTGGTCGAGGCGGCGACCTCGATGGCGACGAAGGTCAGCTCCTGGATGGAAATCAGGGAGACGATCGCCGAGTCCTTCACCAGGGTGATGAACTGGCCGGCCAGGGGCGGCAGGATCTTGCGGATCGCCTGGGGCAGGATGACGTCGCGCAGCACGTTGAAGCGCGACAGGCCGACGGCGCGCGCCGCCTCCCACTGCCCTTTCTCGATGGACTGGATGCCGGCGCGCACGATCTCGGTGATGTAGGCGCCCTCGAACATGGCGAGACAGATCATGCCGGCCAGGAAGTTGGAGAACAGACCGATGGGGCCGAACAGGAACTCGATGACCCTGGCGGTCTCCGGCGAGGCGTTGCGCGCGAACTCGTCCACGCCGAGCAGCGGCATGATCTGGCCGGAGATGAAAAAGTAGAAAACGAATATGAAGACGACCGGCGGGATATTGCGGATCAGTTCCACATAGAGCCGCGCGACCATGCGCAGGAATAGGTTGGAACTGGTCCTGCAGAGGCCCATCACCAGGCCGATGATCGCGGCGGCAATGGTGCCCCAGAAGGCGAGCCGCAACGTCGTCAGCAGCCCGGTGACCAGCAGGTTGGGAACCAGGTCGCCGGCCTCGTCACGCCTTACGACGAACTGCAGGACGGTGTCCCAGCTCCACTTGTAGACCAGGACACTTTCGACCCGATAGGCGATATAGACCACCCCCGCGGCCACGAGCGCAAAGATCAGCAGATCGATCAGCGTCAGCTTGACACGTTTCTTGACCGGCGGCGGCAGGCGCTCGGTGGTGGTGGCCATGGCGGTTTCCGGCGGTCGGGGGCCTCCGGACAAACCGGAGGCCCCCTCCCCCACTTACGCTACTGACTCAGTTCCACGTCGCCCGCCCACTCCTGGGTCTTGAACCAGAAGTCATGGGTTTCCTTCAACCAGCCGTTGGAGGTGTGGACCAGGATCCAGTTGGAGAAGAAGTTCACCGCGTCCGGATCGCCCTTGCGCAGCGCAAAGGCCTCGTCGCCCGTGGTCAGGTTCTCCTCGGTGGGCATGAACAGCTTGCCGGGATACTGCAGGCTCCAGAAGCGCGGCTTCGGCGCCGAGCTGATGGTCGCGTGGGCATTGCCGTTCGCCACTTCCTGGAAGGCCTGGGCATCGTCGTCGAAGCGGCGCAGGCTCGCCTTGGGGAACAGCTTCTGCGCAGCCTGGCAGGGCGTCGCGCCGCGGCGGCAGGCGATGGTCACGGAGGAAGCGTTGAAGTCCTCAACCGAGAAGCCCTCGGCAAGGGCCTTGTTCGCCACCATCTGCTGACCCGAATGGGCGTAGGGAATGGTGAAGTTGACCGTCAGGTTCCGCTGCGGGGTGATGGACATGCCGCCGATGATGACGTCGAACTTGCCGGCGATCAGCGCCGGAATGATCCCGGACCAGGCCGTGGGCACGAACTCGACATCGACCTCCATGTCGGAGGCCAGCTTCTTGGCCACGTCGATTTCGAAACCGACCAGATCGCCGGCCTTGTTGCGCATGGCCCAGGGCACGAAGGTGGACATGCCGACCCGCATCACCCCGCGCTTCTTGATGTCCTCGAGCACGCTCGAGGAGCTGAGGTCCTGCTTGACGTCGGCCTGGGCCCCGGTTGCGGCCATCAGCGAGATCGCGGCAGCGCCGACAACTGACTTTACGATACGACTGAACTTCATAACTTACCTCCCGTCTTTCGATACGATCTTCCGAACTGTTTTGGCATTTCCTAGCGTCCCCACTTCGCCCCGCGCTCCAGCCAGGAGACGAAGAAGGAGAGAGAGACCGTGATCGCCAGATAGATGGCGGCCACGGTGAACCAGATCTCGAAGGCCATGAAGGTCTCCGAAATGATGTTCAGGCCCTGGGTCGTCAGCTCCGCCACGGCGATCACGCTGACGATGGCGGAATGCTTGATCAGGGAAATGATGAGCCCGGTCATCGGCGGCAGGATCAGCGGCACCGCCTGGGGCAGAATGATGTAGCGCAGCCGGTCGAGGCGGTTCAGCCCGATGGCGTCCCCCGCCTCGTACTGGCCGCGCGGCACCGACTGCAGGCCGGCGCGGATGATCTCGGCGCCGAAGGACCCCTCAAAGAAGGCCAGGCAGAGCACCCCCGCCCAGAAGCGGTCGATCCCCAGGATCGGCGCCAGCACGAAGTAGAAGAGAAAGAGCTGCACCAGCAGCGGCGTGTTGCGAATGGCCTCCAGATAGACGGTGGCGATCAGCCGCCCGGAGACCGATCCGGAGAGGCGCAGCAGCGCCGTCACAAGGCTGATGGTCAGGGTCAGGATCATGCTGAACAGCGTGATCTCCAAGGTCACCACCAGGCCCTGCAGCAGCGGGCCGAGAATGAACTCGCCGTCGATGACCCGGTAGAGGTAGCGGTCGACCCGGTACCATTGCCAGTTATAGTCCATGGACTGGGCACCGGCGAGGGTCAGCCAGATCACCGCGACGACGAAAACAGCGAACTGCGCGATGTCGATGAGCGGCGACTTGCGCGTCAGCAGCGTCGACTTGCGGGCCGGCGGGGTCCGCTCGGCCTGCGCCGCCTCAGACTGCGCTGCGTAATCCAAAGTCCGTCCCTTCCAGCACCGTCTCCTCCCGGGACACGGCGCTCTCCCCGATCAGCCTCAGAGCGTGAGCGGATTGGCGGTGATCCTGTCCAATCCGACCCAGACACTCTTAGTTTGCGTGTAGGCGGCCATGACCTCCAGGCCGTTCTCCCGCCCGAACCCGCTTTTCTTATATCCCCCCACCGGAGACGCGATGCTGACATGCCGGTAGGTGTTCACGTAGACCGTTCCGCTTTTCAGCAGCTTCGCCATCCGGTGCCCGCGGCGGATGTCGGTGGTCCAGACGCCGGCCGCCAGCCCATAGGGGCTGTCGTTGGCGGCCCGGACCGCCTCTTCCTCGCTGTCGAAGCGGGTGATGGCCAGCACCGGCCCGAAGACCTCATCGCGCCAGATCTCCATATCGTCGGAGACCGCGTCGAAGATCGTCGGCTCCACGAACATGCCGGCCCCGATGTCCTTCGCCGCACCGGGCGATCCCCCGCAAAGACAGCGCGCACCGGCCGCCTTCGCCCGCTCGATGAAGCCCAGGACCTTTTCGAATTGCATGCGGTTGGCGATGGGTCCGATCTGGGTCTGTGGGTCCATGGGATCGCCGAAGCGCAGGCCCCGCACCGCCTCGATCAGCCGCGCGGTGAAGTCCTCGGCGATCGCGCTCTGCAGCAGCAGGCGGGAACCGGCCACGCAACTCTGCCCGTTGGACTGAAAGATGCCGGAGATGACGCCGTTGACAGCGCTGTCCAGGTCCGCGTCCTCGAAGACGATCTGCGGCGACTTGCCGCCCAGTTCCATGGTCACATGCTTGAAGCTGTCCGCCGCCGCGCGGTTGATCTTGCCGCCGCCGACGTCGGAGCCGGTGAAGGAGACCTTGGCGACCTGCGGGTGGCTGACCAGCGGCGCCCCGGCTTCCTCGGGCATGCCGGTGACCACGTTGACCACGCCGGGCGGGAAGCCGGCCTCGTCAAAGACCTCCATCAGGGCAAGGGTCGAGGCCGAGGCGTGCTCCGAGGGCTTGACGACCACGGTGTTGCCGGCGGCCAGGGCCGGCGCGATCTTCCAGACCGCGATCATGATCGGCGAGTTCCAGGGCGTCACCGCCGCCAGCACCCCCAGCGGCTCGCGCAGGGTGTAGTTCAGGGTGTCGGCGCGGTCGATGGCGGTGACCCGCCCCTCGATCTTGTCGGCGATCCCCCCGTAGTAGCGGAACCACTCCGCGACGTAGCGGATCTGTGGTACGGTCTCGGCGATCCGCTTGCCGGTGTCGCGGGTTTCCAGCTCACCCAGGTCGCGGGCGCGCGCTTCCAGGCCGTCGGCCGCCTTCATCAGCAGCCGGCCGCGCGCCGCCGGCAGGGATTGGGCCCAGGCGCCGTCCTCGAAGGCGGCGGCGGCGGCGGCCACCGCGCGCTCCACATCGGCGGCATTGCAGCGGGGGATGCGCGCCCAGGGCTTGCCGTCGAAGGGATTCGACGTCTCAAACCATTCGCCTGAAGCCGGATCTTCCCAACGCCCTGCGATGTAGAGCTGATAAGACTTCACGAGCGCATGTCCCTCTTCTCGAAGCCGGCGAAAGGATCAGCCGGCAGACCAGCGGCCGGGTCCCCGGATGCCATATTGCAGTATCGACGAATGGAAAGCTTAACAATAATGCTTTATTTTGGCATACAGATTACTAAATATTATACTTCGCTTGGGAACGGAACCGAATGATCACCCTTCGCCAGATCGAGGCCTTTCGCGCCGTCATGATATCGGGGACTGTGACCCAGGCCGCGAGCATGCTCTTCGTGTCCCAGCCGGCCGTCAGCCGGATTCTCGGCGACCTGGAGCGCGAGGTCGGCTTTAAGCTGTTCACCCGCGCCAACCGCCAGCTCATCCCGACCGACGAGGCCCGGGCGCTCTACGACGAGGTGGAGCGCGCCTTCATCGGCCTTCAGCAGATCGATCAGTCCGCCGCATCGATCCGTCAGTACCGCGGCGGGCTGTTCCGCCTGATCACCATTCCCAGCCTGGCCTCGACCATCATGGCGGACCTGATCGCCCGCTTCGTCGAGCGCTATCCCGATATCATGGTCTCCCTGGAGATCCGGCCCTCGCAGCGGGTCTTCGAATGGATCGTCTCGCAGCAGTGCGACATGGGCCTGGCCTCTACCCCCACCGACAGCACCAGCGTGGTCACGCGGCCCATCGCCATCGCCAACGCGGTCTGCGTCCTGCCGGAGGGCCATTCCCTGACCCGCAAGAAGACCATCCGCCCCAAGGATCTGGCCGGGTTGCCCTTCATCTCCTACAAGAGCGACGCCGCCTTCCGCCACAAGGTCGACGAGATTTTCGCCCAGTCCGCGGTGGTGCGCGATATGAAGCTGGAAGCCCGCACAACCGAAGGCATCTGCGGGCTGGTGTCGGCCGGTCTCGGCGTTTCGGTGGTGGCCCCGGTGGTCTCCACCGAACCCTTCCCCGGCGGCCTCGCCTTCCGCGCCTTCCAGCCGGCGATCCCCCAGGAACTGACGCTGATCTATTCGGCCGCCAAGTCGCTGTCGCGCCTTTCGGTCCAGTTCATCGACGTAGTGGAGGAGTACATGGCCGAAATCCGCCCGGCCCCCGTGGCCAAGGGCGGTGTCGGGCTGATCCCCTACGGTGCCCCAGGCACAGAGGCCGGCAGGCGGCGCCCCGGCTCAAAGTAAGTCCGGCAACCGCGCTCAAGCAGAGGACGATATGCGCTCTCTCAAGGCCTGGCGGAAAGTCTCGCGCGACGCCGCGCTGTGAATGGCGGGATAGTCCTGCGGATAGGCCGTCCCCTGCGCGACCGCCAGCACCACGAACACCGGGCCCTCGAGGCGCAGGATCTCGCCCACCCGGTCCTCGAAGTCTTCGAGCTCCGAGAAACTGAAGACGTTTGGAATGCCGGCGGCCTGTGCGATGCCGGCAAAGTCGACGCCGCGGCCGCCGGGCACGGGAAAACGGCCATTCACCTCGTATTCGCCGTTGTAGCAGAGGAAGTGCACGAGGTTCTTGGGCGCCGCGTTGGCGATGGTCACCAGGGCGCCCAGGTTCATCAGGAGGCTGCCGTCGCCGTCAAGGACGACGACCTTTTCCCCCGGGCAGCCCAGCGCCAGGCCCAGCGCGTGGGAGGAGGCCTGGCCCATGGCGCCGGTGCAGAGATAGTTCAGCGGATGGGGCCGGATCGCCATCCAGTCGAACGCCGACTGATAGACCGGAACGACGATGCCGTCGGGGTAGTGGTCGGCCAGGACCGAGAGAGCCGCGTCGCGTTGCATCATGGGTCAGGCCGGGCTCCGTGGAACGAGGAAGACGTGCGGTTTCGATGCCGCATAGCAGTCGTCGATGGTGGTGGCCATGGCGGCGGCGTCATCGTTCTGATCGAGGACGCTGTGGCTCAACTGCATGGCGTCCATGATCGGGCCCATGATGCGAACGCCCAGCTTGTCGGACTCCGCCGGGGCGCGATCCGCTTCCATGCCCTGCAGGCCGACGATCATGACCACGGGAAGCGCGTACTCCACCGCGATGGCGCGAATGGCGTTGATCGAGTCCAGAAAGCCGGTGTGCTGGATCAGCAGGACCGCGCGCTCGTCGCAGTAGGACAGGCCGGCGCAGATCGAGATGCCTTCGTCTTCCTTGCAGACCTGCACCAGCCGCAGCCCGGGGTCGCGCGTCACGGGCCACAGCAGCGTCTCGCAGGTGACGATGTCCGGCAGCGCGACCACGGTGCCGATTCCCGCCTGCTTGATGGATGCGATGATCGCGGCGCCGCTGACCGGCGCCGCCCTATCCGCGGTCTCTATGGCAGCCTCCCGCATCACGCGGCACCCTCCATCTTGAAGAACCCTTCCATCGCGTCGGCCACCGCATCCATCTCGCTTTCCAGCCCGATGGTGAAGCGAATGCAGTCGGCAAAGCGCGGCGACGCCAGGCGGCGGGCCTGAATGCCCTGAGACAGCAGGTAGGCGTCGGCCGCCACCGCCGTCCGTGTCGGGTCCGGAAAGCGCACCAGGACGAAGTTCGTCTCGCTGGGATAGACCTTGAGGCCGAGGGCCGCCAGCCGCTCACCGAAGGCCGTCCTCAAGCGCTTGGTCTCGGAGAAGACAAACTGCCGATGGGCTTCGTCTTCCAGCGCCGCCAGGGCCGCCGCCAGGGAGAGGCTGGAGAGCGGGAAGGTGCTGCCGATCCGCTTGACCGCGTCGACCACCGCCGGGGCCCCGTAAAGCCAGCCGACCCGCGCCCCCGCAAGGCCATAGATCTTGGAGAAGGTGCGCGTCATCACGATGTTGTCAAAGGCCTCGACCAGGCGGTCGGGCCGTTCGTAGTCGGGCCTGTCGACATATTCCGCATAGGCGGAGTCCAGCACCAGCAGCACACCGCCGGGAAGGCCGGCCCGCAGCCGCCGTATCTCGTCGGCAGTGACCAGCGAACCGGTCGGATTGTCCGGGTTTGCCAGCATCACCATGCGTGTGCGCGGCGTCACCGCCGCCAGAAGAGCGTCCACATCCGCGGTGAAATCCCGGTCGGGCGCGGACACGGGCACTGCGTCGTTGGCGTGGGCGTAGTTGGGAATCTTCTGATAGCCGTTGACGCTGTAGATCAACTCGTCGCCGGCCCGCAAAAAGGCCCGCGCCAGCCGCGACAGCAGATCGTCCGAACCGGGACCGCAGGCGATGCGGTCGATGTCCAGCGACTGGCTCTCGGCGATGGCCGCCGCCAGCCGGTCGGGACCTTCCTCCGGATAGCGCTCCAGATCGCGCACCGCAGCCTCGGCGGCACGATAAGCCTTGGGGCTCGCGCCGAAGGCACTCTCGTTGGAAGCGATACAGATCCTCGGCCGCAGCGCACCGCCTTGCGGCGTGATCATGTGGGGGCGGATGTTCAGGAGTCCGGGGCGCGGATTGAGAGCGGACATCTCTGTTTCCCTTTGCTTCTCTTTCGAAGCCGTCGGGTGACGCTCCGACGTAGGCCCCTGCGCGGGGGCTGCACGATTGGGGCAGCTGCAAGCGCCTGGCGCGCCTGTCGTTTGCACACGTCGGGTATGATCTGCAGATCGATCTATAAAATCAAATGAGTATTATTACCCTTAATATTCGCAGACATTATATTGCAGGTCCTGCCAGAGAGACACCGGCGTGCGCCCATCTTCAGGATTCTTTGGCCTTCAACCGCTCGCGCCGGCTGATGTAGGCGGCACTGCCGACGATGATGGCCCCGCCCAGCAGCGACCAGGTATCTGGGAACTCGGCAAAGGCGAAATAGCCGATGGCACCGGCCCAGATCAGGCGCAGGAAATCGAGCGGCAGCACCAGCGTGGCGTCGGCGAGTTGCAGCGCGCGGGTCATGGCCAGGTGCCCGGCGGAGCCCAGACAACCGATCAGGAACAGAAAGAAAAGCTGTTCCCAGGTCGGCGTGGACCAGACCCAGAGCGCCGGCAGGAACGTCAGAGCGGTCATCAGCACTGCATTCCAGGAAACGATGCACAGCGGCGATTCGGTGGTCGAGAGGGACTTAACGACGATCATGGCAAGACCCCAGCAGGCCGAGGAGATCAGTACCATCCAGACATAGATATCGATCTCCTGAAAGCCGGGCCGCAGCATGATGAGGGCACCGAGGAAACTGACGGCGATGGCGATGCTGCGCCGCAGCCTGATCACTTCGCCGAGAAAGATCACCGCGCAGAGCGATGCGAAGACGATGCCGGTGAAGCTGAGCGCCGTCGCATCGGCGATGGGCACGAAGGCGAGCCCGGTGAACCAGAGGGTCATCGACACAGCGCCGATGATGCCGCGGACGAGATGGGTGCCCGGCCGGCTGGTTTTCATCACCTCCCGGCCGCTGCGGAGGATCAGCGGCAGCAGAAAGAGCAGGCCGAAGAGGTTGCGGAAAAATGCCACCTCCAGAGTGTTCATGTCCTGCCCGACATGGCGCACCAGGGCATGCATGACCGAAAGGATCAGGGTCGACAGCGCCATGAAGAGGATGCCGCTGACCTGCCGGCGCGCCGCCCGGCGCTCAGGCGTAGGTTCCTTCCCCTCTCCCGGCGGGCCGGGAAAATAGGCCTGCAGGCTGCCACTGCGCATGGCGGGTAAGAAACGGGGGCGCCTCATGGGGTCGATAGGGATGAGGCGCGGGTCACGGGTCTCGGCGCGTTAGTCTTGGGTCTCAGGCGTGCGCACGAGCAGCCCGTCGAGGCTGTCGGCGATCTCGATCTGGCAGGACAGGCGGGAAGTCTCGGTCCGCGGCGCGGCGGCGAAATCCAGCATGTCGTCCTCGCCGGCTTCCCGCGCCGGCAGCTTGTCGATCCACGCGGGGTCGACATAGACGTGACAGGTCGCGCAGGCACAGGCACCGCCGCAGTCGGCCAGGATACCGGGAATGTTGTTGTTGCGCGCGCCTTCCATGACGCTGAGGCCGTTTGCCACATCGACGGTGCGCTCGGTGCCGTCGTGCTCGACATAGGTAATCTTGGTCATACTCGTCCCGTATCTCCAGCCCGCTGCGTGGATTCGCGCGCGCTGCCCCCCGGCCTCGCCGCGCCCCGCTACGCTCTCACTTTGCCAGGGCCGCGCCAAGCGCCTTGAGGTCACTCTGCGGATCGGCAAGTGCTTCCGCGGGGGGCGACTCGCCTGCCTCGATCCAGCGCTTGCCCATCATATAGCTGCGCGGGTCGTTCATCGCATCCACCGCCAGCAGTTCGTCGCCCCGATAGTACCAGACAGACTGGGCCCGGGCCCCGCCGCCGGCGCGCACCACGGTCTTGTCGTAGCCGGCGGACAGCCCGGCAATCTGCAGCTTGACGTCGTACTGGTCCGACCAGAACCAGGGCCTCGCGCGATAGCCGGCCGTGCCGCCCATCATCGAGGCCGCGGTAGCCTCAGCCTGGTCGATGGCGTTGCCGACGCTTTCCAGACGCACCCGCCCGCCGCGATAGGGAAAGGAGGTGCAGTCGCCCGCCGCGAAGATGGCGGGGTCGGAGGTGCGGCCGTCACCGTCGACGCGGATACCGTTCTCCACCGCCAGCCCCGCCGCCTCGGCCAGGCCGGTCGACGGCCGGATGCCGATGCCGACCACCGCGAAATCGATGTCCAGGCTGGTCCCGTCGGCAAAGCTTGCGGCAGAAACCCGCCCCTCGCCCGTCAGGCCGGTCACCGCCGTGCCCTCGCGCAGGTCCACGCCGTGGGCGCGGTGCAGATCGGCGAAGAAGCCCGAGGTCGCCGGCGCCGCCACGCGTTGCAGAATGCGTTCAGCCATTTCGACCAGGGTCACCGCCAGGCCGCGCGCCGCCGCCACGGCGGCGATTTCCAGGCCGATGTAGCCGCCGCCGATCACCAGCACCCGTCTGCCCTCGACGAACTCCGCTGCCATGGCGTCCGCATCCGCCAGGGAGCGCAGGGTGTAGACCCCGGCCAGCGTCCCGCCGATCTCCCCGGGCAGGCGGATCGGATCGGAGCCGGTGGTGAGCGCGAGCTGGTCGTAGGCAAGGTTCTCGCCGTTGTCGAGGGCCACGGCCTTCGCGGAGCGGTCGATGGCGGTGACCGTCACGCCGCCGCGCAGCTCGATCCCCTGCTCGCCGTAGAAGGTTTCCGGGCGCAGATAAAGCCGCTCCGCGTCCAGTTCGCCCATCAGGTATTTCTTGGAGAGCGGCGGGCGCTGGTAGGGCGGCGCGTGCTCGCTGCCGATCAGCGTGATCGATCCGTCGTGGCCCAGCGCACGCAGCTTGGCCGCCAGGGACGCGCCCGCCTGTCCTGCTCCAACGATCACGATCCGCGACATGGCGGACTCCTCTCTAGGCCAGCCGCTGCTGGACCCAGAGCGCGGCGGCCAGCAGCCTGCGGTCGGCGCCGCGGCGGCCGACCAGTTGCACCGAGAGCGGCAACCCCTGCGGGCCGCTGCCGAAAGGAATGGAGATACACGGCATCCCCAGCAAGGTCCATGCGCGGCTGAACAGCGGATCGCCGGTGGCGCCCAGGCCTGCGGGTGCTTCGCCCGGCGCGGCGGGCGCGAGGATCACGTCGATGTCGGTGAAGAGCACATCCATGGCACGCACGGCCTGCGCCGTGATCCGCCGGGCTTCGTCATAGGCCTCGCGTGAGATGGCCAGACCGCCTTCCACCAGATCCGCGAAAGCCTCGCTGATCCCATCGCGGTGCCGGTGAAACTCGAAGGCCCGGGCCCGCGCCGTCTCGAAGGCCATAATGACCTTCTGGCACTCGGTGAGTTCGGCAAAGACCTCCGGATGCGCCTGCTCACCGGTCTCCGCGCCCTGGCCCGCCAGGGCCTCCAGGGCACGCTGGCAGACGTCACGCATCTCCAGCGAGCCTTCCCACCAATGGGGCCCGCGCATCAGCGCGATCCGTGGCGCGTCTTCGGCGAAGTCGTCGCCCAGCGCCGCCGGCTCGCGCGTCAGCACCGCGCCGGCCAGGGCCAGATCCTCCACCGTGCGGGCCAGCAGCCCCAGGGTGTCGAGGCTGGGCGACAGACCCATGACGCCCTGCAGGTCATAGGCGCCGAGGCTCGGCTTGTAGCCCAGGATCCCACAATAGGCGGCGGGCCGGATCAGCGAGCCCGCGGTCTGGGAGCCGAAGCCGAGCGGCGCCATATCGTCGGCCACGGCGGCGGCCGAGCCGCTGGAGGAGCCCCCGGGGGTATGGCCCGGGTTGCGCGGGTTCGCGGTCTTGCCGGGGTTGAAGTAGGCGAATTCGGTGGTGACGGTCTTGCCCAACGGCACCGCGCCGGCCTGGAGGAACAGCTCGACGCAACTGGCGTTGCGCGGCGGCTGAAACCCCTCGTAGATCGGCGAGCCCCAGCCGGTGGGGAAGTCGGCGGTGTCGATGATGTCCTTGATCGCAAAGGGAACGCCGTGGAGGGGGCCGGCGGCCGGACCGGCATCGGCAGCCCGTGCCGCTGCCAGCGCCTTCTCCGCGTCGAGATGGATGAAGGCGCCGACCTCCGGCTCGCGGGCCTCGATCCGCGCCAGGCAGGCGCGCATCACCGCTTCCGCGGAGAAATCGCCCCGCGCGATCCCGGCGGCGATTTCCGTGGCGCTCAGACTATTCAGGGGCTGCTCCATCTAACCCCCGAGCGCCGCCACCGCATCGCGGAAGGGGGCCGCCGGCATGTCGTAGATCCCGCCGCCGATGCGCCCCGCGTGACCTTCGCGGTCCAGCATTCCCAGGCCGACGACCGGACCGGCCCCGAGACCGGCGGCGGCCCGGGCGGTGATGCCGAGGCGGATGCCGAGAGCCTGAAAGCCCGGATGCTCAGCGGCCAGCAGACTTGCAACCCGCGCATCGCTGTCGGGCGGTAGATAGGGGCCGAGGCGCTGCATCTGTTCGGGCGACAGGTGGAAGGCCATGGCGCCGAGACCGAAGGCTTCCACCACCGCGCTGTCGCCGATGGCGCCCAGGGCGCGCTCCGCCGGAAGATCGACGTCCAGGGGACCCTTGGGCGGTCTCGCCGCCGCGGTGAACCAGCGCCCCGGCAGGCCGGAGACCTGAATGCCCACCGCCGCGCCGTTGCCGGCGGCCGCCGTGACAAAGCTCGACCCATCGATGCCCGAGGCCGCGGTCATCATGCATTTCGTGGCGGCCATCCAGAGATTGAGGAACAGGCTGGGCGAGGAGGCCATGAACTCCAGAGTCCCGGCATCCTGAATACCGCCCGGCGTGTGCGCCTGAAGCTCGCCGACCAGCGCCTCGGTGGCGGCGATGGTGCGGCCATGGCAGTCGTCCCCGGCCTGCAAGCCGGCAACGGCCAGCGGAATCAGGGCTATGCCCTCGCCGATGCCCTGCTGCAGGGTTTCGCAGAAGGGGCCGTTCAGCCAGCGAATGTGGTCCAGCACCGCCTGCTCGCGCAGGCCCAGACGCATCGACGGGCGCGACCCGCCGTTGATGGGCGTATAGACCCGCGGCCCGTCACCCCCGGCGCTGCGGACCCCATGCAGCGGCATCGACGCGCTGACCACCGCCGCCAGGGGCGTCACCACGCCATGGTCCTGTGCCGGAGCCAGAACGATGTCGCCGGCGGCGATCATGGCCTCGGCGGCATCGAAGTCTTCGGCCAGGCCCTCGAAGACCGCCGCCACGCAGGCGGAGTTCAGGATCGGCCGGGTGATCTCCGCGGCCGAAGCGAAGGGCGGGCCGGCATGAAGCAGCACCTGCTTTTCCAGGCCCACCGCCGAGGCCGCTGGTTCCAAGCAATCCCACAGCGGCTGGCTTGCCGCCATCCGCTCGCAGGCCAGCCGGTCCGCCGGATGCAGAGCCTCCCCCGCCATGACGATCTCCCCCGTTTGTCGGCGTCTACAGAGCGCCGGATTGCCTTTGTTGGTCGTGCTCCTGCGGCGCGGCGCCCATCTGCGGCCCGCCTTGCCAGCTCGCCTCGTAATCCTCGAGCCCGCGCCGGATGAAGGCGGCACGCTCCTTGCCCTGAAGATGGTCCGCCGACATGTAGATCTCAGCAACCTTGTGGGCAACCTCCTTCAGCAGGGCCGCATCGTCATGCCCCTCCTGCGCGGGGATGCGCAGCATGGTGTCGCCGCCATAGGTCGGGATCGTGCCGTTGAAGATCAGCGCCGGCTGGGCGGCGTCCTCGCCGGCCTGAACCGCCCGGATCGCGGCGCGCAGCGTGCGCCGCACCTTGGCCACGCCGCGGTCGGTGAAGCCCAGGTTCTCCCGGGCGTGGACGTTCTTGGGTCCCTGCGAGGCCCAGGCGTCGTAGTCGCCGGGGTCGCGCTGGCGCTGCTCGTAGGGGCGGTCACCGCCCTGTCCATAGAAGTCGGTCTTGCCGTAGCCCACCTCGTTCCGGTCAGTCAGGCCCTGCGGATCGTCGCCCTCGCGGAAGTGGCGCCAGGCGATGACCATGGTGTTGGTGTCGTCGATGGGCGTCACCCAGCGGCTCAGCCCGCAACGGCCGAAGTAGCGCGGCCCGTCGGGCACCGGAAAGTGGCCGCCGTTCTGCGTGAAGCTCGGCAGCATTTTGTCGTGGATGCGCAGCCAGATGATGTCGCCCACCCGCCGCGTGTTGGTATAGAAGCTGCCGTAGGGCCGCTCGAAGAACTCGATGGCCGGCAACTCCGCGAAGGCATCGATGAACTGGGTGCGCACCGCCTTGGTGTGGAGATAGACCACGTGGAAGGGATCCCAGGCGTTCTCCATCACCTGCAGCCAGTTGCAGGGCGAGTTGATGAGGTAGGGGATCATCTCGTCGCCCTCCTCGTCGAAGGTATCGAAGACCGGGAAAGGCGGCATGCTTTCCTGCGGGCCCATGTAGGTGAAGGCCAAGCCCTTGAACTCGATCACCGGATAGGCGCCGAGACAGGCCTTGGTCTTGATCTGGCTGGCCGGGGGTTCGCAGGGCGTCTCCAGGATCGTGCCGTCGGGCGCATACTTCCAGCCGTGATAGCTGCAGCGGATGCCGCCCTCCTCGATGATACCGAACTCCAGCGACATGTTGCGGTGGGCGCAGTGAAGATGCACCAGCCCCAGGGTGCCGCCCTTCTCGCGGAACAGCACCAGATCTTCGCCCAGGACCCGCACCCGGAGGGGCAGATCGCCCACCTGATCGGTCATCGCAAAGGGCATCCAGTAGCGCCGCAGATACTCGCCGCAGGGCGTGCCCGGCCCCACGTCGGTCAGCTCGGGATCGGGCTCGGCGGTCCACACCTGCTGGCGCTCGTGTCCCCGGAAGCGGCCGCTGGGAATTGCGAACTCGGTTGTCATCTTTAGACTCTCCACTCCTCAGATCTCGGACGGGCCGGGCGCTCCATCGGATGCAGCCTACCGCCTGCGACGGCGGTCGCGCATCGGGTCAGCCGGTGCAGCGGGGCGCGATGGCCACGACGGTCCCGTCTTGCGCCCTCCGGGCGCCACAAAGGCGCGCAAGGACACAGAATAAGGACGTCCAGCGGACCAATCTAAGGAAGGGTTCATATGATGAAAAGTGATATTTATTCCGAGCCAAATAACCAGAAATTATAAACACCACAGCCTTGCCAGAGCGCTGCAACCGAACCACAAACCATAACCCTGGTGAATGTGGGATGTATGATAAATCAATTGACCACATGCATTGATGGCCGAAGAATATTTGCCTGAGAATGGGTTGGCGTGTGGATCGGGCCTGCGCGTCGCCGGAAAAGTGAGGCGAGCATGGGGGAACGCGCGCGCACAGCGGTCAACCGCGGACGCGTCGAGTGGACGGGCGACAATCCGGGGATCTATCTGAAAACAGAAGCGGGCGGCGACTGGACGGCGCTCGCCGTCTCGTTTCAGATCACCCTGTCGCCCCACGGCCGCGGCCGGGCCATGGTGGTGCTGGGGTCGCCGGATGAGGCCGCGAGCTACCCCGACGCACCCAACCTCTGCATCACCGACAACCCGCCACTGATGCACTATCTGATCGACGGTTTCCTGTCCAAGTTCCCAACCTTCCGGGGGCGTGCCGGCCTTGGCGCCATGCGCTTCCTGCCGCTCACCGAGATCCTGCGGGAGGGCTCCTACGAGACCCGCTATGTCGAGACCATGAAGAGCAACGACACAAGCCTTGCGCTGACCTGGGGCGACCTGGGGGCGCCCTTTGCCGTCGAAGTCGCGCCGGAGCAGTCCGCCACCGGCGAACACGACATGTACTCCCTGTTCATGGAAGCCCGCTCCGGCGGGATTGCCGTCGACGGCCAGGTCCTCCCGGGCGAGATCGTCGAGCGGCCGTTCTTCGGAACGATGATGAGTTCGGCCTTTCTCGCCTTGTCCGAAACCTGGGTCACGCCCAACGCAACTTAGGGCCCAACGTAGTTTAGGGCCCTACACAATTTAAGGACCGCCATGCCAATCCAGCCTGCCGTCAATCCCGGCGCGATCGACTGGTCCGGGGAGAATCCGGGGATCCTGCTGAAGGAGGACCCCGACGGGCCCTTCAGTGCCATGGCGCTGTTCTTCCGCATCGCCTATTCGCCGGTGGGCCAGGGCGAGGCGCTGCTGCTGTTCGAAAAGCCGACAGTGGCCGAGAGCCTTCCGGCCGTGCGCAACGTGATGATCAGCACCAGCGAGGCCTTGGGTCATTTCCTTGCCGACAAGTTCATCGCAAAGCTCGCCGCTTTCGCCGAGGCGCCCGCTTTCGCCGCGATGCAGCACGTGCCGGCCCGCAATGTCCGCAGCGAGGGCGATCCCCTCGACCGCTACGCGGAGATCGTCGAGACCGAGGATTTCACGGTGGAACTGCGCTGGAGCGAGCTGGGCCCGCCCATCGCCCTCGAACTGCCGCCGAGCCTGACCGGTCCCAAGGACCGTGAACTCTTCACGGTGCTGGTGGAGGCCCGCTCGGCCACCATCCTGATCGACGGCGTAGCGCTGCCCGGCGTGCCCGTGCCGCGGGTCCAAGCCGGCATCGAGACCACCACGGCGTTCCTCTATTTCTCGGAGACCTGGATCGTCCCGGAAGCGCCGGCAGCCTGACAGCCCAACCCAAAATGAAACCTTGTGCTTCAAAGGCTCCTACCCTCCACCCACACAAACCGTCATTGCCGGACTTGTTCCGGCAATCCATGGAAGTCCGGAACTCGGTCCTTCCATGGACCCTCGGGACAAGCCCGAGGGTGACGACCTGGGGAGGGGCGACGTTAGCAAGCCATTGACATCAAGCCATTCATTTCGGGTCAGACTCTAACGGACATGGCATGATGGCTGTGTCTGCGGAAGGGCGGCAAACCGCTCCTCAGCTAGTCTCTGCGTGACGAGAACGGAAAGACCGACGTGAGTTTTGACTGGTCCCTCAGCCGTATCCACTGCCCGGTCGATCTGGCGGCGCGCGGCAAACGCGCCGGGCATCTCGAACTGCCGCACTCGGACAACGCCAATCCCCTGGGGTACTATCCGATCCCCATCATGACCATCGTCGGCGGGCCCGGACCGACCACGCTGCTCACCGGCGGCGTCCACGGCGACGAGTTCGAGGGGCCCGTCGCCCTGCTCGACCTCTTCCACGACCTGGAGCCGGACGACATCAAGGGGCGGCTGATCCTTCTTCCCGCCCTCAATGCCCCGGCGGTGCGGGCCTCCGCGCGGGTCTCACCGCTCGACGGCGGCAATCTGAACCGCGCCTTTCCCGGCGCGCGCGACGGCGGACCCACGGCCATGCTGGCCCATCTGGTCGAGTCGGTTCTGATGCCCCACTGCGATGCCGCCATTGACCTGCATGCCGGCGGCCAGGCCTCGGTCTTCGCACCCTGCGCGCTGGCCGCGCGGACCGCCGAGGGTGAACTCAGCCCGGAGAACATGGCCCTCGCAGAGGCCTTCGCCGCCCCGGTGATCTGGGTGCTGGGCCGGCACAACGACAACCGCTCGGTCAACGCGGCGGCAACCCGGCACGGCCTGCCGATGATCGCCGCCGAACTCGGCGGCAACGGCGCCGTCACCCCGGCGATCCTGGAGATTGCCAAGCGCGGCCTGCGCAACTGCCTGGGGCATCTCGGCCACCTCGAGCGCAGCGCCCCGCCCGCCGAGCCGGTAGTGAAGGTCGAGGTGCGGGCCGCGGATCACAAGGTCTGCCTGCCCTCCGAAGGGCTTTTCGAGCCCCTGGTGGAGGCCGGCGAGCGCGTCGCCGAAGGCGCGCCGATCGCCCGCTTGCATTCGCTGGAAGACCCCGCCAGGGAAGCGCTTACCCTTCACGCCCCCACGGCGGGCCTGGTCCTCTCCCTCGGCACCCGCGGCTATGTGCGCCACGGCGACTTCGCCGCGCTCATCGCCACGGTGATCGACGAAGCGGCCTGATCGAGCCGGATCGCCCTACTCGTCAAGCTGATCGAGCCTGTCGTAGAGCGGCGCCGCGCGTTCGTAGAGTTCCTCGAAGACCGGTGCCATGCGGTCGTAGCGGTCGCGCCAGGCGGGGTTCGGCGCGACCTCCCGCTCGTAGCGCACCATGGCGGAGACGGCGGCCTGGAGGTCCGGTGCGTCGCCTACGGCGACCGCCATCATGCAGGCGGCCCCCACGACCCCGCATTCGAGCTCGGCAGGGATCAAATAGGGTACGTCGAACATCGAGGCCTTGATGGCGACCCAAAGCGCCGACTTGGCGCCGCCACTGGCGGCCACGAAACGCTCCGGCCGTCCACTCGCCCCCTGCAGGGCATCGAGCTTGCGGCGCACCGAAAAGGCGACCCCTTCCAGCACCGCGCGGTGCAGTTCCGGCAGGCCGTGGGCGGCGGTCAGCCCGAAGAACTGGGCGCGGGAATTGGCGCTGGCGCCGAAACGCTCACCCGAGAGGTAGGGCAGGAAGAAAAGGGATCTCGCACCACAGTCCGCCCGCTCCGCCGCCTCCGAGAGGTCGGCGTAGCTCACCTGATTTTCGTGAAAGGCCCGCCGCGCCCAGCGCACCGCATCGCCGCCGGCGTCGAGCAGCGTGAAGCTCGCCCAGTTGCCCTCCACCGTCGCGACATTGGAGATCTCCGCATCGATGATCGGCGCGGCATGCAGGACCGAGATGATGGTCGAGGTGCCGGTGACGTCGG
>NZ_JANQOI010000052.1 GCF_028289705.1 Pelagibius sp.
AAGCCGCCAATGTTTCTGTCAGCCCGATCGTTGCGATACAAATGAAACCAACTGCCCGGGCTTGCGACATTGGCGGGAAACACGGCCTGCCTAGAGTACTGTGACGATGGTTGAGTGAGGTCCCGTCCCCGGTCGTACCGCGTTTCGCCTCGACCCACACCAAGACGGACCCTTCGTCCGACCATTCCGTAACGGGCAGTGGCAATCTTTCGATGAGACACCAGTCACTCTGTGGCAGGGCCGCGGTCGCCTACCCTTTTGAAGGGCCGGGTTCCGAAGAGGCGCTTGCCGTTCCAATCCCCGCGCCGGAGGCCGCCGGGGGTTCCGCCACCGATGGCCGCTCTGCTGTTGCCGGACCGTCGGGAGATCAAGCGGCGCAGAGCAGGCGCAGGTGGGACGGAGTCGAAGCGGTGAGGAACACGCAGAGCAGCGCGCCGTCGTTTCACCTCCAGCATGCCTTGCTGGAGTTCGCTGCCTCACAGTCCTCCGCCGTCTTCTACATGGCCGAGCTGGGTGGCGCGAACCGGGTCCGTTTCGTCACCTCCAACGTCGAGGCCATCACCGGCCACAAGACCTCGGCGGTGCTGGAGGACGCCGGCTACCTCTCCCGCCAGATCCATCCTGATGACCTTCCCGGCTATCGGCTGAGCCTCAAGGCTCTGCAGCAGCGCGGGTCCCTGATCCATGCCTATCGGCTGCGCATCAGCGGCGGCGCTTACCGCTGGTTCCAGGAAGAGCTGCGTCTGGTGGAAAGCGACGGCGGCCAGGAGACCATGCTGGTCGGCTGTCTGCTCGAGATCAGAAAGCGTGAAAGCGCGGCGGAAAGACGCCCCGAGGACAGCGACCTGGTGCGCCATGTGCTGGAGTCCTGCCCCATCCCCATCACCCTGAACCGCGCGGCGGACGGCAAGATCCTCTACGAAAGCCCGGCCGCCCGCGCGCTGCTCGGCCACGGCGCCTTGCGCGACGGTGAGACGGTGATCGACCGCTGGGTCGTGGCCTCCGACCGCGACGCCTATCTCGAGCGCCTGCGGGCGAGCGGGGCGGTCGACGGGCTGGAGGTGCGCTATCGGCGCGCCGACGGCGAAGAGTTTCCCTGCGTGCTGTCCTCACGGATGATCGAATATCAGGGCCAGGAAGCCATCATCTCCAACCTGGTCGACCTGACCGAACACCGCGAGGCGGAGTCGAAGCTGGCGCGCCAGCGCGAAATCCTGCACCAGAGCGAGAAGCTGAGCGCCATGGGCGAGCTGCTGGCCGGCGTCTCCCACGAGCTCAACAACCCGCTGTCGGTCCTGGTCGGCCAGGCGCTGATGCTTCAGGAAGCCGCCCCCGACGAGGAAACCGCCGAGCGCGCCGAGATGATCGGCAAGGCCGCCGACCGCTGCGCGCGGATCGTCAAGACCTTCCTGGCCATGGCGCGCCAGGAGCCCACGGAGATGGCACCGCTGGACCTGCACGCCATCGTCGACGGGGCCCTGGAAGTGACCGTCTATTCGCTCCGGACCTCAAACATCGAGGTCTCCCTGAACCTGGACAGAGCCCTGCCCCCGGTGATGGCCGACGCGGACCAGATGCGCCAGGTGCTGATCAATTTGATCGTCAATGCGCACCATGCCCTGCAGGGGATCGAAGGTCGGCGCGAACTGCAGATCGCCTCGTCTCATAACAGGTACCGAGAGGAGGTAGCGATTACGGTCCGGGACAACGGGCCCGGGATCCCGGCGGACATCAGGAGCCGGATCTTCGAGCCGCTCTACACCACCAAGGACATCGGCATGGGCACCGGCATGGGTCTCGCCCTCTGTCATCGCATCGTCGAAGCGCATGGCGGGCGCATTCTGGCGGAGGCTGCGCCTGGCGGCGGCGCCGCTATCGTCATCCGCCTGCCCTGCGCGAAGGAGGAAGAGCAGCCGGCGGAAGAGATACCGTTCGGGCGCAAGGATACGACGCACTGCCGGGTGCTGGTGATCGATGACGAGCATGACGTGGGCCGGATCATCGCCGATGTTCTGGAACACGACGGCCACAGCGTCGAGCTGGCCGGCTCCGGCGGCATGGCCCTGGGCCTGCTGAAGCACCAGCACTACGACATCATCCTGAGCGACGTACGCATGCCCGGCATGGACGGGCCCAGCTTCTACCGCAACCTCGGCAACTTGCGTCCGGAACTGATCGACGGCCTGGCCTTCATCACCGGGGATACCCTGAGCCCCTGGGTGAAAGACTTCCTCGACGCATCGGAGCGGCCCTATCTGGCCAAGCCCCTCACCCCGGAGGACCTGCGCGAGCTGGTGGAGCTCCTGATGCGCCGCAGGATGCTCTAGAGACCGAAGCGGAAGAAGAGCGAGACTGGCCATGAGCGAACAGCAACACATCGTCGTGGTGGACGACGAGAAGGACGTGCAGCGGACGCTGCAGCAATACCTCTCCAGCCAAGGCTTCGAGGTCACGGCCCTTGACGGCGCGGCGGACCTGCGCCGACTGGTCGAGCAGGAGGTGGCGATCGATGTTGCCATTCTCGACATCACCATGCCCGGCGAGGACGGCCTCTCCCTGGCGCGCTTCCTGCGCGAGCACACCGAGGTCGCGATCATCATGGTGACGACGCTGGGCGCCGCCGTGGACCGCATCGTCGGCCTGGAGATGGGCGCCGACGACTACATCGCCAAGCCCGTCGACCTGCGCGAACTGCTGGCCCGCGTCCGGGCGGTTCTGCGCCGCCGCACGGCGCCCGCCGAGTCGAACGGATCCGGATGTGCGCCGGAGGACGCGCCGCACAAGGTCGTCGCCTTCGGGCAATGCCGCCTCGATCTCGACTCCCACAAGCTCTACGACGAGGACGGCAGGGAGATCTCGCTGAAGGCGATGGAGTTCGACCTCTTGAAGACCTTCGCCGAACGCCCCAACCGCGTGCTCAGCCGCGGCCAGCTTCTGGAGCTGGCGCACAACGGCGGCTGGGAACCCTTCGACCGCTCCATCGACATCCGCATCGCCCGCATCCGCCGCAAGGTCGAGCAGGACCCGGGCAAGCCGCAGGTGATCAAGACGGTGCGCGGGGCCGGCTACGTCTTCTGCCCGGGGCAGGGCTGAACCCCGGGAGCCGCCGCCGAGAAGGGACCACAGAGATGACGCACTTGCTGAAGGACCTCCGCAGCCGGGCCCGGAGACTCGCTTTGGTCACCCCATGCGCGACCCTCATCGCCGTTGCGCTCCCGGCATCCGCCGAGGCCGCGGTCTCAGCCGAGACGAGCTTCGTCTTCAACACCTTCTCGCTGCTGGTTCACGGCTTTCTCGTGCTGTGGATGGCGGCCGGCTTCGCCTCGCTGGAATCGGGCCTGGTGCGCACCAAGAGCGTGACCACGATCCTCTTGAAGAACATCACCCTCTTCGCCATCGCCGGGCTGTCCTTCTACCTCACCGGCTACAACCTGATGTTCGACGGCGTCGACGGCGGTTTCATCGGCTCCCTCGGCCCCTGGCGTGCGGACGACTCGGCGGCGCTGGCGGGCGATTTCTCCGCCGGCTATTCCGCCTCCTCGGACTGGTTCTTCCAGATGGTTTTCGTCGCCACAGCCGCCTCCATCGTCTCCGGGACCCTGGCCGAGCGCATCAAGCTCTGGCCCTTCTTCGCCTTCGTCTGCTTCCTGACGGCGGTCATGTACCCCATCCAAGGTGCCTGGATCTGGGGCGGCGGCTTCCTCGCCGAGCTGGGCTTCGCCGACTTCGCCGGCGGAACCGTGGTCCACTCCGTCGGCGGCTGGTCGGCGCTCACCGGCGCCATCCTGCTCGGCGCCCGGCGCGGCAAGTACGGCGTCGACGGCAAGGCCCAGCGCATTCCCGCCTCCTCCCTGCCGCTGGCCACCCTAGGCACCTTCATCCTCTGGCTCGGCTGGCTCGGCTTCAACGGCGGCTCCCACCACGCCCTGGGTTCGGCGGCCGATGCCATCGTGGTTTCCAATATCTATGTGAACACCACCATGTCTTCGGCCGGCGGATTGCTGGCGGCGGTCATTCTGACCCAGCTCATCAGCAAGCGGATCGACCTGACCATCGCCCTGAACGGCGCGCTGGGCGGACTGGTCAGCATCACCGCCGGGCCCAACACGCCGGAGGTCGGCCAGGCGATCCTGATCGGCGCGGTGGGCGGCTCCCTCGTCGTGCTGGTCACGCCGCTGCTGGACCGTTGGAAGATCGACGACGTGGTCGGCGCCATCCCGGTGCATCTGGTCGCCGGCACCTGGGGAACCCTGGCGGTGGCCTTCACCAACCCAGCGGCCAGCCTCCCCATTCAGCTCCTGGGTATCGGCACCGTCGCCGCCTTCGTGATCACCGCGAGCAGCCTTGCCTGGCTCCTGCTCAAGGCGACCGTCGGCCTGCGCCTCAGCCAGGCCGAAGAGGCGCTCGGCATCGACAAGGTGGAACTCGGCACCCTGGCCTATCCCGAGTTCCGCCTGGCCAAACAGATCTGACAGATCGGACCGGCAGAGATCAGACCTCCACCGTGCTCCGCTGCAGCCGGGATGGTGCCAGCTCATCGGACGAAACGCCCAGTGCGGCAACGTCTTCCGGCAGGCGGCCTTCGGTGATCAGGGATGCCGCGGTCCGGCCGGCCGCCGGCGCGGTCTGAATGCCGTAGCCGCCCTGGCCGGCCAGCCAGAAGAAATCCTCCAGCGCCTCGTCGAAGCCGATGACCAGCGACTTGTCGGCGACGAAGCTGCGCAGCCCGGCCCACTTGTGCTCGATCCGCCGCACCTTCAGGGTGGTGGCGCTTTCGATGCGGTCGACGACGATGGCGACGTCCAGCTCCTCGGGCTGCACGTCGCAGGGCGGCATCGGCGTTTCGTCGGCGGGCGAGGCGAGGAGCCGCCCGGACTCCGGTTTGAAATAGAACTGCTCCTCGATGTCGGCGACCAGCGGCCAGGCCCGGCAGTCCACGCCCTCCGGCCCGTCGAAGGTGATCACCGTGCGGCGCTTGGGCACCAACCCGATGGGCGCGGCGCCGGCGATCTCTCCGAGCGTGTCCGCCCAGGCGCCGGCGGCATTGACCAGAACCGGCGCCGCGAAGGCCCCGGCGCGGGTCTCCACCTGCCAGAGGCCGTCCCGCCGCGCGAGGGCCGAGACCTCGGCCCGGGTCACCACCGCACCGCCGCGCTGGCGCAGGCCCTTCAGATAACCCTGGTGCAGGGCATGCACATCGATGTCGCAGGCACCCTGCTCGACAATGCCGGCGGCCGCATAGCCGGGGCGCAGGACCGGCACCTGCATAGCGACCTCCGCTGCATTGAGCCGATCAATCGTGTCCGCCTCTTCGCCTGCTTCGAACTCCGCGAGGACGTCGAGCTGGTCTTCGCGGGCCAGAAAGATCGAGGGCCGCGGCGAGAGCAGCGGATGTTCGGCAAAACCCCCCGGCGGCGCCTCGTAGAACCGCCGGCTGGCCCGGGTCAGCCGGCGGATCGCGGCGTTGCCGTAGGTTTCCAGAAACTGGGCCGCTGAGCGGCCGGTGGTGTGGTAGCCCGGCGCCTCCTCGCGCTCCAGCACGACGACATGGCCGTGGTCCGCCAGTTCATAGCCCGCCGAGGCGCCGGCAATACCGGCCCCAACGATCAGAAAATCGCATGTTTGCATGGTCACCTATCGGAAGAAATCAGGCAGAGCAGCTACGGGACCGCAAGCGGCAAGAATGTGCAAGCCTATTGCGGCTTGATCAGTGTCAGCGCGACCTCTGCATCGCTGCCTTGGCCGGCACCAGGGCTGCCAGGATCAGCGGGCCGGTCAGAACACCGAGGCCCAGCAGGGCGAAGGCCAGACCCCAGGCGAAGCCCTGCCCGGCGCCGCCGGCGAGATCCAGCACCACGCCGAAGGCCAGCGGCGAGAGGAAGCCGGCGCCGAAACCGAGCAGGGCGTGGAGCGCCATGGTGGCGCCCCGCCGCTCCGGTGTGGCCGCGATCACCGCGCCCGCCGTGAGCGCCCCGGAATCCGCCATGATCAGGATGCCATAGACCAGCAGCACCGTGGTCAGCAGCCACAGCGGCGCGCCGGCAATGAAGCCAAGCACCAGCGCGATCCCGCCGGAGCCGAGCATGATCAGCGACACCACCCCGCGCCGCCCCAGCGCCGTTGCGATCTCGTTGCCGAGGATCGAGGCCGGCAACCCGAGCAGCAGCAGCACGGTGGCCACCTGGGTCGGGCTCCAGTCGCTGGCCGCCAGGGCCGGTTGGTGGGCAAAGACGAAAACCAGGAAGGCCACCAGCCAGGCGCGGAAGCCGAAGAGCTCCCAGATATGGGCGGCATAGCCCAGGGTGTAGCCCAGCGCCGGGCGGTTGCGGAACACCGGGCGGAAATCGAACACTGCCGTCTTAAGGGTCTCGCCCGGCGCCCGCGCCAGAGGCCGTACGAAGAGGACAATCAGCAGCAGGGCGGCGAAGGAGCCCATGGCCGAGATGCCGAAGGCCCAGGACCAGCCGGCCAGCGCTTCCACCTCCCCCGCCGCCAGCACCGAAATCGACGCGCCGATCCCGAAGTGGGCGGTGTAGACGGCAACGGAGCGGGAGCGGCTCTCCTCGGGCAGGCGGTCCGACAGCAGCTTCAGGCCCACCATGTAGGTGCCCGCCAGGCTGATCCCGCCGAAGAAGCGGAAGACCATGGCGCTCCAGAAGCCGCTCGCGAAGAAAGCGAAACCGAGCGCCGCGAGACCACCCAGGAGGCAGGAGTAGAGATAGATGCGGCGGGCGTCCGCGCTGTCGGTCAGGGTCACCAGCACCGGCACCGCCGCCGTGTAGCCGGCGTAGTAGACCCCGCTGACCCAGCCGGCCTCGGTGTTGCTCAGGCCCCAGAGCGGCTGAAAGACCGGGATCAGCGCCGGGAAGGTCGCGTTGCTGAGCATGCCCAGAACCTGGGTCAGGCAGAGCAGCGCCACCAGCCACCAGCCCTTCGCATCCAACACCACCGCCCCCAGCATCGCGTTATCCGAATCGCCAGGGTATCCGCTTTTTTGCTGCACTGCCGCGAAAAAGGCCGCATGGCGGCCCTGCGCCTGTTATACTCCGGCCCATGATCCCTTCCCTTGTCATCTTCGACTGCGACGGCGTGCTCGTCGACAGCGAAGAGATCGCCAACCGCACCCTGGTCGAGGCCGTCAAGGGCGTCGGCATTTCCATCACCTATGAGGAATGCCGGGCCCGCTTCGTCGGCGGCACCCTGCAGCGGGTCATCGATACGCTGGAGGAGTGGCGCGGCGAGCCGCTGCCGGAAACCTGGAAAGCGGACTTCGAGACCGCGCGCGATGCCGCCTTTCGCCGCGACCTGAAGCCCATCCCCGGCGTCGCCCGGGCCATCGAGACGATCCAGGATGGCGGCATGCCGATCTGCGTCGCCTCCTCCGGCAGTCTCGGCAAGATGGATCTGACCCTCGGCCTCACCGGCCTGAAGGACTACTTCGACGGCCGTATCTTCTCGGCCTCCATGGTGGCGCGGGGCAAGCCCTACCCGGACCTCTTCCTGCATGCCGCCGAACAGATGGGCCAGATGCCGGAGACCGCGGTGGTTGTGGAAGACAGCCTGCTCGGCACCACGGCGGGCGTGGCGGCAGGGATGCGCGTGC
>NZ_JANQOI010000053.1 GCF_028289705.1 Pelagibius sp.
GTCCCCTTCGTCTAGTGGCCTAGGACGCCGCCCTCTCACGGCGGAAACAGGGGTTCGACTCCCCTAGGGGACGCCAGATCTTCCAGAATCGATCACCAGGCCTGCGGATGGGGCGGTTCGCCGCCTCAACTGGTCAGGACGTAGCCGCCCGCCGCACGCTCCGCCTGGCCGAGCACGGCGAGGGTCCGCAGAACGTCCTCCACTTTGGGCTCCACCTTCTTGCCCTGAGAGAAGCGGCGGGAGAGATCGAGGGCGGTGATCGGCGCTTCCGTTTCCTCCAAGACCGTGCGGATGGCTGCCACCTGCTCGGGTAGGGCTGCGGGCAGCTTGGGCTTCTTTACCTTGGCCGCTGCGGCCGCCAGGTCGGCCTCGATCTGCTCCGGCTTCTTCTCGGCGACGGGCTTCTTGGGGGCCTGGAAGTCCGGGCGCAGCCAGCGCACCTTGCCGTCCCGTTCTTCCGCCGCCCGCTCGTGGTTCAGCGCCACCAGACGTTCAAGGATTTCCTCGTCCGGCAGATCGGCGGGCCAGCTGTAGGCCTCGGCGACGGCGGCATCCAAGTCTGTGTGGATCTGCCGCAGCACGCCGACGAGGCCGGCGTCGTAGACGTCCTTCTCCGCCTCTGATAGGGCTTCGCCCGCCTTCACTTTCCCCAACACGTTGTAGAGCCCGGTCATGGTGAGCTGCTTGTGCGCCTCCAGTACCGCCTTGCGGTGGGCATCCAGCCGCTCCCCAAGGTCACGGATGCGCGCTTCCAGATCGTCCGGCGGGTCGGGGAAGGGAAAGGGATCAAAGCAGCGAGTCTTGTTGTAGCGAGGATCGTTCCCAACTCCGAGGCGGCCCCCAGCCGATAGCGCCCATGTGACATGAATTTGCGAAGACAGCACGCCAAGGAAGAAGGCGTCTTCTAGGGCGATAGGAACGAGCCCTTGGTCAGGCAGGATAGTAGTATCGAGGAACACAAACATGCGGTGTTTTGCGGTCATTGGTGTGACGATGTATCTACAAAGCCCTTTAAGCGCTTGTCGAAGCTCGCTTCTAGGTTCTGCGAAAATCCACCAGAGTGTCCTATATGCTTCTCTTTTGTTTTGATCTCTTTGGGGTTTAACCGAGTCCATTAGCCATTGGTATACTTCTGGGTAACTCTCTTGGACTTCACGCTCTTTGAGGCCGAATAGATCGATAACTAGTGTGTCGCGGCTCCGCGACGTAATGTCCCGCCCGTTTATGTAAGGTCGGATGTGGTAATCGAGGTTTGGCCTTGTTTTGAAGCCGAGGCTAATTGCCTTCTTCTTATCAATCATGAAACCTGTACCCACCAAACAGATTCCCCGAACGCCGAGGCGGTCAGTAGCGCGTAGGGGCAAGGCTGAAGATACGTTTGCGCCGAGGGTTAAGTTTGACTGAATTTTGTCAAGCCGCTGGTTGAGCTCAACAGTTGGCGCGTCCGTATTTAGCCCGGTCTCGCGAGTAACCTGCCGCAACACCCCTTTCCGGGCACCGGGTACACCGACCGTCATGGCGATCCGAACCGCCGCTTTGTCCGCCGATTTCATCCAGGGATGATCGGGGATGGCGAAGACAAGCGACAGAGGTTTCTTGGCACCCAGATGGCGTTCAAGGACCCGGCGAGAAAACTTCTGGGTGATGGAGTTGGTGGTGATAAGGCCAAAACGCCTGGCCTTGCGAGCCCGCACGGTCTCCGCAGCCTTGTCCCAGAAGTGCATGACGAAGTCTGCGCCGCCGGGGATGTGGGGCCGTGCCTTCCAGGCTGCCTCCGCGTAGCCATCGCCCAGTTCCTGGCGCATGTCCTTGCCGCCGATAAAGGGTGGGTTGCCGACAATGAACTCTGCCTCCGGCCATGTCGCGGCCTTGGGGTTCTTGTAGGTGCGCAGCTCGACACGGGCGTCCTCGTCGGGGACCTGCTCGCCTGTGACGGGATGCAGCTTGTAGGTGACTCTGTCCCAGCGCGTGACCGGCTTGCCGGTTTCATCGCGCTGCAGATCCCAGGAGTCGTAAGCGAGAACGGCATCCTGTTCTCGGATGTTCTGGAAGTTCTTCAGTACCGGTTCGGCCGGCATGGTGCGGCCGCGGGTGCGGAAGTGCCATTGAAGATAGCCGATCCAGAGCACCAGCTCGGCGATGGCGACGGCCCGGGGGTTGATTTCCAGACCCAGGAACTGGTGTGGGTCGACGGTATGCCGGTCCAGTTCCAGCAGGTACTGGTCGTGGCCCAGTTCGGTGAGTGTTTCCAGCACCTCGCCCTCCAGGCGCTTCATCAGCTCCAGAGAGACGTAGAGGAAGTTTCCGGTGCCGCAGGCCGGGTCGAGCACACGGGTGTTGCAGAGCTTTTCATGGAAGGCCTGGGCCTCTTTGATGGCGGCTTTCTTCTTGCCGGCCTCCAGGCGCCGCGCGATGGCGGCCTGCACGTTGCGCCAGTCGTCCGTCAGAGGTTCGATGATGGTGGCCACCACCAGACGTTCGACATAGGCGCGGGGCGTATAGTGGGCGCCGAGCCGGTGTCGTTCCCGCGGATCGAGGGCGTGTTCCAGAAGGGTCCCGAAGATGGCAGGTTCCACGTCTTGCCAGGCGCGTTGTGCCGCAATGATCAGCAGATGCAGATCATCTTCTGTGATTTCGATGGCGCTGGCGTCCTTAAAGAGCGCGCCATTGAACCGCAATACGTCGTCACGGAGGACCGGTGAGAAGCCGCCTTCGTTCATCCGTTTCCAGAGATCGATCAGAGCCAGGTGAAGCTTGTTCGCGCTACCACGGTATTCCTCCAAAAGGCTCACAAAGCTCTCGCGCTTCAGCAGGCCGACGTCCTCTGCAAACATGGTGAAAAGGCAGCGCATGAGGAACAATGCCACCTTCTCCGCAATGGCGTGGCGATGCTGGCTCGCATCCTGGGGTGACAGGTCGCCGGGCAGAGCACGGATCAGCCGGTTTTCCAGGGACGTTGACAGCTTGGCCAACAGCTCGGCGATTTCGCGAGTTACCTCCGCCGTGCGGCGGGCTGGGTTCAGCGACTCTGGATTGGTCCAGATGTTCAGCAGCCGTTCCCGCACCTTCTCGTCGCGCAGGTCTTCCAGGTAGATGCGGAAGCTCTGCCGGTCCGGGAATTGGGCATAGTGCTTGCCCTGCAGGGAAAAGTCGGCATAGAGCTCTATGACATGTCCGACATCGACGACAATCAGAAAAGGCGGCCAACCTTCCTCGGCCGGCAGGCGCTTGGCGTAGGTCTCGGCCTGCTGGCGGGCATTTCGCATCAGAGTATCCCACTGCGCTCCGCCGCGCTTGCCGGAGCCGAGACGTTGCTCTGGCAGGTCCAAGCCGAGCTGTTGCAACTCGACGATCTGCTTTTGCCGCTTGGCGCTCTGCTTCGCCTCAAGCACGAAACAGTTGCGCTTGTACAGGTCGATGAAGTTGGTGGAGTCCGGCCCGTCGACATTGCGGACTCTGACCCTGCGCTCGAAGACATAAGCATTGGCCTGTTCGGCCTCGACGGCAGGCTCTGGCCCGGGCGCTTCGATTAGTTCGCAGAGTTCAGTCAAGAACATTTGATAGTTCGAGCGCTCGCCGCCCCCGGTCGGCGACCAGCGCTCAACGAAGGCTTCGACAGTTTCGAGAGACGCCGTCACCGAGAGTTACCTGTGCAAGATCCGAACCCCTCCAAACAACTACCCATCGTCCAACACACATTCTTCGGCAAAATCGTTGAGGAACTGGGGTTGCATATGCTTGATGAAGGATGTCGTGCTCTCGATGTTTTTGCGCAGGTCGCTGAATGAGATGTAGCGGCAGATGTCGACCAAGGGCGGTTTCAGTTTGGAGAAGGTCGGTCGGTTGATCTCGGTACGGACTTTGTTGCGCCGATCGTCCGGGGCCACAAGGTAGATAGGGATCGACAGGTTTGGTTGCATCGAGACGAGGTCGGCCATTCGCAGAAGGCCGGAATAGACCGATGTCGTGCTCTCGATCTCGAAAGCAGCGCTGATAGAGTTGCCGTCAAGCCAGAGTACGTCAATCAGCTCGATCGTCTTCGTGGTCGGAACATCGAACTGTACCGGCAGAGACTCCAGAAGCCCGGGCAGCTCGGTAAATCGTTGACCGTTGCAGTCCCGGTTCCGGTCATTGCGGGCGACCCATACGTTCAGTCCCATATCGTTGCCGAGCTTGGCGAGCAGCCACTGAATTTCCGTGTGGGTGGAGACGGCTTTCTCGGCGTCAGCCGAGGAAGGCACATCGTCTAACGTTCCTCCGTCGTCATTGTCAGGGACGGTCAAGGACTGCCCCTCGGACGTTCGGAGAATCGGTGGCCGCCGCGCCAGCTTTGCCGGATCGAAGGGGCGCCGCACCGGGTTTGCACTTGCATTTCGCATGGCAGCGACAATCGCCTCCCCGTCTGAAGCTCTCCACTTTGCCGGAGATCCTCGCAGGCGCCCGGTCCAGGCGTGCGGATTGGACAGGTTCTCAAAGATTGAAAGTTGCGTCTTCAAATCTGTAATCGGGACAGCTGTTTCTGGCTCCAATTGGATCGCGACCCTAACCGGCAGACGTTCCGGAAAGACCGCATCCTCCCAAATAGGAGTTGTATCGGTGAAGGCTCTGTCCTTCACCTCTAGCAGGCCGATGAAGCGTGAAACACCCGTCAGATAACAGAGCATCAGATCGCCGGGTTTGATCCGGCGTACAGATTTCGCACGGCCCTCCCGAAACCCGGTAACCTGGCCGCCGGCGTCGAGAAACTCGGTCCAAGACTTATACGAGAAGAGATTGAGCCAGTATGTGGGAGCCATAACACCTTCCTTGCGCACCAGTATGCTCAACTGCTGCGGCAAGAGAAAGCCAATCATTCCCGTGGCGCTAACCGGATCGCCTGGTCGTCTCAATGGACCAGACCGAGGATTCGGCGCCTCGTAACTTGCCAACCAGTTTGGAGCTCTGGCCCCACACTGACAGCAATCAGTGCCCGCCGGCCGGCGCGGCCCTAAGGTACCGGCAGGGAAATGCGCCGGGTTTTGAAAGGGCGCGGTCTGGGGTTAGGATCGAACGGCGCGCGGCCGGGGAGGGCGGCGCGCGCTCCCGGAGGCCCCACAGCCGAGCAGTCGTGAAGCCATGTCACAGCCTGTCCTTGTCGTCGACGACGAACCGAGCATCGTTCACGCGCTGAGCTTTCTGCTGAGCCGGGCGGACCTCGACGTGCGGGTGGCCTACGACGGCGAGGAGGCCCTGGCGGCCATCGAGGAGCACAGCCCGGCCCTGGTCCTGCTCGACGTCATGCTGCCGAAGCTCGACGGCTTCGAGATCTGCAAGATGATCCGCGCCAAGCCCGAGTGGCAGGACATCCGCATCATCATGCTGACGGCGCGCGGGCGCGACGCCGACCGGCAGAAGGGCCTCGCCCTGGGTGCCGATGCCTATCTCACCAAGCCCTTCTCCACCCGCGAAGTCCTCGCCCAGGTGCAGAAGCTGCTGGCCAGCGATGTGCGCTCGGAGATCTGAAACGGGGCCGGTCGCGGCGGTCTCGTTTGCGGGCCGGGCCCAGAAACCCAGGTGTACCCAGAGACCCGGGTGCGCTCAGAAACCCGGGTGTGCCCCGTGACCCGGGTACGCTGACATGGCGTCCTCCAGCGGCAAGATCCGTCTGCGCGTCGGCCTCTATTTCGCCCTGCTGGGCCTGGCGGTGCCGGTCGTCCTGGGCGCCGGGCTGTGGTTCGCCGCCGAGCGCCTGGGCTCCGGCGCCGGGCCGGCGCTGGTGCTCTTCGGCGGGGCCGCCGGTTTCGCGCTGGTGGGGCTCGTCGCCTGGGTCTGGCTGACCTTCGACAGCCGCCTGGTGGCGCCGCTGCGCGGCCTGGGGCGCGATCTGGAGACCGTCACCCACGCCAACCCCGACCACGAGCTGCACGAAAACCCGGAGAGCCTGATCCGGGAGGTGACCGCCGCGGCCCAGGGCACCGCCGAGGCCCTGAAGGCGGCCCGCCAGGAAGTCGCCGAGGCCGTCGGCCACGCGACGCGCATGGCCCAGGACCAGAAGGCGCGCCTGGAAACCGTGCTGCGCGACCTCCACGAAGGGGTGCTGATCTGCAACCAGGACCACGAGATCCTGCTCTACAACCGCCGCGCCCTGGAGATCCTCCACGTCTCCGGCGAGCTGGGCCTCGGCCGCTCCCTCTTCACCATCCTCAACCGCCAGCCGGTGCTCCACGCCCTGGAACAGCTCGAAGAACGCGCCGGGAGTCTGACCCGCACCGGCCGCGAGGCCGAGACCGCCGCCCAACTGGTCTGCTCGACGCGGGACGGCCGCTACACCCTGGCCGGCCGCCTCAGCCGATTGTCCGGCGGTGGCGAGACGGGACTGCGGGGCTACGTGGTGACCATCGAGGACGTGACCCGGGAGCTGACGGTGCTCGGCCGGCGCGACCGGCTGCTGCGGGATTCCGTGGAGGGCATGCGCGCGCCGCTGGCCAGCATGCGCGCGGCCTTCGAGACCATGGCGGCGATCCCCGCCGAGGAGACCGAGACCCGTCAGGCCTTCGAGGCGGTGGCCGAGAAGGAATGCGAGGCCCTGACGGCGCATCTCGAGCGCATGACCGGCGCTTACCGGGAGATCATCACCGGCCACTGGCCCATGAGCGACGTCTTCTCCGACAGCCTCTTGAACTGCGTCACCCGGCGCCTGACCCGCGAGCACGGGATCGGCTGCGATCTGGAGGGCGGGCCGGCCTGGCTGCACTGCGACAGCCACAGCATCGTCGAACTGCTCGACCACCTGATCCGCAAGGTCCACGGCGAAACCGGCGCGGCGCCCTTCGCGCTGGAGGTGCGGATCTGGGATCGCGGGGTCTATATCGACACCACCTGGCAGGGACTACCGGTCTCGGTCTCCCAGCTCGACGCCTGGCTCGACCAGCGGCTGCGCGAGAGCCTCGGCGGCCTCACCGGCCGGGACATCCTGGAACACCACAAGTCGGAGGCCTGGTGCGACACCCCGCGGCCCGGCGAGGCGCGGCTGCGCCTGCCGCTGCCGCCACCGGTGGAAAGCCACGTGCAGGACCTCGGCGAGCCCGAGGCCCTGCCGGCCCGCCCGGAGTTCTACGATTTCGACCTCCTGACCCGCATGTCCGCCGGCAGCCTGGAGGCGCGGCGCCTGCGCGAGCTCACCTATGTGGTCTTCGATACCGAGACCACGGGGCTGGAGCCCTCCCAGGGCGACGAGATGATCTCCATCGCCGGGGTGCGCATCGTCAACGGCCGGGTGCTCACCGGCGAGTCCTTCGACGAGCTGATCGATCCGGGCCGCCGCATTCCGCCGGGCTCCATCCGCTTCCACGGCATCACCGACGAGATGGTGCGCGGCAAGCCGCCGGCGAAAGCAGTCCTGGAGCGCTTCCACGCCTTCGTCGGCGACGCCGTCCTGGTGGCCCACAACGCCGCCTTCGACATGAAGTTCCTGGCGCTGAAGGAGGCCGAGACCGGCCTGCGCTTCGACAACGCGGTGCTGGATACCGTGCTGCTCTCCGCCTATCTGCACGACCACAGCGGCGAGCACACTCTGGACGCCGTGGCCGAACGCCTAGGCATCACCATCCAGGGCCGCCACACGGCCTTGGGCGATTCCATGGTCACCGCCCAGGCCTTCGTGCGCATGCTGGACCTGCTGCAGGCGCGCCAGATCGACACCCTGGGCAAGGCCTTGGCGGTTTCCCAGGAAATCGTCGAGATCCGCCGCCGCCAGGCGAAGTATTGAGCAAGCCGAAGGGCCGGTGAACGCCCCAGTGCGGATTGCCCTCGTGCTGCGACACGCCGGCTTCGCCGGCTCCTCGGCATGAGGCCAATCGTTCACATCCCTTGCCTCACCCGGAGAGCCTGAGTCGAAGCGAATCGTTTGATTTCAAAAGCCTGCCAACACAATTCCGCCCCCCATCGTCACCCTCGGGCTTGTCCCGAGGGTCCATGGATAGAGCGAGACCCGGACCGCGATGGATTGCCGGAACAAGTCCGGCAATGACGATCTGGGAGGCCAGGGCACGAGAGTCCTTTGACGGATGAGGTTTCATTTCGGGTCAGGTTCTGAGGAGCCGTCGTCGGACGGCGTCACGACGGGCGAAGCAGGGGGAGCCTCTAGCTCCCCGCGCAGAGCTGCTGATAGAGGGCGTCGCCGGGCTCAAGCGGCACCCACTGCGGGGCCACGGGCATGCCGTCGTCGTTGAATTCGGCGCTGGGCAGGATGTCGGTGCGCCGGCTCTGGGTGCAGTCGAAGAGCTGGCGGGTGGTCACCGCCGGCTCGCGCTGGGCGACCAGGATGACCTCGGCCATGACGAAGCCGGGCAGGCGCTCGTTGCGGCGGGTCTCCGAGGAGTCCAGCGCGATGAAGCGGTCGACCTGCGGGATCAGATAGGTCCAGGGCTTCCAGGGCGCGGAAGAGGAGATCTCCTTCACCACCTGAACGTGGTCCGGCAGGCCATCGATGGTCCGCGAGGCCCAGGAATAGTCGCTCCAGACGGAATAGCCGATCATCGCCAGGCCGGCGGCCATGGGCACCAGATAGCGCGGTGCCTTGACGCCGCGCAGCTTGTAGACCAGCAGGACGAGTCCCGCCGCCAGGAAGCCCATGGCGAAGACGGCGATCAGGTGCAGCATCGCGCGGCTCCGGTTCCAGGCACCAAAGGCCCGCGGTTTCGGCAGGTGGCGCTCATCGCGCGCCGATCTGGTGCCTGTTGGCCAAGGAGGACTGAATGGTCTTCACGATCTGAAAGGCGTCCTTCAGGTGGTTGCGCTCGAAGTGTGACAGATCGTCGGGCGCAACGAAATTGTCAGGTGCCTGGCCGGCGCGGATTTGCCGGGCCTGATGCTTCAGGCGCAGGATGGAGATGAACTCGAAGGCCTCCAGCAGGTCGCGCCCGCCGGACTCGCTGAGCACCCCGGCCTCCCGCTCGGCCACCAGCCGGTCGTGGGTGTTGACCGCGCGGACCCCGGCCTCCAGGGCGTAGACCCGGGCGATATCGATGATCGGCACGACGCCGCTGTGCTTCAAGTCGAAGCGGTGCTTGTGGTCGCCGCCGCGGATCAGCACGAAGTTGCGGAAGAAGCCCAGCGGCGGCGTGTGGGTCAGGGCATTGCTCACCAGATGGGCGAGGAAGATGCTGTTGGACCGCGCCTTTTCGATGGCGACGTCCTGCAGGGCTTCCAGCAGGCCGGTCTCGCCCCAGATGGCCCGCAGGTCGAAGAGCACCGAAGTCAGCATCTGCGCCATGGGCGCCGGCTCTTCGATCCAGGAGACGAAATAGCGCTGCCAGGTCGCCAGCGGCTGGCGCCACTGGTCCGTGGTCGCCATCATCTCGCCGGGGCAGTAGATGTAGCCGCAGGCGTTGAGGCCGTCGCTGACGAACTTCGCCAGGGTCTCGAAGTAGGGGCCGTGTTCGGCGGCATCGTAGCGGTCGTCCAGGACCAGGCAGTTGTCCTGGTCCGACACCCCGGTCTGCTCGCGCCGCGCCTGGGAGCCGCTGGCCAGCCAGAGATAGGGCACCGGCGGCGGGCCGAAGCGCGCCTCGGCAAGTTGCAGCAGGCGCTTGGTGGCGGCATCGCAGATGCTGGTGATGATGTGGCCGATATTGTGGGCCGAACTGCCGGCCTCCACCAGGTTGACCAGAAGCTGTGGCACCTGGGCCACGCTGGCGGCCAGCCCCTCGAAGCTGTCGTGCTTGTAGATGTCGCGGACCAGGAAGATCGCGGACTGGGCCTGCTTGCGCACCAGATCGGTGCTGGTGATCACGCCCACCAGGCTCTCGCGCGCGACCACTGGCAGGTGGCTGATGTTCCGCTGCGTCATGGCGAGCAGGGCGTCGTAGGCCGGGGTCTCCTCGCCCAGCGCAAAGGGCTGCGGTGTCATGATCGCGCGGACCGGCCCGTCCACGGCGTAGCCCTCGGCGACCACCCGGTCGCGCAGGTCGCCGCTGGTCAGGATTCCCACGAGCGCCTCGCCGTCGAGCACCGGCAGGCAGGAGATGCGCCGGTCGCGCATCAGCCGCGCGGCCACCTGAACCGGCTGGTCCTGCTGGATGGTCACCGGGGCGCGGGTCATCAGATCGGCGGTGCGCAGGGTGAGGAGGCCGGCGGGCTCCTCATCGGCGCCCTTCCGCTCGCCGCTGAAACTGCGCATGCGGTCGGAGCCCGAGGGCACGAAGAACTGATCGAAGGTCGGAAAGCCTTCCTTGAGGCGGGCGAAGTCCGCCTGCGGCAGCAGCAGGATTTCGCTCGGCTCCAGGGCCACCGCCTGGTAGCGGGCGGTGCCGTCGCCGAGCAGGGCGCGCACGCCGAAGGCCTCGCCCTCGCTCATCCGGGCCCAGAGCTGGCCCTCCGGGGAGCGGATCTCGACGGCGCCGGAGCGCACAAGGAAGAGATGACGGCTTTCCTGGCCCGGCTGCAGGATCGTGGCGCCGCGCTCGGCCTGGCGGGCCTCTATGGCGGCGGGCAGCGCCTCGACGACATCGTCGGGAAGCGCGCTGAAGGGATGGCAGGAGGACAGGAAGTTCCGGATCTCGGTCTGGCCCGCTTCCATGACAAGCTCCCGAAAGAAAGAGCGGACTCCGCGCGATGGGCGGAGTCCGCTTAGTTTAGAACAGCAGGGACCTAGGCTAAACCGCTCAGTGCCCCGTGGCGGCACCCGCCCCCTTGGGGATGCGGATGTCTTCCACCAGACGCTGGATGTGCTCCGGCGGCTCCTGGGTCGCCTTGGCGACGACGATGGCAACGATGAAGTTGATCGCCGCGCCCACCGCGCCGAAGGCCTCCGGCGCGATTCCGAAGAGCCAGTTGTCCGGGGTATTGGCCATCATCTCGGTACCCTTGACGAAGAACCAACCCTTGAACCAGAAGATGTAGACCAGGGTCGAGCCAAGCCCCGCGAGCATGCCGGCAACGGCGCCGACGTTGTTCACGCGCTTGTTGAAGATCCCCATCATCAGGGCCGGGAAGATCGACGACGCCGCCAGGCCGAAGGCCAGGGCCACCACCTGGGCGGCAAAGCCCGGTGGATTAAGGCCGAAGTAGCCGGCCAGGCCGATGGCGCCGGCCATGGCGATGCGCGCCGCCATCAGTTCCTGCCGTTCGGTGATCTTCGGCATGAAGACACCCTTCAACAGGTCGTGGGAGATCGACGAGGAGATGGCCAGCAACAGGCCGGCCGCAGTCGACAAGGCCGCGGCGAGACCACCGGCTGCCACCAGGGCGATGACCCAGTTCGGCAGGTTGGCGATCTCGGGATTGGCGAGGACCATGATGTCGCGGTCGACCTTGACCATCTCATTGCCTTGCCAGCCCCAGGCCTCGGCCTTCTGGGCGAACTCGGGGTTCTTGTCGTTGTAGTACTGGATACGGCCGTCGCCGTTCTTGTCCTCGAAGACCAGCAGGCCCGTCTTCTCCCAGTTCTTGAACCACTGGGGCCGTTCCTCGTAGGCCAAGCTGCCCTCGACGGTGCCGACTTCACCCGGCTGGATGGTGTCGGCGATGTTGAGGCGGGCCATGGCGCCCACCGCCGGGGCGGTGGTGTAGAGGATGGCGATGAAGACCAGCGCCCATCCCGCCGAGAAGCGGGCATCGCGCACCTTCGGAACCGTGAAGAAGCGGATGATGACGTGGGGCAGGCCGGCGGTGCCGATCATCAGCGACAACGTATAGAGCACAAGGTTGAGCGTTCCGCCCGATTGTGCGGTGTACTGTTTGAAGCCGAGATCGGTGACCGTCTGGTCCAGCTTCACCAGCAGCGGCGTGCCGTCCTCGGTGCCGCTGAACAGACCGAGCTGCGGGAAGGGATTGCCGGTGAGCTGCAGCGAGATGAAGATCGCCGGGATGGTGTAGGCCAGGATCAGCACGCAGTACTGGGCGATCTGGGTGTAGGTGACGCCCTTCATGCCGCCCCAGACCGCATAGATGAAGACGATACCCATGCCGGCGAAGAGGCCGGTTTCGAAATCGACTTCGAGGAAGCGGGAAAAGGCGACGCCGACGCCCTTCATCTGGCCGATCACGTAGGTGATCGAAGCGACGATCAGGCAGATCACCGCGACGATGCGCGCCGTCTGGGAGTAGTAGCGGTCGCCGATGAACTCGGGGACCGTGAACTTGCCGAACTTGCGCAGGTAGGGCGCAAGCAGCATGGCCAGCAGCACGTAGCCACCGGTCCAGCCCATCAGGAAGATGGAGGCGTCATAGCCGCGGAAGGCGATCAGCCCGGCCATGGAAATGAACGAGGCCGCGGACATCCAGTCCGCCGCCGTGGCCATGCCGTTGGCGACGGGGTGAATGCCGCGCCCGGCGGCGTAGAACTCGCCGGTGCTGCCGGCGCGGGCCCAGATGGCGATACCGATGTAGAGCGCGAAACTGGCGCCGACAACGATGTAGGTGAGTGTCTGTAGGTCCATCGATCCCGCCCCCTATTCGTCTTCTTGCACGTCGAACTGACGGTCGAGTGCGTTCATGCGGTAGGCGTAGAAAAAGATCAGGATCAGGAAGACGTAGATCGATCCCTGCTGGGCGAACCAGAAGCCTAGGCCGGCGCCGCCCACGTCGATGACGTCGAGGACGGGGCGCAGCACCAGGCCGAAGCCATAGGAGACCACCGCCCAGACCACGAGGCAGTAGGCGACCAGCCTGATGTTGGCTTTCCAGTAGGCCTTACCGGTGTCTTGGGGTTCAGCCATGATTATCGTTACCTCCTAGCTGCTGCACCGATCCTGTCCTTTGTCGGCCGCCGCTCCGGTCTCTGTTGTTCCGGAACCCTTGCGGGGGCCTCCGCATGATCGGTGGACCTTGCGATTCCACATTTGCGGCCCGCCGCGGCCGGGCGAAGGGAAAGGGTCAAGGCCTCCCCAAGACCGACGTCGCGGCAGACTGCAGCGTCACTGATAGGGCGCCGCCCGGGTTCGCGCACTGACGCCTGTCAGTGCCGGGCCGGCTTGCTTTTGGCTATGGAAAGGCATGAAGGCGGCATGGCCGCTCTAAGGCCGCTCTCTGGGCGACGGCCAGATGAGACGCAGCGGAGGCGAGATGGACCTCAACAAGATACCCGCCGGGCAAAATCCGCCCTGGGAGCTCAATGTCGTGATCGAGGTGCCCCTGGGCGGGGAGCCGGTCAAGTACGAGCTGGACAAGGACTCCGGCGCAGTCTTCGTCGACCGCTTCCTCCACACGGCCATGCGCTATCCCTGCAACTACGGTTTCGTGCCGCACACCCTGGCCGACGACGGCGACCCCGTGGACGTGATGGTGGTGACCGGAACGCCGGTGGTGCCCGGCGCAGTGGTCCGCGCCCGGCCCATCGGCGTGCTCATCATGGAGGACGAGGCGGGCCTGGACGAGAAGATCCTCACGGTTCCCGTCGACCAGCTCCACCCCTTCTATTCGGACATCGGCTCCTACCGCGGGCTGCCCCAGATCCTGCTCGACCAGATCGCCCACTTCTTCAGCCACTACAAGGATCTGGAGGCGGAGAAGTGGGTCGAAGTGAAGCGCTGGGGCGAGGCCGAGGAAGCCTGCCGGCTGATCGAACGTTCGCTGCAGAAAGCCGCTGCCGAGTAGGCCGGCCTGCGCGCAATTCAAACCACAACCCGGCAGTGGCCGGCGCTGCCGCCCGGTGATTTCAGGAGGATGTCAAGCGATGCTTGAAACCAAGCTTTACCCGGTTCCCGAGGCAATCGCCCAATCGGCCTGGTGCGACGAGGCCCGCTACCGCGAGCTCTATGCGAAATCGGTCTCCGACCCGGAGGGCTTCTGGGCCGAGGAAGGCAAGCGCATCGACTGGTTCAAGCCCTACAGCAAGGTGAAGGACGTCTCCTACGGCCCGGATGACGTCCATATCCGCTGGTTCGAGGACGGCACCACCAACGTGGCCCACAACTGCATCGACCGCCATCTCGAAACGCGGTCGGATCAGGTGGCGATCATCTGGGAGGGCGACGACCCGAACGAGAGCCGCAACATCACCTACGGCGAGCTGCACGAGAACGTCTGCCGCCTGGCCAATGCCATGAAAGCCCGCGGTGTGAATAAGGGCGACCGGGTCACCATCTACCTGCCGATGATCCCCGAGGCGGCCTATGCCATGCTGGCCTGCGCGCGCATCGGCGCCATCCATTCCATCGTTTTCGGCGGCTTCTCGCCGGACTCCCTGGCCGACCGCATCGGCGGCTGCGAGAGCAGCTGCGTGATCACCGCGGACGAGGGCCTGCGCGGCGGCCGCAAGGTGCCGCTGAAGGCCAACGCCGACAAGGCCATCGCCCAATGCGGCGGCGTCGACACGGTCTTCGTGGTTCGGCGCACCGGCGGTGATGTCGACTGGGCCGAGGGGCGCGATGTCTGGTATCACGAGGCCTGCGCGGCAGCCTCGGCCGACTGCCCGCCGGAGGAGGTGAACGCGGAAGACCCATTGTTCATCCTCTATACCTCGGGCTCGACCGGCAAGCCCAAGGGCGTGCTGCACACCACCGGCGGCTATCTGGTCTACGCCTCCATGACCCACCAGTACGTCTTCGACTACCACGACGGCGATGTCTACTGGTGCACGGCGGATGTCGGCTGGGTCACCGGCCACAGCTACATCGTCTACGGACCCTTGGCCAACGGCGCGACCACCCTAATGTTCGAAGGGGTGCCCAGCTATCCGGACTCCTCGCGCTTCTGGCAGGTCTGCGACAAGCACAAGGTCACGATCTTTTATACCGCGCCCACGGCGATCCGCGCGCTGATGCGCGACGGCGAGGAACCGGTCAAGCGCACCAGCCGAGCTTCCCTGCGCCTCCTCGGCAGCGTCGGCGAGCCCATCAATCCGGAAGCCTGGCTGTGGTACTACAATGTCGTCGGCGACGAGCGCTGCCCCATCGTCGACACCTGGTGGCAGACCGAGACCGGCGGCATCCTCATCACCCCGTTGCCCGGCGCCACCGCGCTCAAGCCCGGATCGGCGACCCTGCCGTTCTTCGGTGTCAGGCCCGAACTGGTGGACGCCGAGGGCAAGGTCCTGGAGGGGGCCACCGAGGGCAACCTCTGCATCGCCGATTCCTGGCCCGGACAGATGCGCACGGTCTACGGCGATCACGAGCGCTTCGTGCAGACCTACTTCTCCACTTACCCCGGCAAGTACTTCACCGGCGACGGCTGCCGGCGCGAT
>NZ_JANQOI010000081.1 GCF_028289705.1 Pelagibius sp.
CAGCGCCCGCCCCAGCATCACCAGATCCACCTTCTCCTCGCGGATCAGGGCATCGGCCTGATGGGGGTCGCTGATGTACCAACTTGTGGCCGTGGGCACCTTCGCCTCCCGGCGCACCCGCTCGGCGACCGGCGCCATGAAGCCTGGCGCCCAGGGGATCTGCGCGTCGGGAATGTTGAAGCCCAGGCTGACGTCGAGGAGGTCGAGGCCCAGCCCCGCCAGCCGCCGCACCAGCTCGATGGATTCCTCCAGGGTCTCCTCCCGGCCGTCGAACTCGATGACGCCGAGGCGGACGGTCAGCGGCAGGCTTTCCGGCCAGACCTCCCGCACCGCGGCGAAGGTCTCGGTGAGGAAACGGCTGCGATTTTCGAAGCTGCCGCCGTAGTCGTCGTCGCGCCGGTTGGAATGCGGCGAGAGGAAGGACTGGGCGAGGTAGCCGTGGGCGAAGTGCAGCTCCAGCCACTCGAAGCCCGCCTTGTGGGCCCGCTTGGCCGCGTCGACGTAGTCCTGCTGCACCCGCCGGATGTCGGCCTTGGTCATGGCCCGGGGGCGGCGCGGCAGGTTGGCGCCGAAGGGAATCGGCGATGGGCCGATGGGCGTCCAGGCGCGCGGATCGCCCTCGGGGATGTGGTCGTCGCCCTCCCAGGGGCGGTTGGCGCTGGCCTTGCGGCCGGCATGGGCGATCTGGATGCCCGGCACGGCGCCGGCGGCCTTGATGGCCCGCACTGCCGGCGCGAAGGCCAGGGCCTGGGCGTCGTTCCAGAGGCCGGCACAGCCCGGTGTGATCCGCCCTTCCTGCGAGACCGCGGTGGCTTCGGCGATCACCAGGCCGGCCCCGCCGCGGGCGAGGGTCGCCAGGTGGGTATGGTGCCAGGTGTTGACCAGGCCCTCATCGGCCGAATACTGGCACATGGGCGAGACCGCGATGCGGTTCTTCAGGGTGACGTCCTTGAGGGTGAAAGGTTCGAAGAGCGACGACATTCGGGTGCCCCTTGATGCTGCTCAGTCCCGCGGCTGCTGCTGCGCAAGCCTTGTGGAACCGGGTGATTGGCCTATATTGAGCGGTGTATTTCTATTGTTCGATAAATTTCGAACTACAGAAATATGGAACCCTCAAACCGGGATTCAAGTCATGCGGGCCCTGCGCCATCCGAAACCGGAGGACATCGAATTGACGCGTGTGCTCTATGCGCTCAGCGATCCGGTGCGCCTCGACGTGGTGCGCCGCTTGCACCGCGACGGCGAGGCGACCTGCGCGGCGCTGGACTGCGGGCGCCCGAAGTCCAGCATGTCGCACCATTTCCGGGTGCTCAGGGATGCCGGGGTGATCCGCACCCGCACCGACGGTACCGCCCATATGAACGAACTCAGGCGCGACGACCTGGAGCGGCTGTTTCCGGGCGTGCTGGAGGCCGTTCTGGCGGTGCCTGAGGGCAGCGAGGCCTAGGGGTCTCGATCACCGGAAGGTGGCGATCTCCTCCAGCGGCTTCTTGGTCTTGGCGTGCTTGGGCACCGTGGCGCCTTCGGCGGCATGGCCCGCCACCAGGATCATATAGGGCTTCTCGTTCTCCGGCCGCCCGCAGATCTCGTTCAGGAAGCGCATGGGGTTGGGCGTGTGGGTCAGGGTCGCCAGCCCGGCCTGGTGCAGCGCAGTGATCAGCATGCCGGTGGCGATGCCCACCGATTCGTTGATGTAGTAGTTCTTCACGATCTTGCGGTCGTCGGTGACGCCGTAGCGCTCGGCGAAGATGACGATCAGCCAGGGCGCGGTCTCCAGGAAGGGCTTTTCCTCGTCGGTGCCCAGGGGCGCCAGGGCGGCCAGCCAGTCGTCGCCGGCCTTGCCGCTGTAGAAGGCCTGCTCCTCGGCTTCCGCCGCCTCGCGGATGCGCTTCTTGATGGCCGGATCGCCGACCGCGACGAAATGCCAGGGCTGGCGGTTGGCGCCGCTGGGCGCGCGTCCGGCGGCCAGAAGGCAGTCCTCGATCACCTTGCGCGGCACCGGCGTGGGCTCGAAATCGCGAATGGTGTGGCGGGTCTTCATCTCGGCGAAGAAGGCGGCCGCCCGCTCGGCCATCTCCGCGTCGCTGAAGCGGCGCCGGTCGGGCAGGGGAATGGCCTCGTAGGGGACATCGTCGAGGGCGGCGTCATTCATTCGCGTCTCTCTCGGGCTTCTCTTCGGGACATTTCTCTTGCGGGGTTGACTCTTGCCGCAGTGCGCGCGAACAAGACCGCGCCTCTTCCGCGCAGTAAAGCGGTTTGTCCCGTGCTTTCAAAGGGGAAAGGCTCATACGCCAAGGGCCGGTGCCCGGAAGCGGTATGGCCTGGGCCCGGTCCGGGGGCCGAACCACGGGCCGCCGCGAGCCGTCTTCTCAGAAGTACTCGGGGAAATCTGCCCTTAGCTTCCCTTCGATACCGCTCACCGTATCCAGGTTGGAGCCGGCGGGTGCTGCGGTCGGAACCGGCAGCGAGCGTCCGACATCGGCGAAGTAGAACCCCATCCGCATATCGAAGGAGCGGAAATAGTAGTCGGCAATGTCGCCGTAGATCTGCTTGGTAAAGGGAAAGGCCTGAAGTGCGGAAAGATAGAGGTCGACGGCTTCATCGCGGTTCGGATAACCCGGGCCGCCCCTTGTGATCACACGGGTCAGGTCGGAGATGTGATTGGCGATGAACAGATCGATCAAGGGCGCCATGGCGCCAGCATCCGCGCGGTAGCTTGGCAGCTCATTGATCGCTCTTTGCTGTGTCGCTCTGTCCTTGGCGCCGACCAGCGCCATGAACCGACTGACGTCGGCGCCATAGCGGGTCTTGTCGCTCGCTGCCCTGACCGAAGCGCAGAGGGTGTTCGCGCTCAGGTCCGCGGCCCCGTCGCAGCCGGGCGACTGCGTGCCGGTGTAGAGGCCCATGGCCAGGACAACAAGCAAGGGCTCGAGCTTGCGCCCGTCCCGCTCGGCCTGTTCCAGGCGTTCGGTCCAGTAGGCCGTATCGGGCTGCTCTCCTTCGAAGCGTCCATTGGCGGCATTCCACGCGGTGGCAACCAGCCCGGCGGCCCGCGGATTGTGTTCGGTAGAGGGTTCCACCAGCCTTAGGTCCGCGGTCACCGGATAGCTCTGGTCGACTCGCGACTGCGTCATGAGCCGCAGGTCTGTCGACTGGGGGGCTGCCAGCAGCCGCTGCACAACGACGAGACGTGCCGGAAACACCTGTTCCGCCTCGGCGCGTGCGATGAAATCGGGGTGCAGTGCGTAAGCCCGCCGCATGACATCCCAGAATCGGGCGGCCGCCCAGGCCGGAAGCGCCATCTCTGCCGGTTCCAGCCTCGCCGCCTCTTCAGACTCGTGGACCAGGACCAGTGCGCCACGGTTGCGTCTGACGGTCGGTGGCGTTGCGTCCCGTCGCGGCGGCTGGAGACCGATGTTGTGGGTGCGCCAAAACTCGCTGGTGATTGCGAGCGCCTTGTTGCTGCCGCCGGTGCTTTCGACAATCTTGGCGATCCTGCTACGGCTCGCCCATTCGGCGGCGCGGAAGTAGGGGGCGGTGGACAGCGACGTGCTCTGGAAGGTGCCTGCGGCACTGTCGATGTGAAAGACGCGCGCCAGAGCATAGTCGATGACCTCCCTGTGGCCGCCACCCTCGATGACTGCGTAGTCTGCCTCGGAGAGGGTGATCGTGAGATCGCCGTCGTGTTGCTTGGTCTGGGGCTCCGAGCGAACCGCAAAGCGGAACTGCCAGGCGGTGGCGCTGCCGGCGCTGCCGCGCGCGGCCACGACCTCTTTAGCCGTGGCAGCGACGAGGGCAAAGCCCGCGTTCGGTGCCGGCGCCCAGGGTTCAGCCGCTGGCGCAATTGTCCGTTGCGGTGCGGTCTGGTCTGCCCCACCCACGGCCTGCGGGCCCGAAGATGCGCACGCGCTCAGAACGAGGGCGGCCGTCAGTCCTGCAAACAACACCTTCATTGCGCGGAGCGAGGTTTCGCCCGGCGCACCGATGGTTTCGCTCCTGTCTGACCGCTCCATCACCATCCTCTTTCTGGGCCCTCCAACGCCGCTTCGGACGAACGCGCGAAGCTTCAGGGGCTGCAGGGTTCGCTAACGCAATGGTTGCGGGAATTGAGCGGCGCGGCAAGCAAAAGCGCACGGCGGACCAAAGGCGGCCGCCAGATAGCGTGAGAAGGCACTCAACTCGCGGCCTTCAGGTGCTCCTTCAGGCGCGGCATGAGCTCGACGAGGTTGCAGGGCTTGTGCCGGGAATCGAGCTGGTACTTCAGGATCTCCTCCCAGCCGTCCTTGCAGGCCGAGGGGGAGCCGGGCAGGGCGAAGAGGTAAGTGCCGTTGGCCACACCGCCGATGGCGCGGCTCTGCATGGTGGAGGTGCCGACCTTCTGATAGCTGATCCAGCGGAACAACTCGCCGAAGCCCTCGATCTCCTTTTCCATGACCTCCTTGAAGGCCTCCGGCGTGACATCGCGGCCGGTGACCCCGGTGCCGCCGGTGGTGATCACCACGTCGACCTGCGGATCGGCGATGTGGCCCTGGAGCGCGGCGACGACCTTGGCGCCGTCGTCAGTGACGATCTCCCGCGCCGCGACCTTGTGGCCGGAGGCGGCGATCATCTCCACCAGGCGGTCGCCGGAGCGGTCGTCCGCCAGCGTGCGGCTGTCGGAGATCGTCAGGACCGCGATGTTTACGGCGAGAAAGGGAAGCGACTCGTCAATTCTGGCCATGCTGGGCAACCTCGGCACGGGTTCCGTCCAAGGCTACGTAATGCGGCCAGTCGCCGCCTGCAAGCCGTTCCAGCGAGGGGGCCGGCTGGCCGAGGCGCTGGCGGTAGATCCAGAGGTTGGTCAGCACCCGTTCAATGAACAGGCGGGTCTCCTTCGACGGCAGGGCCTCGATGAACAGCAGCGGGTCGTCGCCCGCCTTCATGCGGCGCTGCCACTTGCCGAGGTTGCCGGGCCCGCCGTTGTAGGCGGTGGTCAGGCGGAAGAGATCGCCCTGCACCCGCTCGTGGCGCAGCAGATAGGCGACGTAGCGCTGGCCGAGCTCCAGGTTCAGGCTCGGCTCGTAGAGCTCGTTGCGCGCCCGGCCGCGATAACGGCGGTCGCGGGCGATGTAGCTGGCGGTCCGCGGCATGAGCTGCATCAGCCCGCGGGCGCCGTCGGGGCTCTTGGCCTTGGTGTTGAAGGCGGATTCCTGGCGCACCAGGGCGTAGATCAGCGCCCGGTCCACCTGGAAACCGGTCTCCGGCTGCCACGGCGGGATCGGGTAGAGGGCGGCGTCCAGGGCACCGGGGGTCGCCCGGTCGCCGGCGTGGCGGGCGAGTTGGCTGCCCATGCGATAGGCCAGGGCCGGCATGCGGGCGTGCTGGGCCAGCGCCAGCAGGGCGTGGCTCATGCGCGGATCGCCCCAGGCCCCGGCCTTCACCAGTTCGCGCTCCGCCGCCTCGCGCTCACCCACCTGCATCAGCGCCAGGGCGCGGCTGCCGACCGAGTGGCCCTTCAGCAGCGCGGCGAGCTGCGGTTCCATGCGGTGGGAGCCGAAGTCGAAGACGATGGGCATGCCCAGCGCCCGGCGCGAGAGCAGGCCGTAGAAGGTATAGGGATAGAGGCTTCCGCGCTGTAGCAGCGGGCTGATGCGCTCGGGGCGCTGCAGTTTCAGATTGGCGCGGGCCGCCCAGTAGGCGCCGGCGGCGATGTTCCAGCCCGGCGCCCGTTCGGCCCAGGCCAGCATCTCGAAGAATTCCGCGGCGGCCTCCAGGTCGCCGACCCGCCAGGCCGCCAGCCCGGCCACCCAGTTGATCATCGGGGCCGCCAGGCCGGAGCGGCGCGCGGCAGGCGCCGCCAGGGCGTAGGCGCGCTCGGCCTTGCCGTAATAGAACCAGCCCGAGGCCACCATGGCGCGGGCCTGGTCCAGTTCCACCTGGTCGAGCAGCGTCTGGGTCGACTTCTGCTTCAGCAGTTTCTCGGTGACGGTGAAGCGCTCGCGCAGCACGTTGCGGCGGACCTGGCGCAACAGCCGGGCAACCTTGCGCTTGGTGGCCTTGCTGCGCTTGCGCGGCGAGACGTATTCGGTGCTGGCGCGCCGCTCGGCGCCGGCAATCGCGCTCCTCGAACTGACCGGCGGTTGCGGGCGGCGATAGTTCGCCGGGCGGCGCTTCAGCGCCAGTTTGTAGATGCGCGCGGCCTGGGGATGGTCGGCGTAGTCGTCCATCCAGGCCTTCAGCTCCTTGTAGCGGGAGCGGTAGGCCGTGGGGTGGAGATAGCGCTGCGCCAGCACATGGCCCATGAGGCGGCGGTCGCCGAGCTGGGCGATCAGGCGGTCGGCGGCTTTCCACTGGCCGTCTTCCTGGACTGCGAAGATCTCGCGGTAGCGCTCCGCATCGGCCGGCGACAGCACCGCGGGCAGGCCGTCGGGGCCGGAGAGCCGGATGCCGGTGTCGATAGCCGGGGACGGCCGCATGGCCTGGGGCTGCAGGTCGCCGGGCTGCAGCACCTGCGCGGCGCTGGTCGGAGCGAGGGCGAAAAGAGTGGCCGTGAGGACGAGCGCCGTCAGGCGCCGGCGGCCTTCGGCTGCGCCGCTTCCCAGAGGAAGCAGGCGGCGGAGAATGGCAAGGGAGGCCGCGGCCCCGGACAGCGGGGCGAGGACCCGACTCCTGAATTGCACAAAGACCCCCGGTGTTTTCATGGCCCCGGATTTCTCAAAAGGTTAATCAAGCCCTCTTGGCTCTGCAACACCGGTGGCCGTACGGAGCGCGTCGGTGCCGTCCGCGCCCGAATCCCGCGGAATCGGGCGACTTCAAAGAGGCCACGTCCGGGGTTAAATCGGCGTTAAGTCTCACACTTTATTGGGAATTTATGCTTCCGGCGGTGTCATTTTGCGCCATTGGCCGCCTCGGCGAGTCCGACCCGTTCCATGGCCTGGGAGAACGACAGCAGGTCTTTCCAGGCTTCGCGCTTCTGGGCCGGCTGGCGCAGCAGGTAGGCCGGGTGCAGGGTCGGCAGCGCCGGGATCGGATCGTCCAGACGTGGGTGGCGGTAGTCGTCCCAGCGGCCGCGCAACCGCAGGATGCCTTCGCTGCGGTTGAGCAGCGTCTTGGCGGACATGCCGCCGGTGAGCAGCAGCAGCTTGGGGTCCAGCAGCTCGATCTGGCGCTCCAGAAAGGGCAGGCAGACGGCGATTTCCGCCGGCGTCGGGTTGCGGTTCCCGGGCGGACGCCAGAACAGCAGGTTGGTGATGTAGACCCGGCTGCGGTCCAGGCCGATGGCTGTCAGCATGCGGTCGAGCAGTTGCCCGGCCGGTCCGACGAAGGGCTTGCCCTGGCGGTCCTCCTGGGCACCGGGCGCCTCGCCGATGATCATGATCCGTGCCTCGGGATTGCCGTCGAAGAGGCAGAGATTGGTGGCCGTCGCCTTCAGGGGGCAGCCGTCGAAATCTTCCAGCGTCTGGCGCAGGTCTTCGACGCTGTTGGCCGCGGCGGCGAGGCGTTGCGCGTCGGCCTGGGACTCGCTGGCGGCGGTCAGCTTGGCCGGGGCGCGCGGCCTCCGCGGCGCTTCGGATGGCGGCGCCGGAGCCCTGGCGGCGGGTTCGGCCAATTCGGCAGGCGCCGGGCGGGGCGCGGCTGGCGCCGGCGCCGTCCGGTCGACCGGGATCTCGCCGATGGCCTCGTCGGCGCCGGCCTCGACCAGCCATCGCAGCGCAGCCAGCGCGGCCGGATCATCGCTCTGACGATTGTCCATGGGGCAGTTTAGCAAAGCCGGCGCCGGCTCAGAAAGCCCGCTGGCGCGATGACCCCGGCGCTTCGCGCCCGGCGCGTTTGCGGTCAACGATAGAGAGGCGAGACGAAAAGGACCAGGATGGCGTTGCCCATCAGCACGCTGACGATCATGAACGTCAGCAGGGTGTAGCGATGGACGTTGGCCTCGCGGCGCGACTTGATCGCCCGCACCGCCTGGGCATAGCTGGAGAAGTGGTCCGAGATCTCGCGCAGCTTCTGACGCTCGGTGTTCTGCCAGGCCTGATAGAGCGCCATGGAATAGATCACCCCGCCGCTGCAGAGGAAGCTGACGGCTATGGTCAGGTTGACCAGCAGGGAGTTGTCCTGCGCGAACTGGGAGAGACCCATGAGCGCGACGAAGACGACAAGGATCGCACCCAGGGATTTCCACTGCTGTGCCTTGGCAAAACGGATCACGTCCACCGACTCCGCGTAGAGCATGCGCATTTCGGCGTGGGTGAGGTCGTCGAGCTCGCTGGGCTGGTTTTCCGCCCGCTCCTCTTCGTCCTGCGCTGAAAGTTCCTGTACGGCCATCTTGGTGCAACTCCGTTCGCGTCAGAATGGAGAGAAGTGGTGAATTTTCGGTAAGGAAGCCGCTGCGTGGCGGTAGGAGGCGAATAGACGGCGTCTCCAGCTTTGCTTGGCGCCCGGATCGCCTCTGTATTATGAAGTGTTCGTTAAAGGTTTCGCCGGGAAACTGTCACTGCGAGGGGCGCCCAAGACGTCAGCCCGAAACAAAAAGCCCGGTTGTGAGGAGTGAGGGATCTTGGAACGCGAGTTCATGGAATACGATGTGGTCATCGTCGGGGCCGGACCGGCCGGCCTCTCGGCGGCCATCCGCCTGCGCCAGCTTTCCCAGGAAAGCGGCAAGGAGGTTTCGGTCTGCGTTCTGGAGAAGGGCTCGGAAGTGGGGGCGCACATCCTCTCCGGCGCCGTCCTGGAACCGCGCGCCCTGAACGAGCTGATTCCCGACTGGAAGGACAAGGGCGCTCCCCTCAACGCCCCGGTCGGCGACGAGAAGTTCCTGCTGCTGCGCGAGAAGGGCAGCATCTCGCTGCCGGTCTGGATGCTGCCCGGCCAAATGCACAACCACGGCAACTACGTGGTCTCGCTGGGCAACGTCTGCCGCTGGCTGGCCGAACAGGCCGAGGCCCTGGGCGCCGAGATCTATCCCGGCTTCGCCGCCGCCGAGGTGCTCTATCACGAAGACGGCCGAGTCAAGGGCGTGGCCACCGGCGACATGGGCATCGGCAAGGACGGCGAACAGAAAGCCTCCTATCAGGCGGGCATGGAGCTCCATGGCCGCTACACCTTCTTCGGCGAGGGCTGCCGGGGATCGCTGACCAAACAGCTCGAGGCGAAGTTCGGCCTGCGGGAAGGTGCCGACCCGCAGACCTACGGCATCGGCATCAAGGAGCTCTGGCAGCTCGATCCGGCCAAGCACAAGACCGGCACGGTGATCCACACCGCCGGCTGGCCGATGAACACCACCACCTGGGGCGGCTCCTTCATCTACCACCTGGAGGGCAACCAGGCCTCCGTCGGCTACGTGGTGGGTCTGGACTACGCCAACCCCCATCTCTCGCCCTTCGAGGAGATGCAGCGCTTCAAGACCCATCCGGCAATCCGCCCGATGCTGGAGGGCGGCAAGCGCATCGCCTATGGCGCCCGTGCGCTCAACGAGGGCGGCCTGCAGTCCCTGCCCAAGCTGAGCTTTCCTGGGGGGCTGCTGATCGGCTGTGCCGCCGGCTTCCTCAACGTGCCCAAGATCAAAGGCAGCCACAACGCCATGAAGACCGGCATGCTGGCTGCAGAAACGGCCTTCGAGGCCGTGACTGGAGCCAATGAAGAGGGGGGCGAGGCGCCGGCGGAACTGGAGAACTTCACCGCGAAGGTCGAAGGCTCCTGGGTGCACGAGGAGTTGCACAAGGCACGCAACTTCCGCCCCTCCTTCGCCAAATGGGGGCTCTACGGCTCCATGCTCTACGGCGCCTTCGACCTCAAGCTGCTGGGCGGCAAGGCGCCCTGGACCTTCCGCCACAAGCACGCCGACCACGACTGTCTTAAGCCGGCGGCCGAGATGCCGAAGATCGACTACCCCAAGCCCGACGGTGTCATCACCTTCGACCGCTTGTCCTCGGTCTTCATCTCCAATACCAACCACGACGAGGACCAGCCGGCGCACCTCACCCTGAAGGACGCCTCGGTGCCGGTGGCGCACAATCTGAAGCTCTACGACGAGCCGGCGCAGCGTTACTGTCCGGCCGGGGTCTACGAGATCGTCCGCGACGACGACGGCGGCAATCCGCGCCTGCAGATCAACGCGCAGAACTGCGTCCACTGCAAGACCTGCGACATCAAAGACCCGACCCAGAACATCGTCTGGGTCACGCCGGAGGGCGGCGGCGGCCCCAACTATCCGAATATGTGAGCTTGGGCGCTGGTCCAACGGACACCGTTTTCCCCCGCCCTTGTAGGACCGCGCCTACGCGCCACCTCTCTCCTAGAGGGCCCGCCAGACGGGGAAACAGGATCGCAACAGCGTGATCCCGCCGCTCGAAGCGCGGCGTTGTGGGCCCAGAGCGGCGTCGGCTACACTGACGCGCAGCAGCAGGCCCTACGCCAGGAGATCGATTTGTCGCAATCTCGACCGAAGTTTCACCTGATGAGTCGGACGGGCCCCTGGCCCAGAACGGCCGTGACCGCCCTGCTGGTCGGTCTCATTCCCGCTGCCTGCGCGGCCGGCGGGCCGGTGCCGCCCGCCGACCCCTCGTATCAGTTGGCCGCCGCCGACCTGCCGGAGCGCGCTGCGCCGCCGCCAATCACCTCGCCCTTCGGCGCCTATCTGGCCGGCATGGTGGCCAGCGACGGCGGCGATCTCGAATCGGCGGCAGACTACCTGCTGCAGGCCCTGCGTCACGATCCCGACAATCCGGAACTGCTGCTGCCGGCGCTGCAGCTCGCCGCGGCCACCGGCCGCCAGAGCGAAGCGGCAAGCCTGGCGCAGCGGGTGGCCGAGCGGCAGCCGTCCCATCCGATCGCCAACCTCGTGCTTGCCGTCGAGGCGGTGCGTGGCGGCGATCTGCAGGAAGCCGACGCGGTCTTGTCCCGGCAGCCCGAACGCGGCATCAGCCAGATTCTGGTGCCCATGCTGCGCGCCTGGATCAAGTCCGGGGAGGGGGATGTGGACGGCGCCCTGCAAACCCTCGGCGCGCTGAAGGGCGAGCAGGGCTTTTCGGTGCTTCACGGCGTTCACGCCGCGCTGATCGAAGAGGTCGGCGGCCGCAGCGAGGCGGCGGCCACTGCCTACGAAGCGCTGCTGACTGCCGATCGCCGGCCGTCGCTGCGCCTGGTCTGGCTGGCAGGCAGCTATTACGAACGCAACGGCCAGCGCGAACGCGCCCTGGAGATCTACCGCGACTATCTCGTCGACAATCCGGGCTCCGACATTCTCTCGCCGATGCTGGAGACCGCCGAGAAGGGCGGCAACAATCCGGCCGAGGTCGACGGGGCCGGCGACGGCATGGCCGAGGCGCTGTTCAACGTGGCCAGCCTGCTGAGCCAGGAGTCGGCCGACAATGCGGCGCTGGTGCATCTCTATCAGGCCCTGGCTCTACGCCCCGACTTCGTCATCGCCCAGGTCCTGCTGGGGGAGATCCTGCAGAACCAAGGACGCAGCCTGGATGCGATCGCCGCCTATCGGGCGATCCCCGACAATTCTCCCTTCGGCTGGATCGTCCGCCTCAGGGTGGCCGACGAGCTGCAGCAGATGGAGGAGATCGATCTGGCCCTGACAGAGCTGGACAGCCTGGCCGCGGAGCGGCCGGAAAACTTCGAGCCGCTGTTCCGCAAGGGCAATCTGCTGCGGTCCGAGGAGCGGTTCGAGGAGGCCGTGGTCGCCTACGACGCGGCGGTGGAGCGGTTGCCGGAAATCCTGCCGCGCCACTGGTCGCTGCTTTACTTCCGCGGCATTGCGCTGGAGCGGTCCGATCAATGGGAACGCGCGGAAGCCGACTTCCTCAACGCCCTGGGACTGCAGCCCGAGCAGCCCTATGTGATGAACTACCTGGCCTATTCCTGGGTCGAGAAGAAACAGAACCTGGAGCAGGCCGAGGCGATGCTGGTCCGGGCCGTCAAGCTGCGGCCGCGCGATGGCTACATCGTCGACAGCCTGGGTTGGGTCTACTACCGGCTCGGCCGCTTCGAGGAAGCGGTGACCCAGTTGGAGAAGGCGGTGGAACTGCGCCCGCAGGACCCGGTGATCAACGATCACCTCGGCGATGCTCTCTGGCAGGTCGGGCGCAAGATCGAGGCCCGCTTCCAGTGGAAGCGGGCGCTCAGCCTCGACCCGGAAGAAGACGAGATTCCGCTTATCGAGAAGAAAATCGAAGACGGCCTCCCGATTCCGCCGGAAGACATCTAAAACACCATTTCTCGACCAGACCAGCCGCACCCACGCGGCAGGCGGTCGATCCGGGGCAAGGTGACGAAGCTCAAAACTACGGCAGGACAGGCAGCGCCGGGCCGAAGCGAGGCCGGCGGCACTTCGCTGCAGGAAACCGCCTGGGCCAAGGTCAACCTCACGCTGCAGGTGACCGGACGGCGGGCGGACGGCTATCACGAGCTGGCCAGCCTCGTGGTCTTCGCCGACTGCGGCGACCGTCTGACCTTCGCGCCGAGCGACGAGCTGAGCCTGACGCTGCAGGGACCCTTTGCCGGCAGTCTGCCGGCGACGGCGGACAACCTGGTCCTGCGCGCGGCACGGGGCATTGCCGAGCTGACCGGCCGGCCGTTGCCCTGTGCCATCACCCTGACCAAGACCCTGCCGGTGGCGGCGGGCATCGGGGGCGGGTCCGCCGACGCGGCCGCGGTGCTGCGCGCCCTCTGCCCGCGCGCGGGACTGTCCTTGGAAGACTCCGGCCTGCGGGATCTGGCCCTCGCCCTGGGTGCCGACGTTCCGGTCTGCCTGGCCTCGCAGCCGACACTGCTTTCGGGTATCGGCGAGCGGTTGGAGCCTTTGGCGGGACTACCGCCCCTGGCCCTGGTCCTGGCCAATCCGGGATCGCCACTCTCCACGGCGGAGGTCTTCAAGGCACGGCAGGGACCCTTCGGCCAGGTGGCGGCGCAGGCGCCGCCCACAGCCACCGAGGCTTTCCTGGAATGGCTGGCAGAGCGGCCCAACGATCTGGAGGCGGCGGCCCGCTCGGTCTATCCGGAGGTTGCCCGGGTCGTCGAAAGCCTGGCGGCGACGGAGGGCTGCCGCCTGGCGCGCATGTCCGGCAGCGGCGCCACCTGCTTCGGTCTCTATGAAAGCCGCGCCGAAGCGGAGCGGGCGGCCTTCAGCCTCGCCGAACGGGAACCGAAATGGTGGGTGAAGGCCGCGGGGCTTAGGCTTTAGCCGCCCTGGTAGAGCGATACGACAGCGCGCAGTTCTTGCAGAAGAGCCGGAGTGGCCTCGCCGTCCGCCGGCAGGCCGGCCATTTCCTGATAGCTGCGGATGGCCTGGCGCGTGGCCTCGGTCAGTTCGCCGCTGGCCTCACCGGGATCGAGGCTCAGGCGCCGCAGCAGGCCTTGGACCTCGGCAAGCTCTACGGCGGTCAGGCCTGCAGGCGCATTGGCCGCCGCCGGCTCTTCGGCCTTTGCCATCTCAGCGCGCTCGTTGCTTTCGGCGGCCGGGGCCGGCGCTTCGGGGTCCGGCTTCGCCGTAGCGTCGGCCGCGATCCCTTCACCTTCGTCTTTGCTCTCCAGCGCGGCGGACGGCACCGCAGGCTCGCTGCCGGATCGCGGGTTTGGCCCGGACTGGCTGGCGAACCACAGCAATAGCCCGACAGCCGCCATCCCGAGGCTGAACAGGGCAAAGGCTCCGGTCCGGCGCGGCGGCGTCTTTTCGATCCGCGGCCCATGCTGTTGCGGGGCGATGGCCGGCTTGGTGACGGCCGGGCTCTTGCGCGCCGCCTTGCCGTCGCTCTCGTCTGCCTTGGCGCCGCTCTTCTCGTCCGTCTTGCGGTCGTTCGGCGCGGCCTTGGCGGAGGAGCTCCTTTTGTCCACCGGCGGTTCGGCTTGGCCTTTGTCTGTCTTCACCTTGGCGGTGCCCCCCGCTTCGCTCTTCGGCTTCGCCGTCGCGGCCTGAGATTCGCTCTGGGCGGGACTGGAGGCCGCGCTCGAAAAGGTCAGCCCTTCGGCCTTCAGGGAGGTCTGCTGGGGACCGCTGGATTGCAGCTCGCCGTCGGAGGGCCCGGAAAAGCGCAGGCCGGAGCCAGCCGGTTTGGCCGGCGGCGGAGCCACGATGGGCTTGTTGGTTCCAAAGGTGATGGTTGCAGGATCGGGCGCCTTGGCGGGAGCTTCGGGCAAAGTCTTTGCACTTGGCTTCGCGCCTTGCTTCGCGCTTTGCTTGCGGCCCTGGCGTGTGCCGGCTGCGGCTTCGCCGTTGGTCGGCTCGGTTGTCTTAGCGTCTGTCTTGGACGCTTTTTTCTTGCGGCCGGACGCGGGCGGACGCGCTTTTCGCGGCGGCCGCTTTGCAGCGGGCGCCTTGCGCGCTTTGGAGTTCGCCTTGCCGGTCTGGTCGCTCATCTGTTCTTGCAGAGTCTTCCTGTTCTGCACCCCGTTCGCTGGCCGCCCCCTGGACTGAGCCGGGCCGCGCCGGGCCGGCAGAGGGCAGAGAACGACAGGTTCCCATCAGACGTTATGGGCCAGCCGTGGTTAACGGAGCCCTAATTCGAAGTCCTTAAAAAAGCTCACTTTTTGGCTGGCCGGACGTTGTCAAAGGCGGCCGGGCGCAGCTATAAGCGGGCAGAGCTTCTGGGGCGCCATGTCATCCAAACTGCCTGAGTCTTCGCCGGACTGGCTTGCAACCTGGGTTCGCCAGGTCTGCCGGCTGCCTGGACCGGTGGTTATCCTCGCCCTCCTTTCGGCCGGCGCCCTGCTGTGGTGGGCGGCCGCCACCCTCACCATCAACACCTCGACCACCGACATGCTGTCGGAAGAACTGCCGTTTCGGCAAAACAACGTCCTGGTTGATCAATCCTTTCCGCAACGCAATCACACGCTGACGGTGGTGATCGAAGGGCCTGACAGCCTGGCGAGCGAGCAGGCCGCTCTGGCCCTGGCCGAGGCGCTCCGCAGCCATCCCGACGGTTTCCAGGACGTCTTCGACCCCCAGGGCGATCCCTTCTTCCGCCGCAACGGATTGTTGTTTCTGTCTCTGGGCGAGTTGGAGGATCAGGCGGATCGCCTGGCCGAGGCCGAGCCGCTGCTGGCGGCACTTCACGACGATCCCTCGCTGCGCGGGCTCCAGGGCCTCCTCGATCAGGCGCTGAACGAAGGCGAACCCGGCGACGATAGCCTGGCGATGCTGCTGCACCGGCTCGCCGCGGTGGCCGAGGCCCTGCCGTCGGACCCGCAGGCCCGGCTCTCCTGGCCAGCGCTGCTGCAGGAGCAGGCCGAGGGGCCGGCGGAGCGGCGGCGCTTCCTGGTGGTCAAACCGCGGGCCGACTTCGGCAGCCTCATGCCCATGGCCGATGCCGTCGCCGCCATCGAAGCGCTCGCCGCGGAGCTGGGCTTGGACGAGGCGGCGGGCTATCGGGTGAGGCTCACCGGCGAGGCGCTGATGTTGCAGGACGAGTTGCGGTCCGTGCGCAGCGGCATCGGCTTCGTCGGCCTCCTGTCGGCGGTGCTGGTCGCCTGCGTGCTCTTCCTCGGCCTGCGGTCCTGGCGCCTGGTGGTGCCGGTGCTGGTTACCCTTGTCGTGGGCCTCTGTTGGACCGCCGGCTTCGCCGCTCTGGCAGTGGGGCAACTGAACCTCATCTCGGTGGCCTTCGCGGTGCTGTTCATCGGTCTCAGCGTCGACTTCGGCATTCATTTCGCCCTGCGCTTTCGCGAGGTGCGGGGCGGCGCAGCGAACCCCAGCGAGGCCCTGGCGGCGACGGCGGCGCTGATCGGTCGGCCGCTACTGCTCTGCGGGCTGTCTTCGGCCATTGCCTTCTTCGCCTTCCTGCCCACCGCCTATCGCGGGCTTTCGGAGCTGGGGCTGATCGCCGGCGGCGGCATGTTCATCGCCCTTTTCGCAAACTTGACCGTTCTGCCGGCGCTGCTCAGCCTCATGCCGATCAAGGCCGGGGCGGCCGGTGCGGGTCCGGTGGCGGCTCTGGGCGTCCGCATCCACGAGCAGGCCGGCCGCCGGGCGCCCTGGCTGCTCGGGCTGGGGGGCGCGCTCGCGATCCTGGCGCTGCTGGCGCTGCCCCAGGCGCGCTTCGACGACGATCCCCTGAACCTGCGCGATCCGCAGTCGCCCTCCGTCGCCGTGCTGCTCGACCTGCTGGCCGACGAGCGGCTGCAGCCCTATGGCGCGGAGGTGCTGGCCGCGGATCTCTCCGAAGCCGCGGCCCTGTCGCAGGCGCTGGAGGCTCTGCCGGAGGTGGCGCGGTCCGTCTCTCTCGCCGACTTCGTGCCCGGCGGCCAGGAAGACAAGCTGGCAGTGGTGGACGAGATGGCGCTGTTTCTCTCGCCCTTGCTGCTGCCGGCCGCACCGGCGGCGCCTCCGAGCCCCGCCGAACGGCGCCAGGCCCTCACCGCGCTGCAGGATCGCCTGGCACTGCCGCCGCCGGGCCTGGAAGGACCCGCCGGCCGTCTGTTGGCGGCCCTGCAGGCGCTGGACGGGAGCGATCCCACGGCACCGGAAGCCCTGGAACGGGCCTGGCTCGGGGGCTTTCCCCTGCAGCTCGAGCGCCTCGGCGAGGCCCTGGAGGCGGAGGCCTTCGCCCTGGAGGACCTGCCGGCGGGACTCGCCGCGCGCTATGTCTCCGCCGAGGGGCGGGTGCTGGTCGAGATCGAACCGCGCGAGGACCTGCGCGATCCCGCCGCGCGGGCGCGCTTCGTCGATGCGGTGCAAGCGGTGGTGCCCACGGTCTCCGGCACGCCGGTCACCATCGTCGCGGCGGGCCGCGCCGTGGTCGCCGCCTTCGCCCAGGCGAGCCTGCTCGCACTCTGCGCCATCACCCTGCTGCTCTGGCTGGTGCTGCGCTCCCTGCGCGACTGCCTCCTGGTGTTGACGCCGCTGCTGCTGGCGGCGGCGATGACCGTGGCCGCCGGGGTCGCCCTCGACCTGCCGTTCAACTTCGCCAATGTCATCGTGCTGCCGCTGCTGCTGGGGCTCGGCGTCGACAGCGGCATCCATTCGGTGATGCGCGCGCGGGAGCTGCGCTCGCGCCCGGCCGGCGCGCCGGCCGCCGCCAACTCGACGCCGCGGGCGATCCTCTTGAGTGCGCTCACCACCCTGGCCTCCTTCGGCGCCCTCAGCCTCTCCAGCCACCCCGGCACCGCCAGCATGGGCCTGCTGCTGACCCTCGCCATCGCCATTACGCTGTTCTGCATCCTGCTGCTGCTGCCGGCGCTCCTGGCGGTGACGGAACGCCGCGAAGCGGCCAAGGGCTGATCAACTCGGTGCCGCCGCTCCTCCACCGTCACCCCGGCCTGAGAGCCGGGGTCCATGGTTGGGGCGGACCCGGTATATGCCTCGGGGTCTCTTGCGAACGGCCCGATGGTTCCCGGCTCAAGGCCGGGATGACGAAAGGAATGGTTCAAGCTGCCGCGAAAGCGCCCCAAGCGCAGGTTGCCGGTGGTGTTCCGAAAGCCTGACGCCGGTCCCAAGACCATTGCGGCGGGGCGGCGGCGGCGTTAAGTTCTCGCCCGCCTAGAGGCCCGCGCGGCACGGCGGCCGGATGGGGCGTAGCCAAGTGGTAAGGCACCGGTTTTTGGTACCGGCACTCGCAGGTTCGAATCCTGCCGCCCCAGCCAAGCCTGAACAGTTCCCACAAGCCGCAACGCTGGCCTCATTAGTGCCGGCGGCGTATCACCTACTCTTGCAGAAGATCCACAATTTGATCGACGGCCTTGGCCTGGATCAGTCACTCGTATCCGAACAGGTGGCTGCCGTTTCTGGACTGTTGCTCAAAAGTCGAGTTAAATCAGGCTCCTTCAACCTTGTCTGCTCAGAGTGCACGATGGGTACTTCCTTGCAAACCAAAAGGTCAGTTCGATTCGCTAGGTGTTGGTGATGTCAAGCATTCCGGTGCTGAAGATACTGATGCGTGAAGCGATGACCCGAGTGCAAACACCGCGGGTCCCCGAGCCGGATTTGGTTATGGATGATCCAGACAAGGTTGCAGCCTTCAGTAATGCCGGGCGCGTGGACGGCGTGATGGCGCCAGTCTATCTCTACCACTGTGCCCAGGTCTGCGAAGTCGCAAAGCCAGGCGACCTTGTCGTGGATCTCGGCTGTGGCCCGGCCAGCCAGTTGGCCCTGATCGCGCAGCTCAATCCCGATTGTGAATTTCTTGGAGTCGATTTCTCCGATGAAATGTTGAACCGTGCCAGGGAACATGTGGTTGCACAGGGCCTTTCGAACGTTCGCTTTCAAAAGGCGGATATGACACAGCTCGATTTCTTAGCGGATGCGAGCGTCGATGCTTTGTTCTCAACGTGCGCCTTCCATCACCTTCACGACCGCGACGCCTTCAACAGAACCTTCGCCGAAACCGCCAGAGTACTGCGCCCGGAGGGCGGCCTCTATCTTGTGGATTTCGGTCGGCCCAAATCAGAGGAGACGATACGCTGTTTCGCTTATCAACATGCAGACCGTGAGCCTGAACTCTTCACGCTCGACTACCTTTACTCCTTGAAGGCTGCTTTCACTGCCGACGATTTCAAGGAGGCAACAGAGACTTATCTCGAACGTCGTGCCCGTGTTTTCACGACCTTCCTCGTACCGTTTCTGGTCGCGGCAAAGAGTCCGCCGCGCAACGCCGTCAGCCCGGCGGTCTGGGAACGACTCAACGAAATGCGTCACCAATTACCGAAGCATCAGCAGGTCGACCTTAAAGATCTGGTGTCTTGGTTCAGTATGGGCGGTCTGAAGAGCCAGGTATTCGGGTGACGCAGTTAGGGCAAGTCTGTTTGGTGAATTCCTGGATGCTGGGCGCCTGGCGCAATCGGCGAGTGTTGAAGTGAGGCGCCGTGCCCTGAGGACGGCCTTTGTGTTAGCGGGCATCTATGCGGGCCCAACACTCGTCTATGCGCTTGCTATCTCCATTCTTCAATTCTCAGTCTCTTGCGAGGGTGAGATCTATTCGTTCTACATTGACGAGATATCGCGCCTTATCAGTGACGGTGAGCGACTTAGTTCCGGGGAGTATGGCGGGTTCTACTTTTCCGCAACGTTGGTTTTCATATATGTGGCCTGCATTCTTGGGTTTTTGTATTCGCTGATCGCGATAAGCAAAGAGCTTCAGGGACAAGATTTCTACATTTTTTGTTCGGTTGCGTGCATGTTCTCGGGGATTGGGATGGCGGCGCTTGTTCTTTTACCGAACATAGTGACCCTTTGTGTCGTGGAGCTTTACTTTCGCACACCTCTGAACCTCATTGGAGAGCTGCAAGATCTTGCATTGGGTGGTCGACAGTTATTCAAGGATACTTTCCTTGTTTGGGCATTCCTGGTTGGAGTCTTTATCTCAAACCTTGCTTGGTGGTTTGTCGCAGCGGCTGGCGCGGTCGCGCTCCTTTCCAAAAGAGATGATGATGCGCAAGAGGACGCTTACGACCTCGCCATTCGGCTAGCGCGCGTCCGCCAGATCATGTACGCAGCCGCGCTTGTACTCATATCAAACACCTTCTGCATTAGCGCATGGCTCAGATGGCCATCCTCCTATGTCCATGATGAGGTGCTCGCGCTGCAGCTTTCCGGGTTTGGCGCGACACTTTCGTTTTACTACGGAACGACAATGACCGTCATACTTGGCGTGGTCTTCCTGCCGGTGCTGTACATTCTTGGTGAACGGTCATTCGCTGTTGCGCGCAGGCAAGACTCGCTGAAGACCTTTGCAGCGCAATCCGATTGGCTCGAAGCCCAAGGGCTTTCAATCGATTTTCAGGCGAGACTAAGGGATCTCGCAACAATTCTTGCTCCTATGCTTGCCGGTTCCTTGACCGATGTGGTCGATACACTAACGTAAGAGATACACTGACGTAAGAGACGTCAATCTTGGAAGAGGTGGCATCCACCTCGATCTACGAAGCCACTTCCCTGCCGGCGCAAATGGTCTATTCAAGCACAGGTTCAGATCGTGTTCGACGTCATTTAAGGTGTGCCGAAGCTGACAGATGCTTCTTCTTGCGTCGAGCCCTCAAATACGACGCAGCGGCAGCTTCACCGGCTCCCAGGGGCTCGCCAGCTTCTCCTGAAGGAAATCCGTAGTCCGGTTCCAGGCCAGCGCCGCGGCGGCGGGGTCGAAGTGGTCGGGGCGGTCGGTCTCGAAGAAGGAGTGGCCTACGTGGTCGTAGACTTCGAAGGAGACCTCGCAGCCGCCGTCCTGGAGCACCGCTTCCAGGCTATCGATCTCCTCCCTGGCGACGGTGGGGTCCTCCTTGCCGAAATGGCCGAGGAAGGCGGCCTGGCTGCGCCGGTAGGCGCCTTGCTGCAGGCCGTAGAACAGCACCGCCGCGGAAATGTCCTCGGGCATGGCCTCAGCCAGGGCCAGCGCCCAGCGGCAGCCGCGGGAAACCGCGAGGGTGCCGATCGGCGCCGGCTCGGTGGCGGGATGCGTCCGCAGGTGTTTGGCGGCGGCCACCAGCAGGCGGCTTGTGGCCTCTTCGTCGAGGGCGTCGTGGAGCCGCTTGGCCTCGGCCGGCGTGCGCGCCGTGGCACCGTCGAAGTAGTCCGGCGCCAGGGCGACGAAGCCCTCGGAGGCAAGGCGTTCGCAGAGCTGCGAGAAGAACGGCGTGAAGCCCCACCAGGAGTGCATCACCAGCACGCCCGGCCCGCTGCCCGAATCCGGGACCGCCAGGTAGGCGCCGAGGCTCTGGTCCCCGGCCACGATGGTGACTGGGCCGTTCATGGTCTTGCTCAGCCGCGGGCTCCTTTAGGTTTCCGATGGCAGGTTTCCGATGGCAGGCTTCCGACAGGCGACCGGCAGATCGCCGGGGCCCCGCGCCCGCTCAGGGAGGAAAGCGGCGCGGCTGCGCCTGGCGAAGGTCCCCCTCAGGGAAAGGATGAACGCCGGACCTTAGCGAAGGATGAAGACGGCGGCACCTGCGGTTGCCTTCGAGCCGGGGCAATCTACCGTGCGTGTTCATCGCCGCGGATTTTCGTCATCGCGCGGATTTGAGGGAAATGCAGCGATCTTCGCCGCAGGCAGAGGCTCAGACGTCTCCTTCGGCAGCCGGGAAGCGGCGGTCCCGCACCTCGCCGGCATAGGCGGCCACGGCCTCCTCGACCGCCGGGCCCAGATCGGCGAAGCGCTTGGCGAAGCCCGACGACCAGTCGCCGGCCAGACCCAGCAGCTCATCGGTGACCAGGATCTGCCCATCGCAAGCGGCGGAAGCGCCGATGCCGATAGTGGGGATCGGGATCTCGGCAGTGACCTGGCGGGCCACCGCCTCGCTGGTGCCCTCGACCACCACGGCGAAGGCCCCGGCCTCGGCAACCGCCTTAGCGTCTTCCAGGATCGCCGCGGCCCCGGCGGCGTCGCCGCCCTGGCTGACGAAACCGCCCAGGACATTGACCATCTGGGGCATCAGCCCGACGTGACCCAGCACCGGGATGCCGCGGGCGGTGAGGAAGGCGATGGTCTCCGCCATCTCGCGGCCGCCTTCCAGCTTGACGCCGGTGCAGCCGGTCTCGGCCATCACCCGGGCGGCGTTGCGAAAGGCCTGCTGCGGCGATTCCTGATAGCTGCCGAAGGGCAGGTCGACGATGACACAGGCACGGGCGGTGCCGCGCTGCACCGCCGCGCCGTGGACGATCATCTGCTCCAGGGTGACGCCGAGGGTGCTGGTCTGGCCATAGAGCAGGATGCCCAGGGAATCGCCCACCAGGATCAGGTCGACATGGGGGTCGAGCAGGCGGGCCATGGTGGCGCCATAGGCCGTGAGGCAGACCAGCGGCGCGCCGCCCTTGCGGGCGCGGATGGTCTGCACGGTGATTGGATCGCTCTCGCCACTGGCGGTCATGGTCTCGCTCCCCCGGTTTCGTGCTCTCGTTCGGGCAGCATCACGGCTCGGCGGCCATCGATCAACGGCAATCGCAAGGCTGGCCGGCTCCGGCGGGGCGATCACGACAGCGGCATTCCGTTTCCAGGGGGCCCGCGCTAGCATCACCGCAAATCGGGGGAAGCCTATGCCGGACACTTCAAAGAGCGATGCCGATCTGACCGCGCGGCTGCAAGCCTGCTACACCGGCGTGGTGCACGACGTGATGCGCGAGCTCGGCCTCAGGAATTTCGTGCTGCCCGCCACCATCCGTCCGCTGATCCCGGACAAGCACCTGGCTGGGCCGGTCTTCACCCTCTCCGGCCGTATCGAGCCCACCGCCGATCCCCACGAGACCCTGCTGCAGTGGACCGGGTTTCTCGGCAAGGCACCGCCCGGCAGCGTCGTGGTCTGCCAGCCCAACGATTCCACCATCGCCCACATGGGCGAGCTTTCGGCCGAGACCCTGCAGCGCCGCGGCGTGCGGGGCTATCTCGTCGACGGCGGCTGCCGTGACGTGGAACGCGTCGTGAAGATCGGCTTTCCGGTGTTCTGCCGCTACGCCACGCCGCGGGACGTCGTCGGTCATTGGCTGCCCGACGGCATGGACGTGCCGATCCGCATCGGCGAGACCGACATTCACCCCGGCGACTACCTGCTGGCCGACCGCGACGGCACCTGTGTCCTGCCCCAGGCTGGCGCCGAGGAGATCGTGACTGCCGCCGAGGCGACCATGCAGACCGAAAACAAGGTGCGCCGCGCCATCCTCGACGGCATGGACCCGCAGGAGGCCTATCTGAAGTACGGCAAGTTCTGAGACGAAGCGCAAAAGAACAGCCCCGTCAGATGATGGCGTGGCGGACCTTGGCGGAGACCCATTCGCTGACCGCTACGGTGGCCAGGATGACCAGCAGGATCAGCGACACCTGTGTCCATGCAAGGCTGTTGATCGAGGAACTGAGCTGCAGGCCGATGCCGCCGGCGCCGACCAGGCCGAGGACCGTCGATTCGCGGATGTTGATGTCCCAGCGGAAGACCGCGATGCCGGCGAAGGCGGGCAGGATCTGCGGCACGATGCCGTAAGCCAGGCGCTGCGTCCCGCTGGCCCCGGTTGCCGTGATCGCTTCCACCTGGGTCGGGTCGATCTCCTCGATGGCCTCGTAGAGCAGCTTGGCGCAGAAGCCGATGGAGCGCAGGCCGATGGCGATGACGCCGGCGAAGACACCGGGGCCGATGATCGCCACCAGCATCAGCGCCCAGATCAGCGAATTGATCGAGCGCGAGGACACGATGATGAAGAGCGCCACCGAGCGCACCAGCGGATGCGGGCTGGTGTTGCTGGCCGCGCAGAAGGCGATGGGAAAGGCCAGCACCACGGCGATCAGGGTGCCCAGGGTCGCGATGTTGATGGTATCCCAGACCGGCAGCCAGAGTTCCTCCATGTAGGACCACTTGGGCGGCACCATCCGCTCGGCCATATCGGCGGCCTGGGTGCCGGCATCGGCGACGAAGAACCAGATCGTCTTCTCGGAAATCAGGTGCCAGGAATAGGCGACGATGGCGATGCCGACGAGCCAGGCCAGCCAGCGGCCCCACTGCTGCGGCGTGGTGCGGCGCTTCCAGACCGGACGGCCGTTCTGTTCGAGGACCGGCATGCTACTGCACCCAGCGCCTGAGATAGCCGGAGAGATACTCCAGCACCATGACGATGCCGATGATGACCAGCAGGATGGCCGCGGCCGAGTCGAACTCGTAGCGGTCGAAAGCGGTCAGCAGGGTTGCGCCGATACCGCCGCCGCCGACGATCCCGACCACCGCGGACTCGCGGAAGTTGATGTCGAGGCGGTACATGGCAAGACCGATCATGCGCGGCATCACCTGGGGCTGGACCGCATAGTTGATCCACTGGAACCAGGAGGCGCCGGTGGCTCTTACCGCTTCCGCCTGACCGGGGTCCATGTTCTCGATGTCTTCGGCCAGGAGCTTTCCGTAGAAGCCGATGGTGGCGATGGAAAGCGCCAGGAAACCGGCGAAGGGCCCGAAGCCGAACAGCTTCACGGCAAAGATCGCCAGGATCACCTCGGGAAAGGTGCGGGACACCGCAACGATGCCGCGGCAGAGCAGATAGACCGGCAGCGGGGCGAGGTTGCGTGCGGCGCCCAGGCCGATCGGCACCGAAAGCGCGATGCCGGCGACGGTGGCGATCACCGTCATCCAGATCGATTCGAGGATGCCGTCGAGGATGGAGTCCCAGCGGGTCACGAAGTCGGGCGGGAAAAAGGCGCCCAGGAAAGCGGCCCCGCGCGGCAGCCCTTCCATGACCCGCGCCCAGTTGACCTCCATGGTGCCCAGGGCCAGCGCCAGATAGACCGCGGCCCCCAGCCACAGCCCCCGCCGCAGCCAGGCCGAGGCGATCAGCGGCGGCTTCTTCCAGCTGCGCGGATAGGCCTGGCTGAGGTCGCTCACACTGCGGCTCCCGCTTCAGCGACCTCGTCTTCCTCTTCCTCTTCGACCGTCTCGATGGTGGCTTCCCAATCCTCCTCCCCGTAGATTCTGGTCAGCACCTCGCTGGTCAGGCCGTTGGGCGGGCCGTCGTAGACGATCTCGCCCAACTGCAGGCCGACGATGCGCTGGCCGAACATCTGGGCCAGCATCACGTCGTGGATGTTGATGATGGCGGCGAGCCCGCGCTCGGCGCAGAGCTCGCAGATCAGCCGCATGATTTGCCGCGAGGTCTTGGGGTCCAGGCTGGCCGTCGGCTCGTCGACCAGCAACAGGTCGGGGTTCTGAATGAGGGCGCGGGCGATGCCCACCCGCTGGCGCTGTCCGCCGGACAACTCGTCGGCCCGCTTGTCCGCCATGTGCATGAGGCCGACCCGGTCGAGCAGGCGAAAGGCCTCGGCCACGTCGTCGGGCGGGAACTTGCGGAACCAGCTGCGCCAGAAGCCGACGTATCCCAGGCGCCCGGACAGCACGTTCTCCATCACCGTCAGGCGTTCGACCAGGGCGTACTCCTGGAAGATCATGCCCATGCGCCGGCGCAGACGGCGCAGCTCGCCGGAGGAGACGGCGGCGACGTTGACGTCGCTCAGGTAAACCGCGCCGGAGGTCGGTTCCACCAGGCGGTTGATGCAGCGGATCAGCGTCGACTTGCCGGCCCCCGAAGGGCCGATCAGCGCCAGCACCTGGCCCTTGGGAACCTCAAGGTCGACGCCCTTCAGCGCGTGGTCGCCGGTTTTGTAGCGCTTTACGAGGCTTTCAAGACGCAGCATTGCACTCTCGACCGGTCGCAAAGAAACAGGAAGCGGGCTCGCGTGAGCCCGCTTCCCAGATCGGTTTCAGTTCACTTGCAGTCGTAGGAAACGCCGTTGGCCGCATCGATCTTGCGGATCACGTCCCAGTCGGACTTGTGTTCGATCGAGATGAAGCGCGCTTCCTTCTTGAACTCGGCCTGCAGTGCGGAGCCCTCCCAGTCGAAGGTGAAGAAAGCCTCCTTGATCTTCGCCACCACGACCGGGTGCAGGTTGTGGGCGTGGCCGTAGCCGGTGGTCGGGAAGGTCGCGGACCTGTAGACCGTGCGGTAGGCGTCGGCGGCCACCGCATCGCGGTCGATCATGCGCTTGAGCACCGAATTCGCCACGGCGGCGGCTTCATAGTCCTTGTTGGCGACGCCCAGGATCGAGTTGTCGTGCTTGCCGGAGAAGGTCGTGTCGAAGTCCTGCTCCGCCACCAGCCCGAACTCGCCCTTGAGGATCGCCGAGGGCGCCTTGAACCCGGAGTTGGAGGTCGGCGAGGTGAAGGCCAGCGTCTTTCCCTTCAGGTCGCTCGGCGACTGGATGGCGCTGTCGGAGGGGACGATGATCTCCATCTCATAGCCGAAAGAGCCGTCGGCCGAGGCCATCATCGCAAAGGGCACGAAGCCGGCGCAGGACACCGCGACCGGATTGCCGCCGGTGTTCACCCCGGCGACGTGCAGGCGGCCCGAGCGCATCGCTTCGTACTGCGCGGCATAGGACTGGACCGGGAAGAAGACGACCTTCCTGCCGGTGACCTCCGACATATGCTGGATAAAGCCGTCCCAGACCTTGGCATAGACCGCCGGATCCTCGACCGGCGTGTAGGAGAAAATGATCGTATCGGGGTCGACCCACTGGTCCGGGTCGGTGGGCAGGTCGGCGGTCAGGTTGAAATCGCGGTCACAATACCGATCATCGAGTGTACCGCGGTGGCAGTCTTCAGCCGCCTGGGTCTGGGGCGCCATCGCCACAAGGCCCAGAACAAGAGCCAGTGAAACTACGAACCTCATGCTTACGTCCTCCCTTTGCGCGCCTTGCCAGAGCTTTGCCGCCGAACGGCGGGCTCTGCGTTTTGTTGCAAATTTATGACATCTAAGCTCTCAGATCGGCGCGGGCTCGCCAAGCAGAAACTGGCGGCCCGGGGTTCGGCCGAATGAGGATCTCGGCACGTGCAGTCGGCGGCGAATGGCACGGTATGAAGGCCTGCGGGAGTGATCGGTAACGGTGGATGGCGGCATTGCGGGTTTGTCGGGCGCGGCGGACGGATTGTCACCCTCGCTGCCGCAGCCCGTTCAGGTCCGCCGGGACCGCCGGCCGCAGCCGCCAGTCCGGCTCCGGCGGTCTCCTGCCCGAGGAGAAGGATGCGGGTTTGTCCATGGCATCTTTGTCGGTTTGCGCGAGGCCTTCACCCCTCCCATATAGACGGACGGCCCTTCAAGGCCGCAAGATGCAACGCGGGAGGACGCCGTCATGGCCTTTGCCATCCAGAACCTGGACCACGTGGTGGTCTGCGTCAGCGACCTGGATCGCGCCTTGAAATTCTATACCGAGGTGCTGGGCTGCCGCGAGGAACGGCGGGCCGAGTCCATCGGGCTGGTGCAGTTGCGCGCCGGCAGCGCGCTGATCGACCTGCTGCGCTCCAACCCCGGCCCGGAAGAGACCGAGGGCCCGCCTCCCGGCCGCAACATGGACCATTTCTGCGTACGCATCGAACCCTTCGACGCGCCGGCCCTGCGCAGCCATCTGGAAAGCCACGGCCTCGACGTCGGCGAGGTGGTGCAGCGCTACGGCGCCGAAGGCAACGGCCCCTCCCTCTACATCCAGGATCCCGACGGCAACACCGTCGAGCTGAAGGGGCCGCCTGCGGTGGGTTTGGAGTGACAGAGGCTCAGCAGGCTCCGCCGACCTTGGAAGCGGAAGACTAACCCTAATGGAACCTAAATCTAGCGACCTGAGAAGACTTGGCCGTGTCTTGTTTTGAGCCGGCTAACTTCCGGCTGGATCAGAGAACAGGTGAACGTGCTCTGATCGATTTTCGACCGAAGCAATGTAGCGGTCTTGTTCGGGTGACCAGCTAAAGAAGATCGCGGTTTCCCGCGCAATGCTCTTGTCGAAAGGGCCTGTCGGCATTTCCAACGTCACTTTGCAAAGTGATGCGAGATGTCTACGCCCTACGAGCTTGGCAACAAGCTCAAGAGAATAAGTGCCTCCTGAGAACAGAAACATGCCGTCTGCGTCGATGGAATTAAAATGATGGTTTGTGACAACACCCGTCTCAGGGACGAACAATCCGCTGCCGCGTACAAGATCCTTATCGCCATATCCCCAGAATGAGAACTCGGCCTGTCGTGTGCCTTCTGTGACGCGAAGAAACAAGCTTTCGATCATGTGGCCGCGCTTACCTGTGCTGTATAGCAGTGAACGGAGAAAAATCTTTGCTTGGGGAACTTTCTTACCGACGAAGTCATATCGGAAGGCGATAAATGACGGATGGGTACTGCAAACACGTCCACGGCGAACCACGCTGAACCACAACGTAAATAGCGAGATTAGTAGAGCGAGGACCGATACGACTGGCGCGATGTACTCCATTGAAAACCCTTTTCACGCTGCCTCATTTCACGGGGCGTGTTTGGCTATACCTGTGGTATAGTAATCTATGCGGGAAGAACTATCATTCTATTTCGACCTTTGAGGATTAGTTTTGAGACATTTTCGCGGCACGGAGCGCTTTGTTGTTTGGCTATTCATGGCCGCCAGTGTGGCGAGTTGTTCAGAGCATCGAGTCGATACGTTCCCGGAGTGGTGCGAACAGATCACTGGCGAAGATTTGGAAGCAAAGTATTCGCCCATTTGGGCAGTGGTATTCTCGGTCAGCTTCGATGGTGATGCGATCCGAGATGACTACGTCAAGTTCTTAGATGATAGCCATATGGAGAAGGTTCAAAACCGCGCGCCCCGCATGGCATGGCGAGAGGGAACCGAGCTACACCTTGTGAACCTCTCCAGCCTATTGGTGATCGAACCAGAGGAGGTAATTGCCGGGTGGAGGGATGGCGTCGAAAAAGCGATGCGCTACGAGCATGAGAGTACGGCTGATACTTGCCTTTATGGGACAGTTACCAGCCTGTTCGATAGTCTCCGCATTCATTCGATGGAAAGCGATGCGCTTGGGCAGAACTGGACGGATGAAGTCACCGAGATTTCGACCGAGCGGAAGGAACGCCTTGGCGATACGGCACTTTAGAGGATTCTTTGCGCGAAGAACCACCACTCCGATTCGACCTGACAAGAATTCTTCAAAGAGTGCTTCGAGAAGTCGCCCGACGACCCGACTATACAAGACTAGCGCTTAATTGGCCGCTCTCTCTCGGTCGTCACCCTCGGGCTTGTCCCGAGGGTCCATGGCTTTGCCCAGCGCCCGGCCTTTCCCATGGACCCTCGCAACAAGTGCGAGGGTGGCAAGAGGAGGTGACAACTACCCTGCCTTCCGCCCCACCAGCACGTAACTCAGCGGCAGTTGCTGGGGCTGGTTTTCCATGTGCTCGCGCGTGCCGATGTTGTGGGGGAACTCCTCGAAGTCCTCGATGGCGAAGCCAGCGCGCACCAGACCCATGATCACATCGCTCATCTTGTGGAAGATCCAGTAATTCGGCTTGGCCGCGTAGTCCTGCTTGGCCCAGTAGTCGAGGCCGTTGTCACTGCGGTAGGGCTCGGAGCGGAAGTAGGACTCGTCGGGCTGCGGCGGACCGCCGGTATCGCGGTCGTCGTACATGTTGAGGATCGGATGGTCCTCGTAGATGAACAGCCGTCCGCCGGGTTTCAAAACACGGCGGGCCGTAGAGAAGAAGGCCGCCAGGTCCGGCTGCCAGCCGAAGACGCCAATGGTGACCACCGCGAGATCGAACTGCCCGTCATAGTCAGCCGGAATGGCGTTGATGTCGGTCTGGACGAACTCGGCCTCGATGCCGCCGGCCGCGGCCAGCTCGCGGCCTTGCGCCAGGAATTCCTCGGCGAAGTCGAAGCCGGTGACCCGGGCGGCCCCCAGGTTCTTGATGGAGAGCAGCTCGCGGGCGTTGTTGCAGCAGAGCTGGGCCACCGCCTTGCCGTCCAGGCCGATGGCCTGGAGTCGCGTCGCCATCACCTCGTCGAGCATGGAAAAGCCCGGCCGCGCGAAGCACTCCAATAGCCGTTTGTATTGGTCATGCGCGCGGTGGTGATCGGCGGCTTCGTTCCAGGAGGCGCGGTTGGCGGCGACGATCTCGTCTTTGGTGGGGCGCGTCAGGGACATGTCAGCACTCTTTGGGTCAGGTGGCGCATTTCTCTGGGCAAGCGGCCGCCGTCCGTCGATCATCCTGTCGCACACCGGAAAACGGGGCCGGCAGGAACGGAGGAGACGAGCCGTGGCGTCCTTTCAGAAAATCTACGACCGCGCGGCCAAGCGCAAGGGCGGCGAGGCGGCGCTCGAAAAACTGCTCTCCGAGCACAAGCCGAAGAGCAAGGCGGCGCTGCGCAAACTGGGCGACGACCGCTATCTCGCCGACATGACCAAGCGCATCTTCCAGTCGGGCTTCGTCTGGCGCGTCGTCGAGCAGAAGTGGCCGGACTTCGAGGCCGCCTTCCACGGCTTCCAGCCCGGCCGCGTGGCCTTGTTGTCGGACGAGGAACTGGACGACCTGGGCCGTGACACCCGCATCATCCGCCATGCCGCCAAGATCGCCTCGGTGCGCCACAACGCCATCTTCCTGACCGAACTGGCCAAGGAGCACGGCAGCGCCGCCAAATGCTTTGCCGACTGGCCGGAGGAAGAGATCGTCGATCTCTGGGCGCTTCTGAAAAAGCGCGGCGCGCGCCTCGGCGGCAACACCGGGCCCTACTTCCTGCGCTTCATCGGCAAGGACACCTTCATCGTCTCTTCCGACGTTGCGGCCGCCCTGATCAAGGCGAAAGTGGTGGACAAAAACCCGACCGGCAAAGCAGACCTCGCCAAGGTGCAGGCGGCCTTCAACGGCTGGCGGGATGAGACCGGCCGCAGCCTCACTGCCCTCAGCCGCATCCTCGCCCTTTCGACCGACGCGCCGAAGGGGTAGCGGCCTCGGGCGGCTCCCCCTCACCCAGCTCCGCCTAGGCTCGATCTTCGATCTCGCCAAGGCTCCACAACCCTCTCCCGCCAGGGGAGAGGGAAACCAAAAAGACCCTCTCCCCTGGCGGGAGAGGGAGGGGCCCGCGTGAGCGGGAGGGTGAGGGGGATTTGGTTTGCTCTGCCTCCGACAGCGCAGCCTAACGCTGCGGCTGCCGGCCCTCCAGCAGGTCGCGGTGACCGAGGAAGGCTTCGGCCATGAAGTCCATGAAGGCGCGCACCCGCGCGGTGGCGCGCAGGTCTTCGTGGGTGAGGATCCAGATGTCCCAGGCCGGCTCCGGCTTGCCCGGGGGGACGCGCCGCAGGTCCGGCTCGGTATCGCCCATGAAGCAGGGCAGCATGGCGAGGCCCATGCCCGCCTTGGCGGCGGCGAGCTGCACCATGGCGTTGTTGAGGCGCCCGCGCACCGGTGCTCCGGGAAAGGGTGTCTCGCGCACCCAGCGGGGGTGGCGGCTGCGGTCGTCCCAGCCGATCCAGGTGACCGAGTCCGGCTCGGCCACCGGATCGTGCTCGGCCAGATAGGCGCGCGAGGCATAGGTGGCCCGGGCGTAGGTGATGATCTTGCGCCCCACCAGCGCTTCGGGCGGATCGCGGGTGATGCGGATCGCCACGTCGGCCTCGCGCCGGCCCAGGTCGAAGGGGGTGTAGGAGATCGCGACTTCCAGATTGATGTCGGGATAGCGCTTTCCGAAGGCGACGAGGTCGGGCATCAGCAGCTTGGCCGCCAGCAGGTCCGGCATGGTGACCCTGAGGTCGCCGCGCAGCCGCGCGTCCTGGCCCAGCACCCGCCGCTCCAGGCCGTTCACCGCCTCCTCCAGGCGGCGCGCCGTCTGCATCATGTCCTCGCCGAAGGGCGTCAGCACAAAGCCGTCCGGCAGGCGCTCGAAGAGGCGCACGCCGAGGCTGTCCTCGAAGCTTTCGATGCGCCGGGAGACGGTGGAGTGGCTGACGCCCAGCGCCCCGGCGGCGCCGCGCACCGACTTCTGCTGCGCCAGGGCGAGAAAGATCCGCAGATTGTCCCAATCCATGTAGTCCCGTCCCGCCTGTGAATTCCCGTCCCGCGCGACCGGCAGCGGCCGCCGTTCTTCCTGGTGCAAATTCGCACCACAGAACCGCAGATGTCGATCTTTTATCGGCCAGATCGGATCGCATATCCAGGACATCCGATGGTCGAACCCGATTCGCGCGGAAGGCGACAGGCATGGCGGCAACGCAGATCTGCGGGAAACGGCATTTCAGACCGATCTCCGGCGTTTCGGCCGTATCGGGGCGGACCACGGAGTCATCGAAGCGTCTCGAAAGCGCCGCGAAGCGGCAGCCGCAATCGACCCATGCTGGGCGCCGCCCAAACCGGATTGCGGGAATAGCTGCTGCGCCGATGCGTCTCATCAAAGACCGATAACAGGGGACATCCCGCATGCAACAGGCAGCCAGCCTTCCTTGGCACGACGACCAGCCAGCGCCACCGGCAGGCCTCGGCGAAAGCGATCTTGATGGGCCGGCGCAGCGGGCCCGCCTGCGCGCGGCCTTTGCCGAGGTGCGGGCGCGCAGCTTCGATCTGGTCGAGCCGCTGTCGCCGGAAGACATGGTCGCCCAGTCCATGGAAGACGCCAGCCCGGCGAAGTGGCACCTGGCCCACACGAGCTGGTTCTTCGAAACCTTCATTCTGCGCGACCACGTTCCCGGCTACCGGGATTTCCGGGAGGGATACGGCTATCTCTTCAACTCCTATTACGAGGCGGTGGGCGCGCGCCACGCCCGGCCGCGCCGCGGCCTGCTGACTCGTCCGGCGGTGCCGGAGGTGTTGGACTACCGCCGCCATGTCGACCGGGCCTTGGCGGACCTCATCGACAGCGCATCGCCGGAGCGCTGGGCCGAGATCGCGCCGCTTCTGGAACTGGGTCTGCACCACGAGATGCAGCATCAGGAACTGCTGGTCACCGACATCCTGCACCTGATGGCGCAGAACCCGCTGCATCCGGCCTATCGCGACGACGTGGCGGGAGAAGACCGCAGCGCGCCGGCGCTCGCCTGGTGCGGCTACGACGGCGGCGTTGTCGAGATTGGCCACGCGGGGGAAGGATTCGCCTTCGACTGCGAGGGCCCACGCCACGAAACGCTGCTGCGGCCTTTCGCCCTGGCTTCCCGCCTGGTGACCAATGGGGAATGGTTGGCTTTCATGGAAGACGGCGGCTATGGCGAAGCGAGGCTCTGGCTGTCGGACGGCTGGGCGCGCTGCCGCGCCGAGGACTGGCAGGCGCCGCTCTATTGGGAGCGGCGGGAGGACGGTGGCTGGGCCGCCATGGGCCTGCACGGCCTGGTGCCGCTGGACCCGGATACCCCGGTCTGTCACCTCAGCTTCTACGAGGCCGAGGCCTTTGCGCGCTGGGCCGGCGCGCGCCTGCCCCTGGAGGCGGAACTGGAGCTTGCGGTTGCGAATGCTCCCATGCGCGGCAATCTGCTTTCCAGCAATGCTCTGGCGCCACGTGTCGCAGACACCCAAGCTGGCGACGGCGGCCCCCTGCAGTTGATCGGCGACGTCTGGGAATGGACTCAGAGCCCCTACGCGCCCTACCCGGGCTTCCGCGCGCCTGACGGTGCGGTGGGCGAGTACAACGGCAAGTTCATGTGCAACCAGTTCGTGCTGCGCGGCGGCTCCTGCGTCACGCCGGACGCGCAGTTGCGGCCCACTTACCGCAACTTCTTCTACCCCCATCAGCGCTGGCAGTTCACCGGCCTCAGACTGGCAAAGGACACGGCATGACGAATACGGAAGGCTCGGTTCTCGAACGCGAGAGGCCCCTGGACTCCGGGCGCGAGGCGTTTCTGGCCTCCGTTCTGGGCGGCCTCGCGGCGCCACAAAAAACGCTGGAAGCGAAGTACTTCTACGACGCGCGGGGATCGCGGCTGTTCGATCTGATCACCGAACTGGACGAATACTATCTGACCAACGCAGAGACCGCGCTGCTGCAGACCCGCGCCGGGGAGATCGCGGAGCGGGTGGGCGCAGGCGCGACGCTGGTGGAGTTCGGCAGCGGCTCCTCGGTCAAGACGCGCATTCTGATACAGGCAATGAAGGACCTGCGGGCTTATGTGCCCATCGATATCTCCGGCGCCCATCTCGACGCCGCGGCGAAACGCCTGGCGGCGGACTGCGGCCTGCCGGTCATTCCCCTGCATGCCGATTATACGCGTGCCTTCGCGCTGCCCCGGGAGGTGCCACGCGGCCGGCTGGTGGGCTTCTTTCCCGGGTCGACCATCGGCAACTTCGAGCCGCCGGCGGCTTCGGCCTTTCTCGAACAGGCGCGCGCGCTTTTGGGCGCCGGAGCGCGCTTTCTGGTCGGCGCGGACCTGCAGAAGGACCGCGCGCGTCTGGAGGCCGCCTACAACGATGGCCGCGGTGTCACCGCCGACTTCAACCTAAACCTGCTGGTGCGCATCAACCGGGAGCTCGGCGGCGACTTCGATCTCGGCGCCTTCCGCCACAAGGCCTTCTACAACGCCGAAGAGGGGCGGATCGAAATGCACCTGGAAAGCACCAAGGCGCAGAGTGTCGAGCTGGCCGGCAGGCGCTTCGACTTCGCCGCCGGCGAGACCATCCACACCGAAAACTCCTACAAGTACAGCCTGGAGTCCTTCGCCGCGCTGGCCCGCCACGGCGGCTGGCGCCGCGAAGCGGTCTGGCAGGACCCGGAGGGCCTTTTCAGTACCCACATGCTGATCGGCGAGTGACCCTAGGCGCTTTTCGACCTTTGTCGGTTCGGCTCTAGCCCGCTTCCCCTTCGATGCGGGGGAATTGTGATTGGGCGGGCAAGATTTCCTCGCGTTTCGAGACGACCCAGTGGGTCTCCTCAACTTGAGGAAATCCCGTGGTTGGAAGATCGCCCTCATGCTGAGGAAGCCGGGTAGCTGCTATCTCGAAGGATCGGGACACCGAATGCGATAGCCCTGGCCGCCGGGAGGGGCCGCCGCTTTCCTTCGCGCGGGCCCCGGTGTACAAGCGAAGTCTGACAGTACCCCGCTCGAGACCTAAAGGCCGTTCCCTGCCGATCACGGTTTTATGATGAAATCCAGCCTGGATCACCTGCCGGAGAAGAAGTGGCGCGAGCTGGAGCGCGTGCAGGAGATCCTGCACGAGGAGTTCGAGGACGCGCTGAGCGAAGCCAAGGCGGCCTGGAAAGAAGTGCGGGCGCATCATCAAGATCATCCTCTTCGGCTCCTACGCCCGCGGCAGCTGGCTCGGCGAAGGCACCATCCAGCTCCACAAGCTGGCCGAACGCGCCTGTGAGAAACACCTCGCCAAACTCGCCCGCGCCGCAAAGCGCTGAGAGGCGGTAACTTCGCACACGATGACCGAGACCGTCTTCTATTCCTGGCAGAGCGACCTGCCCAACAACACGAACCGTGGCTTCATCGGCGATTGTATCGACCGGGCGATCAAGAATCTTCACGTCGACCTCGGCCGCGTGGATGCTCTGAGGGCGGAGGAGGGTGTGAAGGGCGCGCCCGGTAACGTCGATGTTGCGCAGACCATTTTTCAGCGCATCGACGCCTGCGGGATCTTCGCGCCCGACATCTCCATCGTCACTCAGGAGGGCGCAAAGCGCCCCATGCCCAACCCCAATGTCATGATCGAATATGGTCGCGCCACAGCGACCCGCGGCGACAACCGAATCGTGCCCGTCTTCAACACGGCCTTCGGCAACTGGCTCAAAGACCGGCCTTTCGATATGCGCCACAAGAACGCGCCCCTCACCTACCACCTGCCCGAGGAGCACAGGCAGGAGCAAAAGAAGGCCGCGCGCGAGGATCTCGTCAAACAGCTCAAGAAGGCGTTCAGCGAGATCATGGAGGCGGGTCTCCTCGATGCCGAAGCGCCCAAGCAATCCGCCGAATTGTCTAGCTTCGAGCCCGTCGCGCCGTATCGGGGGCTTGGGGGCAATGATTTTCCAGAACCACTGCTCGGCCGTATTGACCTGCGCAACCCCTTGCAGGAGGGCGACACCAACGCCTGGCTCCGTCCCGGCCCTCAGATGTTCCTGCGCTTGATCCCCACTCAGTCTGATTCCACCTTCGCCCCTCTTGAGCTGCGCAATCACCTGTCTTCGGCCGGGATCGACGATCTGATGGGCCATCGGACCGAGGGAACCTTCTATTATTCCAGGAACCGGAGCGGTGCTGCCGCATTCACCATCGACCCCGGAAAGACCAGGGAGGACGGGAAGGACGCCCATGCCTTCGGCGTGACCCAGGCATTCGATAACGGCGAGATCTGGGGTGTCGATACCTGGCTCCTCGATCCGGAGCGCACAAGAGCGGAATTGCCGAACAACACGCCGCTCGTTGCCCCCCATCTGCTGGAAGAAGGGCTCATGATTGCCCTGTCACAGTACTTGGGTTTCGCCCGCGACGTCCTTGCGCTGCCGTTGCCTCTGCGGTGCATTGCGGGGCTTCGTGAGATAGGCAACCATCGCCTCATCTTCAGAGACATGGAAACGGGCCGTAGCTTCAGCGACGAGTGCATCGAGGAAAGCCTCGTCAAACACTATGGCGGACGCACTCACCGCATCCTGGAGCCCTTCTTCACAAAGCTGTGGGAAGAATTCGGTCGCCGCCGGCCACAAGAGGCCTTCGACAAGTGGGAACATGCCATCGGCTTCGACCTCGATACAAAGCCACCTAGGCTGGATGATGGGGTGTGATGTGCCATGAGAGTCTTGTTCGACCACTCGGTGAGATCGGATGCCATTCGCGCCGAGCATGGCGTGGTCAAGGAGGTGGGTGAGCTCTGGGGTAAGCCCTACACCTATCTGAGACATCACACTCAAGTCCGACCACCCCGGAACGACTGGCGGCAGGACGAAATCGACAGCTTGCAGTTCATCGCCAACCTGATCAGAAACGGAAGTGTCTTCCCGTTCACCACGGCAGAAATGGAGGCTGAAGCGTTTCGCGTTCTCAAGTGCCCCTCACTGGGCCATGAAGACATCTTTGCTGAATTTCGTTTCGAATACCTCGAACCGCCAATCGACCGCTCCAAATGGGGCCTTTCCATCGAACAGCACCTGAGCAAGGAAGACGTGATCGCGTACTGCGAATGCTTCTTCCTGTCGCCTTCGGCTGATCGCACTGAAGCTTTCATTGATGGGATGCGGAGTAACCCGTGTTTCAGTCTGACCGGCTTCGAGGAGCGCTGCCTGCGCCGATTGGACGTCTTCAAGCGGATCTGCAGGGGGATCGACAGGACCCACTACCCGGACGCGCTGCATCTCTGGACGGCAGAAGAGAACAGCGTTGACGTCTTCCTCACGATGGACAAGAGATTCAGAAACGTCATACAGCGCCAGAAAGCCGACCTGCATTGCCGGATCCTGTTTCCATCGGAACTGAAATCACAGTTCTGATAGGACGCAACCGTCAGCCGAAGGCGCCGGTCAGCTGCCGCCCGCCCCCTCTGGCACTTCCCTTGGATTGCTCACACTAGCGCGCCCTTCCGGCGGGCCCCTACACTCGACCAAGCAGTCTACGGTAGCACGCCAGGGTAGAGGAAGCCGGTAGGTGGCCAAGCGCTAGGTCCGAGCCAAGCAGCACCGATCAACCGCCTGCGGCGCGCCCTGAGGACCGCTCCGGAAAGAGGACATCATCCGCACCATTCGCGGCATCGACTATTCCCTTTCGCGGAAACCGGCCGGTCCGGCCGCCCCCTTAGCAGGGACCTTAAGCAGGGGGACCGCGTTCGGCGTCCTGACGCCTCGAAACGCCGGCTTCGCTGGCTCCTCAGCGTAAGGGAGTCTCTCCAAAGGGAGATCTTCTCATGGTGGAGAGAGCCGAATGGTCGTCTCGAAACACTAGGAAACTGTGTCCGCCCGCATGCGATAGCCCGGCCTTTGGATGGGGCGGAGCGGCGGCGCCAAGACGTAACACATTCAATCCGCGCGCAGGCGGTAGCCGGCGCCGCGGACGGTCTGCAGGGTTTCGCCCTGGTCGCCCAGCTTGCGCCGCAGGCGGCCGACATAGACGTCGACGATGTTGGTCAGCGGGTCCTCGCTGGCGCCCCAGACGCTGTTGAGGATGCGCTCGCGCGAGAACACGCGGCCCGGTTTGGAGAGAAACAGCTTCAGGATCTCGCGTTCCTTGGCCGTGAGGTCCAGCGGTTCGCCGTCCACCGTCGCTTCCAGAGACTCGAGATCGAGGGCAAGGGGGCCGGCCTGCAGCACCGTGTCGGCGCCGGACTCCGCGAAGCGGTGGGAGCGGCGGGCCAGGGCCTCGACCCGGGCGATCAGCTCGTCGAATTCGAAGGGTTTGACCATGTAGTCGTCGGCGCCGATGCGCAGCCCCTCGACCCTTTCGTCCAGCGCGTCGAGGGCCGAGAGCATGAGGATCGGCGTGTGGTCGCGGCGCGCCCGCAGTTTGCGGCAGAAGTCCTGCCCCGGCAGGCCCGGCAGCATGAGATCCAACAGGATGACGTCGAAACGTTCCTGCGCGGTCAGCGCCAGGGCAATGTCGGCGTCGGCCGCGTGGGTCACCATCCACCCCTCGGCGCGCAAGCCGCGCAGCACGAAGTCGGCGACCCGTGCTTCGTCTTCGACCAGCAACAGGTTCATCGGCCGGGGCACACCCGCGCCGGGGCGGCGCAGGACGCATGCTGCAAGGGTTGTGTGTCTTCCTGATCCGGCATGCTGTTGCTCTCCCCATTCCGTTTTATCTGTCATACGGATAACGGGCCGCCCGACGGCCTATTCCTCCGGTTCTGTGACAAGGTTGAGTCGGCGATGAAAGGCAGATGCGGAGAGGTTCCGGTCTCTATGGCGTTTTCGACTTACGTCGAATCGGTTCCAGCCCGCACCCCCGGCCGGCCGCCCACTAGGATAGTGCCCCATTGAAACAATCGGGGGGTGGCGGGGAGGGGGTGCGGGCCGGTGCCGTCAAAACACAAAACACTCTAGGAGGCCGCCGCCAGACGCGGGCGGCTGGGCAGAGTGAAGCGTGCCTGCACGCCCTCGCCGGGCTCACTTGTCAGCGCAATGCGGCCACCATGGGCCTCGATGATGGCCTTGGCGACGGGCAGCCCCAGCCCGGTTCCACCGTCGTAGCGGATCGCGGCGTTGGAACCGCGGAAGAACCGCTCGAAGACGTGGCCCAGTTCGTCTTCCGTGAGGCCGGGTCCGTCGTCGGCAACGGTGATGGCGAAACCGCCGGGGGTCTGGTCGAGGCGCACCTCGACCTCCTGCCCGCCATAGCGCAGGGCGTTTTCCAAAAGGATGGTGACGACCTGATTGATGCGGCTGGGATCGGCCCGCAGCTTCGCCGTGTTGACGGAGGTCTCGAAGTCCACCGTCTTGCCCGCCTTGTCGAGGGCGCGGCCCGCAGTGATGGCGCGAAGCACCAGGTCGACGAGGTCGACGTCCCGGGGGTTGATGCGAATCTCACCGTTCTCTTGGCGTGCCACGAACAGCAGGTCGTCGACAATCCGCGCCGTGTGGTCGGCCGCCTCGCGGGTGCGCAACAAGACCTCGCGGTAGGCCTCGGCATCGCGCAACTCGCCGCGCAGCGCCACGTCGGCCTCGCCGCGAATGATAGTCAGGGGCGTGCGCAGTTCGTGGCTCACGTCGGCCAGCAGGCGCTTGCGGTTGGCCTCGGTTTCCCGCAGCGTCTGCAGCAGCTTCTCCAGTTGGGCGGTGCGGCGTGAGACTTCCTCCTCCAGTGCATCGCGCGAGGCGCTGAGCAGGTCCTGGCGTTCCGCCACCTTGGCGATCATCTGGTTGAAGGCTTGGGCGACCCGGTCCAGCTCGGTGTCGCCGGGGGCGTCGATGCGGTGGCCGAGTTCGCCGCGGCCCACGGCCTCGGCGCCCTCGAGCAGGCGCTGCAGGGGTTTGGTCAGGGCACTGCGCAACAGGAAGATGCCGAAGAAGGCGGCGACGGCGGCAATGACCCCGGCGATCACCGCGGCGCGCTGGAACAGGGCAACAGCTTGGCGTACCTCGACCTCCGTCTCGGTGACCTCCTGCTCCTCCTCGATCAGCGCCTCGGCGATGAGCGCCTGGAAGTCCGCATCGATCTTCTCGTCGAGGATGTTGGTGAGGTGCTCCCGATAAGCCGTCGGATCCACGGAGACGTCGCTGGCCTGCAGCCGGGAGAACTCCTTCAGCAGGTATTCGATCTGCCGCTCGATCTGGGCGAGCAGCTCCAGCTCCTCGATCTCTTCCTCGCCGACGAGTTGGACCTCCTCGGCGATCAGGATGCGCAGTTTGGAGATGTCGGCCCGGATCTCCTTCAGCAGCCGTGCCTCGCCGGTGCCCTTGTCGCGGTCGCCGATCAGCAGCGCGTCGCCGAACTGTTTGAACAGTTCGTAGGTATGGCTGGAGAGCGAGAGATACTGTTCATGCACCCGGTGGGCGAGCTGCGAGCGCTGCAGATGATGTTCCGCCGAGCGCGCGCTCCAAAAGGCAAGACCGGCGCTGACCAGAGCCACGGCCAGCAAGCCGGTGAAGGAAAGGGTGAGCTTGGTCAGATAGCGCAAGGGCGCACTCCCGAAGACGTCATGCGGCCGGGCGCGGGGCGAAGAAACGCATAGTGGGGCCGTCGCCGGTGAGGACCTGATCGGGTGGGCCCGCTTCGACGATGCGGCCGTCCTCCAGGTACCAGAGCTGATCCATACGTCTGGCGAGGGCCAGATTGTGGGTGATGACCAGGGTGGTCGCCTCGCTTTCGCGCACCAGCGCCTCCACCAGGGCCGGGCCGTCGGCGTCCAGCGCATCGTCGGGTTCGTCGAGCAGCATGAGCTTCGGGCTGGAGAGCGCGGCCCGGGTCAGCAGCACCCGGCGTGCCTCGCCGGCGGAGAGGTTGCGCGCGCCCTCCGCCAGCCGGCCGTCGAGGCCGCCGAGCCGCGCGATCACCTCCTTCAGCCCGAAGGTCTCGGCGCAGTCCAGGATGGCCGCGTCCTCCGGTCGCTGGGCCACGCCCATGGTCAAGGCACGGCGCAGGCTGCCGGCCAGGATCGGTGAGCGGACCCCGACCAGCGCGATGCTCCGCCGCCGCTCGGCCGCGCTCAGGCTGCCGGGCGCACGGTCGCCCAGGGTCACCTGGCCCTTGGCCGGCTGCTCGAGCCCGGCGGCGAGATTGAGCAGCGTCGACTTGCCCGCCCCATTGCCGCCGACGATGGCGATCTTCTGGCCCGCGGCGGCGGCGATGTTGACGGTCTTGAGGTTGCCGGCGCGGACGCCCTCGAAACGCAGGGCCAGGGGTGCATCGGGAAGGGGTGGGCGGCCTTGGCGGCGGCGGTGGCTGAGCTTCGGGCTGGCCAGAAGGGCCTCGCATTTGACCCGCGCGGCAATCCAGGCCCTGTGTTTATCCCAGACACCGGCGAGGTCGCGCATCGGCTGAATCATCAGGCCGACCGCGGCAAGGCCACCGGCGGCTTCGGCGGCCGGCGCGCCACTGCGCAGGGCTACGAGAAAGAGGCTGGCCGCGGCGAGACCCGAGGCCGCATCGGGCACGGCACGCAGCAGCGCGGCCCCGCGGGCGCGTTCCAGCGCCGAGGCGACCAGCTTTTCGGTGCGGCGCAGCAGGTGCGCGCGCTCGGTGTCGATGCGTCCCAGCAGGCGCAGCTCCGGCGCGTGGGGGATGCGCTCGCTCATGTCGGCGGCCAGGCGCGCCCGCCGCGCCCGCAGGCGCCGGTGGGCGGGGCCGAGGCGTGGGCCGGTCAGGGCCATCAGCCCCAATCCCGCGACGATGGGGATGCTGGCGGCCAGGGCCAGGTTCGGATTCAGGAGAAAGAGCACAGCGCAGGCCAGCGGCAGGACGATGCCGGCGGAGATCAGGCGGGCGATCCCCAGGCTGACCCATCCGCGCACCGCCGCCAGGTCGCCCACGAAACGCATGGCCAGCGCGCCGCTGCGCCGTTCGGCCACGGCGCGCGCCGACATCTCAGTCAGATGGGTAAAGAGCTTGAGGCGCAGCGACGCGGCATAGTTCTGGCCGACGCGCTCGGCCACCACCCGCTCGGCCACCCGCAGCAGCGCGATGGCAAGGCCGGCGGCGGCCACCAGCCCCAGGGCGATCAGCGGCAACTCGGCAAGGCTGTCGCTGAAGGCCGCGAAGACATCGCGGGTGGCAAAGGCGGCGATGCCGGCGGCGGCGGCCTGGCCGAGGGCGAGGGCCGCGACCAGAGCGATGCTTCTGCCGCGTCCTTCGCCGGCCAGGCGCGGCAGATGGCTCATGCCGCCGCTTCCACGGCGGCGAAGTCGTCGTCGGTGAGCGCTGCGGCGTCAAGCTCCGGGGCGGCGTCCTGCGCGCCGATCTCGCCGGTCATCTGCGCCAGCAGGGCATTGGCCTGGGCGGGATCGCAGAGGGCCGCGCGGGTCGCGACCCGAACCTGGGTGGCCGCTTCGGCCTCGGCGGCGCCCAGCGGCGAGCAGCTCACCATGCCGGTGACGACCGCCGGTTCGACACCCATGGAGCGCAGCACGGTGCAGCCGCCGGCGGCGGCCAGGGCATCGGGCGCGGCGAAGACGACGCCGGCGAAGCCGTCGCGGACCCGCGGGTTCTGCAAGAGGCTCGCGGTCTCGGTTTGGAACACGCCGTCGGCCAGTTCCACCACCGCGACCTCGCAGCCGTTCGCGGCGGCATGGGCGAGCAGGGTGTCCAGGCCTTCCTCGATGCGCTCGAGCGGCTGACGGTAGGTGGAGACCATGCCGGCATCGGTGAAGTCGGCAACCCAGCCGGATCCGGCGTCGACATAGGCATTGAAGTCGCCGAAGGCACCGGTGCCGGTCGCCTTGATCGCGGCAACGCGGTGGCCGGCGCGGCTGAGGCCGTGGGCGAGGCTGGCGACGGCGGTGGTCTTTCCGGAGTTCATCGAGGCGCCGACCACGCCGATCACCGTCAGCCCCCTTGGCCGCTTTGCCTTCGGCAGCGCGTAGCTGTCGACGTTGATGACCGCGCCGGAGGCATCGGCCAGCAGCCCGAGGGGCACGATCCGGGTCGGCGAGGACATGCGCGCATGACTGTCGCGCAGGCGGCCCAGGACGCCGCCCCCGGCCAGCATGTCGGCGCCTGTGGGGTCGAGTTCGGCCAAACCTTCAAACTGGTCGGGGGCATAGCGGGCACCGCAGGCCAGCACGACGATATCGCCAACGTAAAGTTGGGAGGCGCGGCCCTTGGCCAACTGAATTCGTTTGTGGGAACCGATGCGCTCGACGCGTCCGAGGACGAGATCGCCGGACTGGACGCGCTTCAGGTCGTCGCTCAGAAAGACCGCGTCTTCATGCGGCACGCGGCGGGTGGAGAAGGCCCACTTCGCCTGAGTGAGCATCTGGGGGGAAAGGGGGTCAAGGGCGTTCATTGCGTCGCTCCTGAGCTTGGCTGTTGTCGCTAAGTTCGTTCGTTAAGAAGGTGACGTTATTTGTTGAAGGGCGCTTGTCGCCGCGATGAATGGCCGAGCAACTGATCATGAACGGCGCCTGAACGGCGCGGCCTTATGAGGCCAGGGACCGAATGCTGCTTTCCAGGTCGATGTTCTCGGCCTGCTGACCACAGGATCCGCTATCGGGCAGCGCCCTCCAGTCGAGACCGCCACGAAGGACGCAGGAGCGGAAGTCGTGTCCGCAGCCCGGCAGCACTGCCAGGGAAACCGAGGGTGCGATGCCCCGCGCGATGGCCGCCTGGCGCAGGGCTTCGGTCCAGCGCTTGGCGCGGTCCAGGCGCGTGACGCCCTGTTGCCGGTCGATGTCCTCGCCGCTGCGGGTGTTCTCGTCCGGAAGGTTGTCCAGGGCGCCGACGCAGGCGGTGATGGGCAGGCGCAGAAAGCGGTCGAGCCCCGCGGCCATGCGCGGCCCCCAGTCGTCCTTGCGGCCCGGACGCGCGGCAAGGCCATAGGGAAAGGTGGTGGAATCCGGAAAGGTGTACCAACCCGCCGAGGCCACCGTCAGACGCGACACCATATGCGGATACAGCATGGCAAAGCGATGGGCGAACTGGGCACCGCCGGAGTAGCCGGCAATCTCGATGGTCCGCGTCCGCCAGATGCCCGCCAACCGCAGTTCCGTCAGCAGGGAAAGCAGCGCCAGGTCGGAGCGCTCCTTACGCACCACCTGCTGATAGCGCCGCCAGTTCTTTTCGTCGAACAGCGGAGCGATGACCGGGCGGCCGCTGGCCGCGGCACGGGCGCCGTAGAGCTCGGCCTGGGCCCTGGCGCCCCGCTGGATGCCGTGAACGGCCACCAGCGGCGGCGCGTCCGGGGAGACCTCCTTGGGCAAAGCCAGCCAGCAGGCAAGGGCGTTGCGCCCCTTGGCGGGGCGGAAGCTCAGGGTGAAGTCCGAAGAGGTTTGGAGCGGCTGCGCCAGGGCGGCTGCGGTGGACATGGATTCGCTCTCCTTGCTGCTCGTCTCATCGAGGATCTCGCCGGTGCCGGCTTTCGGCAGCAGGTCGAAAATCATGTGAATGCGGTCCTGATCGCCATCGTTAACGGCTTCGTGGACCTGCTTGTTGTCGAACCACCAGACTTCGCCTTCGCGCATGCGGACCTCCTCGTCACCGGCTTTCAGCCAGGAACCCTGCGTCGACCGCAGGACAAGGTGATAACGGTTACGGGGCCGGTAATATTCCCCGCGATCGATGTGCGGATAGACACGCCCGCCCGCCGGCAGGCAGACGATCTTGGCGCGGCCCAGGAGGCCGTTCTGTTCGGCGGCAAAGGCGCGCAGGAACTGGCAGGCCAGGGGGTAGGTCTTCGACCCACTGGTCCAGCGGCTCTCATGCACGTCGCGGGCCTTACGGCCCTGGACGGCCGATTTGCGGAGGCCACGCAGCGGAATGGCAAGCGACTCGCGCTGGACCTTAACCTTGTCCTGGCGCCCCGTTGCGGCGGTCCAGGCGCCGCCGATGGCTGCGATCTCTTCGAGAAAGGGCTTAGGGTCTATGGCCGTTTTCACGCGCCGGAAGTGTTTCATCGCAAACTCCTGATATGGCAGCAGTGCCTAGGCGCTCCTGTTCCATGGTTGCTTCAACCCCTCCGACGACGCCGCCCCGACGGCGTTTCCATACGACAAGACAGCACCTACATCAGAACTGGACATACACCAATAACTATTTGTTATTTAACGGAATTCCCGATATTCCTTCATGTCCCGTTCGGTGGTTTTTCATCGCGGCTTCAGGTGGCGTTCATGTTGCCGCAGCCGCATCCCTCACGGGGTGCGGATCCAGGCCTCCTGCACCCCGTGGCGCCGGTGCTCTTCGCGGTAGGCCACGGGTCCCTCGCCGGGGGCGTACCAGGTGGTGCGGATGCGCCGGCTGTCGTCGCACGCCACCACATAGGCCGGAGTGGGCTCGAGGCCCGGGCGCAACAGCTCGACGGCGCCGGTCACCTCGCAGCGGGTCTCGCGGCTGTAGCTGCGCCCGCTGTGGGAGACGGCATCACGGTGATAGCGGCCGACCTCGCCCACCTTCAGGGGATAGACGGGATCGAGCTCGCGAACCTTGGCCTGTGCCGTGTGCCAGTTGTTGGAGGTGCCGCAGTTCGCCCAGCTGTCGGAGGGCGAGAACCAGTCGCGGGCCCGGGTCCAGGTGCAGCCGTTGCTCTCGCTGACCCGGATGCCGTTGCCGTAGGCGCGCACCGAAAAGGTCGTGCGGCTGCCGTCGAGCAGGCTGGTGACGGTCATGCTGCGCAGCTCGCCGCTGGCGGGGCGCGCGGCCGGGGCGATGGCGGCCGTCAGGGGCCGCGTCTCCGGCTGTGTTGTGTCGAAGAGCGATGCGATGGACGGAAACTCGAACCCGCCTGCCGAGCAGGCCGCCAGCGGCAGGACGAGCATCAGGGCACAAAGGCGTTTCATCACGGCGTCTCCTGGTTAACGGCCGGTTGAGATCGGCCCGGTCCCCAGGAAAACGGGGGCGCGCAGCGAATATTCCCGCCCCTGCGGAGAAATCGGGGGAGAGTCGCCAAACCCGCAGAAACCCACGGATTCCGATGAGATCGAGAGGCCTCTGCCGATCGCCCCTGTCAGTCGAATTTTAGACAAATGCCCGCCGTTGGCGGGCCGGGCGCGCGCCAGGGCCGGTTCAGGCGGCGTTGAAGTGCCAGTGGACCGGCGGCCTGCCCATCACGCTGGTGCGGAAGAAGGCGATGCGCTCGCCCAGGAGGCAGCCGAGATAGGCCGTGCGCAGGTCGCGGCCGCCGAAGGCGAGGCTCGAGATGCTGCGCAGCTTGCGGCTCTTGATCCCATCGAGGTGCGGTCGGTCCAGGGTGCCGGCCTGGAAGGCGGCCTCGACCGCCTTGAGGTGATCCGGATCGCAATCCTCCAGGATCAACTGCTGGCTACCGTCCGGGGCCACCCGGATGACCCGGTTGCTGACGATGCTGGTGACCCAGAGGTGGTCTTCCATGTCGAAGGCAAGACCGTCGGGAAAGGTGCCCGGGCCGAACTCGGTGATCACTTCCTTGTCCACCAGCTCGCCGTGCTGGCCGATGCGAAAGCGGCTGAGGCGGCGGGCGAAGGTCTCGTTCACGTAGAGCCGCTGACTGCGGCTGTCGATCTGCACCTCGTTGGTGTAGCCCAGGCCGTCGGCGACGATGCGCGGGCCCTTGCCGTCGATCAGCACGATGAAGCCGTCGTCGACATCCGGGCGGTAGCCGAGGGCGCGGGGGCTGCGCCGCGTGGAGACCGTGACCCAGACCCGGCCGCGGTCGTCGATCAGTACGAAGTTGGTGGCCGGCAGATCGACACCGTCGACCTGGCGCAGCACCTCCGACAGCCGGCCGTCGCGGTCGAGGCGGAAGACGCCGCCGGCGTCGTCCAGGTTGGCGATCAGGAAGGAGCCGCCGCGCTGCAGGGCGATGCCGTTGGGCTTGATCGCCTCGGCGCCGCCGGCGGCCTGAAACAACTGGTGGGGGCCGAAGCTGCGGGAGCGGGCCACCCCGCCGCGCCAGTCGGCGCTGAAGATGTCGCCGTTGGCGGTGCAGAGCAGGCATTCCGGCCGCACGAGGCCGGACCCGACCAGGGTCACGTCATCCAGTGACAGGGCCGCTTGGCTGTGGTTCAAAGCACCGTCCTCCGAGAATCCGGAGCGAAGCTACACCAGAGACTCCGAGTCCGCCCAGCCGGAAGCACTGCGGCATAAAGATGCCTCCGGGCGGGCGGAACGGCATCCAAGGAGTGAGACGGTTTCATGACCAGGCCCTTTGACGTCCTCGATTTCTGGTTTGCCGAGGGGCGCGACGCCCAGTGGTTCGGCGGCGGCCCCACCTTCGACGACTTGGTGCGCCAGGCCCTCACACCCGCCTATACCGCCGCGCGCAACGGGGCCTGCGCGGACTGGCGGGAGATGCCGGAGGGCTGCCTGGCGCTCTGCATCCTCCTCGACCAGTACCCGCGCAACGTGTTCCGCGGCACGGCGCGGGCCTTCGCCGACGACCCGGACGCCCTGGCGGTGACCCGCCATGCCCTGAAGCGCGGCTTCGATGCCCACCTCGGCCAGCGCGAGCGCATGTTTCTCTATCTGCCGCTGGAACACAGCGAGGTTATGGCCGACCAGGACGACTGCGTGCGGCTCTTCGCCGGGCTCGATCAGCAGCCGGACTGGCTGCGCTATGCCGAGGCGCACCGCGACATCATCGCCCGCTTCGGCCGCTTCCCCCACCGCAACGAAATCCTCGGGCGCGACTGCACGCCGGAGGAAGAGGCTTTCCTGAAGGAGCCGAACTCGTCGTTCTGACGTTCCACAGGCCGGCCACAGGCCGGAAACTGCCTCAGGGCACCAGCCAGGATGTCCTGAGTTGTCCCTCGGCATCCCAGGCGAAGTTCGCCCGGCGGTGGCCGTGGGGAGTGAGATAGAGCCAGTCCATCTGCCGCAGGCTGCAGACGACGACGGCGAAGTTCACCTTGCCGGAGAGGCTCTGCGCCTCGCTGGGCGCGTGATCCTCCAGGCCGTCCTCCAGGCCGGAGGTCGGCCAGGCCCAGGGCAGGCCCGGTGGGCCGGAGACCATGTAGTCGCGCCGCCGGCTCAGGGGCACCTGTGACCACGCGGCTTCGGCCAGGGCATCGCCGTGATGAATGCGCGCCTCGGCCTGGATACGGATCTGGGTGTCGTCGGCGTGGGAATGAAACAGCAGGCCGACCCGCGGATCGGCCTGGATCTCGCCGATCTTGCGGCTGCGCAGGTCGGTATAGAAGCTGAGCTCCCGCGTCTCCCGCTCGACGCGGCGCAGCACCACGGTGCGCAGGGTGCAGCCCTGGGCGGCGGAGGCGGTGGCCAGCGCCAGCGTGTGGAACTCGTGCTGGGGGTCGGCGGCGCCGTCGACGAGCAGTGCCCAGCACTCGCTGAGCACGGCGCTCAGCCGCGGCTCCTCGTCGGCGGTCCAGATGTCGATCCTGTCCAGGGCCAAGCCGGTCGCTCCCCTTGCCGTCCCGCCGACGGTTACCCCTCAGATGGGGGCCGTGGCGGGTTTCCCTGCCGTCTACTCTAGTCCGCTGGCAAGGCGCAGGACAATGCCCCCGCAATTGTTGGTAGGCGCTCTAACTGCGCTGGATCAAAGGGAAAAGCGGCTACGGCGTGCTAGCGTTCGCCCACACTTTCGGTGACCTCCAGAGGTCCCTCAAGGACGCTTGTCGTGCGCATTGCCACCTTCAACCTGGAGTCCCTCGACCTTGTGCCGGGCGGCGAGGCGGCGCTGGCGCGGCGCATCGCGGTGTTGGCGCCGCTGTTGGATCGTTTGCGGGCCGACGTTCTCTGCCTGCAGGAGGTGAACGCGCAGAAGCGGGGGCTCGCCGCGATGCGCGATCAGGAGGGTCCTTCGAAAAGAGATCCGACGGCCCTGCGGCGCCTCCTGGCGGCCACCGCCTATGCGGACTGTCACTTGGTGACCAGCAGCGGGCCCAGTGGCGAGGGCATGGCCGATGTCCACAACCTGGCCATCGTCAGCCGCTCTCCGGTCCTGGAGACCAGGGAGCTGCGTAACGACCTCGTACCACCCCCGGCCTACCAGGCGGTCACGGCCGAACCGCGGGAGGCGGGCCGGCTCGCCCTGGCCTGGGACCGGCCTTTGCTCTATGCCCTGCTCGCTCTGCCGGACGGCCGGCGCCTGCATGTCATCAATCTGCACCTACGCTCGCCCCTGGCCGCGGCCATCCCCGGGCAGAAGACGGCACCGCTGGTCTGGTCGACGACCGCCGGCTGGGCCGAGGGCTGCCTGGCGGCGACCATCAAGCGCAGCGGCCAGGCGCTGGAGGCGCGCCTGCTGGTGGAGGCTCTGTTCGACGCGGACCCGGAGGCGCTGATCGCCGTCTGCGGCGATCTCAACGCGGCGCTCGAGGAAACGCCAGGGCGCATCCTCCGCGCGACGGTGGAGGACAGCGGCAACTCCGCCCTGGCCTCACGGGTGCTCGATCCATTGGAAGAAGACCTGCCGGCGGAGCGGCGCTTCAGCGTGATCCACGGCGGCCGGCCGCTGTTGCTCGACCACATCCTGGTCTCACCGGCCCTCAAGGCCGCCCACCGCTCCATCGAAGCCCTCAACGACGGCCTGCCCGACGAACAATCGATGACCCCCGACGACCCCCGCTCCAACCACGCCCCGCTGGTGGCGGGATTTGATCTCTAGAGCGTTTCCTGATTTGATAGAATCGATTAGGGATTCCCAAAGGAGCAGGGTTGTGATTCAAGTAGCTGCTGGGCTAAGGAGGCCAGCGGTTATGACCCGAGCCTATTCCTTAGATCTTCGAGAGCGTGTTGTGGGCGCTGTTTTGGAGGGCGAGCCGACCCGCTCGGTTGCCAAGCGCTTTGGCGTGGCGGTGTCTTCGGTGGTGAAGTGGTCGCAGCGCTACCGCGAGACAGGCAGCCTCGCCCCGGGCAAGATGGGTGGTCACCGCCGCCGGGTTCTCGAGCCTTACCGCGACTTCATCGTCGAGCGGATCAAGCAGACACCGCATCTGACCTTGCACCGCCTCAAGGACGACCTGGCCACGCAAGGCGTGGTGGTGTCCCATAACACGGTCTGGGAGTTCCTGCGCCGCGAAGGCCTGAGCTTCAAAAAAAACGCTGTTCGCCGTTGAGCAGAGCCGGGCGGACGTCGCGCGCAGGCGGCAGCGCTGGAAAGCCTGGCAAGGCCGTCTCGATCCGCATCGGCTGGTGTTCATTGATGAAACCTGGATCAGGACCACCATGGTGCCTTTGCGCGGCTGGGGGCCGAAAGGCAAGCGGCTGCGCGGCTTGGCACCCCAGGGACGCTGGCGCACCCTGACCTTTCTAGGGGCACTGCGCTGCGACCGGCTCACCGCGCCCTGCGTCTTCGACGGCCCGATCAATGGCCAATGCTTCCGTGCCTATGTCGATCAGCAACTCCTGCCAACACTCAAGCCCGGCGATATCGTCGTCCTCGACAATCTCGGCTCTCACAAATCCAAGGCTGTCCGTCAGGCCATCCGCGCTGCCGGCGCAAAGCTCTGGTTCCTGCCCAAATACTCGCCTGACCTCAACCCCATCGAACAGACCTTCGCTCAGATCAAGCACTGGATGCGCCAGGCCCAAAAGCGAACCATAGAAGACACTTGGCGCCACCTCGGATATCTCCTCGGCACCATCCAGCCAAACGAATGCGCCAACTACCTCATCAATGCTGGATACGCTTCCGTCAAAACATGAAACGCTCTAGGTAAACCCGTCATGCTCGGACTTGTTCCGAGCATCCATGGAGGGGTCGGATTATTGGCTTTGGAGAGAATGCGGCGAGCTGGTTGATCCAAGCATTGTGGGCTCGATCTCCTAGGAAACAGGAGGGAATCACAACCTACTGAAACCGCTCAACTCTTCTCGGGTTGGGCTCTGAGAAGATCGAATGCTCCCTGGAATTGCTCCCACTTTGGGCGTGGTTTCACCGTTCCATCTCTGTGTGTGTTGGTGAGATCAAGTCGATACTTGCCCTCGGCCTTGCCTGATTTTCCGACATTGGCTTTGTCAACAATCGTCAACGAAGGCATGACCCAGTAAGTGTCCGCTGCTTCGGAATAGAAGATGAAGAAAAAGTTCGGTCGAGGGTCCTTTATTACCATCGCTGCGAAAGTGCCGGGGTGTTTCGCTGTCTTGGAGCGAGCCTTTATCTGGACGTCAATGTACCGAGGCGGTGCATCCTCCAACCGAACGATGCAATCAATCTGCTGATCGTCCACCAAGGTCATGTAGACATCAAAACCTCGCTTAAGTAACTCAGCGACCGCAATGTATTCCTGCCGTTTTCCGAACGAAGCGCTGTCTCGAAAAGCCATGCAAAAAACATTACATGAGTATTGGCCGTGCGAAACGCGATTTCCAAAGACTATGGATGCGAACGTACGAACACGTCGGAACGACCGGAAACGGAACTCGATTAAGCTAAATCGAGGCCCGAGTCTCGGTTTTCCATGGGCCCTCGGGACAAGCCCGAGGGTGACGGCAGAGACTGATGCCCGATTGAGTGCTCTGGCTTCAGGCTGCCTTCAGGCGGTCGCGGGTATGCGGCTGGGTGAAGTCGATGGCCGGGCCCTTGGGGACGATGCGGGTCGGGTTGATGCTTTCGTGGCTGCCGTAGTAGTGCTGCTGGATGTGAAAGAGGTCGACGGTCTCGGCGACGCCCGGCACTTGGTAGAGCTCGCGGGTGTAGTCCCAGAGGTTGGGGTAGTCGATGAGGCGCCGGCGGTTGCACTTGAAGTGGCCGTGGTAGACCGGATCGAAACGGACCAGGGTGGTGAAGAGGCGCCAGTCCGCCTCGGTGATCTGGTCGCCGGCGAGATAGCGCTGGCGTGACAGACGCTCTTCCAGATCGTCGAGCGTCGCAAAAAGCGCGTCGAAGGCCTCCTCGTAAGCCTCCTGCGTCGTCGCGAAGCCGCACTTGTAGACGCCGTTGTTCACGCTGTCGTAGATCGGCTGGTTGATGGCATCGATCTCTTCGCGCAGCGCCTCGGGATAGAGATCGAGGGTCGAGCCGGTGAGGCCGTCGAAGGCGCTGTTGAACATGCGGATGATCTCCGCCGACTCGTTGCTGACGATGGTCTGGCGCTCTTTGTCCCAGAGCACCGGCACCGTGACCCGGCCCGTATACTGTGGATCGGCCTTTGTGTAGATCTGGTGGAGGCGGCCGGCGCCGTTCAGCGGGTCGCCGGTGGCGCCGCGCCCCTCCTCGAAGGTCCAACCCTCTGCCCCCATGTGCCAGTGCACCACGGAAACCGGGACGATTTCCTCCAGGCCCTTCAGCTTCCGCACGATGAGGGTGCGGTGGGCCCAGGGGCAGGCGAGGGAGACGTAGAGGTGGTAGCGCCCGGCCTCCGCCTTGAAGCCGGACTCGCCGCTGGGGCCGGCGCTGCCGTCGGCGGTGATCCAGTTGCGGAAGGCGCTCTCCTTGCGCTGGAAGCGCCCGCCGCTCGCCTTGGTGTCGTACCAGCGGTCTTGCCAGACCCCATCCACCAGCAGGCCCATCTTCAATCTCCTTCGTTATGTATTTCGCCGCCGCTGCGCCGACAGGCGCGAACCATCACGCCACATCGGCCAGCAGGATTTCCGCTTCTTCTTCCGCCGTGATGGTCACTTCTTCGACGCCGCTGACCACCACGCCGTCGCGCGGCCCGGCGGACTCCTCGTTCACCGTGATGCGGCCCTTGGCCGGCACCAGATAAAGCTTACGCCCGGCCTCCAGGCGATGAGTGACGGACTGGCCGGCCGCCAGGGTCGCGCCCAGGATGGCCGCGTCCTGGTGGATCGGCAGCGCGCCCTCGTGGTCCTTACGTCCAGAGGCCAGGGCCACCAGTTCCCCCGCGCGCTCGCCCTTGGGGAAGGCGCGGGTCTCCCAGCGCGGCTCGGCGCCGCGCAGGGCCGGCTCGATCCAGATCTGGAAGATCTGCGTCGGGTCCTCTTCCTCGTTGAACTCCGCATGCATGATGCCGCGGCCGGCGGACATCACCTGCACGTCGCCGGCCTCGGTGCGCCCGCGGTTGCCGAGGTGGTCCTGGTGGGTGATGGCGCCCTCGCGCACATAGGTGATGATCTCCATGTCGCGGTGGCCGTGCATGTCGAAGCCGCTGCCGGGGCGGATGGTGTCGTCGTTCCACACCCGCAGCGTGCCGACGCCCATATGAGCCGGGTCGTAGTATTCGGCAAAGCTGAAGTGATAGCGCGCCGAAAGCCAGTCGTTCTGGAAACGGCCGAGCGCGTCGAAGGGTTTGATCTCGATCATCGTCTTTGTCCCGAGTACTTTGGGTGTCTGTAACCCTGCTCCAAAATGAATCCGTGTCCGACAAAGGGCTCTCGCCCTCTGGCCTCCCCGATCTTCATTGCCGGACTTGTTCCGGCAATCCATGGGGGTTCGAGGCTCGGTTCTTCCATGGATCCCCGAAGAAGAGATGGGGGACAAGCCCGAGGCTGACGATGTAAATAGGGGCGGCTTTGGCAAACCATTGAAATCAGATCATTCATTTCGAGTCAGACTATGTGATCCCTAGCCCGCCAGCTTCTTGGCGATCTCCGCCACGTGGCGGCCCTGGAAGCGGGCCATCCCCAGCTCCTTCTCGCTGACCTGGCGGCTGCCGTCGCCGGCGGCAATCGTCGTGGCGCCGTAGGGCGACCCGCCGGCGATCTCGTCCAGGGTCATCTGCTCCTGGCAGCTATAGGGCAGGCCGACCACAACCATGCCCTGATGGAACAGGGTCGTGTGGAAGGAGGTGATGGTCGTCTCCTGGCCGCCGTGCTGTGTGGCGGTGGAGACGAAGACGCTGCCCACCTTGCCGATCAGCGCGCCTTTCATCCAGAGGCCGCCGGTCTGGTCGAGGAAATTGCGCATCTGGGAGGCCATGTTGCCGAAGCGCGTCGGCGTGCCGAAGAGGATGGCGTCGTAGTCCGCCAGTTCGCCCGGCTCGGCGATGGGGGCGGCCTGGTCCAGCTTCACCCCGGCATTCCGGGCGACCTCCTCGGGCATCAGCTCGGGCACTCGTTTCACCGTGACCTCGACACCGTCCACTTCGCGGGCGCCCTCGGCCACGGCGCCGGCCATGGTTTCGACGTGTCCGTAGCTGCTGTAGTAGAGAACCAGAACCTTGGTCATCGCTGGATGCCCCCTTGCTTGGATTGGCGCGCGCCGGCGCGCCTTCGATGCGATGACCCTTACCTAATGTGTTCTCTTTCGGATATTAATATGGTATTCGAGAACAGGATTGTTTCTCATAGGAAACAATAGATGCCCCGTCTCGACGCTATGGAGGTCTTCGCCGAGGTGGTGGAGGCCGAGAGCTTCTCCGGCGCCGCCCGCGCCCTGGGGATTAGCAAGTCGGCGGTCTCCAAGCAGATCGGCCGGCTGGAGGATCGCCTGGGGGTGCGCCTCCTGAACCGCACCACCCGCCGGCTCTCCCTCACCGAGGCGGGGGCCGGCTACTACGAGGCCAGCCGCCGGGTGCTGGACGAGGCCCTGGCGGCGGAGACCGCGGTCAGCAGCCTGGCGGCAGCGCCGCGCGGCCTCCTGAAACTGAATGCCCCCATGTCCTTCGGCTTCCTGCACCTGGCAAAGGCGATCCCCGCGTTCCACGCCCGCCATCCGCAGATCGTCATCGACGCGGCGATGAACGACCGCTTCGTCGACCTGGTGGAGGAGGGTTACGACCTCGCCATCCGCATCAGCGAGCTGCGGGATTCCAGCCTCATCGCCCGCCGCCTGGCGCCCAGCCGCACCGTGCTCTGCGCCAGCCCGGACTATCTGGCGCGGCGCGGCGAACCGCGCCAGCCGCAGGATCTGAAGGACCACGACTGCCTGATCTACTCCGCCATCGACCTGCCGCAGGAATGGCGCTTTGCCGGGCCCAACGGCCCGGTCCGGGTGAAGGTGAAGGGCCCCTTCCAGGCCAACAACGGCGATGCGCTCTGCAGCGCCGCCATGGCGGGCATGGGCATCGTGCGGCTGCCCACCTTCATCGCCGGCGAACATCTGGTCGCCGGACGGCTGGTGCCGGTGATGTGCGGCTTTCCGGCGGGCGAGCAGGGGATCTATGCCGTCTATCCCCACAGCCGCAACCTCTCCGCCAAGGTGCGCGCCTTCGTCGACTTCCTGGCCGAGCGCTTCGGCCCCGAGCCCTACTGGGACCGCGGTCTGGAGGCGCTGCTGACGGCACAGGCGTGACCGACGTCCGTGCGCGAGGAGACTGGAAAGCCGCATCGAACTGTGTTAAGGCAGATCGCCGTGGCGGGCGTTAAACCCCCGCGATGGTTGGATTTCAAGGAAGGACGATCCCTTGCCAGACCAGGAGAGACTGCGACGACGACGCTGAGCCCCGCGCCTTTCGCGCGCGCTGACGCCTGCGCCTGCAGTTTTCCTGCGCCGTTCCGAGGAGCGGCCAGCCTGGAAGAGAGATCATGACCTTCACCCTTGTGCCCGAGCGGCCCGACGACGCCGCCCTCAACGCCCCCCTCCTGGACCGGACCTTCGGCTTCGACCGCACGCGGCGCACCGTCTATCGCCTGCGCGAGGGCATCGAGCCGCTTGCCGAGTTGAGCTTCTCCGCGGTCGCCGACGACGGCGGGCTGTTGGGCTCGATCCGCTACTGGCCCATTGAGATCGCCGGCACGCCGGCCATTCTCCTGGGTCCCCTGGCGGTGGAGCCGGCGCTGCAGGGCCAGGGCATCGGCAAGGCGCTGGTGGGCTACAGCCTGGATGCGGCCCGGCGCCAGGGCCATGAGATCTGCGTGGTGGTGGGCGATCCCAACTACTACCGGCCCTTCGGCTTCATCTCCGCCGCGGCCCAGGGCCTCTCGCTGCCGGGCCCGGTGGAGCCGGAGCGCTTTCAGGTCCTGGCCCTGGTGGACGGCGCGCTGGAGGAGGTCTATGGCGTCATCGCCCGCAGCCGGACCCCCGCCGCCCCCCGGTCCCGGAGGCGCCTTCGCCGCTCCGTCGCCTGAAGCGGAAGGCGCTTAGGAAGACGGCAACCGGAAAGCGCTCTAACCGTTGAGTTGCCAGATGGCGGCGTTGAGCGCGGTGGCGTAGCCGAGCCAGAGGATGTAGGGCAGGAACAGCCAGCCCGCCACCCGGGAGATTTTCGCAAAGCTCAGGGTCGTCGCCACCACCGCGCCGATCAGGCCGGCGATGACCAGGAGGCCCAGCAGGGGATCCCGCAACCCGAAGAAAGCGGCCGACCAGAGTACGTTGAGGCCGAGCTGCAGGAAAAAGAGGCCCAGCGGCAGCCGCCGCGCGCCGCGCCCGGCTTCCTTCCAGATCAGCCAGGCAGCAATGCCGATGGCCAGATAAATCAGGGTCCAGGCGATGGGGAAGGCCAGGTTGGGCGGGGTCCAGGCCGGCTTGACGAGGCTGGGGTACCACTCGGCCAGGGAGGGCTCGGTGATATAGGCCCCCAGCCGCCCGGCCAGCAGGCAGATGATGACGAAGACGAGTAGCATGATGGGGCTCGTCAACGGGTCGAGATGCCTGGGCCGCTGCATGGAAACTCTGTGCGCCTGGTACCGACGTCGATTGAAGGGTTCAGCTCGGTAGAACGATGCCTAGCGCCCTTCGCGCTGCCAGGCAAGGACCGCGGTGGCGAGGGCCAGGCAGAGGACCAGCAGGGCCGGCAGCAGGGGGATCTGCAGCACGCCGGTGACGACGTAGCCGCCGCCGCTCTTGATGCCGATCCAGTTGCGCCCGAAGCGGTCGCGGCTGCCGCCCACCTTGCGCAGCTCCGGCAGGTCGAGCCCGGCAAGGCGGCGCACGGTGCCTCGGCTCTCCCGGGTCAGGGGTTCGACCAGGGCGCCGGTAGAGCGCGGGTCGCGCAGCTCCAGCGGATTGAGCGGGCCGGCGGCGGCCAGGGTGGTCAGGACGCCGTCGGTGATGCGGTAGAGGCCGTTCTCGCTGGCGGTCAGGCGCGCGACGGCCCGGCCCGGGCCGTCCGGGATCAGCGGCAGGCTGCGGATCTCGCCGGAGGGCAGGGTGACCGTCACCTCCGGCAGGGCCTCGGTCAGCGAGCGCCGGGTGATCAGCAGTTGGGCACCGCGGACCAGGGCCCGCAGGTCCTCCTCCTCCAGGTCCGGTTCCTTCATCAGCCAATGGGAGATGCGGCGCAGCAGCTCCGCCTGGGGCCCGCCGCCTTCGAAGCCGCGGGACCAGAGCCACATGTGGTCGCTCATCAACTGGGCCACGCGCCCCTCGCCGACGCGGTCGAGTACCAGCAGCGGCCGGTCTTCGATGCCCTGCATGACGATGACACCGCTGTTGCGGTCGGCGTCGACCTGGCGGAACCAGCGCCCCCAGGGCGGGGTCTGCACGTCTTCGGCGCGGTCGTCCAGCTCGGCGGTCACCGGATGGCGCTGGCCGACGTCGGTGATCTGAGGGTGAAAGCCGTTCTCGAAGATGGCGCCGGTGGGCTCCGCCGGCAGCACCCGGCCCAGGGGCGTGCGATAGAGCGACAGCGGGGTGGCGAAGGTGGGCCCCACGGCCTCCAGCAGGGCGCCGCCCTTCTCCACGTAGTCGGCGACGTTCTCCAGGTAGATGCTGGGCAGCACCCCGCGGCGGCGGTAGCGGTCGAAGATGATCAGGTCGAACTCGTCGAGCTTCACCTCGAAGAGCTCGCGGGTGGGAAAGGCGATCAGCGAAAGCTCGCGGATCGGCGTGCCATCCTGCTTCTCCGGCGGGCGCAGAATGGTGAAGTGCACGAGGTCCACCGAGGGGTCGGACTTCAGGATGTTGCGCCAGGCGCGTTCCCCGGCGTGGGGTTCGCCGGAGACCAGCAGCACACGCAGGCGGTCGCGTACGCCGTTCACCACCACCGCGGCCCGGTTGTTGGCCAGGGTCAGCTCCTGTGGGCCCGGTTCCACCTCGATCTCCAGGACGCTGGGGCCCCGGTGGTCCAGCTCGAAGGCGACCTCTTCCTCGACCCCGATGCGCGCGCTGACGCTCTGGCTCTCGCGGCCGTCCTGGCGCAGGCTGACCCGCGCCGAGCCGCCGGGGCTGCCGCTGATCAGATCGTCGATGCGCAGCTTCAGGGTCAGTTGGTCGCCGACGATGCCGAAGCTGGGCGCCTGGGTCACCACCAGCCGGCGGTCGCCTTCCTCCTCCTCGCCGGTCAGCAGCAGATGGACCGGTGCCTCGATCCCGAGGCTCTCCACGGACTCCGGCAGATCGTGGATCTGTCCGTCGCTCACCAGGATGACCCCGGCGACCCGCTGGCGCGGCACCTTGGCCAGGCCCTGGCGCAGGGCGCCGAACAGCCGGGTGCCCTCGATGTCAGGGGCGCCGCGGCTGTCGCCGGCGCGGATCAGGCGCACCTCGGTATCGCTGAGACTGCCGAGCGCGTCCATCAGGTGCGCTACGGCGGCTTCGGTCTGCTGGCGCCGCTCGCCGATGGCCTGGCTGGCGCTCTCGTCGACGACGACGAAGGCGACATCGCTCAGTGGGTCGCGCTGCTCCTCGATCAGGGAGGGATTGGCCAGCGCCAGCAGCAGGATCGCGAAAGCCGCGGCGCGCCAGAACACCCCCGGCGCGCGGCGCCAGAGGGCAAGGGCGAGAAGCAGGACGGCGAGACCCGCAAGCGCCATGAGCAGCGCTTCCGGCAGCAGAGGGGCCCAGTGAACCGAGAGCGCCGTCATTGGCCGAGCCGTTCCAGGATGAAGGGGATGTGGACCTGGTCGGCCTTGTAGTTGCCGGTCAGGGCGTACATCACCAGGTTGACGCCGAAGCGATAGGCCAGCTCACGCTGGCGCGGGCCGCCGGGCACGACAGCCATCAGCGGGCGGCCCAGGCGGTTCACGGCCCAGGCGCCGGCCCAGTCGTTGCTGCCGATCAGCACCGAGGCAACGCCGTCGTTGATGTTCTCGCTCTGCGCCTCAAGCCACAGCGAGCCGCCGGAGAAGCGACCGGGAAACTCCTCCATCAGGTAGAAGGACTTGCGCAGCACGTGGTCGGCAGGCACCGGCTCCAGCGGCGGGATCGAAAGGCCCCGGGTCAGGCGCTGCAGGTTCTGGGTGCCCTGGCTCGCCGCGCCGAAAAGCTGCATGCCGCTGCTGGCTTCGCGCAGATCGAACAGGATGGTGCCGCCGTTGGCGAGGTAGTGGTTGACCTGTTCCACCGCGGCCGCATCCAGGTCGGGCTGGGCGGCGGTGATCGGCCAGTAGACCAGGGGATAGAACGACAGCTCGTCGCGGCCGAGCACGATGCCCAGCGGCGGGCCCGCTTCCACGGAGGTGCGCCGCTCCAGAACCCGCGTCAGCCCCGTCAGGCCGGCCCGGCTGATCTCGTCGACGTCGCCGATGCCGGTCTCGACGAAGGCGAGGCGGGTCATCAGGGTCGCTTCCAGGGCCCGCCGGTCGTCGGTCGCCGTAGCTTGCCCTTGCGCCATGGCGCCGGATGAAAAGACCAGGCTGGCAAGTCCGAGACAGAGGGCGAGCGCTGCCGCACTGCTGGCCGCTCCGGTGGCGGTTCGGCCTGGGACCGGCAGCAGGCCGCGCATCAAGAGCGAAATCAGCAGGTCCGCCATCGCCAGGATCAGCGCCGCGGCCAGCAGCCAGGGCTT
>NZ_JANQOI010000083.1 GCF_028289705.1 Pelagibius sp.
GCCCTCCCTTTCCGATTCTTGATGCGCTGGGATCACTTTCGACTTACGTCGAACCGGTTCCGGCCCGCACCCCCTCCCGGCCACCCAATGCGATTATCCTCGTGGGTGGCCGGGAGGGGGTGCGGGCCGGCGCCGCCAAAACAAAAAGACCCTAAAGAATACTTGTCCGCCGCAATGCGGCCCGTGCCCTTACCCGGCTTTGAGCTCGACCGCCTGGGAGCCCTTGGTGAGCTGATAGACGCCGCGCTGGCCGGGAATGACCTCGAAGGAATCACAGATGCCCAACACGGTTTCCGCCCCGCCGAGGTAGAGGAAGCCGTCATCCGGCATGATCTTGGCGATCCGGTCGAGCACCTTGCCCTTGGTTTCCTGATCGAAGTAGATCAGCACGTTGCGGCAGAAGACCACGTCGAAGCGGCCCAAGGCGCCGGGATCCTCCAGCAGGTTAAAGGGCTTGTACTTCACCATCTGCTTGATCTCGTCGCTGATGCGCCACTTGTCGCCCTCTTGGGTGAAGTACTTCATCAGCAGGGTGATCGGCAGACCGCGCTGGACCTCGAACTGGGAATAGAGGCCTTCCTGGGCCTTGCTCAGGATTTCGTTCGAGAGGTCGGTTGCGACGATCTCGAAACTCCATCCGGCTAGCTTCGCCGCTTCCTCCTTGAGGATCATGGCCAGGGTGTAGGGTTCCTGCCCGCTGGAACAGGCGGCGCTCCAGATCCGAACCTTCTTCTGGGTCTTGCGCGTCTCCGTCAGGTGCGGCAGGACCACGTCCTTGAACTGGTCAAAGGGCCTGTTGTCCCGAAAGAAGAAGGACTCGTTGGTCGTCATCGCTTCGGTGACATCGACCAGCATGCGCTCGTCGTTCTTGGCACGCATCTGCGAGATGAGATTCTCGAAGCCGTCCAATTCCCACTTGCGGGCAACCGGATTGAGGCGGCTTTCCAGCAGGTAAGCCTTCTCCTGCGTGATCACCAATCCGGAGCGCTTGTAGAGCAGCTCCGCGATATACTCGAAGTCGTTCACATTCATGCCGCAGACCTCATGACCAACTTGCGGACCCTCGGTCCGATTTCCTTGAGCGGAAGTACCTCGGTGCAAAGACCGCTGGTGGCGACCGCCCCCGGCATACCCCAGACCACGCTCGTCGCCTCGTCCTGCGCGATCACCGAACCGCCGGCCTCGACGACCTTGGTCGAACCTTTCTGACCGTCGCTGCCCATTCCCGTCAGGATGATGGTCAGCAGACCGGCGCCGTAGATCTCCGCCATGGACCGCAGCATCGGGTCGACTGCCGGACGGCAGAAGTTCTCGGGCGCGTCCTGGTTGAGGGAAATCTTGTCGCCGCCGTCGCCGCGCTTGACCACCATGTGGTAGTCGCCCGGCGCCAGGTAGATCCGGCCCGGTTCGACCGCTTCGCCGTCGACGGCTTCCTTCGTCGGCACCCCGGTGGCGCGCCCGATATGCTCGGCAAGCAGCGTGGTGAAGGTCGCCGGCATATGCTGGGTGATGAGGATCGGCACGCCCACCTTCGGCGCCATGTCGCAGAGCACTTCCAGAAGGGCCTGCGGGCCGCCCGTGGAACTGCCGATGGCGATCACCCGCGGGCAGAGCAAAGGTGCCTTGCGCAGCACGACGGTCCGCTCGCCATAGAGACCGCCACCGGTCTTGGCTGGTGCCCTGCCGGTCGTCTTGCGGCCGGAGGGCATGTTCTTGCCGTTCCGGGCCGCGCCGGCCAGTGCCTTGGCCTTCTCGATCAGTTCGCGCTGAAAGACCTGAGCCGAGGTCAGCTCGCTCGTCGAGCTCGGTTTGGTCACATAGTCCGCCGCCCCCGCCTGCAGGGCCCGCAGGCTGATCTCCGCGTTCTTGCGGGTCAGCGTGGAGGCCATGATCACCTGAAGGCCAGGCTTCGCGGCGAGCAGCTTCGGCAGGGCGGTCAGACCGTCCATCACCGGCATCTCGATGTCCAGGATGACGACCTCGATGTCGTGGCGGTCCAGCGACTTGATGGCGACCTCGCCATTGCCGACCGATGCGACGACCTGGAGGCTGTCGTCAGCCTCCAGCGAACGTGTCAGGAGTCCGCGGATGACTGCCGAGTCATCCACCACCATGACACGGAATGGATCGCCGTTTCCGGAATTGGACCTGGAGTCCGTCATCAAATAAGACCTACCTGAGCGAATTTCGATTCGATGATGTCGCTGTCGAAGGGCTTCATGATGTACTCGTTCGCCCCGGCCTCCATGGCCTGGCGAATGTGGTTCATGTCGTTCTCGGTCGTGCAGAACACCACGACCGGCTGCTCGGAACCGCCCAGGGCTCGCAGGTCCTGAAGGAACTCCAGCCCGTTCTTCACCGGCATGTTCCAGTCCAGCAGCACCGCGTCGGGCATACTGCGCTGGCAGGCCTCAAGAGCCTTTTGACCGTCCTCGGCCTCTTCGGTGCTGAAGCTCAGACCCTCCAGGATCTTGCGCGCGACCATGCGCACGACCTTCGAGTCATCTACGATCAGGCAGGATTTCATTTTGTCGCTCCAACTTTCTCAGCGGTTGCAGGCCGCGGCAGCATTCGTTGTTCCCCTGAGCCCCGTACCCCTACGCATCGCAGGCTCTCTTAAGCGGCTTGAACCCGCTCGTAATCCAACAGCCGGTTCACGTCCAAAACGACCAGCAGCTTGTCATCAAGGCGGTAGATGCCGACGGAATAGTCGCGGATCTTCGGATCCAGGGTCGGCGGGTTGCGCTCGAAGGCCGAACCGTCCAGGGCCAGAACCTCACCGACCGAGTCGACCATGAGGCTGTAGAGCTCGCCATCATGCTCGGCGACGATGCTCATCGAAACGCTTTCCCGCCTGGACGGCAGGCCGAGGCGAAGACGGACATCCATGGCCGTGACGATACGGCCGCGCAGATTGAGCGATCCTGCGATCTCCGGCGGCGCCAGCGGGATGCGCGTGATGTTGTGGGCGCTCAGGACGTCCTGCACCTTCAGAACGGGAATGCCGAAAAGCTGGTCGGCAATGACGAAGGTGACGAAATCCTCGGTTTCCGCGAAGGCGCCGTCCTCAGCGCCCTGCTCAGTCTCGGCCGAGTTCTGTTCGCCGTTGCTCATGCCGCACCTCTCAGGTCAGTAAGCGTGTCTTGCAGGGTGTTCAGCAGGGCGTCTCGATCCGTCTTGGCGACGTAGTCCTTGAAGCCCGCATTCCGGCCGCGTTCCAAATCGCTCGCGTTGGTGAAGCTGGAGAGCGCCACCATCGGAACATCCGCCCAGCGGGAGTCGCTGGTGACTTTCTTGGCAAACTCGAAACCGTCCATGCCCGGCATCTCGATATCCGAGATGATGACATCGAAGTCCTCGCCCGCCTCGCAGAGCTCGAAAGCCGCATCGGCCGATTCGGCACAGACCACTTCGTAGCCGGAGACCGTAAGCAGCGGCTGCAGCAGGTTGCGGAAGAAGGGGCTGTCGTCGACCAGCAGAAGACGCCGGCCGGAGCCCTCCTCCTCCGATTTGCCGCGCTCCGCGGCAAACCAGTCGTGGAACGCCTGGGTCAGGTAATAACCGGCATCGATGACATCGGTGGCCTTCTCGCCGATCACAGCGGTGCCGATGTAGCCGGCACGGTCGGAGGACAGCTCGATGTTCATGCGATCCTCGACGATGTCCACGATCTCCTTGACCACGAGGCCCATGGTGCGGTTGCGATCGACGAAGACCAGAACCGGCTGGCGGCCCTCGCTTTCGAGCTGCTGGCCGGGCTCCATGAGGATCAGCGGCATAAGCTGGCCGCGATACTGAACGACGTACTGGCCGTTGGAGAATTCGACCTGTGCCAGGTCGATCTCCTCGAGACGCGCGACCAAGGCCAGGGGAACCGCTTTCGGCGTGTCGTCGACGGCCCGGAAGACGAGCATGGCAACGCTGTCGCCACGGCTTGCCGTGCTGCGGTCCTTGACCGCGTCCTCGTTGCCCTCGACCACCGAGATCTCGCCGGTGGACGCGGCAATGCCGTTGGGATCGAGGATCATCACGACGCTGCCGTCGCCGAGGATCGTGTTGCCCGAGAAAAGCTGGATGTCGCGCAGGATCGGCGCCACCGGCTTGACCACGATTTCCTCGGTGTCGAAAACGCGGTCGACGATGATGCCCATCGAGTAGTTGCCGATCTGGGCGACGACGACAAAGACGTCGTCTTCCTCCTCCGGCCCGGCCGCTGCCGCCTGGGAATCGGCCTCGCCGGCATCGGCCGCCGGGACCTGCTCGGCGGCGGTCTCCGCTGGCGCCTCGGCCGGTGCCTCGGCCGACACCTCGACCGGCGCCTGGACGGGCTCGGCCGCCGCTTCTCCACAGCGCAGTCCCGCCGCCTTCTCAAGCTTCAGCAGGTCGCGCAGATTGACCAGCGGCAGCAGGCGGTTGCGCAGGCGCAGGACCGGCGTGTCGTTGATGCGCTCGATGGTGTGCTCGGTATGCGCAGAGGCCCGCACCAGCTCGACGACCGAAAGCTGCGGGATGGCGAAGCGCTCGCAGGCGCATTCGACGATCAGCGCAGAGACGATGGCGAGGGTCAGCGGGATCTTGATGACGAACTTGGTGCCGCGGCCCTCGACCGAGGTCAGCTCGATCGTGCCGCCGATCTTCTCGATGTTGGTGCGCACGACGTCCATGCCGACACCGCGGCCGGAGACCGAGGTCACCTCTGCGGCGGTCGAGAAGCCGGCCTTGAAGATGATCTGCTGGATCTGCTGTTCCGTCATCGTTTCAAGGTCGGCTTCTGTCACCAGGCCGTTATCGATGCACTTCTTCTTGATCTTCTCGCTCGAGAGCCCCTTACCGTCGTCGGAGATCTCGATGATGATGTGACCGCCCTCGTGGAAGGCGTTGAGGATCACGGTACCGGTTTCCGGCTTGCCCGCGGCCAGGCGGTCGGCCGGCTCCTCGAGGCCGTGGTCGGCGGAGTTGCGGACCATATGGGTGAGCGGATCCTTGATCAGCTCGAGCACCTGGCGGTCCAGCTCGGTCTCCGCGCCCTTCATCACCAGGTCGATCTTCTTGTCGAGTTCATGGGCCAGATCGCGGACGATACGCGGCAGCTTGGCCCAGGCATTGCCAATCGGCTGCATGCGTGTGGCCATCACGCCTTCCTGAAGCTCCGAGACCACATGGTTGAGGCGTTGGAGCGGGGCGGCGAACTCGCTTTCGCTCTGGCTGCGCAGGATCTGCAGCAGCTGGTTGCGCGTCAGGACCAGCTCGGAGACCATGGTCATCAGGTTCTCCAGCACGTCGACGTTGACGCGCAGCGATTGGTTGGCGACGGAGCCTTCCTTCTTGCCGTCGGCGGCAGGGGCAGCCTCTTTCGCCTTCGCCTTGGCCGGCGCGGGTGCCGGCTTGGCAGGCGCTGGCTCGGCCTTCGCTTCGGGCTTGGACTCGGCGGCCGCTGCGGGAGCCTCCTCAGGCGCGGCTTCCGCAGACGCATCCTCCGCCTTCTCATCGGCCTCCGCCGCTGCCGCCTCGGCAGCCAGTTCTTCGGGGCCCTTCGCGGCCTGGAAGGCGGCTTCAAGTTCGTCCAGAGAGACCTCGCCGCTGTCGCCGCCGGCGGCATCGCCGGGCGCCTCTGCGGCGTCAGCCTCGGCCGGCTCCGCCGCCGCTTCAGCGGGCGCTGCGGCGCTCTCCTCAGCCGGGGTCGCGGCGGCCGCACCGCCGCCGTCGGCAAAGGCGTTCAGCCGCGCGATGAGGTCGGTGTCCTCGCCTTCCGGCTCGGCTTCCGTGGCCTCGAGCTGTTCGAGCAGGACGCGGATCTGGTCGATGGACTCGAGGATCAAGGTCACCGCCTCGGGGGTCACCTCGATTTCGCCGTCACGGACCTTGCCGAGAACGTTTTCACCCGCATGAGCCACGCTCTCAAGGCGCGGAAGCCCAAGGAATCCGCAGGTGCCCTTGATGGTGTGCATCAAGCGGAAAATATTCCCGAGAAGCTCCTGGTCATTGGGGTTTTGCTCGAGCTGCACGAGCTCGACATCCAACTCCGCAAGGCTCTCGTTGGTTTCGGTCAGAAATTCGCTTAGCAGATCGTCCATCGTCGCAGTCCCACTCTTGCCCGACCCACGGGCATCCTGTAGGGGCATAGACGCTTGCTGACCCTTGCCCCCAGAAAGACGACGAACAGTGACAAACAGAAATTAAGATCCCCTTACCCACGCTGCGCCTAACCACGCGGAACCCTTGAGAAAACTCTGGTGCGGGGCATTTGTGGCAAGTCGGAGCCAAGCCCGGCCAAGGGGTTGCCTCGACAATTTGATGTGGCCAGCCGTACGGAATGATTAGATCATTTCCCGTTGCATGAGACTGCTTCTCACTTTCAGGATTGTCCGCTACTCTCCGTCGGTTCCCCCGGCGTGATCGGCCGGCAGCGCCGCTTTGAACGCGCCACCCGTCCCCTCACCCGGCCCCTAACACCAGGACGCTTGCAGCAAACACCGTGAACAGGCCCGCCTCCCCGACGCCCCCCATGGGGCCGACCCCGCCGATTTCGGAAACGGCGGTTCTGGCCCTGCCGCCGCGCCGTGCCGGCCGACCGTTGTCGGGGGTGGGGTCGCCCAGAAGCTGGGGGGCGCTGACCTGGATGTCCGCCGTTCTGGCGGTGCTGTTCTTCATCCCGATTCTGGGCGTCCTGTTGAGCCTCACCCAGCCCAGCGGGGAGACCTGGAATCATCTGGCGTCCACGGTGCTGCCCCGCTATCTGGTCAACACCGCCGTGCTGGTCCTCGGCGTCGGCCTCGGCGTTCCGATCATCGGGGCGGGGACGGCCTGGCTGGTGACCATGTGCCGCTTTCCCGGGCGGCGCGTCTTCCAGTGGGCGCTGATCCTGCCCCTGGCCATGCCGGCCTATGTGATCGCCTACGCCTATACCGATTTCCTGCAGCCGGCGGGGCCGCTCCAGAGCCTGCTGCGCGAGCTGACCGGCCTTTCCTATCGGGAATACTGGTTCCCGGAGGTCCGCTCGCTGGGCGGCGCCGTGGCGATGCTGATCCTGGTGCTCTATCCCTACGCCTATATGCTCTCGCGCACGGCGTTTCTGGATCAATCGATCTGCGCCCTGGACGTCAGCCGGACCCTGGGTTGCGGGCCCTGGACCAGCTTCCTGCGGGTGGCCCTGCCGCTGGCGCGGCCGGCGATCGTCGCCGGAACGGCCCTGGCGCTGATGGAAACCCTGGCCGACTATGGCACCGTCTCGTTCTTCGGCGTGCCGAACTTCACCACGGGGATCGTCCGCGCCTGGATCGCCTTCGGCGACCGGACCACCGCCGCACAGCTTGCCTCGGTCCTGCTTATCTTTGTGTTTCTCGTGCTGTTCTTCGAGGCGCAGAGCCGCCGCCGGGCCCGCTTCCACCAGGCGACCAACCGCTATCAGAAGCTGCAACGCCATCGCCTGCGGGGCCTTGCCGCCGCCGCAGCCTTCATTGCCTGCCTGCTGCCCCTCTTTCTGGGCTTCCTCCTGCCGACCGGTGTGCTCTTCTCCATGGCGCTGGAGGCCGGCGACCAGCAATTCGGCAAGCGCTACTTCGATCTCGTCGGCAACAGCGTGACCCTGGCCGCGGTCACGGCGGTTCTGGCGGTGGTCCTGGCGACCCTGATGGCCTACGCCCGGCGCCTTCAGGGCGGGTGGCTGGTCAGCACCACAAACCGGATGGCGGCGATGGGCTATGCCATCCCCGGAACCATTATCGCCGTCGGGGTTCTGATTCCCTTTGCCGCTTTCGACAACGCCCTGGACGCCTGGCTGCGCGCCAATTGGGGCATCTCAAGCGGCCTGCTGCTGACCGGCAGCATCACCGCCTTGGTCTTTGCCTATCTCGTTCGCTTTCTGGCGGTTTCCCTGAACACCATCGACAGCGGACTGTCCAAGATCCGTTTGTCGATGGACGATGCCGCCCGCACCCTGGGGGCCCGTCCCCTGGCCGCCCTGCTGAAGGTTCATGCGCCGATCATGTGGCCCAGCCTGCTGACGGCAGCCCTCATCGTCTTCGTCGATGTCATGAAGGAACTGCCGGCGACCCTGGTCATGCGGCCCTTCAACTTCGATACCCTGGCCGTCCAGGCGCATAACTTTGCTGCGGACGAACGCCTGACCGAGGCGGCGACCCCTGCCCTTACCATCGTCGCAGTCGGCATCCCGCCGGTCATTCTGTTGAGCCGCGCCATCGCCCGCGGCCGGCCCGGCCAAGGAAGCCGGACAGTAAAGGACGAAATCTGACGCCCTTCGACCGGCCGCGGTGTTCCAACGATAGGCCGCACCGTTCAGGGACCGGCGCGTCGCTCCGAAACGAAACCGGGCCCCGCCGAACGGCGGGGCCCGGTGTGTGCCGGAAAGTGCCAGCCCGTCTGGCTGGAGATCAGTTCCAGCCGACGGTGTCGTAGATCTTCTGCGACTTGGGCTGGTTTTCGCCATAGACCGCCACATTCACCGGATCGGTCTTGAAGCCGCCGAGCGACTTGAGCGTCGGGTTCGGCTCAACGCCGGCGGCAACCGGATACTCGTTGTTGCCGTCCGCGAAATAACGCTGCGCCTCCGGGCTTGCCAGGTACTCCAGGAACTTGATGGCGGCTTCCTTGTGCGGCGCAGTCTTAAGCACGCCGCCAGCGGAGATATTCACGTGGGTGCCACGGTCACCCTGGTTGGGGAAGACGACGCCGATCTTGTCGACCAGAGCCTTCTCCTCCGGCTTCTTCATGAGGCGAACGAAATAGTAGGTGTTGCCGACGGCAACGTCGCATTCGCCGGCGCCGATGGCGCGGATCTGATCGGTGTCGCCGCCGACCGGATCACGGGCGAGATTTCCGGCCACCGCCGCGGCCCACTTCTGAGCGACCGCTTCGCCTTTGTGTTCGATGATCGAGCTGAGCAGCGACTGCATATAGATGTTCGAGCTGCTGCGGATGCAGAGGCGGCCCTTCCACTTTGCATCTGCCAGATCCTCATAGGAGGTGATCTCGCCGGCCTTCACCTTTGTCTTGTCGTAGTAGATGACGCGGGC
>NZ_JANQOI010000089.1 GCF_028289705.1 Pelagibius sp.
TTCGACGAGGAGCGACGCGGCCGCGGGCCAAATGCGCCGGATCCCTTCGGGACGGGGCAGATATGCGCCAGGGCCGCGTCGCGGACGCCTTGTGGGGGATCCACCCCACGGCGCCGCCCGCTCCTAACCCTGGCGCATATCTGCTCCCGCCACGACGGCGAAATGAATCTCAACAGGCCCTGGGCCGCCCGCGATGATCTTCGATGCCTTCGAACGCCTGGTGGCGATGCGCTATCTCAGGGCGCGCAAGCAGGAAGGTCTGGTCTCCCTGATCGCTGCATTCTCGGTGATCGGCATTGCCATCGGCGTTGCGGCGCTGATCATCGTCATGGCGGTGATGAACGGCTTCCGCCAGGAACTGCTGTCCCGCATTCTTGGGGTGAACGGTCACTTGACGATCTTTGCCGACGGCGGCGGCATCACCGGCTACGACGATTTGGTCACCCGCCTGGCGGGCCTGGAGGGCGTGGTCTCGGTTTCCCCCCAGGTGCACGGCCAGGTCATGGTGACCGCCGATGGCGCGGCGACCGGCGCGCTGGTGCGCGGGATGAGCAGGGCCGATGTGCTCGACCGCCCGATCCTCGCCGACAACATCATCAGCGGCAGCCTCGACGACTACAAAGCCGACGACGGCATCCTCATGGGCTATCGCCTGGCCCGCCAGCTCGGCGTCCGGGTGGGCGATGCCGTGACCCTGGTTTCCCCCTCGGGCACGACGACGGTCATCGGCACCGTGCCGCGCCTGAAAACCTACAGCATCGCCGCCCTCTTTGACGTCGAGATGTACGAATACGACAACGGCTTCATCTACGCCCCCTTGGAGGCCGCGCAGCTTTTCTTCCGCCTGCCGGAGGCGGTGAACGCGGTGGAGGTTTTCGTCGGCAGCGCAGACGAGGCCTTGCCGGCCGGGCGCGCCATCCAGCGGGTCTTGGGCCCGGGGTTCCGGACCGTCGACTGGCAGCAGACCAACGCCAGCTTCTTCAACGCCATCCAGGTGGAACGCAACGTCATGGCAGTGATCCTCTCGCTGATCACCATCGTGGCGGCGCTGAACGTGATCTCCGGCCAGACCATGCTGGTGAAGGATAAGGGGCGCGACATCGCCATCCTGCGGACCATGGGCGCGACCCGCGGCATGATCATGCGCATCTTCCTGCTCAGCGGTGCCAGCGTCGGGGTGATGGGGACCGCCTTGGGGCTTGGGCTGGGCCTGGCCTTCGCCAGCAACATCGAGACCCTGCGCGAAGCCCTGCAGAACCTGACCGGCCGAACGATCTTCGACCCGGAGATCTACTTCCTGTCGAACCTGCCCGCCGAGGTCGACCCGACGGAAGTGGGGATCGTCCTGGCCTTCGCGCTGGTGCTTGCTTTCTTCGCGCCGCTCTATCCGGCCTGGCGGGCGGCGCGCCTCGATCCGGTCGAAGCGCTGCGCTATGAATGAAGGCGCCCCCATGGCGGTGAGCGCCGGGCATGGCCGCAATACCGTACAGAGCCTGGAACTGCGCGAGATCAAGCGGGTCTTCAGGCAGGGCCGCAGCGAGCTGGAGGTGCTCCACGACGCCTCCTTCACCGTCAACGCCGGGGAAATGGTGGCGCTGGTGGGCCCCTCCGGTGCCGGCAAGTCCACCCTGCTGCACATCGCCGGCCTGCTGGAACAGCCCGACGGCGGCGAGGTCTTCGTCGAGGGCGAGCCCTGTCTCGGACTGTCGGACAAAGCCCGCACCGCCCTGCGCCGGCAGTCCATCGGCTTCGTCTACCAGTACCACCATCTCCTGCCGGAGTTCTCGGCCCTGGAGAACGTGGTGCTGCCGCAGATGATCGCCGGCATCGGCCGTGCCAAGGCCCGGGATAGGGCAGCGCGGCTGCTGGACTCCGTCGGCCTGACGCCGCGGGCCGACCATCGCCCGGCGCGCCTCTCCGGCGGCGAGCAGCAGCGTGCGGCCATCGCCCGCGGGCTGGCCAACGATCCCAAGATCCTGCTGGCGGACGAGCCGACCGGCAACCTCGATCCCGATACCGCCGACGGTGTCTTCGACCGCTTGGCCGATCTGGTGCGCAAGGGCAGCCTGGCCGCCCTCATCGCGACCCACAACATGGACCTCGCGCAGCGCATGGACCGGGTGTTGCGGCTGGAGCACGGCCACATCATCGAGGCATAAGACGGCCGTCTGGCTGCGCTCCCGACTGCACGTTCTCGCTACGTGAGCCTCCGCGCGCAGCAAGGCGACTGAAGTCAGCGAACGACGCTGAAGGCGCTGGATGGCCCGCGCGCCCGGACATCATTGTATGCGGCGCGGCGCCATCTTGCTGACGCCGAGAATCCTAAAAGCCGCCACATTCCTGGAGGTAGAATACGTCGGGAACCAAGTCGTCGTTCGCGGGGAGGCAAAGAACATGAAATCATATCTCTGGTGGGCGGGCCCGCTTGCCTGTGCGTTGTCGCTGGCCGCATCCTTGCAAGGCGCACAGGCGGCAAGTCCCAGGGTGACGGAGGTCACACTCTCCTCGGCAGGCCTGGCCGAGATCCGTCAGCAGGCCACGGTTTCCGGCAACGACGTCGTCGAGCTGTCTGTTCCTCTGGACCAGGTAGACGACATCCTGAAGAGCCTTGTCATACACGATCCTAACGGGCGTGTAGCGTCCATCGGGCTTCCCGGGCGCGAACCGCTGTCGGAGGCTTTCCGCTACCTGCCCTTCGAGGAGTCCGACTTGGCGGACCTTCCATCGCTCCTCCAGGCCTTGCAGGGGCATAGGGTGACCGTGGAGGGCCGTGGGCAAGAAGCACACGGCCGCATCGTTGGAGTCCAGCGCCAGCGGGGTTCCGAGGGTGAGATTCGTCACCGCCTGACGTTGCTCTCCGAGGACGGAGTTGTCGACGCCTTCGTCGTGGAGACGGCCGATGCCATTACCTTCGACGATCCGGAGGTCAGGGAAATGCTCTCTTCGGCGCTCGCGGCAACGGAGCAGGCACGGGCTGCCGATGCGCGCAGTGTCGCGATCTCCCTCGAGGGCAGCGGCGAGCGCAGGGTCGAGCTGTCTTACGTGGTGGCCGCTCCCGTGTGGAAGACGGCGTACCGCCTCGTGCTACCGCAGGGAGACGGTGAGGCGAGGCTGCAAGGCTGGGCCGTGATCGAGAACATGACAGGGCACGATTGGGAGGGGGTGCGGCTCTCGCTTTCGTCTGGCCGGACGGTCGCGCTCCGGCAGGCCCTCTATGAAAGCTATCGGCTGCCGCGCCCCGAGATTCCCGTCACGGCCTTCGGTCAGGTGCTGCCGCGGCCCGACAGAGGTGCGCTGACGGCGGACGAGGCGCGGGTGCATGGTGGCGCCGCGTCCAGGGACCTGAAGGGTCCGCTGCTGGGCGCGCAGGAAGAGCTGTCGCTGAGCAGCGCGCGCATCGCCAACTTTACGGAGGCTCCTCGCGCTGAGTTGTCGTACGCAAGCCAGGATGCCGCGGCGAAGGAATCCATCACCGCAGTGCGCTTCGATTTCCCGCACCCGATGGATGTTCCTGCCGGTCACTCGCTGACCATTCCGTTCATTGATGACGTGTTTCCTTCGGAGCGTGTTTCGGTCTACCAGCCAGACGTCGACGAGGTTCACCCCATCGCCGCAGTGCGCATCCACAACGCAGGGGAGTCCTCCCTGCCGCCGGGTATTCTCACGTTATACGACGGCGCCGAGGGCTATGCGGGCGATGCTCAGTTCCTCGGAGCGGGCCCCGATGAGAGCCGCCTGCTGACCTTCGCTGTCGATCGAAAGGTGCGCATCACAGCGGAGCCACGCGGGGACGAGCGCCTGCGGACCGTCAGCGTGGTGGATGGCGTTCTGCGTGCCGAGAGCATGCGTAGAATCGTGACGGACTACACCGTTTACGGCGCAGCCGACGGCGAGCGGACAGTCGTGATCGAACATCCACGCCTGTCGGGGTGGACGGCGACCGTGACCGGAGGCGACCGGCAGGACACCTCATCGCACGTCCGCATCTCTGCGAAGGTACCCGCCGGAGGCAAGGCCGGTGTCACGGTGGTGGACGAGACGCCCAAGAGGAACCAGTACACACTGGACTCTCTGAGCCAGCGAGACTTGGTGGAGCTGTCGGGGCTGGTCGTAGGCGTGGACAACCGCCTCGCATCGGTTCTGGGCGAGATCTCAGCGCTCCAAGCCAAAGCAGCCGAGGCTAGGCGGGCCAGCCAGGCTGCAAGCAAGGACCTCGCCGACATCGCTGCCGACCAGGAACGGGTCAGGTCGAACCTTTCATCGGTACCGCCGGAGAGCGAGTTGGCGCGCCGCTACCTGACGCTGCTGGCCGAGCAGGAGGATCTGGTAGAGGCCGCGAAGGACGTACAGGCGGCCGCAGAATCCGACAGAGAGACGGCCGAGGCGCTCATCAGGCAAGCAGTGCGGAAGCTTTCCGAATAGCGGGCGGTCGTCTTTGCGGCACCTCCTGCAGCGTAGCGGGTGGGCGCGCTTGGGGGCGAGGCTGTTCGCTCCTGCGCCCTCGCGCCTCGTCGGGCCCAAGGTGATCCACGGGCGACTTACCCCCAGGAAACGTACTCTCTCCACACTCCTGGAGCCGTGACTCGACTCGCCATGGGAAGGCAGACTCGCTCCATGGCTCACGCTGATTTCGTTCATCTTCGCGTTCACTCCGCCTATTCCCTCTCCGAAGGCGCGATCAAACCCAAGGATCTGGTGAAGCTCTGCAGGGCACAGGCGATGCCCGCTGTCGCCGTCACCGACAGCGGCAATCTATTCGGCGCCCTGGAGTTTGCGCAGGAGGCCCAGAAGGCCGGCATCCAGCCTATCATCGGCTGCCAGCTCGCCATCAGCCGCGACGTCGGCGAACCGCGCAACGGCACGGCGCCGCCGCCCGACCCCCTGGTGCTGCTGGTTCAGAACGAGGCCGGCTATCAGAACCTGATGCGTCTGGTTTCCATCGCCTTCCTGGAGAGCGAACCCAGCGAGCCCGCCCAGGTGAGCCTTGATGTCCTCGCCGCCCATGGCGAAGGGCTGTTGGCCCTGACCGCCGGTGTGGCGGGCGCCCTCGGCCGCCTGCTCGCCGCGGGCCAGAGACCGGCGGCGGAAGCGCTGCTGGACCGGCTCCAGGCGATTTTCCCGGGCCGGCTCTACATCGAACTGCAGCGCCACGGCCGGCCGGAGGAAGCGGCGGTGGAGCCGGCCCTGCTGGACCTCGCCTACGCGCGCGATCTGCCCCTGGTGGCCACCAATGAAGCCTTCTTCCCATCGGCCGAGGACTACGAAGCCCACGACGCGCTGCTGTGCATCGCCGAAGGCGCCTACATCGCCGAGAGCGACCGGCGCCGGCTGACCCCGGATCACGCCTTCAAATCGGCCGCGGAGATGCGCGCTCTCTTCGCCGATCTGCCGGAAGCCATCGACAACACGCTGGCGGTGGCCCGGCGCTGCGCCTACTTCCCCGAGTTCGTGAAGCCCATCCTGCCGGCCTTCCCGACCTCTGAAGGGCGCAGCGAAGAAGAGGAGATGAGGGCCCAGTCGGAAGCGGGCCTGGAGAAGCGGCTGGAGGACCAGGTCTTCCCGGGCGTTGAAGCGGCCGAGCAGGAGGCGGTTGCGGCGCCCTACCGCGAACGCCTGGCCTTCGAGCTCAAGGTCATTCAGGAGATGGGCTTCGCCGGCTACTTCCTGATCGTCGCCGACTTCATCCAGTGGGCCAAGGCACGGAGCATTCCGGTGGGGCCGGGGCGCGGCTCGGGCGCCGGCTCGGTGGTTGCCTGGGCGCTCACCATCACCGACCTGGACCCCCTGCGCTTCGGCCTGTTGTTCGAGCGTTTCCTCAACCCCGAGCGCGTCTCGATGCCGGACTTCGACATCGACTTCTGCCAGGACCGCCGGGACGAGGTGATCCGCTACGTTCAGGACAAGTACGGCCGCGACCACGTGGCCCAGATCATCACCTTCGGAAAGCTGCAGGCCCGCGCCGCCCTGCGCGATGTCGGGCGGGTGCTGCAGATGCCCTATCCCCAGGTCGACCGCATCTGCAAGCTGGTGCCCAACAACCCGGCCAATCCGGTCTCCCTGCAGCAGGCCATCGACGGCGAGCCACGGCTGCAGGAGATGCGCCGCGAGGACGAGGCGGTGAGCCGGCTGATCACCATCGCCCTGCGCCTGGAGGGACTCTACCGCCACGCCTCCACCCACGCCGCGGGGGTGGTCATCGGCGATCGCCGGCTCGACAAGCTGGTGCCGCTCTACCGCGATCCGCGCTCCGACATGCCGGTGACCCAGTTCAACATGAAGTATGTGGAGCAGGCGGGGCTGGTGAAGTTCGACTTCCTGGGCCTGAAGACCCTGACGGTGCTGGTGCGCGCCTGCGAGTTGCTGGAACGGCGGGGCACGGCGGTGGACCTGGCTCATATCCCCCTCGACGACCGCACGACCTTCGAGATGATGAGCCGCGGCGATACCGTCGGCGTGTTCCAGTTTGAATCGTCGGGCATGCGTTCGCTGTTGCGCGAGGCCCGGGTCGACACCTTCGAAGACATCATCGCCCTGGTGGCGCTCTACCGCCCCGGGCCGATGGAGAACATCCCGAAGTACGTTGCTTGCAAATACGGCCGCGAGCAGCCGGAGGTCCTGCACGAGACCATCGAGCCGGTGGTGAAGGACACCTACGGGGTCATCATCTACCAGGAACAGGTGATGCAGATCGCCCAGGTCTTCGCCGGCTACTCCCTGGGCCAGGCGGACCTGCTGCGCCGGGCCATGGGCAAGAAGATCAAGGCGGAGATGCAGGCCCAGCGCGATACCTTTGTCGAGGGGGCCATGTCCAAGGGCGTGACCAAGGACCGCGCCTCCTATGTCTTCGACCTCGTCGACAAGTTCGCCGGCTACGGATTCAACAAGGCCCACTCGGCGGGCTATGCCCTGGTGGCCTACCAGACCGCCTATCTGAAGGCCAATCATCCGGTCGAATTCATCGCCGCTTCGATGACCTACGACATGGGCAACACCGATAAGCTGAACATCTTCCGCCAGGAGCTGCAGCGCCTCGGCATCGCCTTGTTGCCGCCCGACATCAATCGCTCGGAACGCGATTTTTCCGTTGAACTTCAACCCGATGGCAAGCCGGCGATCCGCTATGCCCTGGCCGCAGTGAAAAACGTCGGGGGTGCCGCCATGCAGGCTCTGGTCGAGGAGCGGCAGCGCGGCGGGCCCTTCCGGAGCCTGGCCGACGTCGCCCATCGGCTGGACGTGAAACAGATCAACAAGCGCCAGGTGGAGAACCTGGCCCGGGCCGGGGCCTTCGACGCCCTGGTGCCCAACCGGGCCCAGGTCTATCACGCCGCCGAGACCCTGGTGCGCCATGCCAGCGCCGCCGCCAGCGAACGGGAGAGCGCCCAGGTCAATCTCTTCGGCGACAGCAACGAGGCGACCACGGCGCCGCTGCCCCTGCCGCCGCTGGAAGACTGGTCGGGGATGGAGCGCCTCAAGCAGGAGTTCGACGCCGTCGGCTTCTATCTCTCGGCCCATCCGCTGGACTCCTACGGGCCGGTGCTGGAGAAGATGCAGGTCACGGGCAGCAGCGAGGTCTTGCATGGCGGGGCCTCCGGCCTGGTCACGATGGCGGGAATCGTCGACGGCAAGCGCGAGCTGAACAGCCGCAAGGGCAGCCGCATGGCCTTTGTTCAGTTCTCCGACGCCGCCGGGGTCTTCGAGGTGACGCTGTTTTCAGAGACCCTCGCCCAATCGCGGGACCTGCTTGACAGCGGGCAGCCCCTGCTGCTGAAGGTCTCGGTCGAGCAGCGCGGCGAGGAGGAGCCGCGGCTCACCGCCCAGTCGCTGGAGCCGCTGGACAACGCGGCGGCCCGCACCTCCAAGGGGCTGGACATTCATATGGCCAGCCAGGCGCCCCTGGACAGCTTGAAGACGCTGCTGGACCGCGAGGGCAGGGGCCGCGGCAAGGTGAAGCTGATCCTGGCGCTGGACGACGGGCAGGAAGTGGAGCTGGCCCTGGGCGGCGGCTACGCGCTGTCTCCGGCCACGCGCCGGGCCATCAAGGCGATTCCCGGGCTTGTCATGCAGGACCGCTGACCAGCCACCTCACCTGTGCCCGTCCCCCTCCTTGAACTCCCCAAGAGGAGCCGTCTAGGATGCAACCCCGGATAGTTTTGATGGCTGTGCCATGGTGATCATGCGGCGAACTTTAGGATTGCTGGTCCTGATGGCGGGACTGTGCGTGGCCCCAGGCATGGTGGCCGCCCAGACCGCTCCAACGGCGAAGATCGAAAAGGTCCGCGAGCTGTTTCTTGCTTCCCAGACTGAGACCCTGAAGCGGGGGCTCCATAGTTGGGCGACCATCGTCGTGACCATGGGATTCGCCGGGGCGGACCCTCCACCACCGGGCGAAGAAGTATTCCGGATCTTGGGCGAGGAGCTCGACCGGGCGCTTGCCCGGGAGTTGCCCACACTGGCAGATCAGGTGGCGGCCGTGTACGCCGATGCCTTCACCGAAGCGGAAATCGACGCAATCCTGGGCTCTCACGAGAGTCCAGCGGGTCAGAGCATGTCGGCCAAGATGCCGGCAGTGCGGGAGGAGACGAACAGGCTGGGCAAAGCCTGGGCGGATTCACTCATGAAAGGGTTGATAGAGTCTGTCTTTCAGCGCTTCCGCGAGAAGGGTTACGTACAGCAATAACTCTCGGAAGCTTGTAGCGCCGCCGCTGCCGGGGCCGCTTTGGCGACAGAGGGCCGAGTGGCAGGGGGCGGCCCTGTCGCTCAATTCTCCCGCCTTGAGATCGGTCGTGGAAATGTCATGGGGTTTCGCTAGACTGCCCAAAATGCAAGGGACGGGAGAATTCGATGCAGAAGCTTAAACGTTTAGCGATTGTCTTGATCATTGCCGTGCTCCCCGCCACCTACGCCGGGGCCGCTGGCGCCCAATCCGCCAAGGCCGAGAAGGCGCGGGAGCTGTTCCGGGTCTTTCAGGCCGAGGGAATGATGGAGCAGATGTTCGAGGCGGCCTTCGCCCAGATGAACACCATGACCCAGCAGATGCACCCGGAACTGCCCAGTGAGGTCAGTACCATCATTCATGACGAGGTTCTCGCCGTCCTTAAGGAGTCGATGCCGCTGCTGATCGACGAGGTGGCGGAGGTCTACGAGCGGGTCTTCACCGAGGAGGAGCTGGACGGGATGCTCGCCTTCTACAAGAGCCCAATCGGCCAGAGCATGATCAAGAAGATGCCGGCCATGATGGCCGAGACCGTGCAGATGAGCCAGCGCTGGGGCATGGCCCTGTTCCAGGACCTGCCCGGCAGGGTGGAGGAGCGCCTGCGGCAGGAGGGCTACGAGCTTTAGGATCAGCTGTCGGACGCCCGGGAAGGGCCGATTTCGCTTGATCTTCCCGCCCCAGGCAGCTATCACCGCGCCGATTTCAACCTCACACGCGGGCATTGCGGCTTGCGGGGAGACATCCCGCCCGTCGCTCCGGTGTCTGGAGACCTCCGGTTCCCGGGGGCTCGGATGACAGGTCCCGCGGTGGCATAACCGGAGAAGAACCCTATGGCGCTGCCAAGCCCGACCATGCGTCAGCTCCTGGAAGCTGGCGTCCACTTTGGACACACCACCCGCCGCTGGAACCCCCGGATGGCCCCCTTCATCTTCGGGGCCCGCAACGGCGTTCACATCATCGATCTCGAACAGAGCCTGCCGCTGCTGAACCAGGCCCTGGTCGCGGTGCGCGACATCACCGCCGCCGGCGGGCGTGTGCTCTTCGTCGGCACCAAGCGCCAGGCCAGCGAAAAGGTGGCCGAGGCCGCGAAGCGCTGCGGCCAGTACTACGTCAACCACCGCTGGCTCGGCGGCATGCTGACCAACTGGAAGACCATCTCCAACTCCATCAAGCGCCTGCGCAATGTCGAGGATCAGCTCGGCGAGGAACAGACCGGCCTCACCAAGAAGGAGCTTCTGAACCTGACCCGCGAGCGCGACAAGCTGGAGCGCGCCCTCGGCGGCATCAAGGAGATGGGTGGCCTGCCCGACGTGATCTTCGTCATCGACACCAACAAGGAGCACATCGCCGTCAAGGAGGCGTCGAACCTGAAGATCCCGGTGGTCGGCGTGCTCGATTCAAACTCCGACCCGGAGGGCGTCACCTTTCCGGTTCCCGGCAACGACGATGCCCTGCGGGCCATCAGCCTCTATTGCGATCTGATCGCCGATGCGGTGCTGGACGGCATTCAGGCGGAGTTGGTGGCCAGCGGCGCCGACGTCGGGACTGCCGAGGAGGCGCCGGCGGAGGCCCTGCCTGAGGCTGCCGACGAGAACGCCGGGCAGGCGGCTGCCCCGGAGGAGGCCAGTGAGGCCGCGCCGGAAGCTGCTGCCGAGGCGCCGGCCGAGGCTGCCGCTGAGGCTGCGCCCGAGGCCCCAGCGCCCGAGGCCCCGGCCGAGGCTGCCCAGCCGGAAGAGGCCGCCAAGGAGGCAGCGCCCGGGACCTAAGGGTACCCAATCGCAATTCTTAGTGGCCCCGGCCTGCGGCCCGGGGCGGCGAGGTCTCAAGTCAGTTGGGACACCAAGAGGAAGAGGTAAGTCATGGCTCAGATTTCCGCGGCGCTGGTCAAGGAGCTGCGCGAGTCCTCCGGTGCGGGGATGATGGACTGCAAGAAGGCATTGACCGAGACCGGAGGCGATCTGGACGCGGCGGTTGACTGGCTGCGCAAGAAGGGCCTGGCGGCTGCCGCCAAAAAGGCGGGCCGGGTCGCCGCCGAGGGGCTGGTGGGCGTCACCGCCGAGGGTACGCGTGGCGCGGTGGTCGAGGTGAACTCCGAGACCGACTTCGTTGCCCGCAATGAGTCGTTTCAGGGCTTCGTCAAAAGCTGCGCCGAAATCGCGCTCGGCAGCGGCGGCGATCTGGAGCAGACCAAGGCGGCGGGTTTTCCCGGCAGCGGCCATTCGGTCGCCGACGAGCTGACCAACATGATCGCCAAGATCGGCGAGAACATGAACCTGCGCCGCACGGCGGGGATTGCCGTCGATCAGGGTGTCGTCTGCTCCTACATCCACAATCAGACTGCGCCCGGGCTCGGCAAGATCGGCGTGCTGGTGGGCCTGGAGTCGGCAGGGGATGCGGAGAAGCTAAAGGTCCTCGGACGCCAACTGGCCATGCACGTGGCCGCTGCCCAGCCGCTGGCCGTCGACCGCGACGGCGTCGACGCCTCGGCGCTGGAGCGCGAGCGCGACGTGCTGAGCGAGCAGGCACGTGCCAGCGGCAAGCCCGAGGAGATCATCGAGAAGATGGTCCAGGGGCGCCTGCGCAAGTTCTATGAGGAGGTCTGCCTTCTGGAGCAGGTCTTCGTGATCGATGGCGAGAACAAGGTCAGCAAGGTGCTGGAGGCCGCGGCCAAGGACCTCGGTGCCGAGGTCAAGATCGCCGGCTTCCATCGGTTCCAGCTCGGCGAGGGCGTGGAGCGCGAGGAGACCGATTTCGCTGCCGAGGTGGCGGCGACCCTCGGCGGCTGAGGCCGGCCCTCCGGGCGATGTTCTGAAATTGATCCGGGCCGGAGGGTCCCGGGCCACTGGCGCGAATCCCTCCGGCGCATTACCATGTGCCGCCTTCCCAAGCGGAGGTCCCCTTCCCGCCAGGCTTCGCAGAGGCCCATGTCCGAGACGCAGACCCAGCTCAATCCCGTCCCGCGCTACAAGCGCGTCCTCCTGAAGATTTCCGGCGAAGCCCTGATGGGCGATCGGGACTACGGGCTCGACCCGGAGATGGTCGCGCAGATTGCCCGCGACGTGGCGGAGGTCCGTGCCCTCGGCGTTGACGTCTGCCTGGTGGTGGGCGGCGGCAACATCTTCCGTGGCGTCTCGGTGGCGGCGGCAGGGATGGAGCGGGCCTCGGCGGACTACATGGGGATGCTGGCCACCGTCATCAACGCGCTCGCACTGCAGAACGCGCTGGAGCAGATCGACGTCGACACGCGGGTACAGACCGCCATTCCCATGGACACCGTGGCCGAGCCTTACATCCGCCGGCGCGCGGAACGGCATATGGAAAAGGGCCGGGTGGTGATCTTCGCGGCGGGCACCGGCAATCCCTATTTCACCACCGATACCGCGGCGGCGCTGCGGGCCTCGGAGATGGGCTGCGACGTGCTGCTGAAGGGCACCAAGGTGGACGGCGTCTATGACGCGGACCCCGAGAAGACCCCGGGCGCGCAGCGCTTCGACAGCCTGGACTACATGCGGGTCCTGACGGACGACCTGGGGGTGATGGACCATGCCGCCATCTCTCTTGCCCGCGAAAACCAGATCCCTATCCTTGTCTTTTCCATCTACAGGCCCGGCGCCTTTGCCGAGGTGCTGTCGGGCAATGGCCGATTTACACTGGTGAAAGACGAGGACTGAACTGTGGCTGACCCAGACCTAAGCGATATCAAGCGCCGCATGGACGGTGCCATCGATGCGCTGCACAAGGAATTCGCCGGCTTGCGTACGGGCCGCGCGTCGGCGGGACTGTTGGAACCGATCACGGTGGAGGCCTATGGCGCCGCCACGCCCATGAACCAGGTCGGCAGCATCTCGGTGCCGGAGCCGCGCATGGTGACGGTTCAGGTCTGGGACCGCAGCCTGGTGGGGGCGGTGGAGCGGGCGATCCGCGATTCGGGTCTCGGCCTCAACCCGGCGACCGACGGGCAGTTGATCCGGGTTCCGATCCCGGCCCTGTCGGAAGAACGGCGTGTCGAGCTCACCAAGATCGCCGGCAAGTACGCCGAGCAGGCCCGCGTGGCGGTGCGCAACGTTCGCCGGGACGGCATGGAGATGCTGAAGAAGATGGAGAAGGACTCCGAGATCTCCAAGGACGAGCACCATCTCTGGTCGCAGGAGATCCAGGATATGACGGACAGTCATATCAAGAAGATCGACGAGACCTTCTCTCAGAAGGAGGAGGAAATCCTCCAGGTCTGAGCGCGATGGACTCTTCCCGCCTTCCTTCCGATCCGACCCTTCCCCGGCACGTGGCGATCATCATGGATGGCAACGGCCGCTGGGCGAAGGCGCGCGGCCTGCCACGGACACTGGGGCATCGGCAGGGGGCCGAGGCGGTCCGCCGCTGCATCACCGGGGCGATGGAGCTGGGCATTCCCAACCTGACGCTCTTCGGCTTTTCCTCCGAGAATTGGCGGCGGCCGATGAGCGAGGTGGACGACCTCATGGGGCTGCTGCGGCGCTATCTGCGCAGCGAACTGGCGGAACTTCACCAGAACGGCATCAGCCTCAGGATCATCGGCGAGCGGGCGCGCCTGCCCGACGATATCGTCCGCATGATCGACGATGCCGAAGCGCGCACCCGCGCGAACCAGCGCCTGAATCTGATCATTGCGCTCTCCTATGGCAGCCGCCAGGAGATCACAGCCGCTGCCCGGCGCCTGGCGGAACTGACGGCGTCGGGCGATCTGAAGCCGGAGGAGATCGACGAGGCGCGCTTCGCCGAGGGGCTGCTCACCGCGGGGATCCCGGACCCCGATCTGCTGATCCGCACCTCCGGGGAGCAGCGGCTAAGCAACTTCCTGCTCTGGCAGGCTGCCTACAGTGAGTTCGTTTTCGTGGACAAGCTCTGGCCCGACTTCGACAAGGGCGATTTTCTGGCCGCCGTCGAGGAGTACCAGCGACGCGAACGTCGCTACGGCACTGCCGCGGAATCTCAGTAAGAGCGCGGGTTTGCTGAAGACCCGCATTCTCTCGGCACTGGTCCTCGCCCCTCTGGTTCTCGCCGACATCTACGTCGGCGGCATCTGGCTCGATGCCCTGATGCTCCTCGTCGCCGGCCTTATGGGCTGGGAATGGGCGCGGCTGTGCGGGCAGGGCAGCCTGCCGTCGGCCGGCTATGCGGTGATCCTGGTGCTCGTCGGCGTGCCGCTGATGTTCGCTTTGGGCTTTTCCCAGCATGCGCTCCTGGAATTGCTGATCGGAACGGTTCTGGTCGCTCTGGTGAGCCTTATGGGCAGGCGCGCCCTGGTCCCCTGGCTTGTCGGCGGAACCTTCTACATCGGTCTGGCGGTTCTGGCGTTCCTCTGGCTGAGGGCGGTTCCCGATCAGGGGCGGGCCCTGGTGTTTTGGCTTCTCTTCGTGGTCTGGGCCGTGGACATCTGCGCCTACTTCGCCGGCCGCGGCATCGGCGGCCCGAAGCTGGCGCCGGCGATCAGCCCGAACAAAACCTGGGCCGGGCTGCTGGGCGGCATGGCCGGCGGTGCGTTGGTGAGTGCGGCGGCGGCTGATTGGCTGGGCTGGCCGTTCGCTGCGATGCTGGCCGCCGGTGCAGCGCTTGCGGTTGTGGCCCAGGCAGGTGACCTTTTGGAGTCCTGGTGCAAGCGCCGCTTTGGCGTGAAGGATTCCAGTCACATAATCCCGGGACATGGTGGTATCTTGGACCGCGTGGACGGGTTGCTGGCGGTCCTTCCGGTGGTTTTCGCATTCGTTTGGTTCTTGGAGGTTCGCGGCTGAGATGTCCTTGGCTACCCCCAGTATAAAGACGGCAACGCAACCGCGGCGCCTGTCGATCCTTGGCTCCACAGGCTCCATCGGCTGCAGCACCTTGGATCTGGTGGCGCGCAACCCGGAGGCCTTCGAGATCGAGGCCCTCACGGCCAATCGCTCGGTCTCCCGCCTGGCGGTTCAGGCCAAGCGCTTTGGTGCACGCCAGGCGGTGGTGGCGGACGAGTCCTGCTATGCCGATCTGAAGGAGGCGCTGAGCGGGACCGGGATCGAGGTGGCAGCCGGCCCCGCTGCGGTGGCCGAAGCCGCCGCCCGGCCGGCGGACTGGGTGATGGCGGCCATCGTCGGCGCGGCGGGGTTGCAGCCGACCCTGGCGGCGGTTCGCCAGGGCAGCGTGATCGGCCTGGCCAACAAGGAAACCCTTGTCTGTGCCGGCGCTCTCATGACCGCCGAAGTCGCCGCCCACAGCGCACAGCTGCTGCCCGTCGATTCCGAGCACAACGCCATCTTTCAGGTTCTGGACCTCGACCAGCCGGACAAGGTGGACCGCCTGATTCTCACCGCTTCGGGCGGGCCGTTCCGCACCTTCAGCCGCGATGAGATGGCCGCCGTCACGCCGGCCCAGGCGGTGGCGCATCCCAACTGGGACATGGGGGCGAAAATCTCAGTCGATTCCGCCAGCATGATGAACAAGGGCCTGGAACTGATCGAGGCCCACTACCTCTTCGACATGGCGGAGGACCGCATCGACATCCTGGTGCATCCGCAGTCGGTGATTCACTCCCTTGTCGCCTACGTCGACGGATCGGTGCTGGCGCAGCTTGGGCAGCCCGACATGCGCACGCCCATCGCCTATGCACTGGCCTGGCCCGAGCGTATGGCAACCCCGGTTGAGCGCCTCGATCTCGCCGCCATTGGCCGGCTCGACTTCGAGCCGCCGGACGAAGAGCGCTTTCCCGCCCTGCGGCTGGCCCGGGCGGCCCTGCGCGCCGGGGGAACGGCCCCCACCACGCTGAACGCAGCGAACGAGGAAGCGGTGGCAGCCTTCCTTGACGAGCGTCTCGATTTCATCGGGATCGCCGCGGTGGTGGAGGAGACCCTTGAGGCACATCCCAGCCGGCCTCTGGCCAGCCTGGAGGAGGTGGCGTCGGCCGATGCGGCGGCCCGGGGAACCGCGCGCCGGCTGCTTGAACAACGGGGCAGGGAGCCCTAAGTCCTTTTCTTGACAAGCGTTTTGGGGTATCACCGTCCGTCCCCGCGGCCACTTGGCCGTGGCGACGAGACGCCCGGAAATCGTCTGGCCAGCGACTGGCTAAAGCTCAGAATCAAGCTTAGGATCGTGCTTTAAGTTATGGATTTTTCTGGCGGCCTCTACGGCTTCGGTATCCCGTTTCTCGTCATCCTCACGGCCCTGGTGTTCGTCCATGAGCTTGGCCACTACCTGGTGGCGCGGTGGAACGGGGTGCGCGTGGAGGTCTTCTCCATCGGTTTCGGCCCGGAGATCTTCGGCTGGACCGACAAGGCGGGCACGCGCTGGAAGTTCAGCCTGATCCCGCTCGGCGGCTATGTGAAGATGTTCGGTGACGCCAACGCCGCCAGCATGCCCTCGGAGGAAAACTCGTCGCTCAGCGAGGCGGAGCGGGCGGTGGCCTTTCCCTACAAGCGCCTCAGCCAGCGTACCTGGATCGTCGCGGCGGGGCCGCTCGCCAACTTCCTCTTCGCCATCGTCATCCTCGCCGGGCTTTTCAGCATCGTCGGTCAGCCCTTCACGCCGGCCGTGGTCGGCCAGGTGGTTCCGGGCTCGGCGGCGGAAGCGGCCGGCTTCGAGCCGGGCGACAAGATCACGGCGGTCAACGGCCAGGGCGTGGCGCGCTTCGAGGAGCTGCAGCGGATCGTCGGTCTGCGCCCCGAGGAACCCCTGGAAATCACTATGCTGCGCGACGGCCAGGAGATGCAGCTCATCGCCACGCCTGAGCGTGTCGAGACCGAGAACAGTCTCGGCGAGAAGCACGAGATCGGCCGGATCGGGATCCAGCGCAGCGGTAGCGAGTTCACGCGCCATGATCCCCTGACGGCGGTCTGGCAAGCCACGCGTGAGACAATCTCCATTATCAATCAAACCTTTACCGCTCTCGGCCAGATCATCCGGGGCGACCGTGGCGCCGACGAACTGGGCGGCCCGATCCGCATCGCCCAGCTTTCCGGTCAGGTGGCCGAACACGGCATTCCCCAGGCCATCTTCTTTGCCGCGGTGCTGTCCATCAATCTCGGCCTGATCAACCTGTTTCCGGTGCCGATGCTCGATGGTGGCCATCTTTTGTTCTATGCAATCGAGGCCCTGCGCGGACGTCCGTTAGGAGAGAGAGCCCAAGAATACGGTTTCCGGATTGGGCTGGCTCTGGTATTGACGTTAATGGTTTTTGTGACGTGGAATGATCTTCTACGCTTTGAGACTTTGGTGAATTTTGTCAAAGGCCTGGTCACCTAAACGCACCAGCGCCACCGGGGGAGAGGAACAGGATAAAGTGGGTCGCGGACGGTCTTTCGTCATCGTTTTGGCATGCCTGCTGTCCGCCGCGGCCTGGCTCAGCATCTCCGCACCCTCGATTGCCCAATCCCTGCTCTCCGGCGGGCGCATCGATTCCATTCGCGTCGAGGGTACGCAGCGCATCGAAGCGGCAACGGTGCGCTCCTACATGCGGGTCAACCCCGGCGACCCCTTCGATCCGGTGCGCCTCGACCGTTCACTGAAGAATCTTTTCGCCACCGGCCTGTTCGCGGACGTGAACCTGCGCCGCGAAGGCAATGTGCTGATCGTCGTCGTGGCCGAGAACCCGATCGTCAACCGCATCGCGTTCGAAGGCAACCGGCGGATCGACGACGAGACCCTGCAGCAGGAGATCGAGCTGCGCCCGCGTGTGGTCTTCACCCGCACCAAGGTGCAGAGCGACACCAACCGCATCCTCGAAATCTATCGCCGCTCCGGGCGCTTCGCGGCGACCGTCGAGCCCAAGGTCATTCAGCTCGAACAGAACCGCGTCGATCTCGCCTTCGAGATCAGCGAGGGGCCGCTGACCAGCATCCGCTCCATCAACTTCATCGGCAACAAGGAGTTCTCGGACTCCACGCTGCGCGACGAGGTCACGACCTCCGAAGCTTCGTTCTGGAACTTCTTCACCAACACCGATACCTACGATCCCGACCGGCTGACCTTCGACCGCGAGCTGCTGCGCCGCTTCTACCTCAACGAGGGCTATGCCGATTTCCGCGTGGTCTCGGTGGTGGCGGAGCTGACGCCGGACAATCAGGACTTCATCGTCACCTTCACCGTCGACGAGGGGCCGCGCTACCGCTTCGGGGTGATCGGTCTGGAGACCACGCTGCGCAACCTCGATCCGGAGACGTTGCGCGGCGAAGTCACGACCTTCGAGGGCGACTGGTACGACGCCAGCGAGGTGGACAAGACCATCGAGGCGCTGACCGAGGCCGTCGGCGATTTCGGCTTCGCCTTTGTCGACATTCGCCCGCGGGTCCAGCGCGACCGCGAAAACCTCACCATCGACATCGTCTTCGACATTCAGGAGGGCCCCAAGGTCTTCGTCGAACGGATCGATATCGAAGGCAATTCGCGCACCCTGGACCGCGTGATTCGCCGGGAATTCCGCCTGGTCGAGGGCGACGCCTTCAACACCTCGAAGCTGCGCCGCTCCCGCCAGCGGGTGCAGAACCTGGGCTTCTTCAAGACCGTGACCGTGGAGAACGAACCGGGCAGCGCGCCCGACCGAACGGTGGTCAAGGTCGAGGTCGAAGAGCAGTCGACCGGCGATCTGACCTTCGGTGCCGGTTTCTCCTCCGCCGACGGCCCCATCGGCAACATCGGCATTCGCGAACGCAACCTGCTCGGCCGCGGCCAGGATCTGCGCCTCGGCTTTACCTTGGCCGGCGAAGCCTCGGAAATCGATTTCAGCTTCACCGAACCCTACTTCCTCGACCGAAACCTGGCGGCCGGTCTCGACCTGTTCCGCACCACCGATGACCGCGACGACGAAAGCTCGTTCGAGGAGGAGCGTCTCGGCGGATCGATCCGCGCGGGGTTCAATCTGACCGAAAACATTCGCAACGTGGTACGCTACACCATCGAGAACCGCGACATCACCGATGTGGACAGCGACGCGTCGCTGCTGGTGCGCTCCGAAAAGGGCGCGACGCTGCGTTCCAGTGTCAGCAACGAACTGACCTACGATAGCCGGGACTCCCGCTTCGATCCGCGCGAGGGCATCATCGGCCGCCTGCGCACCGAGGTGGCGGGCCTCGGCGGCGATGTCGAGTTCCTCAAGACCTCCGTCAACGGGGGTTACTTCTACACGATCTTCGAGGACTACACGGCCAGCCTCAGAGGCTCCGCGGGCACCATCGTGGGGCTCGGCGAAGACACACGAATCTCGGACCGCTTTTTCCGCGGTGGCAACAACCCGCGCGGCTTCGAGTTCGGCGGCATAGGGCCACGTGACCGCACCACCGGGGACGCCCTGGGCGGCAAGCACTTCTATACCGGCACCGTCGAGATGTCCTTTCCCATGTCGCTGCCCTTCGATCTCGATGTCCGCGGGCGCCTCTTCACCGATTTCGGCGCCGCGTGGGATCTGGATGAGAACAGCATTCCGGTCGTGGTAGAGGATTCCAGCTCGCCGCGTGTTACCGTAGGCACCGGTGTGTCGTGGAATTCACCCTTTGGACCGGTGATCCTCGACCTTGGATTTGCCGTCGTCAAAGAGGATTTCGACGAGACGGAGATCCTGAGCTTCAGCTTCGGAACGCAGTTCTAAGACCCATGACAGTCTCAAGGTGCCGGTCATTGCACCTCGTCGCAGCGCTGGTGCTGGCCATAGCCCTGCCGGCCGTGGCCCAGGCGCAGAGCAGCCGCGCCCCGCTGGTCGGGGTGATCGATATTCAGGCCGTGCTGCGCGAGTCCGTCGCCGTGAAGGCCTTGGCCCAGCGGATCGAGGCCGCGCGCCAGACCGCCCAACAGGCCCTTGTCAGCCGCGAGGACTCGTTGCGGGCCGCGGACCTGGATCTGGCGCAAAGACGCCCCCAGCTTGCGGAGGAGGACTATACGCGCGAACGCGGCGATCTGGAGGCGGAAGGGATCGCGCTGCAGCGGGAGATGCAGGCCGAACGGCGCCGGCTGGACCAGCTTTTCAACCAGGGCATGGCGGAGGTGCAGCAGGTCCTGCTGGCGATCTCCCAGGAGATCGCCCTCGAGCGCGAGCTTGATCTGGTCTTGGCGAAGACCACGGTGATCATCGTCAAACCGGAGTTCGACCTCACGGAGGAAGCCCTGAAAAGGCTGAACACGAGGCTTACCGATGTTTCCTCACCGGTTCCGGCCAACTAGACTCCCGTCGAGTCCGTCGGCATCAACCCGCCCGGGCGCGCCCCGCCATACCCGGCAGCCGGCGCCCGCATCTCTCCCCGGGGGCAAGGGAATACATGAAGATAGGTCATGGCAGATAGCCGTTTTTTCCAGGTTGCCGGCCCGTTCACGCTAGCGGATCTGGCCCAGATCGGCGAAGCGCAACTGCAGCCCGGTGCCGATCCCGACAGGGTGTTCTCCGACGTGGCACCGCTCGATGCAGCGGGGCCGGAGCAGGTGGCTTTTCTCGACAACCGGCGCTATGTCAGCCAGTTCACCGAGAGCGGGGCCGGCGCCTGCGTCGTCGACCCGGAGTTTGCCGGGCGCGCGCCCTCCGGCATGCAACTCCTTCTGAGCGAGCGTCCCTACCGGAGCTACGCCAAGATCGCCCAGGCGTTCTATCCGCCGCAGCAGGGCGAAGCCGGTATCCATCCGACAGCCCACGTCGACCCCACCGCAAGCGTCGGCGAGGGCAGCATCCTCGGCCCCGGCGCCGTCATCGGCCCCCGGGCGAAGGTCGGCAGGAACTGTCGGATCGAGGCCAATGCGGTGATCGGCGAGGCGGTCGAGATCGGCGACGGCACCTCGGTCGGCCCCACGGCGACGCTGGCCTACTGCCTGGTGGGCCGGGCCTGCCAGATCCATGCCGGCGTCAGAATCGGCTCCCGCGGCTTCGGCTTCTCCATGGACCCGGAGGGTTTCGTCGATGTGCCCCAGTTGGGTCGCGTCCTGATTGAAGATGGGGTGGAAATAGGTGCAAATTCCACGATCGACCGGGGCGCCGGTCCCGATACGGTGATCGGCGCTGGGGCGAAGATTGATAATCTTGTACAGATCGGGCACAACGTGCGCATTGGCCGTGGCTGCGTGCTTGTGGCTCAATCTGGAGTCGCCGGAAGCTCGACGTTGCAGGATTTTGTGGCGGTTGCTGCCCAGGCGGGAATCTCAGGTCATCTGAAGATCGGAGCCGGAGCCCGGATTGGCGCCAAGGCCGGCGTGATGCGTGACGTGCCCGGGGGGGTATCCGTGCTTGGAAGTCCGGCGCGGCCGGTCCGTGAGTTCTTTCGGTTGTGCGCGATCTGGGAGCGGCAGCTGAAAGCAAGAGGCAGGAACAAGGATGAGTGAAGACATAGAAACCAAAGAAGGCACTGCGAGCCTCGACGTGCAGGAGATCATGGCGCTCCTGCCGCACCGTTATCCCTTTCTCATGATCGACCGGGTCGAAGACATCGTCCTCAACGAGAGCGCAATCGGCATCAAGAACGTCACCATCAACGAACCCTTTTTCCAAGGCCACTTTCCGGAAAGAGCGGTCATGCCCGGTGTCTTGATCGTCGAGGCTATGGCCCAGACTGCGGCGGCGCTGGTAATGCACACCCTGGGTGCTGATGCCTATGGCAAGCCGGTCTACTTCATGACCGTCGACGACGCGCGCTTTCGCAAGCCGGTGGTTCCCGGCGACGTCCTCAAGATCCATGTCGAGCGCGTGCACAACCGGCGCAATGTCTGGAAGTTTTCGGGCCAGGTGAAGGTCGATGGGACGCTGGTGGCCAACGCCACCTATTCCGCGATGATCGTGGGCTACTGATGCCCGGTATCCATCCGACCGCGATCGTCGATCCGGCCGCGAAGATTGCAGAGGGTTGCCAGATCGGCCCCTATTGCGTGGTCGGCCCCGATGTCTCCCTCGCCGAAGGTGTGGAGTTGCGAAGCCACGTGGTCGTGGAGGGGCGGACGACCATCGGTGCGCGCACCAGGATCTTTCCCTTCAGTTCGATCGGCCAGATCCCGCAGGATCTGAAGTACCACGGCGAAGCAGCCGAGCTGCGGATCGGCGCGGACAACATCATCCGCGAACAGGTCACCATGAACATCGGCACCGAAGGCGGCGGCATGCTGACGGAAGTCGGCGACGGTTGCCTGTTCATGGTCGGCGCCCATGTCGCCCACGATTGCCGGATCGGCAACCGCGTCATCATGGCCAACAACGCCACCCTGGCCGGCCATGTGGTGCTGGAGGACTACGCCATCCTCGGCGGCCTCTCGGCGGTTCAGCAGTTCGTGCGCGTCGGCCGCAATGCCATGCTGGGCGCCATGGCGGGTGCGAAGCAGGACGTCATCCCCTTCGGCATGGTCATGGGTCGTCCCGGGAAACTCAGCGGCCTCAATCTCGTCGGCCTGAAGCGGGCCGGTGTCGAGGGCAAGGAAATCCAGTCCCTGATGAAGGCCTACGACCGCCTCTTTGCCGAGGGCGGTACCCTGAACGAACGCGTGGACGCGGTCGAGCAGTCCTTCGGCGGCCAACAGACGGTCGATGCCCTGCTGCTGTTCCTGCGGGCGGAGGGCTCCGGGCCCATCATGCAGCCGGAAGACGAGTGATGGCCGGGCCGCTGGGCATTCTGGCTGGCGGCGGACATCTTCCTCGCCGGCTCGTCGAGCTCTGCCAGTCGAGCGGCCGCGGTGCCTTCGTGGTCGCGGTCGAGGGCAACACCGAGCCCACGACGGTGGAGGGGGTCGATCACCTCTGGATCAAGCTGGGACAGTCCAAGCGGGTGTTGGATGCGCTGCGCGAGGCCGGGGCCTCCGAGCTGGTCCTGATCGGGCCGGTCAAGCGCCCAACCCTCGCCGACCTGCGGCCCGATGCCTATACCTTGAAGGCGCTCACCAAGATCGCCTTCAACAGCCTGGGCGACGACGGTCT
>NZ_JANQOI010000090.1 GCF_028289705.1 Pelagibius sp.
CCGCCAGAAGCAGGACCGGCCGCGCGCTCATGCCCGCCCCCCGCTGCGCTGGGCGCCATAAGCCTGCTCTTCCGGAACGCCCTCCACCAGGGGCACGAAACGGACATCGGCCAGGTGCTCCTCGACGATGCCGCCCGGTTCGCGGCGGAGTTGGAGCAAGGCCTGGTCGCGCGAGCTGCGGCCCACCGGCAGGACCATGCGCCCGCCGACTGCGAGCTGATCCACCAGCGCCGCCGGGACGTCGGCAGCCGCCGCGGTGATCATGATCCGGTCAAAGGGCGCCTGCTCGGACCAGCCCTTCCAGCCGTCGCCGTGCAGTGTCGTGATGTTGTGCAGCCGCAGGGCCGCGAAGCGCTGTTCGGCGGTGGCCAGCAGTTCGCGAAACCGTTCGATGGTGTAGACCCGCCGGCAGAGCCGGGAGAGCACGGCGGCCTGATAGCCGGAACCGGTGCCCACCTCCAGAACCTTGGTGCGCCGCCCGGCCTTCAGCGCCTGGGTCATCAGTGCGACCACCTGGGGCTGGCTGAGCGTCTGGCCCTGGCCGATGGGGATCGCCACGTTCTCGTATGCCTGGTGGCGGAAGCTGTCGGGCGTGAAGCTCTCCCGCGGGATGCGCTCGATGGCGGAAAGCACGTCTGTGTCGGCGATGCCGGCACGGCGCAGTTCCATGATCAGGCGGATCTTGCGGGAGGTCGCCATCACGCGAAGAGCCCCTTAAGCGTCTTCATGGTCGCCCGATGGGTCAGGTCGAGATGCAGCGGCGTCACCGAGATTCCGCCCCTGGCCGTGACCGCGAGATCGCTGTCCTTCTCCGAGGAGGTGTCGAGCTGATAGCCGCCGATCCACAGGAAGGGGCGCCCCGAAGGGTCCGCGCCCTCGGTCACCGAGGCGCCTTCGTCGCGGCGCCCCTGGCGGCAGACCTCGATCCCGGTCACCGCGTCCGGCGTCACCGCCGGGAAGTTGACGTTGACCAGCAGGTCGCGCGGCCAGGTCATGGGGGCGAGCCTGCGCACGATATCCGGCAGAAAGGCCTCGGCCACCTTCCAGCGGGCGATGCCGTCCTCCTGGCGCTGCTGGGAAAAGGCGATGGCCGGGATGCCCAGCAAGGCGGCCTCCATGGTCGCCGCCACGGTGCCGGAATAGGTCACGTCCTCGGCCAGATTGCCGCCGTCGTTGATACCCGAAAGCACCAGGTCGGGCAGCCTGTCCGCGAGGATGCGGTGGTGCGCCACCAACACGCAGTCGGTGGGCGTGCCGTCGACGGAAAAGCGCTTCGGCCCCAAGCGCCGCTCCCGCAGCGGCCGGCGCAGGGTCAGGGAGTGGCTGGTCGCCGACTGCTCGGTCTCCGGCGCCACCACCCAGACGTCGCTGCTCAGCGTCTTGGCCAGCTTCTCCAGAACCTTCAGGCCCGGCGCATGGATGCCGTCGTCATTGGTCACGAGAATCCGCGCGCGCTTCAGGTTCAGGCCTGCCTTAGCCATGGCTGCCGATCACCTCGAGCCCGCCCATGTATCCGCGCAGCGCTTCCGGCACCGCAATGGCGCCGTTGCCCTGCTGGTAGTTCTCCATCACCGCGATCAGACAGCGCCCGACGGCAACGCCGGAGCCGTTGAGGCTATGGACAAAGCGGGTGCCCTTCTCGTCCTCGGGGCGGTAGCGCGCCTTCATCCGGCGCGCCTGGAAGTCGACGCAGTTGGAGCAGCTCGAGATCTCCCGGTAGGCCTTCTGCCCCGGCAGCCAGACCTCCACGTCATAGGTCTTCGCCGCGGCAAAGCCCATGTCGCCGGTGGAGAGCACCACCACCCGGTAGGGCAGCCCGAGGCGCTTCAGCACCTCTTCGGCACAGCCCACCATGCGTTCCAGTTCCGCCGCCGAGTCTTCAGGGCGGGTGACCGAAACCAGCTCCACCTTCTCGAACTGGTGCTGGCGCAGCATGCCCCGGGTGTCGCGGCCCGCCGAGCCGGCCTCCGAACGGAAGCAGGGCGTCAGGGCCGTCACCCGCATCGGCAGGCGCTCGGCCTCGACGATGTCGCCCGCGACCAGATTGGTCAGCGGCACCTCGGCGGTGGGGATCAGCCAGTGGTCGCTGGTGGTGCGGAACTGGTCCTCGGCGAACTTCGGCAACTGCCCGGTGCCATAGAGCACATGGTCGCGGACCAGCAAGGGCGGCGCCACCTCCTCGTAGCCGTGCTCGGTGGTGTGCAGGTCGATCATGAACTGCGCGAGGGCGCGATGCATGCGCGCGAGCTGGCCCTTCATGACTGCAAAGCGCGAACCGGAGAGCTTGGCGGCGGTATCGAAGTCCAGCAACCCGAGCGCCTCGCCCAGCTCGAAGTGTTCCTTCGGCGCGAAGGCGAACTCGGTGGGCACCAGGTGCTCGCGCAGACAGACGTTGGCCGTCTCGTCCGGGCCCTCGGGCACGTCGGGCAGCGGCGTGTTGGGAATGCCGCTGAGCAGCGCCGTCAACTCGGTGCTGAGGTCCCGCTCGGCCGTTTCCGTTGCCGCCATCTTATCCTTCAGGCCGGCGACTTCGGCCATCAGGGCATCGGCGTCTTCGCCCTTGCGTTTGGCTTCGCCGATGGCCTTGGAGGCTTCGTTGCGCCGCGTCTGCATGGCCTGCAGTTCGGCCTGGCTCGCCCGGTGCTTGGAATCGAGGGCAAGAACCTCAGCCGCCAGCGGTTCGAGACCGCGGCGTTTCAGGGCGGCGTCGAAGGCTTCGGGTTCTTCGCGAATCCAACGGAGATCCAACATGGGCAGTCTTGCGAATCGGCACGGTTGCTGAGCGAATCGAAGGACTTATAAGGCCCCCGCGCGGCGCCTGTCCACGCCGGACTGCCCCGAGTCGCCCAACAAATGCCACGCCCAAGCCGCCCGCGGCTTGAGGGTACAAAACAGCCTTGCGGGCGAAGCCCCTCACGCGATTCGATTAATTCGCCAAAGGTAAAGTGATCTCTGAGGAGGGTTGTGAAGGGGGCCGAAAAGGTCCCTGCGACCGCCCGAAAGTGCTAGGTGGTCGCCGGGGTGGTGCCGCCCGCCCCTTCCTTGTCGCTGTCCGGGCCACTGTCCGGATCGTCATCCAGATCGTCATCCGGGTCGTCGTACTCGTCTTTCGGACGGCGCCGCTCCACAATCTTGGCCATGTAGATGGAGATCTCGTAGAGCAGGACGATGGGGATCGCGAGACTGAGCTGGCTGATGGGATCCGGCGGCGTGAAGATCGCCGCGACGATGAAGACGCCGACGATGGCGTACTTGCGCTTGGCGGCCATGCCCTTGGAGGTGGCGAGGCCGACCCGCGCGAGCAAGGTCATGATCACCGGAAGCTGGAAGCAAAGCCCGAAGGCGAAGATCAACTGCATGAACAGCGAAAGGTACTCGTTGACCTTCGGTTCCAACTCGATCGCCAGCGAGGTATCGGTGGCGGGCACCTGAAAGGCGATGAAGAACTCCGCCGCGAAGGGGAAGATGATGAAATAGACCAGCCCCCCGCCGAGGAAAAACAGGAAGGGCGTCGCCACCAGGAAGGGCAGCAGCGCCGACTTCTCGTGCTTGTAGAGCCCGGGCGCTACGAACAGCCAGAACTGGGTCAGGAAGACCGGAAAGCAGATGAAGGCCGCGGCGAAGAAGGCCACTTTGACGTAGGTGAAAAAGACCTCGGTCAGCGCGGTGAAGATCATGCGCTGATATTGCTCGGCGACGCCGTTCGCGATCATGACGTCAGCCAGGGGCTGGGCCAGAAACTGAAAGATCGACTCGGCGAAGAAGAAGCAGACCAGAAACATCACCAGCAAGGCGACGACCGAGTAAAGCAGGCGTTGGCGTAACTCGATCAGGTGATCGAGCAGCGGCATCTTCTTGTCTTCAGGGGCCTCCGTCACCGTGGTCATGCCGACTGCTTGCTGTCCTCTTTGACAGAAGGCGCAGGTTCGGCAGCCGGTTCAGAAGCCGGCGCCGCGGCAGGCGCAGGATCGCTCGAGTCCGCGGCCACCTTGGGCGCAGGCGTCTCAGCCGGCGGGGTGAGAGAGTGTGCCGGTGCCACGTTGGCCGCCGGCTTCGACATCATGGCGGCGGCGCTTCCGGCGGCGGCACCAGACGAGTCCGCGGAAGCAGGGCCGTCACGGCGCGCTTCGCGTTCGATCTCCCGCACCTCTTCGGTCACATCGCCGGTCGGGTCTATGGCATTGGCGAGGGTCTTTTGCAGGTTCCCGGCACGGGTGGCATCAAGGGCTTTCTTGGCATCTTCCAATTCGGCTTCGCGGACCATCTCGTCGATGCCGGACTGGAACTCGCGCGTCAGGGAACGGGCCTTGCGCATCCAGTGCGCAACGGCCTTCATCGTCCGGGGGAGTTCCTTCGGTCCGATGACGAGCAGGGCGATCAACGCGATCACCGCCATCTCGGACCAGCCGATATCAAACATGGCTGCCCACCGCTGCGAGAGAAAGGCGCATCAGCCCAGAGGGGCAAGCCTCAGCCGCTTGCCGCCTTGTCCTTCTCTTCGGTGGAGGCCATGGCGGCCTGATCCTGATCGATCACCTTGGGGTCGTCGCCCTCGGCGGCCTTGTCTTTGCCTTTCTGGTCTTCCTTCAAGCCCTTCTTGAAGGCGTTGATCCCCTGACCCATGTCGCGCATCAGCTTGGGAATTTTCCCGCCGCCGCCGAACAGGACCAGGACAACCACCAGCACGATCAACCAGTGCCAAATACTAAAGGTTCCCATTGCGGGATCTCCTTACTTTTGTCATGAGGCCTCTTGTCGCGGACTATGGCAAAAAGGCCGGTTCGCCGCAACGCCGCAGGACACTAGGGTTAATCCGTCTGTCGCGGAAAAACAAAGGCTTGCGAGCGATCCAGGTCTACCCGAAGACGCTGTTTCTCCGGCGGCAGAAAGCGCCCGGGAACCCGGGCATGGAAATGCGTCTCATAGTCCGGTACGTCGAGCGCGCGCAAATGGATGAGGCTGGTGCGGCCCATCAGCCGGGCGGCCATCACCTCGACGGCGTGCTCAGGCGGCTCGCCTCCGCCATTCACAACGCCTCCCGCGGGGCTGAGGCGCAGGGCCTCCGGGCGGATCAACACCTCGACGCTGTCGCCCTCGGAAAAACCCTTGGCGTCCACGGGACCAAAGGGCGTTGCCACCTGTTCTGTGGCAACAACGCCTTCCAAGCGATTGATTTCTCCGAAGAAAGAAGCAACGAAAGCATCCGCCGGCCGATAGTAGAGCTCCGCCGGGGTCCCCTCCTGCACGATCCGCCCCTCGCGCATCAGAGCAATGCGGTCGGCCATGAACATGGCCTCCTCGGGGTCGTGGGTCACCATCAGGGTGGTGGTGCCGCTCTCCTTCAGCACGTGCAGGGTTTCGTCGCGCACCCTTTGGCGCAGGCGGACGTCGAGACTGGAGAAGGGTTCATCCAACAGCATGACCCGCGGCCCCGGCGCCAGCGCGCGGGCCAGGGCCACACGCTGCTGCTGCCCGCCGGAGAGGGTGTGCGGATAGACGCCGGCCTCCGCCGCCATGCCGACCCGGTCCAACGCCTCCCGGACCCTGGCCTGTTTCTCCGCCGCGCTGAGGCCCTTCAGCCCGAAGGCGACGTTGCTGGCCACCGTCAGATGGGGAAAGAGCGCATGGTCCTGGAAGACCAGCCCCACCGAGCGATCTTCCGGCGGAACGTCGCGGCGGTCGTCGGCGACCAGCTCATTGGCGATGATCACGCGGCCCTGCTGAAGCGGTTCCAGGCCCGCGGCCACCCGCAGGGCCGTCGTCTTGCCACAACCGGAAGGACCCAGGAGGCAGACAACATCGCCCGTGCGCAATTGCAGCGAAAGATCGTCCACGACCAGGAGATCGCCAAAGGCGTGGCTCACGTGATCCAGGACGAGGGCTTGCATCGGCGATAGGCCTCAGGCTCAAAGCAGACCGTGGAGCGGCCGGGCTTCTGCCTTACTGGCTCCGAAGGGCTTCTGCAAGTCGAAGCGGAAAGGGCCCTGCGGTTTCAGCCGTGGCTGCGCCGGGGTTCTTCGGGCGCCGCGTCCTCATCAGGCGCCATGCCGCCGCCGGCTTCGTCGCTCTCCGGACGCGCCTCGCCGGAAGGACCGGCATGACCGCCGTCCGCCTCAGGTGCCGTCTCCTCGGGTTCAACTTCCTCGGCAGCACCCTCCCCCGGCTCCGGCATTGCGGAGAGCGCGACTTCGTGCGGCAGCAGGTCCTCGCCGAACGCCGGATCCAAAACCTCATCGTCACCGTCTGTTTCAGACGCGCCGAGGGTCTCGCCTTCACCCTCCTCCTCATCGACGACTTCCGGCGCCACCTCGCCAACCGCAGGCAGCAGGCCCCGGTCGCTGAGCGCGGTAATGGCGGGACGCGCATCGAGCAGCCCGGCCGCTTTCAGTTCCTCGACGCCCGGCAGCGCATCGAGGGATTCGAGCCCGAAGTGGTCGAGGAAGGCGTCGTTGGTGCCCCAGGTTACCGGGCGCCCCGGCGTGCGGCGCCGGCCCTTGGGGCGGATCCAGCCGATTTCCAGCAGGGTATCCAGGGTTCCCTTGGAGAGGGCGACACCGCGGATCTCCTCGATCTCCGCGCGGGTCACCGGCTGGTGATAGGCGATCACTGCCAGGGTCTCCAGGGCGACGCGGGAGAGCTTGCGGGTCACCTTGGTCTCCAGCTCCATATGCGGTGCCAGGTCCGGGGCGGTGCGAAAGGCCCAGCGCCCGCCCCGGCTGACGAGATTGACGCCGCGGTTGGCGTAGAGACCCTGCAGGTCGTTGAGGATCGCCTCGATGTCCGCCTCCTCCGGCAGGAAGCGGGCGAGCTGCGCCGGCGCCAGCGGCTCCGAGGACGCGAAGAGCAAGGCCTCGATCAGGCGCAGGTGGTCGAATTCGGTGTCGGAATCAGGGGTCATAGAGGCTCCTGGGACTCTTCAGCGGCACTGCGGACATAGATCGGACCGAAGGTCCCGTCCTGGCGCAAACGAACCTTCCCGGACTTGCAGAGCTCCAGGCTGGCGGCGAAAGTCGAGGCCAGCGCCGAACGGGTCAGCAGCGGGTCGCCGCGCAGGTCCGGCGGCAGGAAGGACGAGAGCGAGCGCCAGCCCGGGATCGACGCTCCGAACAGCGACGCCAAACGGGTCATGGCTTCGTCGACGGAGTAGAGCTCCGGTGCCTTGATCTGCAGGTTGGTGACGCTGGCGCGCGTCTTGTTGCGGCCATAGGCCTTCAGCAGATCGAACAGCGAGGCGTCGTAGGAGGTGATGGTCTTGGTGCGCAGACGTTCGGGCGTGCCCCGCCGGAAGAAGTCCTGGTCGAGTTGCGGCAGGGCTATCAGCTTCGCCCCGGACTCGCGCATGGCCTGCAGGCGCTGCATCTGGAACTTCAGGGCGGCGGCCATTTCGGCGCCGCTGGGCTCTTCCTCGCCGCCGGTCTCCGGCAACAGCAGGCGCGACTTCAGATAGGCCAGCCAGGCCGCCATCACCAGATAGTCGGCGGCCAGTTCCAGGCGCAGGGCCCGGGCCTCGCGGACGAACTCCAGATACTGCTCCGCCAGATCGAGGATGCGGATCTGGGTCAGGTCGACCTTCTGGTCGCGCGCCAGTTCCAGCAGCACGTCGATGGGCCCGGCATAGCCGTCCAGTTCGAGCAGCAGGCGGTCCCGGGTGACGCTGCGTGCGCCCTCGACGCCTTCTTCAAAGGGAATCACATCGCTCACAGTCGCAAGGTCTCCGGCAGTCCCGCCAGGCTGGAGAAGAACGGCAGCAGCCAGTTCACCGGAGCCCGGATCAGCCAGTCGAACACGCTGATATCGACCCCCAGTTCACGGCCAAGATAGGGCAAGAGGAAAAAGGCTGCCAGCAGGATGAAAATCCCGTAGCGCTCCAGCCGCGCCAGCGGCACGGCCAGGGAGATGGGTAGGATGCCGACGGCGATGCGCCCGCCGTCCAGCGGCGGCAGCGGCAGCAGGTTCAAGACTGCTAGGATCAAATTGATGATGATCGAGATCCGCAAGGTGTGCGCCAGCCAGGACCCCGCCGCCTCGGGCAGCAGCGGCACGAGGTTGAAGAGCAGCGCCGAGATGGCGGCCAGGATCAGGTTGGCGGTCGGCCCCGCAGCGGCGACATAGACCATGTCGCGGCGCGGCTTGCGCAGCCGGTGGACGGCGATGGGGACCGGCTTGGCATAGCCGAACAGAAAGGGCGCCTTCAGGACAATCAGCAGCAGCGGCAGAAGGATCGTGCCGAAGGGATGGATGTGCTTCAGCGGGTTCATGGTCACCCGCCCCAGCTTGTAGGCGGTATCGTCGCCGTAGGACCAGGCGATGAACCCGTGGGCAGCCTCGTGAAGGGTGATCGCCAGCAGCACGGGCAAGGCCCAGACCGAAGCCAGATAGGCGATGTTGGAAAGATCGAAGGGCATTTCCAGCCACTAGTCGACATTCATAAGCAGGTCAAGCCGCCGCTGCAGGAGCGCCGGGTCCACGGATTCAGGTGTCCCGAGGCGCTTCCGGCCCGCGGCAATCCGCGCGAGGGCCGCCGCGGTCAGGGCCGGCGCCGCCTCGGCCACGAGTTCCATCTCCTCCGGCTTTCCATTGCAGTGCAAGGCGACGTCGCAGCCGGCGGCCAGGGCCCGCCCCGCCCGTTCGCCGAGGGTCCCCGCGAGGGCTTCCATGGAGAGATCGTCGGACAGCAACAGGCCCTGGAACCCGATGTGGCCGCGCAGGATCTCGGCGATTACCCGGCCGGAGGTGGTCGCCGGGTTGTCCGGATCGAGCGCGGTGAAGACGACATGGGCGGTCATGCCCCAGGGCATCTCCGAAAGCTGCTCGAAGGGGCGGAAGTCGCGGGCCTCCAGCTCGGCCAGGGCGGTGCCGACAACGGGCAGTTCCTTGTGGCTGTCGACCCGCGCGCGGCCGTGGCCCGGCAGGTGCTTGATCACCGGCATGATGCCCTCGGCCAGCATGGTCTCGCAGACGATCCGGCCAAGCCCCGCCACCAGCTCCGGATCGCCGCCGAAGGAGCGGTCGCCGACAACGTCGCTGGCCCCCGGGAACTGCAGATCCAGAACCGGCACGCAATCCACGTCGATGCCCAGCGCCCGCAGCTCGATCGCCAAGAGCCGGCTGTTCAGCCGCAGGGCCTCGCTGGCCCGCTGCCAGTCATGGGTCGCCATGCGCCCGAAGAAAGCCGGCGGCGGCAAAGCCCGCCAGTTGGGCGGCTTCAGCCGCGCGACCCGACCCCCCTCCTGATCGATCAGCACCGGCGCGTCCTCGCGGCCCACGGCGGCGCGCAGGGATGCCACCAGGTCGCGCAGTTGCTCCGGCGCCTCACAGTTGCGGGCAAAGAGAATGAACCCCAGCGGGTCGGCGGCCCGAAAGAAGGCCTCCTCCTCGGGCGCGAGGCGCGGACCGGCGCAGCCGAAGATCGCCGCCTTCGGGGCGCTCGCCTCAGACATGACGCATCCGGCGGAAGTCCCTGACGGCAGTCGTTCCGCTAGCGCTGTTTGACAAGGCAGTCCTGATTTCGGCTTTTCAACTGACCGCAGATGTCCGTCGCGGCACCTCGGCTGGCGAAGGGTCCGGTCTGGACACGATAGTAGATGGTGCCCCTGACCTCGGCCCTGTCGAGGGAGAGGTCGCGGCCGCCGAGCAGACCGGGATGGGCTGCCTGCAGCCTGGCCCACTCCCGCGCCGCCGCAGCCTCCGAGGTGACCGAGGATAGCTGCAGTACGATGTCCCCGGCTTGCGGCCCCAGGGGCGCCGCAGCCGAATGGCCGTTGGCGGTCTGCAGCGGCTCGGAGGACAGCAGATTGGCGATCTGGTCTTCACCCTCGGCGGGTTCGGAGGACGTAGCGGTCCCTGCCGGCGGACTCGGCTTGAGCTGCGGCAGGGTCACCCCGTCGACCACGCTCGGCAGAGGCGCTTCGCCACTCTCCGGCTCCGCTGCAGTCTCCGCAGGCGGTGCTGGCGCCTTCTCCGCGGGGATCGTCGGAATAGCCTCAGCGGGAACCTCGGGAATGGCCACGGTTGTGCCGCTGTCCCCTGCGCTCTCCGGCGCTGACGGCGGAGCTTCCGCCGTCTGATCCGTGGACGCTGAGGGCAGCGGGGGCGCCGGAATCACCGGAAGGGGTTCGATCGGCTGCGGCGTTTCCGGCGGCGGCAGAAGGCGCTCGACCCGCGGTCCTTCGCCGGCCGGCGTGCCTTCGTTCAAGACCAGCTTGTCCTGGTGCGGAACCTCCAGACCGCCGGGCTGCTCGGGCCGGGTCTTCTCCGGCCCATCCTCGGCCTGGACGACCGGTAGGCTGTCTTCGGCCACCTGGCCGGTGCCCCATGAGTAGGCGTACCAGACCACCGCGCCGAAACAGACCACCGCCGCCAGGGCGATCACCAGCGGTACCACCCGGCGGTGGCCTGCCAGATCCGCTTCCAGTTCCGCGGTGTCCTCGTTGAAGGTCTCGCTGCGGCGGTCGCGATCCTGGGCGTAGACGATGCGCCGGGCGCCGGCGTCGCTGAAGGCAGGTTCGCCCTCGAGTTCACGGGCGGAGCCCAAGGCATCCGCAGGCCGGTCAGCACCCTGGGCCTCCCGGCCACCCTCACCCCGGCCTGCACTCATCGCCATTCAGCGCAACTCCTCCACAGGCTCGACCGCAAAGACTTCCAGCCCCGAAGCAATCACAAAGGCCACCGACTGCAGCAGCGCCAGGCGCGCCCTGGTGACCTGCGGTTCGTCCGGAAGCAGAAAGCGCAGCACCGCGTTGTTCTGCCCCCGGTTCCACTGGGCATGAAGCGCCGCGGCCACATCATAGAGGAAAAAGGCGATGCGATGCGGCTCATGCGCCTCAGCCGCCGATTCCAGCAGCCGAGGCCACTCTGCCAGTTGCTTAATCAGACTCAGCTCGCCCGAGTCGGTCAAGAAATTGAGGTCCGCTTCGGCCAAAGACACAGGATCTAGGTCTATGGCCGGAACTTCCCGGGCCGCCAGCCGCAGCACGGAGCGGCAGCGCGCATGCGCCATCTGGACGTAGAAGACGGGGTTCTCCAGCGATTTCTCGACCACTTTCTCAAGGTCGAAATCCAGCGCCGCGTCGTTCTTGCGGGTCAGCATGATGAAGCGGACCACGTCCTTGCCGACCTCGTCGATCACATCGCGCAGGGTGACGAAGGTCCCGGCCCGCTTGGACATTCTCACCGCCTGGCCGCCACGCTTCAGGGTGACCAGCCGGCAGATCTTCACATCGAGCTCGCCCTTACCGTCGGTCAGCGCTTTGACGCCAGCGGTTGTGCGCTTCACATAGCCGCTGTGATCCTCACCCCAGACATCGATCATCGCCGGGAAACCGCGGCGGAATTTGTCGCGATGGTAGGCCAGATCACTGGCGAAATAGGTCCAGCTTCCATCGTTCTTCTTTAAGGCACGGTCCACGTCGTCGCCAAACTGGGTCGACTTAAACAGAAGCTGGGGACGGGGTTCCCAATCTTCCGCTTGTCCACCTTTCGGCCGTTCCAACACGCCCGTGTATGTCAAGCCACGCTCCTGCAAGGTCCGCAAGACATCGTCGACCTCGCCGACCTGGACCAGGGCGTTCTCCGACGAGAAGACGTCCTGGTGCACGCCCAGAGCGGCAAGATCCCTGCGGATCAGGTCCATCATGGATGCGACCGCGAAGGCGCGGACTTCCGGGAGCCAGGCCGCCTCGGGCTGGTCCAGCCATTTCTTGCCGTCCCGGGCCGCCAGGGCCTCGCCGGTGTCCTTCAGGTAGGCGCCGGGATAGAGCCCCTCGGGGATCTCCCCGATCTCCTCGCCGAGGGCTTCGCGGTAACGCAGATAGGCCGAGCGCGCGAGGACATCGACCTGCCCGCCGGCGTCGTTGATGTAGTACTCCCGGGTCACCGCGTAGCCGACCTTGGCCAGGAGCGACGCCAGCGCATCGCCGACCACCGCGCCGCGGGCATGGCCGACAGTCAGCGGCCCCGTCGGATTGGTGGAGACGTACTCCACATTGACCGCTTCGCCCTGCCCCAGGGTGCTGGCGCCATAAGCGGTGCCGGCACGCAGGATCTCCCGCAGGCGCTCGAACCAAAAGGCCTGGTCGAGCCGCAGATTGATGAAGCCGGGCCCGGCAACAGAGGCCTCGGTCACGCTGTCCAAGCCGGCCAGGCGGCCGGCAAGCACGTCTGCCAGATCGCGCGGCTTCATGCCGGCGGGCTTGGCCAGCACCATGGCGGCATTGGTGGCGATGTCGCCATGGCCGCGGTCCCGCGGCGGCTCGACGGCAACGCGGGTGAAGTTCAGCCCGGCCGGCAGGTGGTCTTCTGCCGTCAGAACCTCCAGTTCCTTAACGACAATTCCGCGAAACTCTTTGAAAAGGTTCATTCTTCTCTGACCCGAAGATCGAAAATCTTGGCATGCTCGTGCAGCGCGTAGCGGTCGGTCATGCCGGCGATGTAGTCGGCCACCAGGCGCGCCCTTTCGCTTCCTTCCACCGCCTCGGCCGCCGCCCGCCACTCCTGCGGCAGGCAGTCCGGTCGATCCAGATATTGCTCGAAGAGCTCCCGCACCACCCGCTTGGCCTTAGCCGTCATGCGGTTGACCTTGTAGTGGCGGTACATGCGCTGAAACAAGAATAAGCGCAGTGCGCGGTCGTTCTCGCGCATCTCTTCGGAAAAGGCAACCAGCGGCTGGCCGAGGTGGCGGACGGCCGCCGCGCTGTCCGGCCGGTGCTCCGCGATCCGCTTTCCGGTCTCCTGCAGCAGGTCGGTCACCATGGTGTCGATCATCCGCCGGATGGTCTCGTGGATCAGCCGGCTGTCCTCAAGATCCGGGTAGCGCTCGGATACCTCCGCCAGCAGCGGCCCGACCAGCGGCAGGTCCCTCAGTTCGTCCAGCGGAAAGAGCCCGGCCCGCAGGCCATCGTCGATGTCGTGGTTGTTGTAGGCGATGTCGTCGGAGAGAGCGGCGACCTGCGCCTCGGCCCCGGCGAAGGTTCCCACCTCAAGGTCACGGACGTCTCGGCAATAGGCTGCAATCGTCGCCGGCACGGTATTCTCCCGCGAGGCGGACCCAGTCAGGGGACCGTTGTGCTTGACGATGCCCTCCAGGGTCTCCCAGGTCAGATTGAGACCGTCGAACGCGGCATAGCGCCGTTCCAGCAGGGTCAGGATGCGAAAGGTCTGCTCGTTGTGGTCGAAGCCGCCGTAGGGCGCCATGGCCTTGTTCAAGGCGTCCTCCCCGGCGTGACCGAAGCAGGTGTGCCCCAGATCGTGCGCCAGCGCCATGGCCTCCGCCAGGTCCTCGTTGAGCCCGAGCGCCCTGCTGATGGAGCGGGCGATCTGCGCCACCTCGATCGAATGGGTCAGGCGGGTCCGGTAGTAGTCGCCCTCGTGGTAGACGAAGACCTGGGTCTTGTACTTCAAGCGCCGGAAGGCGGCGGCATGGACGATACGGTCGCGGTCGCGCTGAAAGCAGGAGCGGGTCGGGCTCTCCGGTTCAGCGACATCGCGCCCCCGGGTATCCTCAGGCTTGCAAGCAAAGGAAGCGGCGGGACTCGGATCCAGCATGGCGCGACCCTAAGGCTTCGCCATGCGGGTGGCAATGGCGGTTCTCCGCCGGTTTCGGCACGCTATGGCTGGCGCTGCCGAGTTTCGACAAGCACCGTGGCGGCGGCGCCGATCGTGCGGTCAGCCGTTCGGTTCCACCGGCGTGCGGAAGCCCGCCGGTTTGACGGCCAGCACGGAGCATTTGAGGCGGCTCAGCATGTTTTCCGCGGTGTTGCCGATGATCAGGCCGGGGATGCCGGTGCGTGCCACGGTTCCCATGACGACGAGGTCGATGGCCAGTTCTTCGGCCAGCTGTGGGATGACGTCCGCGGCCTTCCCCTTCGGCAGATGGATCTTCAGGTCCGCGGCGGCGTAGGTCTCCGCTCCCATCCAGTCTGCGGCCTTGCCCAGCAAGCGCTGGAGCCAGTGCCGATGCTCGGCGCGCACCTCCTCCACGTAGGCGTCCACGTCCGCTTCGTGAATTCCCGCGCGCCCGCTTCTCATCAGCGCTTCGCCGGCCGCCTCCCAAGCGTGCACGACGTGACAGCCGATCCCTTCCGCGGCAGCGAGCGAGCCGGCCATTTCCAGAATCGTTCGGTTCAAAGGCTCCGCAGTGTCGGTGCCTGAAGGATCGAAATCGTCGAAATCGACACAGGCCATGACGCGGCGCAGCGGAGCCGGCCCGTCGGCCTTGATCAGCCAAACGGGACAGGGGCACTTGCGCAGCAGGTGCATGTCTGCCGATCCGAAGAGCCAGTCCACTGAGCCGCCGTCGGGACCGGCGGACTTGATCACCAGATCGCGGCGATTGCGCAAGACTTCCCGGATGATCTCGAGAAACGGCTTTCCCTCGACGATCTTGGTTTCGACTTCGACCCGGCCGGCGGCCCAGCGTGAATGCCGGTCAAGGGCGGCCTGCAGCGCCTCGATCCGCAGGTCCCGGAGCTTGAGAGGCGAGCGCCGGGTCAGCGAGCTGGGGTCGCGCTCCATAACCAGGATTACCGTCAAACGCGCCGCGTTCCGATCGGCCAGACCAACGGCATGATGAAAGGCCCCGAGAACGTCCCCGGAAGCGTCGGCCACGTAAAGAATGTTCTTGAATCGCTTCATTCGGGCGCCTTCCGGATGGTCACAGCGGCATCGTCTTTGTGGTACGGGCCCGGGATGCGTGATCTCATCGGGCCTCATTAACGTCCAAGAGCGCTTACTTGCATTTAACTTGGATTAATGACATTGATTCATGTCAATGATCGCTCAACAGCGCTCACCTACGCTTATAGCCGTTAGTTTCGATCAAAAGGCGCTTAGTGATGCTAAGCAGACCGTTTTTCACAACTCATGAGATCGCGGAGCTTTTGAAGGTCAGCGAAGCGACCGTCCGCAGTTGGATCCATGAAGGTGAACTGCGGGCGGTCAGGTTCGGCCGCGAATTCCGGGTGGCCGCCAAGGACCTTGAGGCCTTCGTGAACGCCCACGCAACGCAACCGGCGCCGGACCAGAAGAACCGATCGGGCTGACGTGTTCGGGGCCCGCGTCGCTGACCGGGCCGCATCGCGGCAACAGGCGAGCGCGACGTCATGGCGGCTATCGAGCAGCAGGACCTGCCGGCTGGACCGGTCAATCACGCCACCGACCTTAAAAGCTGGCACGCCTTGCGCGTCGAGGAGGTCTTGGCCGGCCGCGACGCCTCGCCGAGCGGACTGACGGATCGGGCCGCACGAAGCCGCCTGGCGATGCACGGCCCCAACCGCCTGCCGGCGCCGAAGGGCCGCGGCGCGTTGCTCCGCTTCCTGTCGCAGTTCAACAATCTCCTGATCTACGTTCTGCTGGGCGCGGCCGCTCTCACCGCGGCGCTCGGCCACTGGATCGACACCAAGGTCATTCTGGCCGTCGCAATCGTCAACGCGACCATTGGCTTCGTTCAGGAAGGTAAGGCCGAAAGAGCCCTGCAGGCGATTCAACGGATGCTGTCGCTGCGTGCGACTGTGCTGCGGAACCGGCAACGCACGACGGTGGCCGCAGAGGATCTGGTGCCGGGCGATCTCGTCATTCTCGAGCCGGGCGACAGGGTGCCGGCGGACCTCCGTCTGATACGCGCCAAAGGGCTGAGGGTCCAGGAAGCCGCGCTGACCGGAGAATCGGTCCCGGTCGACAAGTCGGTCGATGCGGTCCCACCCGACGCGGCGCTGGGCGACCGGACATCGATGGCCTATGCCGGCACTCTGGTCACTGCGGGACAAGGCGCGGGGATCGCGGTCGAGACCGGGGTCCATACCGAGATCGGCCGTATCAGCGGCATGCTGACCAGGGTGCAGCAGCTTTCGACCCCGCTGCTGCGCCAGATGAACGTCTTCGCGCGCTGGCTGACCGTCTTCATCCTCGTGGTCGCGAGTCTGGTTTTCGCAGTCGGTGTCACGCTGCGCGACTTTGCGCCGGTGGAGATGTTCATGGTCGTCGTCGGCCTCGCGGTGGCCGCCATTCCCGAAGGCTTGCCGGCAATCCTCACCGTCACCCTGGCCATCGGCGTTCAACGCATGGCCTCCCGCCACGCGATCATTCGCCGCCTGCCCGCCGTCGAGACCCTTGGGTCGGTGACCATCATCTGCTCCGACAAGACCGGGACGCTGACGCGCAACGAAATGACCGTGCGCTCGATCGCCACGGCGGAGCATGTTTTCGATGTCGACGGTGTCGGCTATGCGCCACGCGGCGGGTTCAGCTTGAAGGGGCGGGAGATCCTGCCCGAGCAATCGCCTCTCCTGGAGGAGATCGCGCGATCCGCGATCCTCTGCAACGACTCGAACCTGCAGGAAGAGAATGGAGATTGGACCGTCCATGGCGATCCCATGGAAGGGGCCTTGCTGACGCTCGGCCTCAAGGCGGGGCTGGATGCCGCGTTCGAAAGCAAGTCCCTTCCCCGCGTCGACTCCATTCCCTTCGATGCCGAGCACCGCTTCATGGCGACCCTGCATCACGGCCATCGCTGCGAGGCCGTCATCTGCCTCAAAGGCGCCCCCGAGCGGGTCATCGAAATGTGCCGCTCTCACCGTCGTGAAGGCAAGGATGAGCCGATCCGTCCGGAATACTGGCATGAGCGCATCGAGCGGATGGCTGCCCGGGGGCAGCGTGTGCTGGCCCTGGCCGTCAAGCCGGCCGAAGGCCGGCACCGGGAGCTTCGGTTCGACGATGTGGAAAACGGCTTCATCCTGCTCGGCCTCGTCGGCCTGATCGACCCGCCGCGCGAGGAGGCCGTCGCTGCCGTCGCCGAATGCCAGGCCGCCGGCATTCGGGTGAAGATGATCACCGGCGATCATGGCAGTACGGCGCGGGCAATCGCCGGACAACTCGGCCTCGTCAATCGCCGCGAGGTGCTGACAGGCAACGATCTCGATGCGTTGGACGATCAGGTGCTGATCCGGCGGGCATCGGACGTCGACGTCTTCGCGCGGACCAGCCCCGAACACAAGCTTCGCCTGGTCCAGGCCCTGCAGGCCGCCGGGGAGGTCGTCGCCATGACCGGCGATGGCGTGAACGATGCACCGGCACTCAAGCGTGCGGACGTGGGAATCGCCATGGGCGGCAATGGCACGGAGGCGGCCAAGGAAGCATCCGAAATGGTGCTGGCGGACGACAACTTCGCCTCTATCGCCGCCGCCGTGCGGGAGGGGCGCACGGTCTATGACAATCTCAAGAAGGCGATCGTCTTCCTGTTGCCCGTCAACGGAGGGGAATCCTTCGCCATCATCACGGCCATCGTCCTCGGCTACACCCTGCCCATCACGCCGCTTCAGATTCTCTGGGTCAACATGGTCAGCTCTGTCGGCCTGGCAATCGCCCTGGCCTTCGAACCCAGCGAAACGGATGTGATGAAACGCCCCCCGCGCCCCACGGGAACGCCCTTGCTTTCGGCGTTCCTGGCCTGGCGCATCGTCTTCGTTTCAATGCTCTTCCTCGCCGGTATCTTCGGCGTTTTCGCATGGACCCGCGCACAGGGCGCAAGCCTGGAGGAAGCGAGAACCTATGCCGTCAACACCTTGGTCGTCATGGAGATCTTTTACCTCTTCAGCGTGCGCTTCCTGCGCGCGCCCTCCTTGACGATAAAGGGCATTGTCGGCACGCGCGCCGTGCTTGTCGCGGTGGCGGCGATCGTCTTTTTGCAGCTCGTCTTCACCTATGCGCCTTTCATGGAAGCCTTCTTCGATACGCGCCCGGTCGACTTCATCCACGGGATGGAGATCATCGGCATCGGCATCGCCCTCTTCGCCGTTCTGGAATTTGAGAAGGGGATCCGGCTGCGTCTGGCCGCAAGGCGGCGGGACCCAGCGCCGGGTGCAGAAACCGCGGAGCTGGGGAGCGCGCCGGCCAGCCGGCGCGGGCCGTGATGCTGGAGATCGTTTCCGTCTCGGTCTTCTACGAGATCGCCGCGCTGCTGGTCCTGGCGACGGCCGTGGGACTGGTCGGGGTGATGCTTCGCCAGCCGCTGATCGTCAGCTTCATTGCCGTGGGCATCCTCGCCGGTCCGTCGCTGCTCGATATCGTGCGCTCGGACGAGCAGATCAATCTGCTGGCCGAGCTGGGAATCGCCGTCCTGCTGTTCCTGGTCGGCCTCAAGCTCGACATCAAGCTGGTTCGGACCCTCGGCCCCGTCGCGCTGACCACCGGGCTCGGGCAGGTCGGCTTCACCTCGGTGATCGGTTTCGCCATCGGCCTGGCTCTCGGCTTCGACGCCGTCACCAGCCTCTACATCGCGGTCGCCCTGACGTTTTCCAGCACCATCATCATCGTCAAGCTGTTGTCCGACAAACGGGAGATCGACTCCCTGCACGGGCGCGTCGCCCTCGGCTTCCTCATCGTGCAGGATCTGGTGGTGGTGCTGGCCATGCTGGTCATGTCCGGGATCGGTGCCGGCGCGCAGGACAGCGCGGCGGTTCTGGAGATCGCCCTCGCCTTCGGCTATGGCGCGCTCATGCTGGTCGCGGTCGGGCTCTTCATACGATTTGCCGCCGAGCCTCTGGTCGAGCGGCTCGCCCGGGCACCGGAGCTCATGGTGTGCTTTGCCATCGGCTGGGCCGCATTGCTGGCCGCCGTCGGCGATTTCCTGGGATTCAGCAAGGAACTGGGCGGGCTGCTTGCCGGCGTCTCGCTGGCTTCCACGCGGTTTCGCGAAGCGATTGCGGCAAGGCTGGCGCCGCTGCGGGACTTCCTGCTGCTTTTCTTCTTCATCGCCCTCGGGGCCCGGCTCGACCTGACGCTGCTTGGCGAACAGATCGCCGCGGCGATCCTGTTCTCGCTCTTCGTGTTGATCGGCAACCCCTTGATCGTCCTGATAATCATGGGGGCCATGGGCTACCGGAAACGCACCGGCTTCCTTGCCGGCCTGACCGTCGCGCAGATCAGCGAGTTTTCGCTGATCTTCACCGCGGTGGGCGTGTCGCTGGCCCATATCGGCAGCGAAACGCTGGGCCTAGTCACCCTCGTCGGCCTGATCACCATCTCCCTCTCCACCTACATGATCACCTTCTCGCACCATCTCTACGCATGGCTCGAACCCTTCCTGGGACCCTTCGAGCGCCGCGGCACCCCGCGCGAGGGATTGAGCCGGCAAGACCACGGACGCGAAGGCTATGACGTTTTGCTGTTCGGTCTCGGACGCTATGGCAGCGCCCTTGCGCGCCGCCTCTCCCGCCACGGCCTGAAGGTCCTGGGCGTCGATTTCAATCCCGCCGTCATCAGGCAGTGGCGGCGCGACGGCCTCGATGTCGCCTATGGCGACGCCACCGATCCCGAATTCGTGGCAAGCCTGCCGCTTTCCGGGGTCGGATGGGCGGTCTGCGCCATTCCCGAGCATGAAACGGGAATTACCCACGAAGATTCCCGCCTGGGGTTGATCGACGCCCTGCGGAGCGATGGTTTTGCGGGCCGCGTGGCGGTGACGGCCAACCGCCCCGCCGACAAAGAGGCCCTGGCCGAGCGGGGTGCCGACTTGATTCTACACCCATTCACGGACGCCGCGGATCGGGCCGCGCAGCTCATCCTGGGCGAGAGAGCGGTCGCCGAGCCCCAGCGGGCCCCGGCGCCTGGCGATGCCGCGGAAACGCGGGGCCGCGACGGGATTTGACAACGCGGCAGGAGTCCCTACATCTTGGGTGAGGTTCTGGCACCCGGACCGCCTATGGTTAACCGCCGGTGAATCCGCACTGACAGATGAAGGCCGCCATGCCGTCGCAAGAGATGACACTGCCGCAGACGCTTTCCCTGACCGCCAGTGCGGCCAAGCGGGTCGCCTGGCTCATCGAGCAGGAAGGCGATGCCGGGCTGATGCTGCGGGTCGCGGTCTCCGGGGGCGGCTGCTCCGGCTTTCAGTACGGCTTTTCCTTCGACAAGACCGTCAACGGCGACGACCTCACCTTCGAGCGCGACGGCGTCACCACAGTGATCGACGAGACGTCGCTTGAGCTGCTGGCCGGCGCCGAGATCGATTTCGTCGAGGACCTCGGCGGCTCGTCCTTCCAGATCCGCAATCCCAACGCCACCTCCTCCTGCGGCTGTGGATCGTCTTTCGCCGTCTAGGCGCCAAAACGCGGACCTGCGGGAGCTGCGCAGATGACCAGCATCGCGAGCTGGAACGTCAACTCCATCAAGGCGCGCCTGCCGAACATCCTGTCGTGGCTCGAGACCGCCAGCCCCGACGTCGCGCTCCTGCAGGAGTTGAAGACCGTCGAGGAGAACTTCCCGCGCCTTGAGATCGAGGCGCTGGGCTACAACTGCGCGGTTCTGGGCCAGAAGAGCTACAACGGTGTCGCCATCCTGTCGAAGGCGCCGCTGGAAGACGTGCTGGAAGGCCTGCCTGGCGATCCCGATGACGAGCAGGCCCGCTATCTCGAGGCCACCACCTTCGGCTTGCGCGTCGCCTGCATCTACCTGCCCAACGGCAACCCCATCAAGACCGAGAAGTTCCCCTACAAGATCGCCTGGATGGACCGCTTGCGGGCCCACGCCCGGGGCCTTCTGGACAGCGAGCAGCCGGTGGTCCTGGGCGGCGATTACAACGTCATCCCCCAGGACGAGGACGTTTACGACCCCAAGGCCTTCGCCGGCGATGCCCTCACCCAGCCGGAAAGCCGCCAGCGCTTCCGGGCGCTGGTGAACGAGGGCTACACCGAGGCCTTTCGGGCGCTGCACGACGAGCCGCACCAGTACACCTTCTGGGACTACCAGGGCGGCGGCTGGCAGAACGACCACGGTCTGCGGATCGACCACTTCCTGCTCTCGCCCCAGGCCGCCGACCGCCTGGAAAGCTGTGAGATCGACCGCGGCCCCCGGGGCGAGAAGAAGGCCTCGGACCACACGCCGATCGTCTGCCGGCTGCGCGAGGCCGCCTAAGCGGCCCCGCCAAGAGGCGCTCAGCCCTTGCCTTTCATCCCGCTGCACGACGACGCGCCGCGCTACCACATCGCCCGGCCCTGGACGACATGGTGCCTGCTTGCGGGAACCGTGCTGTTCTACCTGCTGCAGATAACCGGCGGCGAACAGGACTTCCTGCGGCTGGTCTACGGCCTCGGCATGATCTCGGCGACGCTGACCGGCGAGCGGGAACTGGCGAGGGACCTGGTGCTCGTCGCCCCGGCGACCACGCTGGTGACCTACCAGTTCCTGCACGGCAACTTCATGCACCTCTTCGGCAACATGGTCTATCTCTGGGTCTTCGGCGACAACGTCGAAGACGCCATGGGCCATTTTCGCTTCCTGGTCTTCTATCTGCTATGCGGGGCGCTGGCTGCGCTCGCCCAGATGGCCGTCGATCCCGGCTCGGCCACGCCGCTGATCGGGGCCAGCGGCGCCATCTCCGGGATTCTGGGTGCCTATCTGCTGCTGCACCCCAAGTCCAAGGTGCTGGTGCCGGTGGTCATCATTCCGCTCTACCTGCCGGCCTGGCTGCTGCTGCTCTTCTGGTTCGGCTTTCAGTTCTTCGCGCTGGCCGGCGGCCAGGGCGACAGCAACGTGGGCTGGTGGGCCCATATCGGCGGCTTCGTCGCCGGCCTGCTGTTGATCCCGGTGTTCCGCCGCAAGACCGTGCCGCTTTTCGGCATGGGCGATCCGCCGCGCGGCGTCACCCTGCGCCGCGGCGTCGGCTGGCAGAGCGACCGCCCGGGCCGCCGCGGCCCCTGGGGCTAAGCAGGTTTCAGGCGGAGGCTTTGATGGCCGGCAGCAGGTTGCCCAGGACGTTTGCGATCTGGGCCGGCTCCTGGCTGAACTGAAGCCCGAGAACCCGCCCGCGCTGCCAGACGACCTTGGCCTGAAGGCCCTCGAAGCGGTCGCCGCTCAGCGTGACGGCGCCGCTCAGGTCGATTTCCTCACTGAGGGCAACCTTGGCCCCGCCGAGGGACATGTTGAGCACCGTGCAGTCCAGCATACGGCCGCCCACAGAAAGCTGCCCCGGCCAGAGGACCGAGCGCCGGAGGAACCGTCGTCGCCCCTCCTCGTCGCCGAAGCGCTCGAGGATGTCCTGAAAGACCGCATCCTGACTCTCGGGGTCGCCACAGAAGGCCAACTCGAGGCAGTCGCCGTCGGAGTCCACGGGCTTGCAGGCCAACTGCCCGAAGCCGCGCACCGCCAGAAACAGCTCCTCCGCTTCGCCGAGATCGCCGAGAGGCCGCACCAGGGCGCCGCTTCTTGCCAGCGTCAGGATCTCGCAGTCCACGGCCCCGTCGGGCGTTTGAATCGTTCCGGGTTGCTGCAGGGCAACCTGCTGTTCGACCAGCCGCAGTTCCGTCATCGCTTTACCTGTCCGTCGCCGATGTCGCGGGCCGCGCGCATTCCACCGACCCGCTCTCGCGTTCCGGGTCCAACTATGCGGTCCCGGACGTTAACAACTGGCGAAAGGGAGCATTCGAGGCAAATGCCGCAAATACCTGCTGAATCAGGCAATTAGGCAGCAGACTGACCCTAGTTGGCAGCCTGGACAGGCTCCGGGCGAAAGGCGGGACCCAGCGGCATGAGGCGCAGCCCGGGCCGCAACCGGCGGAACGGCAGGTCGAGATTGTCCAGAACCACCGAGCCCGGCGCAGCCACCACCAGAACCTTCTCGGCGATGGGCTGGAAGTCGGCACGGAAGTGCACCGAAGACTTGAGGGCCAGGATCGGCTGCTCTGCCGGTTCGACGTCCAGGTGCCGGAGCATTGCCTGGTCGGCGAGCTGGACCTTGCTGGACGCCACGGCGATCCGGACCCCGTCGAGTTCCAGCAGCGCCGTGCGGCCAAGCTGCATCGGGGAGCCCTTGTAGAAAGCCCCGGTGCCCATGAAGCGGCCATCGCCGATCCGCAGAACCTTGAAGGTGGCTTCGAGGGGCGTGTCGTCCGGGATGCCGGAATGGCCGCCGAGCGAAAGGGCGATCTCCGCCCCCTCCCCCGCCGCGTGGGCCGCTTCCGCGGCTTCTGGATCGTAGAGGTTCGCGATCACGGCGCCCCGGGCCCCTTCGGCCAGGAGGGCCCGCAACAGGCCCGTGGTGTCGGAATTGCCGCCGCCGCCGGGATTGTCCTGGGCATCGGCCAGGACCACAGGGCGTGTGGCGGAGCGGGCGATCTCCATGGCCTTGCGGACCGCTTCGCGCGGCGCCAGGGCGTCCAGCGCAAAGGCCGCCTCGCGGTCCACCGCGGCCCGGTAAAGCGCCTCGGCCGCCGCATCGGCCGCGTCCTGGGTGCGGCCATAGGCCACCAGCGAGGCGCCGGCCTCGGGGAAGTCCGCCGGGCAGAAGCCGCAGGCGAAGGAGACGGCGGTCACCTCGGGCGCGTTCGTCAGGCGCTCGACCTGCTCGTAGACCGTCTTGGCCGGTTCCGCCAGGGTGCAGCCGCTGGTCAGCGGGATCATGAAGGGCAACTGCCGAAAGGCCTTGCAGCGCCCAGCCTCGCCGGCGATGAGCGCCTCCAGCAGTGCCGCCGAACGCACCCCGGTCGCCGCCATGTCGACATGAGGATAGGTGCGGTAGATCTCCAGACAGTCGGCGAACGCCACCATGCGCTTGGTCACGTTGGCGTGGAGATCAAGGCTGACGACAATGGGCAGATCGGGACCGACCACGGCGCGGATGCGCTCCAGCATCTCGCCTTCGCCGTCGTCGACATGCTCGGCCACCATGGCCCCGTGCAGGTCGAGGTAGAGCCCGTCCAGGTCCCGCAGGGCCGCCAGGTCGGCAACCATCTGCCCGACGATCCGCTCGTAGGCGTCTTCGGTGACCTGGGCGGAGGGGGTCGCCTGGCTCCAGGAGAGCGGCAGCAGCTCGTGCCCCGCCGCCTGCGCCGCCTCGACGAAGCCGGCGATGCCGATGTTGATCCCGGCGACCGCATCGAACAGCCCCTCGCCCCGGGTCAGCCCCGGCCAGGCGCAGGCCTGGGCGAAGTCGTCATAGGTCGCGTTGAAGGTCGCGAAGGTGTTGGTCTCGTGCTGAAACCCGCCGACCGCGATGCGTGCCATGGCCTTGCCTAACTGTCCGCCCTAGATATCCGCGAAGACGTGGGTCTCGGCCTTGGCGCCGGGGTGGGTCACCGCGCCCAGGTAGGCCGGGCCGACGGTCTCGGCGTAGCGCCAGATGGCGCCGGACTGATAGTCGTGCCGGCGCGGCTGCCACTTGGCCTTGCGCGCCGCCAACGCCTCGTCCGAGAGCTCGACGTCGAGTTGGCCGGTCTCCGCATCGATGACGATGATGTCGCCGTTTTCCAGGAGGCCGATGGGCCCGCCCACTGCCGCCTCCGGCCCGACATGGCCGATGCAGAAGCCGCGCGTCGCCCCGGAGAAGCGGCCGTCGGTGATCAGCGCCACCTTGTCGCCCATGCCCTGACCGTAGAGCGCCGCGGTCGTGGAGAGCATCTCGCGCATGCCCGGGCCGCCCTTGGGACCCTCGTAGCGGATCACCAGGACCTCGCCCTCCTCGTAGCTGCGCTCTTCCACCGCCTTGAAGCAATCCTCCTCGCAGTCGAAGACCCGGGCGGGGCCTCGGAACTTCTGAGACGTCATGCCGGCCACCTTCACGATGGCGCCTTCGGGCGCCAGGTTGCCGCGCAGCCCGACCACGCCGCCGGTTGGTGACAGGGGCGATGACACCGGCCGCACCACGTCCTGTCCTTCCGGGAAGACCACGTCCGCCAGCACCTCCTCGATGCTCTGGCCGCTCACGGTCAGGCAGTCGCCGTGCAGGTAGCCGCCGTCCAGCAGCGCCTTCATGACCACCTGGACGCCGCCGATCTCGTAAAGGTCCTTGGCCACGTAACGGCCGCCCGGCTTCAGGTCGGCGATGTAGGGGGTGGAGCGGAAGATATCGGTCACCGCTTCAAGGTCGAAGTCGATGCCGGCCTCATGGGCGATGGCCGGCAGGTGCAGCCCGGCATTGGTCGACCCGCCGGAGCAGGCGACGATCCGCGCGGCGTTCTCCAGCGACTTGCGGGTGACGATATCGCGGGGCCGGATCCCCTGCGCCAAGGCATTCATCACCGCCTGGCCCGAGGCCTCCGCATAGGCATCGCGCGACTCGTAGGGCGCCGGAGCACCGGCCGAACCCGGCAGGGCAAGCCCCATGGCCTCCGACACGCAGGCCATGGTGTTGGCGGTGAACTGCCCCGCGCAGGAGCCCGCGGAGGGACAGGCCACGCACTCGATGTGGTGCAACTCCTCGTCGGACATCTTGCCGGCGGAGTGGGCGCCGACCGCCTCAAAGACGTCCTGCACGGTGATGTCCTTGCCCTTATGGCGTCCCGGCAGGATAGAGCCGCCGTACATGAAGACCGAAGGCACGTTCAAACGCACCATGGCCATCATCATGCCCGGCAGGGACTTGTCGCAGCCGGCGAGGCCGACCAGGGCATCGTAGCAATGGCCGCGCATGGTGAGCTCGACGGAATCGGCGATCAGGTCGCGGCTGACCAGGGAGGACTTCATGCCCTGATGGCCCATGGCGATGCCGTCGGTGACGGTGATGGTACAGAACTCCCGCGGCGTGCCGGAGGCGGCCTTCACGCCTTGCTTGACCGCCTGGGCCTGGCGCGACAGGGAGATGTTGCAGGGGGCCGCTTCGTTCCAGCAGGTAGCGACGCCAACGAAGGGCTGGGCAATCTCCTCCTCGGTCATGCCCATCGCATAGTAGTAGGACCGATGGGGCGCGCTCTCCGGCCCCACCGAGACATAGCGGCTGGGCAGTTTCGACTTGTCGAAGACCGTTTTGGGCTTGGCGTCGAGTGGCATGACGGAGGGCTCCCTCGCTGATCTTGTTCCGTTCTTACGCGTTTGGCGGCAGGATAGCCGCCGCCCCCGGCCCCCACCACCGCGAATTCTGCATGCCGCCATGCGTGAAGGGGCCGGCAGAGCCGACCCCTTCGAAAATGGAGATGACAGAGGGTCCTAGCGGAACCGCTGCAAGAGCTTCCAGGCCAGCGGCAGGCTGACGGCGACCAGCGCCAGCTTCAGCAGATCGCCGGGGATGAAAGGAATGAGGCCCCACTCGAGGATCGGCTTGTCCCAACCGAAAAGGATGCCCAGCCAGAACAGGCCCGGAAGGTAGATCAGGACATTGCCGATCAGCATAGCCAGCACGGCGGTCACCACATTGCGGTCCCAGCCGCGTTCGGCCAGGCCACCGCAGGCCGCCGCCGCCAGGACATAACCGACGAGATAACCACCCGTCGGGCCCACCATGTAGGCAAGGCCGAGTCCCTTCTCCGGAGTGCCGGCGAAGACCGGCAAACCGGCCGCGCCCTCGGCGAGATAGAGCAGAACGGTGGCAGCACCAAGCCGCCAGCCATAAGCCATGCCGATGGCCAGCACGGCGAAGGTCGTCATGGTCACAGGCACCGGATAAAAGGGCACCTGGATCTTGGCGCAGGCCCAGAGCAGCAGCGAGCCCAGGACTGCCAGGAGGACAGCGCGCAGCGCACTGTTCATCTCGCCCAATGTGCCCTGCCGCGGCCAGAGCGCCACCGCCAGGGTTTCTTGTCTCGCTTGCAATGCCGTCATGATGGTCCGTTCCCCTTTGTCCCTAAACCAAGCTTGCGGTGATATTCACGTCACTCGTTACAGCGCCCGAGAGTAGTGGCTGTCAAGTCTCAGGTCTTTGCGCGGCCCGCGCACGGACCAGACGACCCGCAATGAATCCCGGTCAAGCGCCGTGAACGCCCCCTCGTAGCAGTCGTCGCTGCAGAGATGCCGGCAGGCCCAGCGGCCGCTGCTAAGATCGAGATCGTGGAACGGTCGTCCGTCTGAAAAGCAAACCTCTGCCCGCTGCCTTGACGGAAAGGTGTAGCGATAGGTCTGGAAAGCCGGGCCCTTGTGCGCGCCAAGGCGTAACTCTCCATCCTCTTCGTAGATCAGGTGGTCCCCGTCTACCGCGAAGGCGGCAGAGCCATCAAAGCGGCCAAGCTGATCCAACCGGCCATCGTCGATCTGCCGGACAACCTTCCATTTTCCTTCGAGAAACGCTCGCAAATCTCTGATTTCGAATAGTGTTTCTCTCGAACCGGAAAGCCTGGCGGCAGCTTCAGGCACTGCCGAGCCGCTCCAGGGCGTGCTGCAGTTTGTCCATGGCCTGCTGGCTGTCGGCCAGGCGCTCGCGCTGCTCCTCGACCACTTCGGCAGGGGCCTTGGCGACGAACTGGTCGTTGGAGAGCTTCTTGTCGAGCTTGCCGATCTCGCTCTTGACCTTGTCCATCTCCTTTTTCAGCCGCGCCTGTTCCTGAGCGATGTCGATCACGTCGGCCAGGGGCAGGACCAGAGTCGACTCCTCCAGCACATCCTGCACCGATCCGTCGGGGACCGGCTGGTCGAAGGCGATCTCCTCGACCCTTGCCAGAGTTTGGACCAGCGCGGCGTGGCCCTTGACCCGCTGTTTGGACTCCTCGGAGGCTTCGTTGACGATCAGCGCGATCCGCGCGCCGGGCGGAACGTTCATCTCCGAACGTACCGCGCGGATCTGACCGATCATGCGCACGATCCAGTTCAGGGTCGCATCGGCCTCCGCGTCCAGTAGAGATTCGGGCATTGCCGGCCAGGCTGCCGTGGTCATGAGTCGCTCATCGCCCTCGCCGGTCTGTGACCAGAGTTCTTCGGTGATGAAGGGCATGATGGGGTGCAGCAGGAACAGCGCCTGATGCAGGACCCAGAGTGCCGTGGCGCGGGTTTCCGCCTTGGCCGCTTCGTCGTCACCCTGGAACAGCGGCTTGGCGAACTCCAAGTACCAGTCGCAGTAGGTGTGCCAGATGAACTGGTAGAGCGCCTGGGCGGCCTCGTTGAAGCGATAGGCTTCAATGGCGCCGCGCACCTTCGGCTCCACCTGGACAAGCTGGCTGACGATCCAGCGATTCACCCGTTCCCGGTTGGTCGCCGGATCGAAGTCGGCGCCGTAGGTGCAGGCGTTCATCTCGCAGAAGCGCGCGGCATTCCAGATTTTGGTGCAGAAGTTGCGGTAGCCCTCGATCCGGCTTTCCGCCAGCTTGATGTCCCGGCCCTGGGCCGCCAGGGCGGTCAGGGTGAAACGGACGGCGTCGGCGCCGAACCTGTCGATCAGGTCCAGCGGGTCCACCACATTGCCCTTGGACTTGGACATCTTCTGGCCCTTCTCGTCCCGCACCAGGGCGTGGATGTAGACGGTGTGGAAGGGCACCTGGCCATCCATGAAGTGCAGCCCGCTCATCATCATGCGGGCGACCCAGAAGAAGATGATGTCGAAGCTGGTGACCAGCACGTCGCCGGGATAGTAGCGCTTCAGCGCCTCGGTCTCTTCCGGCCAGCCCAGCGTCGAGAAGGGCCAGAGGGCCGAGGAGAACCAGGTGTCCAGTACGTCGGGATCGCGGGTCAGGTCCACTGCCTTGCCGTAATGGGCGGCGGCCAGCTTGGCGGCCTCGCCTTCGTCATGGGCGACGAAGACCTCGCCGTCGGGCCCGTACCAGGCCGGGATCTGATGGCCCCACCAGAGCTGGCGGGAGATGCACCAGGGCTGAATGTTGCGCATCCACTCGTAGTAGGTCTTTTCCCACTGCTTGGGCACGAAGACCGTGCGGCCGCTCTCCACCGCCTCGATGGCGGGCTTGGCCATGGTGGCGGCATCCACATACCACTGGTCCGTCAGGTAAGGCTCAATCGGAACCCCGGAGCGGTCGCCGTGGGGCACCGTGTGGCGGTGCGCGTCGATCTTCTCCAGCAGGCCCGCCGCCTCCATGTCGGCGACGACCCTCTTGCGGGCTTCGAAGCGGTCCAGCCCGCGATAGGCCTCGGGCACGTTGTCGTTCATGTTGGCGTCACGGTCGAAGACGTTGATCATCTCCAGGCCGTGGCGCTTGCCCACTTCGAAGTCGTTGAAGTCGTGGGCCGGGGTGATCTTCACCGCGCCGGAGCCCTGCTCCGGATCGGCATAGGCGTCGGCGACGATCGCAATCCGCCGGCCCACCAGCGGCAGGATGGCATGCTTGCCGACGAGATCTGTGTAGCGCTCGTCATCGGGGTGCACCGCCACCGCGGTGTCGCCGAGCATGGTCTCCGGCCGCGTGGTGGCCACGACAATGAAGCGGCCCTCCTCACCCTCGATGGGATACTTGAAGTGCCAGAGATGGCCGTCGATCTCCCGCTGTTCGACCTCGAGGTCGGAGATCGCGGTGTGGAAGCGTGGGTCCCAGTTCACCAGGCGCTTGTCGCGGTAGATCAGGCCCTCGTTGTAGAGGGTCACGAAGACCTTCAACACCGCTTCCGACAGGCCCTCGTCCATGGTGAAACGCTCGCGCGACCAGTCGCAGGAAGCGCCGAGGCGGCGCAGTTGCTTCAGGATGATTCCGCCCGACTCCTCGCGCCAGGCCCAGACCCGCTCGACGAATTCCGCGCGCCCGATCTGGCGGGTGTTGCCCTCGGCCAAGGGCATGCCGCGATCCAGCTCGATACCGTCCTTGGCCAGCTCACGCTCCACCACCATCTGGGTGGCGATGCCGGCATGGTCCGTGCCTGGTTGCCAGAGCACGTCGCGCCCCTGCATGCGCTGGTAGCGGATGAGAATGTCCTGCAGCGTGTTGTTGAGCGCGTGGCCGATATGCAGGCTACCCGTCACATTGGGCGGGGGGATCATAATGGTGTAGGGCTGCTTGGCCTCGTCAAACTGCGCGGCGAAGGCCTTGGCCTCCTCCCAGCGCGCGTATTGGCGGTCCTCGACCTCCTGGGGCCGGTATGTCTTGTCCAGCATCGCTGGCGGTCCTCTTGAACGGCTGCCGGACGCGCACAAACGCGCGCGCCGCGGTGACAAAATCGGGAATGGGATATCAGATGGTGTTCGATCGCGCCATACAGCAGGTCCACCGGACGGACCGCCTGGGCGGCGGCCCGGCCTACTGATCTTCGGCGCGTCGTACCATCTTTTTGATCTCCTCGCGAACGATCCGTTCTACCAGATCGGGGAGATTTGCGTCCAGCCAGCCTTTCAACTCCGGCGCCAAGGATTCGCGGACCAGTTCTTCCAGGGTCCGGCCACCACCGATGGCGATGCCGTCGGGCTGCTGATTGGCCAAGGCAGCCTTGGACACCGCGGCCAACGAGGCAGTGGCCGCCGCCGCCGTGGCCGCTGAAACGATCTGGCTTTCCAGCCCTGCCCCTGCCGGGGCCAGGTCGGTGCCGGGTTCGGAAACCGGCGGATCCTCGGTTTCGCCCTCTGCGACGATCTCGGCGTCCAGTTCCGGTTCGGCTTCTGGTTCGGGCTCAGGCTCCGCTTCTGCCTCGGGTTCCGGCTCGGGCTCGGGCTCAGGTTCCGGCTCGGGTTCCGGTTCTGGCTCGGGTTCCGGTTCTGGCTCAGGTTCTGGTTCCGGCTCTGGCTCCGCTTCTGCCTCGGGTTCCGGTTCCGGCTCAGGTTCGGGCTCAGGTTCGGGCTCAGGTTCCGGGTCTGGCTCGGCCTCCGGTTCTGGCTCGGCCTCCGGTTCTGGCTCGGCTTCCGGCGCCGCCTCCGCAGGCTCTTCATCCAGGTCGACGATGCTTCCGTCGTCGGCGACCATCTTTGTGAGATCGAGAATGTTGTCGGCCCCGCTGGGTGCCGCTGCGGGCGCCGCTTCGGGCTCAGGCGCCGGCTCCGGTTCCGGCGCGGGCTCCGGTTCGGGCTCTGGTTCGGGCTCTGGTTCCGGCTTGGCCTCAGGCTCCGGTTCAGGCTTTGCCTCGGCCTCGGCCGCCGGCGCTTCCTCGCCTTCGGCCTCCTTTTCCTCTTCCGCAGGCTCGTCTTCCGAGATGATTCGCCGGATGGAGGCGAGGATCTCCTCCATTGTCGGTTCGTTTTGCTCGTCCGGCGTGCTCATACCATAGCGGCCTTTAAGACCAAGATCGTCATCTCAGTTGAACGGACTTGTAACACTGGATAGTGGTAAAGCGGAAATTTTCTGTTAACCAAAAAGCGGATTACTCGGTAAGCCCCGGCGCCGTCAAGCCGAACCAAGTGTCTCTGACGGCACGATAATCCACTTCCGGGTCATAGATGTCCGTCGGAAGGGCGAGGTCCCCCGCCGTCATCCGGCCGATGGCCGTCAGCACCTGATAGCTGGCGACGATCTCATCGCGTTGCGCGCCGACCAGGCTGACCTGGGCGTCCAACAGTTCCTGCTCTGCATCCAACACGTCGAGAACGGTCCGTGCGCCGACGGCATTCTCCTGGCGCACGCCTTCCAGGGCGATCTCATTCGCCCGCACCGACTCCTGAAAGGCCTGGATCTGCGCCCGCGCCGTTTCCAGGCTTTCCCAGGCGGAGATCGCGTCCTCGCGGGCCTGGCGCAAGGCCTCGCGCACTTCGAGGCGGCGTTGGCTGGCAACCTGCTTGGCTTCCCGCACCCGGCTGGAGACCGAGCCCTGCTGATAGAGCGGCACCGAGACCACCGCCAGGACCTCGGCGGAACGGCTTTCGCTGCCGCGCGACGAGCGTTCGTTCTGGTAGCTCAGCCCGCCGCGAAGCTCGACCTCGGGGTACAGCTCGCCTTTCACCTCGCGCACGGTGCGCAGGGCGGCCAGTTCGGTGAACTGGGCTGCCAGGACCGAGGGGTTGGCCGCCTCCGCCTCTCCGATGACGGATTCCTGATCGGCGGGCAGCGCGCGCGGCCCCGGCGGCCGGTCGAGAAGCTGCGGAAAGACGCCTATGACATTTTCAAAGGCCGCCCTGCTGGAGGTGAGATTGCCCTGGGCCTGGATCGTGTCGGCGCTGGCGGTGGAAAGACGGCTTTCCGACTGCGCAACGTCGGTCCGCGTCACCTCGCCCACTTCGAAGCGGTCCTGGGTGGCCTCCAACTGGCGCGCCAAGACCTGTTCGTTGTTCTGATTCAAGCGCAGCACCGACTGGTCGCGCCAGACATCGGCATAGACCGTTACGCCGTCGAAAAGCACGGACTGTTCTGTATCGGCCAGGAAGGCGCGTTGCGCGAAAACCTCGTTCTCGGCCCGCTCGGTGCCCGCCACGGTGCGACCGCCGCGATAGAGCGGCTGTGTTACGTTCAGGTCGGTCGCCACCGGGCTGCGGCTCTCGCTGCCCCGGTCCGTCGGCCGGTCGACGTTATCGACAGCCGAACCGACACGGCCTTCGGCCTCGACCAAGGGGCGCCAGTCGGACAGTGCCTGGGGCACACGTTCGTTCACCGACCGCAACTCGGCCCGTGCGGCATTCAGCGTTGGGTTCGACTCGTAGGCCTGGATCAGCGCCTCTTCCAAGGTCTGCGCTCCGGGCGATCCGGTGCCGAAAGCGAATACCGCAAGGAGGGCTCCGGCGGCGGTCAGCCCCCGCGCAGACCTTTGTTTCACCCTGCGGGCGCCTTCCAGGTGATCGAAACGCCGGCCAACGGTTCCTGATCTCATGCGAGACTGTCTCCCTGCTGTCCTTGTCGGGCCCCGAATCGGGTGACCCCTCTAAGATTGCATCGCGAACACATAACTTCTACGGGTGACGCGGCCGAAAGACACTGACAAACCTTCGAACCCGGCGCGATCCTCCGGCAATTGCCGAATGCAGCCAGCGCCTAGAAGACGAAGCCCGCCTCTCGCTCGAAGCCCGGCAGCAGCGGGACCGCCGCATCGAACAGCTTGCGCGTGGAAAAGATCTCGCCCGAACGCTCGATCAAGGTGGCGCGGCCAATTCCGGTTTCATCCAGAACGACGGCCGCCAGCCGCCCGCCCTCGGCCATCTGACTCTTGATCGCCGCCGGCACCTCGTTGACGGCCCCCTGCAGCAGAATCACGTTATAGGGCGCCTGCTTGGCATAGCCCCCCTGCAGCGCCCCCTCAACGACCACGGCATTGTCGAGGTCCAACGCGTTGAGCGTTGCATTGGCCTGCTCCACCAGCGCGTGATCGTGATCGAGCCCGACCACGGTTTCCGCAAGGCCGGCAAGCACCGCTGTCGAATAGCCGGTGGCACAGCCGAGGTCGAGGATCATGTCGCCCGGTTCCGGCTGCACAGCCTGCACCATGCGGGCGAGGACCATGGGCTCCATGAGAAAGCGCCGGGGCGCCACCTCCAGGTCCTCGTCGACATAAGCGATGCCGCGCAGGACATCGCCGACAAACTGCTCACGGGGCACGGCTTCGAAAGCCTCGATGATGCGCGGATCCGTCACCTTGTTGGTGCGAATCTGGCTGTCGACCATGTGTTGGCGCGCTGCCGCGAAATCAACCATGTCACCTTCTGCGCTTTTGTTATTTCCCCCCGACAAAGGCCTGAAGATCAGCCTTCGCGATCAGTTTTATAGGTGCGCAGATTGAAGAAAACAACGCAACAGAAAGTCACAGCTACCGGCAGAAGCGAACCGCAAAGCCGGCAAACGGGTCGCGCAACGCCATGACCGCTGGCGCCTTGACCCGGCATGGGGCGGGCAGTATAGCTTCTGCCCGCCTGCCACGGCCCGGTGGGAGAGTGGCTATCCAGAGGATTGCAAATCCTTGCACGCCGGTTCGATTCCGGCCCGGGCCTCCACGCAGACTTTTCGATTCCCTCACCCGAACTGCAGATGCGGTAATCAGCGTGTCAGCGCTGCTGGCTTTAGCGCGCCATGGCCTGGAGCAGGCTGTACCAGCCGTAGCCGACGGCAGCGAAGAAGAAGGCAAAGGTCCCAACGGCCGCGAGGCCGCTAGCCAGTCGCTCCCAAAACGGCGGCATCAGTCCGCCGATCTCCCACTCGCCTGCGCTGCGGTCCGTCATCTCGCAACTCTTCCTCGTCTTGTCTGCCCTTACTGCCTGCCCGACCGAACCGCCGTGTTCCGGCCGACCGCGCTTCAGGGAACAGAGCCTATGTCGACCTCTGGCCTTTGGCAAGAACAAAACACGAACAACTGAATTTCTTTACCTTTTGCTGAGGGATATCCCTACACTCTTTGATGATGCTTCTTTCGGGAATCGGTATTGGGCCAGTCGCGTTCGACCACACGCCGGGAGACTGAACGATCCGAGAAGACATTCTTATCTGCCTGCCGGAGCGGCTTCATCCGGTCAGCCAGATGTTCCTGGAGCGCTGGCTTTCCGGCGATATGACGACAGCAGAGTTCCTGCGCTGGTTCCATATGCCGAACTCCTCGTATCTCTCCGTCGCCAAGTGCGTTCTGGCCGTGGTCTCCGGCGCCTGACCGGCCGCAAAAAAAGCTGCAAAATCTTTGCAGCCATGCCGGCGGTTTGATATAACCGCGCTTCGCTGATCGGGGCTGGCCCCCTTGGCGATCTTTTCCTGATCCGCGGTAGCTCAGTTGGTAGAGCAGGTGGCTGTTAACCACCGGGTCACTGGTTCGAGTCCAGTCCGCGGAGCCAACACACAAGCAGAGGGAGCGTCTCTTTGAACCGACGCTCCCTCGCTTGCTTCCAGATCGCTCCCGCGTCCGAGCAGTCCCCCACGCCCAGGCCAAAAAGATGAGTTCTTTCAATGCCGATGCGGCGCTGGTCCCTGCCAAACTGTGGTATAGAAAAAGAGTCTTTCGATTCTGCCCGGAGTTTGGGAGTTGGGTCAGCTCATAGGAATGCCGCTGCCCGCATCGTCAATTGCGAAGTGGCAGGAGACCGCCGCGAGCGCACGGAGCTATCTCGCCAGCGCGGAAGCGCTGAAGATGCTCGAGGTCTGGGCGTCCTGCGGCATGGGCGACCAGCCGCCACAACGCGAAGACCTCAAGCCCGAGACCTTCCCGGCTCTGCTGCCGGATATCTGGCTGATGGACTACCTGCCCGAGACCCGGCAGCTCCGCTACCGCCTGGAGGGCGAGAACATACGGGCACGCTACGACCGTTCCCTGGTCGGGCATTGTCTGGAAGACATCATAGCCCCCGATGCTCTCGAGAAGGTGCGGCACTACTTCCTGGCCTGCGTCGAGGCGCCGGCGATTACCATGGTGGTCGGCAGGCTCTATCACGAGTGGCGGCAACCGGGCTACGGCGAGCGCTTGCTGCTGCCCCTGTTCTCGGCGGCGGGCAAGGCCGAGGGCCTGGTCGGCATCACCGTCTACAAGCAGACTTTCGCCAACCGCGCCCTGGCCGAGGAGCGTTCAAAGCGGATCACCTGTATCCTGCCGCTGGACGGCTCGAAACCCGAAGAACACTCCGAGTAGCCGCCTCAGGAAAGCTGCTGGAGACGATTCAGCAGCGCCTCGACATCCCCTTCGTCCTGGTAGAGGCCGAAGCCGAAGCGCAGGCGAGAGCCGCGGTGGTCGGTGATGACGTTCGCCGCCAGCAGACCCGCCTGAAGAGCCGCTGCGCGCTCCACCCCCAGCTCAAAGGTCAGGAACTGGCCGCAGGCTTCCGTCCGCGGGTCGAGCAACAGGCTCTCCCGCGGCAGGACGGGCGGCGCCCGCCGCTCGAGCCCGTCGAGAAACAGGTCCTGCAGTTTCCGGGCGTGAGCGTGGATCGCGGTCGCGTCCAGCCCTAGATCGTCCAACAGCCGGAGCACGGCAAGCAGGCGATAGATGCCGACGGGGTCGAAGGTGGCGCCCAGGAACCGCCGGGCATCGGGGGCATAGGCGACGGCATCGGGCTGTTGCGCCTCCAGCGCCCCGAAGGCCGCATACCATCCGGTGTCACGCGGGCGCGGCCCATAGCCCGGGGGCGCGTGGAGGAAGCATGTCCCCTCCCCCGCCATGGCGTACTTGTAGCCGCCGGAGAGATAGAAGCCGCGCTGTTCGATTGCCGAGAAGTCGGTCGGCCGTGCCAGAAAGCCATGATAGCCATCGATGACCACGAAGCTGCCGTCGTCCGGCAGGCCGGCAATCAGGCCCTCCAGGTCGGCGATGGCGAAGCCGGAATTGAAGAACACCTGGCTGACGTAGATCAGGTCGTGGGTCTGTTGGGCCGCGGCTGCCGCAAAGCGTGCGGCGAAGTCACCGAAGGGCTGCACCGGAATGCGCTGCACGGCGATCAGCCCCTCCTCTTCGAGCCGTGCGGCCTGCCGCGTGAAGCTGTGGAATTCCCCGTCGCTGGTGAGGATCCGCGGCGGCCGACCCGCCGGAAGGCAGGAGAGAATCCGGCGCAGGAATTCATGGGTGTTGGGGGCAAAGGCCAAGGAGGCGGGATTGGAGAGCCCCAGAACCTTGGCGATCAGATCCTGGGTCTGGGGAACGATCTCTCCGAAGACATGTTCCCACTTGCGATCGGCAAGGCGCGCCGCGTCGTCCCAGCAGGCCATCTGTGCGTCATGGGTGACGTCCGGCCAGAGATGGTGGCTGTGGGCGGCGAAATGCAGGCGCTCAGGATCGGCGCGCAGAGAGCGGCTGAAATGCGCCTTGTGGCTCATCGCCCAATCATCCGGCATTCGGGCATCAACAGCCGCTCACCTCTCGGGAGCCGCATAGCCGTAGCCCATGGCCCGCAGCAGTTCGTCCGGCAGGGGCGGCAGCGCCGAGCGCGGAATGAGGAATGTCGAGAGCGCGAAGAGGTCGCCGAAGACACGATAGCGGCGCGCCGCCTCGCTCAGGTAGTCGTGGCCCGAAGACCCGCCGGTGCCCAGCTTCATGCCGATCATGCGCTGGGCCATGAGGGCGTGGCGGTAGCGCCAGGCGGTCATCGTCTCGTCGATATCCATCAGCAGGCTCAACAGCCGGAAGGGGAGCTGCAACACCGGCTCGTCGCGGTAGAGCGTGATGAACAGCGCCGCCTGCAAGGCCCGCCAGGAAAAGCGCCAGACCCCCTGGGCCGCCAGCTCTGCATGGCGCGCTTCGTCGTAGATCGCTTCGAAGCGCTCCTGCGCCGCTTCCAGCGCCGCGAGGCCGGCGTCCCTTTCCTTCGCCCCGATCGCCGTGTTGGCCCGCAGGATCGCACTGTCCTGCGCCAGCATCCGGCTGACGGCGGCGCGATAGCTCTCCTGAAAGCGGTAACCGCCCAGTTCGACGAAGGGGGTGCGCCCCAGCCAGGCTTCCACCCGGTCGCTCAGGCTCGGCACGCCTTCGGCGGCCTGGACCCGCAGGCGGTCGGCCTCGTTCAGGCGGCTGTCATAGGGCTTGTCGTCCGGGCTTACCCGCTCCCCGCGCCGCAGGCCGAGGCCGATCTCGATGAGCCGGAACTGCAGCGACTGAAACCCCGAGGACGGAAACAGCAGGTCGCGGAACTCCAGGAAGTCCAGGGGCGTCATGGTCTCCAGCACGTCGAGCTGTTCGATCACCAGCTTCAGGATGCGCTGAATGCGGTTCAGGGCGGCCACCGCCGTGCCGATGTCGCGGTCGGCCACCGCGTCGCTGGCAAAGAGGCGATCGATCAGCGCCATCTCGTGCAGGATCTGCTTGAACCAGAGCTCGTAGGCCTGGTGGACGATGATGAACAGCATCTCGTCGTGCGCCGGCCGCCCGCGCTCTTCGCTTTCGGGCTGCTGGGCCGACAGCAGCCGGTCGAGCCGCAGGTAATCGCCGTAGTAAAGCGGCTTGGCGTCTTCGCTCACGGGCCTGGTCCTCCCTTGGTGGGCGGCTCCCCGCAGCGAAGCGCGATTCGGCCCCTCGATCAAGCCGTCGGATCAAGTCTCCCGAAAGGCCACCTGATTGATCGGCGGAAAGTGGGCGGAGAGCAGCGACCATGTCTCGCCGCCGTTCTGCCCCAGCCAGAGCGCGCCGGTGGTGGAGCCCATGGCCAGCCGTTCGCCGCGTCCGTCGACATCGAGGGCATGGCGGTAGACGAGATCGTAGGCGGTGCCTTGCGGCAAACCCTGCGAGAGCGCTTCGAAGCTGGCGCCGCCGTCGCGGGTGCGGGTGACCACGAAGCGGCCGTCCACCGGCACCCGGCATTCGTCCTTGACGGCGGGCACGAACCAGGCGGTCTCGGCCTCCGCCGGATGAACGACAACGGCAAAGCCGAAGCCCGAGGGCGCAGCCTTGTCGATGACAACGAAACTGCGCCCGCCGTCGTCCGAACGGAAGATCCCGCAGTGGTGCTGACACCAGACCCGCGACGGGTCCGCCGCGCAAACGGCCAAGCGGTGCGGGTCCTGGATGCTGGGATCGTCGATACGGTCCGGCGGCATGTAGTCGGCCGCCAGGCCCTTGCCGCCGAGCTGCCAACTTTCCCCGCCATCTTCGCTGAGCCACACGCCCCCGCAGGAGATCCCGACCGTGAGTTTCCGGCTGTCCTGCGGATCGACGATGATGGAATGAATGCCGGGGTCGTCGTAGCCGCCGCCGAACCAGTCCTTGCGCGACGGCTGGTTCCACAAACTCTCGATCAGGTGCCAGCTCTCGCCGCGGTCGTCAGAACGAAACAGCGCGCCGGGAAGCGTGCCGGCCCACAGCCGACCCGGCTGGTCGCTGCCGCCGGCCACCAGGGTCCACACGAAATTGACGCTTGGGGCCTTGTCGCCTCCGCTCTCTCCATTGCCTGCCGCCGTGAAGGCGGGCGGCGCAAGTTCCTGCCAGCTCGTCCCGAAGTCATCGGAGCGATGCAGCTTGTGCCCGAAATGGCCCAGGTTCAGGGCCGCGTAGAGGGTGCCGTCGCGCGGGTCGTAAAGCACGGAGGAAACCGGATCGCCGAGAAACCCGAGGCAGCGCGGAGCCGCGCCGGCGTTCCCGCTATCGAGCGCAAAAAGCCCCTTGCGGGTCGCGATCAAGAGATCTTCAGCCATGGCTTCCCTCCGAGGCTATCCGCCAGACAGCGCCTGAAAAACGAAGACCTCGTCTTCCGGTCCGACGGGATCGCCGAGCCCATCGCGGTCCGAGATCATGACGTTGTTGACGAAGACGTTCACATGGCGCCGCAGGCGCCCCTGGTCGTCGACGATATAGGAGCGCAGCATGGGGCGCTGCGCGAAGACCGCGGCAAGCACCTCCACCACCCGTCCGCCCTCCACATCCAGCGAAGGGCAATCGAGATGACGCTGCAGGTTGGCCGTGAAGGTAACACGCGGCATCGCTTCGCTCCCGAAGGGCAAGCCTGCCTCTTCCCAGGTACGATTTCAATTGCGAGAGAGGGTAGTGGCTCTTGTTGGTAGCCTTGCTCGAGTTGAATGGCTTGAATTCAATGGCCTACCAATGCCATTCCTCCCCACGTCGTCACCCTCGGGCTTGTCCCGAGGGCCCATGGAAAGAGCGAGACCCGAACCTACATGGATTGCCGGAACAAGTCCGGCAATGACGATCAGGGAGGTCGAGGCAGGAGAACCCTTTGACGGATAGGGCTGGATTTGGGCCGGGTCTAAGCCCGCTCCTCGGCAATTCTCAGCAGGTACGCGCCGTAGTCGTTCTTGCGCAGCGGTTCGGCGAGGGCGCGCAGGTCGTCGGCCCCGATGAAGCCCTTGCGGAAGGCGATCTCCTCGACGCAGGCGATCTTCAGGCCCTGGCGGTGTTCGATGGTCTGCACGAACTGGGCGGCATCGATCAGGCTGTCGTGGGTCCCGGTGTCGAGCCAGGCATAGCCGCGCCCGAAGCGCTCCACCTTCAGTTTGCCGGCGTCGAGATAGAGCCGGTTGAGGTCGGTAATCTCCAGCTCTCCCCGCGCCGAGGGCTTCAGATCGGACGCCAGATCCACCACCGTCTCGTCATAGAAATAGAGCCCGGTCACCGCGAAGCGGGACTTTGGTCGGGCCGGCTTTTCTTCCAGGCTGATGGCTTGGCCCTTGGCATCGAACTCGACGACGCCGTAGCGCTCAGGATCGGAGACCTGATAGCCGAAGACGGTCGCCCCTTCACGCAAAGCGGCAGCGCGCATCAGCACGTCCTGCAGTCCCTGCCCATAGAAGATGTTGTCGCCGAGGATCAGGCAGCACTTGTCGCCGGCAATGAAATCGCGCCCGATGAGAAAGGCCTGGGCCAGGCCCTCGGGCTTCGGCTGCACGGCAAAGCGGATGTCGAGCCCCCATTGCCGGCCGTCGCCCAGCAGGGTGTGAAACAGCGGAGCATCGTGGGGCGTGGTGATGATCAGGATATCGCGAATGCCGGCCATCATAAGAACAGACAGCGGATAGTAGATCATCGGCTTGTCGTAGACCGGCAGGAGCTGCTTGCTGACCGACAGGGTGACCGGATGCAGCCGCGTCCCCGCGCCGCCTGCCAGGATGAGACCTTTCATCGCCTATTCCCCTATTGTCCGCCGGCGGGCTGGACGGCGTCGGCGCCGTGAAGCTCCCGCAGAACATCGCGGAGACCCGCACGCCAATCGATGGCCGCCTGACCGAAACGCGCCCTAAAGGCGCTGCAGTCCAGGCGTGAGTCCGCGGGCCGCTTGGCCGGCGTGGGATAGTCCTTGGTCGCGATCGGCTTCACGGAGGGAGGGACCTCCCCGGTCAGCGCCTGGCGCTCGGCAAAGATCGTCTCAGCGAAATCGAACCAGGTCGTCGCCTCTTCCCCACAGCAGTGATAGGTGCCCCAGGGTGCCTCCCTCATCTGCGCGGCAACGGCAAGGATGGCAGACGCTAGGCTTCTGGCCGGGGTTGGGCAGCCGCGTTGGTCCGCCACCACCGACAACTCCTGGCGTTCGCGGCCCAGCCGCAGCATGGTCTTCACGAAGTTGCCGCCCTGGGCCCCGAAGACCCAGGAGGTGCGGAGGATCACATGCCGGGGGCAGCGCTCCCGCACCGCCGCCTCGCCGCCCGCCTTGCTGCGCCCGTAAACCCCGAGCGGCGTCGTCGCATCGGACTCCACATAGGGCGCGCCCTTGCTACCGTCAAAGACGTAGTCGGTAGAGATATGGATCAAGGCAACTTCCCGAAGGCGACAGGATTCGGCGACGCTGGCCGCACCGTCGCGATTTACCGACATTGCCAGATCTTCTTCGCTTTCGGCCTTGTCCACTGCCGTGTAGGCGGCGGCATTTATCACCGTAGCGTAGTAGCCCTTGTCCAAAATGCGCCGCAGTCCTGCCGCATCGGTGATGTCGAGCACGCGATGGGGAATGGAGTTGAGCGGGATACCGCGGCTTGCTGCCAGCTTAGCGACCTCGCGGCCCAATTGACCCTCGCTGCCTAACAGAAGCAAATCTCCTGCGAGCATCTAACCGGCTTTCTTCGAGGTGGACAAACCCAGGCGCTGCCCCTGATAGCGGCGCTGCTGAATGCCCTGCCACCAGGCCTCGTTGTCGAGATACCAGGCAACCGTCTTGCGCAGGCCCTGTTCGAAGGTCTCCTGCGGATGCCAGCCAAGCTCCTCCTTAATCTTCGAGCAGTCCACCGCATAGCGCAGGTCGTGGCCGGGGCGATCGGTGACGAAGGAGATGAGATCGCGGCGCGAACCTCCTTCGCTGCGGGGGCGTAGTTCGTCGACCAGATCGCAGATCATGTGCACCACATCGATGTTGCGCATCTCGCTGTCGCCGCCGACGTTGTAGGTCTCGCCGATCCGCCCTTTGGTCAACACGGTGGTCAGGGCCCTGGCGTGGTCTTCGACATGCAGCCAGTCGCGCACGTTCTCGCCTTTGCCGTAGACGGGTAGCGGCTTGCCGTTCAACGCATTGATGATCATCAGCGGGATCAGCTTCTCCGGAAACTGATAGAGCCCGTAGTTGTTGGAGCAGTTGCTGGTGACGGCCGGCAGGCCGTAAGTGCGGTTCCAGGCACGCACCAGGTGGTCCGAGGCCGCCTTGCTGGCGGAATAGGGCGAATTGGGCTGATAGGGCGAGTCCTCGGTGAAGTGACCCTCTGCCCCCAGCGCCCCAAAGACCTCGTCGGTCGAGATGTGGTGGAAGCGAAAATCTGCCTCTTCGCGGCCTTCCAACTCCTGCCAATAGGCGGTCGCCGTTTCGAGGAGGCGCTGGGTACCCACCACGTTGGTTTGGATGAAGTCGTCGGCATTGTCGATGGAGCGATCGACGTGGGACTCCGCGGCCAGGTGCATGACGGCCGTGGGGCGATGCCGCGCGAAGACACCGCGCAAGGCGCCCGCATCGCAGATGTCGACCTTCTCGAAGGCATAGCCGGCATCCTCCGCCCAGTGCTCCAGCGCCTCGGGCGTCGCCGCGTAGGTCAGCTTGTCGACGTTCACCACTTCGGCCGTCTTGGTCGACAGGAGGTGGCGGATGACGGCTGACCCGATAAAGCCGGCGCCGCCGGTTACCAGAATCTTCATTCAGCGGTCCCCCAGGCCAGCAACGACAGCGTCATGGCTGCCGGCAGGCTTCAAAGATGGCTTTCTAAGCCTTCCTTTCGTATTCGAAAACCCTTGATAAATCCCTTAGCGGCGGGAACTCGCCGTCCCGCTTCGACAGGGTGGCGCCCGCCTCTCCGATCGGCCAGTCGATCCCCAGGTCGGGATCGTTCCACAAGAGCCCCTGCTCGGCCTCCGGCGCATAGAGGTCGGAGACCTTGTAGAGCACCTCCGTATCCGGCTCCATGGTGCAGAAACCATGGGCGAAGCCGGCCGGTATGAAGATCTGGTTCCATTCCGCCGCCGAGATCATCGCCGTCACATGCCGGCCATAGCTCGGCGATCCGTGGCGCAGGTCGACGGCGACGTCGAAGACGGCGCCCTGGACGACCCGCAGAAGCTTCGCCTGGGCCCGCGGCGGCACCTGAAAGTGAAGCCCACGCACCGTGCCCGCGGCGGCGGACAGCGAATGGTTGTCCTGAACGAAATCCTCGGTGATGCCGGCCGCGGCAAAGGCCTGCTTGTTGTAGGTCTCCGAGAAGAAACCGCGGTGGTCGCCGTGCCTGGCCGGCCTGATGAGGCATACCTCCGGAATGTCCAACCTCGTCACTTCCATTCGCGGGCTCCCTAAATTGACTGAGGACTCCGGCCGGCCCCGGAATACGGCCGGGACGGTACCCCATTCGGAACCGGCTTTGTAGAGCCGCGGAAGGGCTAGCTACGGAATACCATGGTAATTTCCGGAAACAGCAGAACCAGCGCCAGCACAAAGAGCTGCAAGCCGATGAAGGGCAGGAAGCCGCGGAAGATGTCCGGCAGAGTGATGTGCGGCGGCGCCACGGATTTCAGGTAGAAGGCCGCGGGGCCGAACGGCGGGCTGAGGAAGCTGACCTGCATGTTCACGCAGAACAAAATCCCGAACCAGACAGCAACGAAGCTCGGCGCCGCGGCCAGCGCGGCGGTCAGGCCCAGTTCCTCCACCGGCAGCTTCAGCACGATGGGCATGAAGACCGGCATCACCAGCAGCACGATGCCGACCCAGTCCATGACGGCGCCCAGCAGCAGGAAGATGAGCATCATCAAGAGGAGGATGCCGAAGGTGGGCAGCTCGGTGCCGATAATGAGGTTGGCCACATAGGTCGGGCCGCCGGCGATGGTATAGGCGCCGGCCAGGGCCGTGGCGCCGAAGGTGATCCAGAGGATGGTCCCCGTCGACTTGTAGGTCCGCATCAGGGCTTCCTTGAAGAGAGCCCAGGACATCTCTCGCCGTACCAAGATGATGATGAGGACGGCGACGACGCCCATGCCGGCCGCCTCGGTGATGCCGGTAAAGCCGCCGTAGATGGAGCCGAGGACGACAAAGACCACAAAGAGAGGCGCCAGGAGTCCCGGCAGGGCACGCAGCTTGTCGGCCATGGTCACGCTCTCCCCGCCCTCCGGCAGCGGCGCCTGGTCGGGATTGAGCCGTGTACGGATGATGATATAGACGATGTAGCAGCCGCCGAGAATGAATCCAGGGATGAAGGCCGCCTTGAAGAGCGCGTGGATCGAGGTCTCGGTCACAAGCCCGTAGATGATCAGCACGATGGACGGCGGGATCATGGTGCCCAAGCTGCCGGAGGCGCAGATGGTACCGATGGCCAGGTTTTGGTTGTAGCCGAGACGCAGCATGTTCGGCAGCGCGATGAGTCCCAGGAGCACGACCTCGCCGCCGATGATCCCCGACATGGCGGCCATGATGATGGCCATGATGGCGGTAACGATGGCGATGCCGCCGCGCGTGCGGCTGAGCCAGACGTTGAGACTGTCGAACATGGCCCGGGCGATCCCCGATCGTTCCATGAGACAGGCCATGAATATGAACAGGGGAACGGATATCAGGACATAGTCCGTCATCAGCCCGTACATGCGCTGGGCGAGGATGTTCAGCGGACCCGTGCCGAAGGAGCGGAACAGCAGATCCGGCCCGAACTTCATCATCAAGACGGCAACCGCCAGAAACCCCGAAGCGAAGCCCAGCGGCATACCGATCGCCAACAGAACGAACAATCCTATGAGCAGGATCAGTGAGATCGTTCCGATATCCATAGAGCTTGGCCCCCCAGATCCTATGAACCCCCGCGGCGGCCGTTGATCCGGCCGCCCGATATTCTCAACACCGCTGTCCGATCAGTCGATGTGTTCTTCTTTCACTTCCTCTGCGAGGTCGTGAACTTCCTTTTCCTTGTTCCAGTCGGCGATCAGGTTGGTGACCGACTGGATCGCGATCAGCACCACGGTCAAGAGCACCAGGGGCTTCATAGTGGCGGGAATAGGCGGATCCCAGGCGGTGCCAAAGGTCTCCCAGCGCATCATCTTGGCCCAGGCCTCGTTGAAGCCGCCCCAGACGATCCCCGCCGCGAAGAGACAGATAAGGACCACCGAGATCGTATCGAAGAGGCGCTGCCAGCCGCGCGGCACCATGTCATAAAGAATGAAGATCCTGATGTGGCCGCGTTGCTGCATCACGTAGAGCCCGGCGAGCAGATAGATCCCGCCGGCAAGCCAGAGCGACATCTCGTTGACCCAAAGGGTCGGCCGCTCGAAGACGTAGCGCATCACCACTTCGTAGAACATGATGGCGACGACAAAGGCGATGACGAACATCACCACGCGGCTGATGGCGATGGTGATGCGGTCCATTAAGTTTTCGACCTCGTGCTCAACCACCACCCTGCTCCCTTTTCCGCTTCATGCCCCGTCCCAATAGAGAGTCGTCAATGAGGCCCTAAGAAAGTTCGGGCCCCTACCGCGTTCCGCAGCCAGGGGCCCGACTATCAACTGAGACGCCAGCGCTTACTGCACCAGGCCCAGGGTCTTCAGGAAGGCCGTGTGGCTGTCGACCAGCGCACGCGCCTCCGGAGTTTTGTCGGCCCAGCCCTGCCAGGCACGCTGGGCTGCTCCGCGGAAGGCCGCACGATCCTCTGCCGACCAATCGTGGAGGGTCACGCCCTGTTCGCGCAGCGCAGCCGCCGCCTTGTTGTTCTCGACTTCAAAGGTCAGGGCTGTCTGGAACGCCAGCTTCTGCATGGCGACCTCAATGATGCGCTGCAGATCCTCCGGAAGAGCATCCCAGGCGTCCTTGCGGATCGCAAGGTGGTCTGACGGCATGGAATGGAAGCCGGGATAGGTCGCGTGTTTCACCAGATCGAAAAGGCCGATGGATTTGTTGTTTGCAAGGCCGGAGTAGTCCGCGCCGTCGATGATCCCGGTCTCAAGCGCCGTGAAGACCTCGGTGAAGTCCATGACCACCGGCTTGGCGCCGAGCTCTGCGAAGATCTCGGTTTCCAGGCCCGGCGGCGAGCGGAACTTCCAGTCCTTCAGATCTGCGGGCCCTGCAATTGGACGGGAAGATGTCATCGACTCCTGACCGTAAACCCACCAGCCGATAAGCTGCATATTGTATTCATTGTAGAGCTCGTTGGCCGCGTCATAGCCGCCGCCGTAGTAGAGCCAGGCATATTGCTGCCAGGGCGTATCGTAGCCGCCCATGATGTCGCCGACGAACTGGAACGCGGGGTTCTTGCCGGTCTGATAGGCACCGCCGGTCATGTCGCCGTCGAGGATGCCGCTGGCCGCCGCATCGAAGGTCTCCACCGACTTCACAACCGAGGATGAGAAAAACAGTTCGATATCTATGCGGCCACCGGACATGGCCTCAACATCGTCGACAAACTGCTGGGCCAATTTCCCAGATGTTTGCTCAGGCGCGTAGTGGGTCTGGATGCGCAGCGTGTAGTCTGCGCTGAAAGCCGTCGAAAGGCCCAACACCGAAGTGGCCGCCGCTACGGCGGCGAGTCTCAAAACCTGCATGAATTCCTCCCTTTTTGCGTCAGCTGCGCGTTTCGTCATCGCGCGGGTGCCGGCACGAGTCTCCGCGCCTTCGCGAAGCAGCCTAAGCCAATCGACGAAGCGCGACAATATTTTCCCATTATCGCAACCCCCTAACGGCGCCGGAAACGCCTAGGGATTCCTAAGGTTCGATGGGAAATGCGACGGGTTACCCCTGCCCGGTCTGGTGCGCAGACCGCATCAGCGCCGGCCGGCTGAGGGACATGATCTCGATGCCCTGTCTCGCCAGATAGGCTTCGGCGGCCGCACGCGCCGAACCGTGGGAATCCTCGAAGCCCTCAGCGTACCACTCACTCTGGCGTTTCCAGGTCACGCGCCAGCGGTAGCCCGGACGCCCGCGCGGCCCAAGGGGCCCCGGGTTGCCCGGCCAGGGTTCGACAACGAGGTTGTAGTTTTTGAGACCGTGCATCGATCTTAGCCTGGTCCTGATTTCCGCGCACAAGGGGACCGAGCAATGCCTACGCCAAGCGTTAACTATAAACGATGGTGCAGCGTAGAGTGAGCAAAAAATTTAGCGGAATTCAGCCAGCGTCGACTGCTTTGCGTTGCAACCTCAGGGCGTTGGCAATCACAGAGACGGACGACAGGCTCATGGCCGCAGCGGCAATCATCGGGCTCAACAGCCAGCCGGTCAGCGGATAGAGCGCTCCGGCCGCCAAGGGCACGCCCAACAGATTGTAGGCGAAGGCGAAGATCAGATTCTGCCGGATGTTGCCGAGGGTGGCTCGGCTGAGGCGCCGGGCCGCCACCAGCCGCTTCAGATCGCCCTTCAACAAGGTGATGCCGGCGCTCTCCACGGCGACGTCGGCACCGCCGCCCATGGCGACCCCGACGTCGGCCTGGGCCAGGGCCGGCCCGTCGTTCACGCCGTCGCCGGCCATGACGACCTTATGACCGTTACGCTGCAATTCGGCGACCTGAGCCGCTTTTTCTCCCGGCAACACCTCGGCCACGATACGTTCGATGCCGAGCGGTGCCGCGACGGCCTCCGCCGCTCTTCGGTTGTCGCCGGTGAGCATCACCACTTCCAGACCCTCGGCCCGCAAGGCGGCCAGGGCGCCGGCTGTGGTCGGCTTGATCGGGTCGGCGACGGATAGCAGCCCCAGGCAACGGCCATCGAGCGCCAGCAGCATGACCGTCTCGCCCTCGGCCTGACGTTCGCTTGCGAGGGCCTCGAAGGGCGCGGTCTCGATACCCTCCTCCGCCAGCCAGGCGGGCTTGCCCAGCAGCGCCGGCGCGCCATCGAAGAGTCCCCGCACACCCTTGCCCGGCACCGCTTCGAAGCGCGCTGCCCTCGGGACCGACAGTGCGCGCTCGGCGGCCGCCGCCACCACGGCGCCGGCGAGGGGATGCTCGCTCTGGTCCTCGAGACCCGCCGCCAGACCCAACAGCCGATCCTCTTCCACCCCCGGGTCCGCCTCCAGCTTTACCACCCGGGGTTTGCCCTCGGTCAGGGTTCCGGTCTTGTCGACCACAAGGAGATCGGCCTGTGCCAGATGCTCCATGGCTTCGGCATCCTTCACCAGAACACCCAGGCCGGCGCCGCGGCCGACGGCGACCATGATCGACATCGGCGTTGCCAGACCCAGGGCGCAGGGACAGGCGATGATCAGCACGGACACGGCGGCGACCACGGCATAGCCGAGGGCAGGCGGCGGCGCGAAGACCATCCAGGCCGCAAAGCTCGTCACCGCGACCAGGACCACCAGCGGCACAAGATAGGCGGCGGCGATATCGGCCTGACGCTGGGCCGGTGCCCGGCTTCGCTGGGCCTCGCTCACCAGCTTCACGATCTGCGCCAGCACCGTCTCGCGGCCAACGCGCTCGGCCTCGAACAGTAAGCTGCCGGTGCCGTTGACGGTGCCGCCGGTCACCGGGTCGCCGGGCTTCTTGGGCACCGGCTGCGCCTCTCCGGTCAGCATGGACTCATCGACCGCGCTTTCCCCCTCGACGACCAGGCCGTCGACAGCGATCTTCTCGCCGGGCCGCACCTGAATGCGGTCTCCCGGCCGCAAGGCATCCGCCGGACGCTCATGGACCGATCCGTCGTTACCCACCACTCGCGCAACCTTCGGCGTCAGGTCCAGCAGCGCCCGCAGGGCGCTGCCGGTCCGTTCGCGCGCGCGCAACTCCAGCACCTGCCCCAGCAGCACCAGCGTGATGATGACGGCCGCGGCCTCGAAGTAGACCCCGACCTGTCCCTGCGCCGTCCGCAAGTCGTCGGGAAAGACGCCGGGCGCGACGGTGGCCAGCAGGCTGAAGAGGTATGCGGCGCCGGTCCCCAGGGCGATCAAGGTGAACATGTTGAGGTGGCGGGTCTTGAGCGAGGACCAGCCGCGCTGGAAAAACGGCCAGCCGCACCACAGCACCACCGGCGACGCGAGCAGCAGTTCCACCCAGTTGGACCAGCCGGACGGGACGAGACCAAGCCCAAACAGATGCATGCCCATGACCAGCACCACCAGCGGCAAGGTCAGGACCGCCGCGATCCGGAACCGCCGGGTCATGTCCAGCAGTTCTTCGTTGGGGCCGCTGTCGAGTGGCAAGTCCTTCGGCTCCAGCGCCATGCCGCATTGCGGGCAGGTGCCTGGACCCAACTGCTCGACCTCCAGGTGCATCGGACAGATGAAGAGGACGTCGTCCGCGCCTGCGGGCGGGTGCAGCGCGGTGCCGTCCAGGACCCCCGCCGGATCGGCCTCAAACTTCGACAGGCAGTGGTCGGAGCAGAAGAAATAGGTCTCGCCGAGATGGGCGCTGCGCCGCGGATTGCCGTCGGTGGAGACCGTCATGCCGCAGACCGGATCGCGCGCCGTGCCGCCGTCCGGCTGCTGTTCAGGGTGCTGCGCGCCGCAGGTGCCGCAGTGTTCATCTGTTCGGACGGCCTCGACCATGAGCGGAGATCGTGTCCCAATGGTTGGAGTTGTCCGCCGGATATGGACCTTCCCGTGACTGGAAGGTCAAGGGTCCTTCCGGGGGTCTTTCCAAGCCCCGTCCGGGCCGCTACACCAGAAGAACGCAACACGCGCGTCCGGTCTGTCCGCCAGACCGGGTCTCGACAGGGCGAAAGAACAGCACTTCGAATGCGGACTTCGGCGCGCCCAGAGAGGAAGTGTGCGCAGAGAGGAAGTGTACAAGGTCATGCGAAATCTTGAACTGCCGGGCCGCTCGGTAGCCCGTTCCCTCAACGGAATGGCAGCAACCTCCCACAGCTTGGCGACCCTGACGGCCATCACCGTTCTGCAGGACGGCGGCAATGCGATGGATGCAGCGGTCGCGGCCTGTGCCGTGCAGGGCGTGGTCGAACCGGAATCGACCGGAATCGGCGGCGACTGCTTTGTGCTCTACGCGCCCAAAGGCGGCAGCGAAATCATTGCCTTCAACGGCTCCGGCCGCGCCCCACAGGCTGCCACGGCACAGTGGTTCGTCGAACAGGGGATCGACAAGATCGAGCGCTTCTCGCCCCACTCGGTGACCGTGCCCGGTTCCGTCGACGCCTGGGAGCAGTTGCTGCGCGACCACGGCACACGGAGCCTCGGCGACCTGCTGCAGCCGGCGATCCGCTTTGCCCACGAAGGCTATGCCATTACCGAGCGCGTGTTCCAGGATTGGGAGGGCGAGATCGAAGCCCTCTCCCACGACCCGGCGACCAGCCGCATGTTCCTGCCCGGCGGCGCACCGCCGCCCCTCGGCAGCATCCACCGCCAGCCGGAACTGGCCGCCAGTCTCGAGTTGATTGCAGAGCAGGGCCGCGACGCCTTCTACCGTGGCTCCATTGCCGAAGACCTTGTCGCGCATCTGCGCGAACTGGGCGGCCTCCACACCCTGGAGGACTTCGCCGCGGCCTGTGGTGAATACGTCGATCCCATCAAGAGCAGCTATCAGGGCTATGACGTCGTCCAATGCCCGCCGAACGGCCAGGGCGTGATTGCCCTCCTGCTGCTCAACATTCTCTCCGGCTATGATTTGTCTTCCATGGACCCGATGGGCAGCGCGCGCCTGCATCTGGAGATCGAGGCGACACGCCTGGCCTACCGCGAGCGCGACGCCCATCTGGCCGATCCGGCCCAGGCCGAGGTTCCCGTCGAGCAGTTGCTTTCCGCGGACTACGCCGTCGAGCTGCGCCGCTCCATCGATATGGACAAGGCTTCGCTGCCGCCCTCCCCGGCACCGCTGGCCGCCCATGCCGATACGGTCTACCTGAGCGTGGTGGACAAGGACCGCAACGCCGTCAGCTTCATCAATTCGACCTTCAGCTCTTTCGGCAGCGGCATCACCGGACCCAAGAGCGGTGTGGTCTTGCAGAATCGCGGCGGCGCGTTTTCGACGGACCCGGGCCACCCAAACTCCATCGCACCGGGCAAGCGCCCCATGCACACCATCATCCCCGGTATGCTGGTGAAGAACGACAGAACCGTCATGAGCTTCGGGGTCATGGGCGGTCACTACCAGGCGGCCGGCCACGCGCGGTTCCTCACCAATATGCTGGACCACGGCCTGGACGTTCAACAGGCCATGGATCTGCCGCGCATCTTCCCGCCGTCCGGCGAGGTGGAGGTCGAGGCGGAGAGCGGCGTACCCCGCGAGCGGCTGTCGGCCCTCGAAGCCATGGGCCACCGCTTCTGCGATCCGCCGAAGCCCATCGGGGGCAGCCAGGCGATCCAGATCGACTGGGAGGCCGGCACCCTGGCCGGAGGCTCGGACCCGCGCAAGGACGGCTGCGCCCTCGGATACTAGGGTCGGTCGCCAAGACAGAAAAGGGAGTGAATCGTGGGAGCCCTGGAACCGGCGCTGCGTGAGGTCTACACCCAGATCTCGACGGCAACGATCACCACCATTCTGCTGAAAAAAGGGCTGCGAAACGTCTGGCTGCGGGGCGCCGCGCCCCTGCGCGGCGGCGCCGGGCGCCTGGTCGGCCCGGCCTTCACCTTGCGCTTCGTGCCGGCGCGCGAGGACTTGGCGACCCCGGAGTCCTGGTCCTCGCCCACCTCCACCCGCGCCGCCATCGAAGCGATGCCGGACGGTGTAATCACCGTGGTCGATGCCATGGGCAACCGCGATGCCGGCATCTTTGGCGATATTCTCTGCGCGCGCATGCACAAGCGCGGCGTGACCGCCCTGGTGACCGACGGGGTGTTACGCGACCTGGACGGGGTCGAGGCCAGCGGCCTGCCGGTCTGGTGCGCCGGCGTGGCGGCGCCGCCTTCGGTGGCGGCCCTCACCTTCGTCGGTTGGCAACAGCCCATCGCCTGTGGCGGTGTCGCGGTTTTTCCCGGCGACCTGATCGTTGCCGACCGCGACGGTGCGGTGGTGGTCCCGCAGGCGCTGATCGCCGAGGTCGCGGAACTCGGCATCGAGCAGGAGCGCTTCGAGGGATGGGTCATGCGGGAGGTCGGCCAGGGCGCAAGCCTGCCGGGCCTCTACCCACCCGACGAGGAAACCCGCGCCCGCTACATCGCGGAGACCCAACGCAAGGGCTAGCGGTCATTCGGCTTACGCCGGAGCGGTGCCGGAACACAGCCGGCCGGTGGACCGCCCGGCTAACGATCCCATCCGATGAGATATTGGATAGCGCGGCGCGGCGGCGGCCTTCCAATGCGCATTGGAAATCGTCCAATGGTCGTGTTTCTATAAGTTCTACACATTTTTGATTGTAGGCGGCGGGCCATGTGCCCGGCACAGTGGGCCAAGGCGTATCCCTTCGACTCACCGCGGTCCGATCAATGGGAGGTGGCGACATGATCATCAGGGAACCGACCGTCGGCCCAATCATTGGGTGGACGACAGTCAGCTCAGCGCGGCTCTGGGCGAGAGGAGAGCAGCGCTGCGATACGCGAACCTTCGGCGCCGCGCGGATCCGTAAGAGTGGGGACATGAGGTACGGCGAAGCGAAGGTCTTCAAGATGATGCCCAGCTTCGATTTTACCGCCATTGTCGATTTCGCCGACCTGGAGGTGAATCAGAGCTACGACTACCAGATCGGCTACTTCTTTGCCGACGGGGAGCCGGGCGACATAGAGATAACCGAGTCCGATAACTGGCACGAGGCGGCGCGCGGCACGTTCAAGACGGTCGCCTCGAAAAGCGCCGGTGAAACATCCTTTGTCTTCGGATCCTGCCGCTATCTGCTGCGGCTCTTCGGCGGAACGCTGTTCGACGGCCGCGGTGACAAGACCTTCCGGTCAATCGACCGGCAGATCGAGGCAGGCCATGCTATCGACTTGCTGCTCATGGTGGGCGACCAGATCTATGCCGACGACCTCAACGTCTTTGGGCCCGACCGTTCCCTCGACGAATTCTTCTCCCGCTATCGGAAGGTCTTCGGCCAGCCCCATATCCGAAAGCTGATGGGCCGGGTCCCGACCTATATGACCCTGGACGATCACGAGATCAGCAACGACTGGAGCCAGGATCAGGTCAAGAAGAACGCCGATCTCTTCGCCGCGGCAATCCACGCCTATCAGTGCTACCAGTTCGTTCATGGGCCGGGCTTTCGGTATTCGGGCAGGCCGGACTATTCCGATACACCGCAAAAGCTGTGGTACGAATTCCGCCACGGCAACTCCGCGTTCTTCGTCATGGACACCAGGACCGAGCGTCACCCGTCGTTCTCGCCGCCGGAAATGATTGGCGAGACGCAGATGGATGCGCTGTTGGACTGGCTGACGGCGCCGGCTCATAAGCCCGCCAACAAGTTCGTTGTCACCTCGGTCCCCTTCTTTCCCGATACCCGCTCCGGTTCGAGCGACAAGTGGTCAGGCTTCAAGAGGCAGCGCCTGCAGATCCTCGACCACATCCGCAAGAACAAGATAGCGAAGGTCGTCTTCCTGGCCGGCGACGTTCACTGCTCCATGGCCGGGCAGCTCACGTACAAGGGCGACCGATCATTCCGGGTTACCTCCGTGATCTCGTCCTCGTTCTACTGGCCCTACCCTCAAGGCCAGGCTTCTGGCTTCCAGCGAAGCGGGCATCTGGATGTCGGCGAAGACCAAAACTACAAGCTGTCGGGCTTCGAAGAGGTTCATTCTGACGACAACTTCGCACGGCTCACCACGGTCGGCGGCAAACTGAAGGCGGAGTTCTTCGAGCGCAAGGGCGCCGCCTTGGGTACGCACACGCTGACCCTGTGACCGCGGACCATGGACCGCCGTGGGTCCGCCCCGCAGGCAGCCGTCGTATTCCGGTGACTGCGTGACGGCACATTCAACCCGGAGTCCGCGACATCTCCCTTGCCTCTCAAGGGAGATGTTCCTAGCCTTTTAGGCATGCGAGGGCTCAAGCGATTCTTTCCCGCCTACCGGCTGCGCCTGGCGGTTCAGGAGGATGCCGAAGCGCTGTTGCGCGTGCACCAGCGCGCCATCCTCACGCTTGGCCGGCGAGTCTACAACGAAGCCCAACTCAGAAGCTGGGCAACGGGCAACACCTCAGAACGCTACGTCAAAGCCATCCGCGACGAAGGCGAGGTGTTCGAGGTCGCCGAGGCACGCCGCGCGGGCATCGTCGCGTTTTGCTCGCGCAAGGATGGCGAAGTCCGTGGGCTTTACGTCGACCCGGACTGGGCGCGTCACGGTATCGGCAGCCTGCTCCTGAACCGCGCCGAAGCCGCCATCAGGGCCGCCGGCCACGACCGGGTTTCCATCGGCGCCAGCCTGGTGGGACTTCCCTTCTACGAAGCCCGCGGCTATACGGTCCTGCGGCATCGCCACTGGAAGACCCGCGGCGGTCTGTTCATCCCGGCAGCGGAGATGGAAAAGACCGTGGGTAGGGCCTTTCCTCGCAAGGCGGTCCATTCGCCGCCGTAACCAGGCGTGGGCTCACGGTCTGCGCCGGCAACCCGGGAGCCATCAATCGTATCTGCCGCGCCCGCGACCGGCCGAGCCAGACACTCGATCACGGCGATCTTCTTCGTAAACGGCATCCTGATCGGCTGCTGGGCCTCTGCGATTCCCCAGATCAAGGAACGCCTCGCCCTCGACGAAGGACCGCTGGGGCTGGCTTTGCTGTGCTTTGCCTTCGGCTCCATCGTCGCCATGCTCCTGGGCGGCCCGCGGATCGACCGCGTCGGCAGCCGCCTCGTGATCGCCATCAGCGCCTTCGGCTTCTGTCTCAGCCTGCCGCTGGTGATCCTGGCCGCGTCTCTGCCGCAGCTTCTGGCCATCGCCAGCCTGATCGGCTTTACCAACGGGCTGATGGACGTGGCCATGAACGCCCAGGGGATCACCGTCGAGCGCCAACGCGGCCGCCCGATCATGTCTTCCCTCCATGCCTTCTTCAGCATCGGCGGCATGACCGGTGCCGGCGTTGCGGCGCTGACTTATGAGCTCGGCGGAGGCATTCAGCACTTCCTGATCGCGGTTCCCCTCTTGGTCGCGCCAATCGCGTTCTTTGCCCTGCAGGCGCTGCTGACCGACGGGCAGGGTCGGGCTGCGAAGACCACTCTCCTCGCCTTGCCGCCGCGGGCATTGTGGCTCATCGCCGCCTTCGCCTTCCTCGCCTTCGTTTGCGAGGGCGCGATGTTCGACTGGGCGGCGGTCTATCTGCGCGAGGCTCTGCTGAGCGAACCCGGCACCGCCGCCCTGGGCTTCGGGGTCTTCTCCGCCGCCATGGCGGCGGCGCGGCTCTGCGGGGACCGGGTGGTCGCCAGGTTCGGCCGGGTTCTCGTCCTGAGAGGCAGCGCGACCCTCGCGCTGATCGGCTACACGCTGGCGCTTTCGGGCGGGACGGTGCCGCCTACACTCTTAGGCTATGCCCTGATCGGCCTGGGTGTGGCCAACATCGTGCCGATCCTGTTCTCCCTTGGCGGCAGCCAGGAAGGCGTGGGCCAGGGCAGCGGGATCGCCGCGGTGGCAACCGCGGGCTACAGCGGCTCCCTCCTGGGCCCTGCCTTTGTCGGCTTCCTTGCGGACCTCTCCAGCCTGCGGTGGTCGCTGGCGGTGACCGCCTGCTTCCTCTTGCTTCTGGTGATCTTCGGCGGGCGTGTCCGCCGCTAAACCGTACGCTCCGGATAGCAGATGCAATCCTCAAGCGCCGTCAGGAATCCCTGGGCGATGGTGGTCTCCGGGTCCATTTCGCGGAGAATCCGGCGCAGCACCGTGCTGCCTTCGGGAAAGCGGCGCATATGGGCGATGGTCTCTTTGGCCAGGCGCTCGCCCAGCGGCCAATCGTCCTCGTAGACGCCGCTGTCCTCAGGAACCTCCCAGTAACGCCAGCCCCCTTCCCCGTCATGGGTGACGGTGGGGAACTTCAGCCACTCCGCGTCCCACCAGTCGGCGGCCTTGGCGGCCTCCTCGACGGCGGTCTCGTTCTCCTGGCGGTAGTCGTCGAGGTCGAGGACCTTCTTCTGTGCAGCCATCATTCATGTCCTCCTTTCGTTTCGATCCGGGCGGCCGGTCGCCGACTAGACCGAGAAGTACTTCGCCTGCGGGTGATGCAGGACGATTGCCGAAGTCGATTGCTCGGGGTGCAACTGGTGTTCGTCGGACAGCACGATGCCGATCTCCCCGGCATCCAGCAGGTCCAACAGCTTCTCCTGGTCCTCCAGCTTGGGACAGGCCGGATAGCCGAAGGAATAGCGCGACCCGCGGTAGCCCTGACCCAAAAGCGCGTCGCGGTCCCGGGCGTCCTCGTGCCCAAATCCGAGTTCCGCGCGCACCCGCTTGTGCAGGTATTCCGCCAAGGCCTCGGCCATCTCGACGCCCAGTCCGTGTAGGTAGAGGTAGTCCTGGTACCGGTCGTCGTGGAACCACTCCCGCGCCACGTCCGAAGCGCGCTGGCCGACGGTGACGATCTGCAGGCCCAGAACGTCGCGCTGACCGCTCGAAAGGTCGCGCACGAAGTCGGCGATGCAGAGACCGCCGTTACGCCCCTGACGCGGAAGGGTGAAACGGGCCACTTCCCGGTCATGATCCTCGGGATCGAAGAGGATAACGTCGTTGCCCTCGGCATTGGCCGGCCAATAGCCATAGACCGCCTGTGGCAGCAGGATGTCCTGCTGCTTGCAGACGTCCAGCATTCGCTTCAGGGTCGGGCGCAGCTCCTTGCGCGCCCATTTCATGTAGTCCTCGAGGGAGCGGCCGTTCTTCCGGTAACCCCACTGGAACTGATAGAGCATGCGGTCATTCAGGAAAGGCACCAGCGCGTCCAGCGGCACCCTCGCCAGCACCCGGGGACCCCAGAAGGGCGGCTGCGGGACCGAGACACCGTTGGCCAGCTCCTCACGCCGCAACCGGGTTTCCTCGAAATCGACCGGACGCTGGTCGGCGCGGGTCGCCTGCCCCAACACACGCTTGCCGTTCTTCGGCCGGTCGGCTTGCTTTTGTTGGCGTTCTTCGACGTGCGCGGCGAAGTTGCCGTTCACCACCTTGTCCATCAGGGAGAGGCCGTCGAAGGCATCGCGGGCATAGGCGACATGGCCGCTGCCGTAAGCCGCCGCGCAGTCGCTCTCCACGTAGTTCCGGGTGAGCGCGGCGCCGCCCAGCATCACCGGTACGGAGACCGCGTCGCGGGTCATGCGCTCCAGGTTCTCGCGCATCACCACTGTCGATTTCACCAGCAGCCCGGACATACCCACCGCATCGGCCTCGTGCTCGACCACGGCAGCCAGGATGTTGTCGATGGGCTGCTTGATGCCCAGGTTGACCACCTTGTAGCCGTTGTTGGTGAGGATGATGTCCACCAGGTTCTTGCCGATGTCGTGAACGTCACCCTTCACCGTCGCCAGGACGATGGTGCCTTTCTCCTGGCCGTCCACCTTTTCCATGTAGGGCTCCAGGAACCGCACGGCCGCCTTCATGGTCTCCGCCGACTGCAGAACGAAGGGCAGTTGCATTTTGCCGGCACCGAACAGCTCGCCCACCACCTTCATGCCGTCCAGAAGATGGATGTTGATGATGTCGAGGGGCGGATGCTTCTCCAGCGCCTCGCTCAAGTCTTCTTCAAGGCCCTGGCGGTCGCCGTCGATGATGCGGTCCTTCAGACGGGTCTCCACATCCTCGGCGCGGGCCTTCTTCTCCGTGGCGGCGGCACTGCGCCCTTCGAAGAGGGCGATGAAGGCCTGCAGCGGATCGTAACCGGGCTGCCGCCGGTCGAAGATCAGGTCCTCGGCGACCCGCACCTCTTCCTCGGGGATCTTGTGCAGCGGCATGATCTTGCTGACGTGGACAATGGCCGCCGTCAGACCCCGCTTGATGGCATGGTCGAGGAACACCGAGTTCAGCACATGGCGGGCCGCCGCGTTCAACCCGAAGGAGATGTTCGAGAGCCCGAGCAGGATCTGACAGTCGGGCAGTTCGCGGGCGATGCCCTCGATCGCGTCCAGTGTCCAGAGGCCGAGCTTGCGGTCGTCTTCGTTGCCGGTGCAAATGGTGAAGGTCAGGGGATCGATGATCAGATCGCCCGACGGCAAGCCGTAGCGCGTGCAGGCGAAGTCGTGCAGCCGCTTGGCGACCGCCACCTTCTGCTCGGCCTCCTTGGCCATACCCTCTTCATCGATGGTCAGCGCGATCACCGCCGAGCCGAATTGCCGCGCCAGTGCCAGGCGCTTGGCCGCCGGCTCCTCGCCGTCTTCGAAGTTGATGGAATTGAGGATCGGCTTGCCGCCGTAGAGCCGCATGGCGGATTCCAGAACCGGCAATTCGGTGGAATCGAACACCAGCGGCGCCGAGACGGAGCCGCGCATGCGGTTCACCACCTCGTTCATCTCCGCCACCTCGTCGCGGCCAACGAAGGCCGTGCAGACGTCGATGGTGTGAGAGCCTTCCTTCACCTGCTCGACCCCCATGGCCACGCAGGCGTCCCAGTCCCCGGCCTCCTGCAGCTGCCGGAAGCGCCGGCTGCCGTTGGCGTTGCAGCGCTCGCCAATGGAGAGATAGGCGTTCTCCTGGCGCAGCGAGACCTGGCTGTAGAGCGAGGCGACCGAGGGCACCCAGACGCTTTGGCGTTCTTTCGGGGGCGGGCGGTGGGCAGCCTTGCCCGCCTCCTCTGCGCGCCGCCGCAGCATCGCGTCGAGAGCCGCGATGTGTTCGGTGGTGGTGCCGCAGCAGCCGCCGATCAGGTTGACGCCGTCCTCGACGAGGAAGCGTTCCAGCCAGTCGGCGAGCTCCTGCGGCTGCAAGGGATAGCGGGTCTGCCCGTCCACCAGCTCCGGTAGGCCGGCATTGGGCTGGACCGAAACCGGGCCAGGCCAGTTGTCCGCCAGCCATTCCAGATGGGGCGCCATCTCCTGCGGGCCGGTAGCGCAGTTCAAGCCTATGATCGGCACGTCCAGGGCCGCGAGCACCGTCGCCGCCGCCGAGACATCGGCGCCGACCAGCAGAGTGCCGGTGGTCTCCACCGTCACCTGCACCATGATCGGCAGGTCGACACAAGCGGCGAGGCGCGCCGCCTTTGCCCCATTGACTGCCGCCTTCACCTGCAGGGTGTCCTGACAGGTCTCGATGAGGATGGCATCCACGCCGCCGGCGATCAGGCCGCTGCATTGGGTGGTGAAGGCCGCTTCCAGGGAGTCGTAGTCGATATGGCCGAGCGATGGCAGCCGCGTTCCCGGCCCCACCGAGCCGAGCACGAAGCGCTGGCGACCGTCACCGGCAAAAAGCTCCGCCGCCTCCCGCGCGATCTCTGCGGCGCGGCGGTTGATCTCCTCGGCACGCTCGCTGAGATCGAATTCGCCGAGGGTGATGGGGGAGCCGCCGAAGGTGTTGGTCTCCACCATGTCGGCGCCGGCCGCGAAATAGCCGCGGTGAATCTCCCGCACCATGTCCGGCCGCGAGAGATTCAGAACCTCGGTACAGTTCTCCTGGCCCCAGAAGTCGTCTTCCAGGGACAGGTCCATGGCCTGCACACGGCTGCCCATGGCGCCGTCACAGAGCAGCACCTGCTGCGAAAGCTGTTCGAGCAGCTTGCTCATCCCGCAGCCCTGGCAGCGACCGGCGCATGGCCATGCAGGTCGTTGGCCACAAATGCCTCGCACAGCAACAGGCGGCAGACGGCGGCCGTCAGATCCGCCCGGTTCAAGGTGTAGAAGTGGAAGTCCTCCACGCCCCGCGCCACCAGATAGCGGCAAAGGTCCGCCGCCACCGATACCGCCACGGGATCGCGGACTTCCGGCTGGTCCTGCACACCCTCGAAGAGCGCGCACAGCCAGGAGGGCACCGCAGCCTTGCAGGTCGCAGCGATCTCAAGCGTACGCTTGAAGTTCACGATGGGCAGGATGCCGGGAACGATAGGCGCCGTGATACCGGCTGCCCGCGCCCGGTCGACGAAACGCAGGAAGTCGTCGGGATCGAAGAAGAACTGGGTGATAGCGCGGGTCGCACCGGCATCCAGCTTGCGTTTCAGGTTGTCGAGGTCCGCGTCCGCGCTGCGTGCCTGGGGATGCACCTCCGGATAGGCCGCCACGGAGATCTCGAAGTCGGCGACCTGCCGCAGGCCGGCGACCAGATCGGCAGCGAAGGCGTAACCCTCCGCATGCGGCGTGAAGTCGGGACTGTCCTTCGGCGGATCGCCACGCAGGGCCACGACGTGGCGCACACCATCGGCCCAATACCCTTCTGCGATGCGCTGGATCTCGGACTTGCTGGCCCCGACGCAGGTCAGATGCGCCGCGGGCGCCAGGCTGGTCTCATCGAGAATGCGCCGCACGGCCCGCAGGGTTCTTTCCTGGGTCGTACCGCCGGCGCCATAGGTCACAGAGACGTAGGGCGGATCGAATTGCTCGAGCTCGCGAAGCGCGCGCCAGAACCGCTCCTCGGCCAAGGGCGAAGCCGGCGGAAAGAACTCGAATGAAAAGCGCAGTCCCGCCGCGGAGGGCATCGGCGTCGCGCGGGAAGGAAGCCTGTAGTCAAGTGCCTCGGGCATGGTTGCTCTCCGTTTCGCCGACCTAAGCCGCTGTCGCCCGGTCCTGCGCGCCGCCGCGGCGCGCCGACCAGATGGTAATCGTCAGAGGGTCTCCCTGAAGCTGCCGGCTCTCCGCCGGCTGCAATCCGGCCGCCTTCACCCAGGCCCGGATGCTCTTCTCATCGAAGCCGAGCCAGCGGTGTTCGTGTTCGTCGCGCAGGAAGTCGAGGGCATGGGCCTGGAAATCGACGATGAACAAACGACCGCCGGGGCGCAGCACCCTGGCCGCCTCTTCGATGGCCTGACCCGGGCGCTCCGCGTAATGCAGGACCTGATGGATGGTTACGGCATCAAAGCTGCCGGCTGCGGCCGGCAGGTGATACATGTCGCCCTTGCGCACGACGCAGTTCCGCAGCCTTGCCCGTTCCAACTTCGAACGGGCAATCATCAGCATGTCCGGGGAAAGGTCGATACCGACAGCCCGCTCCACCTCGCCGGCCAAGACCTCCAACACCCGGCCTGTACCGGTGCCGACGTCGAGCAGATCAGACACCTTCTCGCGGGCAATGAGCTGGCGCAGCAATGCTTCGACTTTGTTGTCTTGCACATAGAGCGCACGAATCTCGTCCCAGCGCGCCGCCACCCGCTGAAAGTAATCTTCGGCGCGCTGGGCACGGTCTTTCATGATGGCCTCAAGCCTGCCGAGATCGCGCACCACCGTCGGGTCTTGGCCAGGTACTGAATCGACGAGGGTCTGAGCCAATCCTGCAGAGGCCGACTGCTGTGACAGCCGGTAGTAGACCCAGGTGCCTTCCCGATTGCGGTCCAGCAAACCGGCTTCGGTCAGCAGCTTCAAATGACGTGAAATGCGGGGCTGGCTCTGTCCGAGAATCTGCACCAGGTCGGAGACCGTCAGGTCGCCGTGCGCACAGAGCACAAGCAACCTGAGCCGGGTCGGCTCGGCGGCGGCTTTCATGGCGGCCAGCAGGTGTTCCATTCACCCTTCCCCGGTTCTCGCGACGCTCGGCATCAAGATGCTATAATAAAGATATAAAGATATCGTTATGTCAAGGTGAGATTGAAAAAATCCAACGTTGCCGGGACATTGGGAGTACCGCCCTTGCCTCGCCTTGCGCCTCTTCTACCTCGCGCGGTCCTCGCGGTAGGGTGATTATGTATTGGTTAATCGCCCATCCCATATGATGAGCCATGGACCAGATAAGCGACTCCCAGGGGAGCGAGCCCCGGATGAGCGAACCGCAGTGGCGACCGAAGATCGGCCTTGCGCTCGGTAGCGGCGTCGCACGCGGCTGGGCGCATCTGGGCGTGCTCCGCGCTCTCAACCGCTACGGCATCGAACCGGACGTGGTCGCGGGGACCTCCATCGGTGCCGTCGTCGGCGGGATCCACCTGGCCGGCAAGGCCGATGCCCTGGAGGCCTGGGCGCGCTCTCTTTCCAAAGTGCGCATGATCTCTTATCTCGATTTCCGGGTGCGCAACGGCGGCATGCTCGGCGGCCGACATCTCACCGATGCCATGCGCCGCGATCTGGGTGAAACCAGGATCGAAGATCTGACCACGCCCTTCGTTTCCGTCGCCACGGATCTGGTTACCGGCCACGAGGTCTGGTTGCGCAAGGGCGACTTGGTGGATGCGATGCGCATGTCGTTTTCGTTGCCTGGCATCTTCGAGCCCATGCAGCACGAACAGCGCTGGCTCGTCGACGGTGCTCTGGTCAATCCCGTTCCGGTTTCCGTCTGCCGCGCGCTCGGTGCGCAGATGGTGATCGCGGTCAATCTCAACGCCGATATCATCGGCAAGGAACGACGCGCCGGCGCGGCAATTCCAACGGTGGCCGGTTTCGATCTCTTGAGCGAACTGCAAGGCAGCGATGGCGCCGCGCCGAAATCGAGAATCAGCGCACTCGCCAATCGCATCTTCCGGCGCGAGCCGAGTCACCCGAGCATGTTCGGGGTCATGATCTCGGCTCTGGGAATCGTCCAAGACCGAATCTCCCGTTCGCGACTCGCCGGTGAGCCGCCCGACGTTCACATCACCCCGCGTCTGGGCAACGTCGGTCTCTTCGAATTCGACCGTGCCGACGAGATCATTGCCGAGGGTGAAGAGTCGGTCGAGCGGGTCGTCGAAGATCTGCACGACGCGATATCGATCTTCGGACGCGAACCCTACGACAACGGAAACTGACGCCGGCGAAGCCTCTCTGTCAGAGGGCCTCACGCGGCGCTGCGCGCAGCCGTCCCGCGACAGGGAACAGTATCAACGCAGGGCGCGTTGCATCACGGTGATCATTGCAAAAGGAAACGGGGATCCCACTTTCTGGGATCGCCGTCCATGACCATAACTCTTACTGGCTTGGTGAGCGGAGGCGGCGGACCGCCGTCTCGGCGCGAGGTTGTAAGGTTATGATTTCGCTGACTTTTTCGCAGCTTTCTTTCTGGCCGCAGGCTTCTTCTTGGCCGCGGCTTTGCGCACAGTCTTGCGAGCGGCAGGCTTCTTCTTTGCCGCTTTTTTCTTCGCGACTTTCTTCTTCGCCGCGGGCTTGCGAGCGGCAGACTTCTTGACTGCCTTTTTCTTCGCGGCCTTCTTCTTGGCCGCGGGCCTACGGGCAGCCGTCTTCTTGGCTACCTTCTTCTTAGCTACCTTCCTCTTTGCGGTGGTCTTGCGCGCCGTGGTCTTGCGCGCAGCCTTCTTCGCGGTCTTCTTCGCAGTCGCCTTCTTGGCGGCCGCACGTTTCGCCGGCGACTTCTTCTTCGCAGCCGGCTTCCTAGCAGTCTTGGTAGTTGCCAATTGTCTATTCCCCTAACGTCAGAACGAATCCGGTGATGCCACCCCGCGCGGCGAATTGTGCCTCTTTGCTCAAGCAGTGACAAGAAAAGACAGACAACATCGAAGCTACAGCCTGCAAAAAACTTGACGCGCGGTGATGAAGTGAATGGGCAAGTTGCGGCGGTGATCTTGTCAAGCCTGCTTGCGCTGCTCGATCTATGACAAACAGCGATGACGAATACAGCGCTAGCAACGTCGTCGGCGACGATGCACCTGATCCGGTTTCGAGTCGCCACCGCCTGTACCGACACGAAGATGAGGATCGTAGTGTTGCTTCATAGGCGATCATGCAGCGCGACGGTATGTCGATGGCAACAGCGTTCGCCGAGGGACACCAAAGCCGGCGATCGAAGATCTTCGACGAGACGACGAGGTGCGGCCAACACAAAGGCGACACAGCATCGCGCGAGGCCTCGCTTCTATAGTCGTCCCTCATGTTGCGGTCTCTGCAAAGCCAAACGATCGCGCTGCTGCTTCTCACCGGACTGAGCGTCTCCGCCATGCCGGCGAAGGCGTCGCAAGCCAACATGCCGGAAGACCTTCGCAGAGCGATTGCGGCCGCCGCAACGGCTGCGGAGATCGATCACTTCAGGCAGACACTGCGCAATGCCATCGCCACAGCACCGCAACACAAGCTGCCGATCCTTCTGCACGCCATCGAACTTCGCCCCGACTGGGCGGCCGAGCTGCTTCTCGCAGCGCTTTTCGATCCTCCGCTGAGAGGACAGGGTCCTCCGGAAACGCCCCTTGAAGGCGCGCCGCGGGCCCCGCAGCGCGGTCAGCATGCCCTCTCCCCTGCCCTCGTCGAGGCCCCGCCGGATGAGGCACCGGATCCGGTCCCCTGGTACGGAAGCCTCGAGCTCGGCGGCGTCGCGCGCAGCGGAAACACTGAGAACCTCGGCATTTCTGCCGGGGCTGAGTTGACTTACGAGGAGGCCCCCTGGACGCACAAGGCCAGCGCCGCGCTCGATTACCTTCGCACCAGGAGCGACACCGAAGCCCAATCCTTAGAGGCCGAGTACGAGATCAACTACGAGCTGACGGAGCGCAGCTTTCTCTTCGGCCTGACTCACTTTCAGAACGACCGCTTCAGTGGCTTCGACTACGAGATCACCTCTTCGGCAGGGCTCGGCGTCAAGCTGATCGCAGGCGTGTCGATGACCTGGACCCTGGCAGCCGGCCCGAGCCTGCGCGTCTTTCGCCGCGAAGACAAAGACCGCAGCGAGACGACGCCGGGCGCCCGCGTCAACAACGACGTCGCCTGGCAGGTCTCGGATACAGCGACCTTGGCCAACGAAACCGAGATTCGTCTCGACAGCGAGCGAAGCGAGGTGGAGAACGAAGCGAGTCTGACATTGAAGATCATAGAGAGCCTCGCCGGAAAGTTCTCTTTCACGGCGAACTATCGCAGCCCCGTCCCCGCCGACACGGAGAAGCTCGACACCACGACCAGAGCCTCGCTGATCTACGACTTCTGAACCGGCGCAGCGAAACCTGTCGGGAATAATCGCTTCGCCTCGCAGTCTTGACCTGTGAGGGCCTCTCTCACTGAGACTTGCCGGGCAAGGAGGATTCGTGCGCCTCATCTCTTCTCGAATTGCCGGTCTCCTCGGCTGCTGCTTGCTTTCGCTCCTCCTCCATCCAAGCCTCGCGGCGGCACAGGAACAACCGGCCGCGCCGAGCACGGCGGAGGACATCAGCAAGCTCACCGCCGATGTGACCACCGCCCGGGAGATCCAAGGAATGAGCCTCTGGGATCGCGAGAACGCGCTGCTCGGCGAAGTGGCCGACGTGATTCTCGACAAGCGGACCTCACGGCTCCGCCTGGTGCTTGTGTCGCAGGGTGGATTCCTCGGCATCGGGACCAAGGACGTTGCGATCGACTGGCGAGAGATCGAATACGATCCTCAAGCCCGTCTCCTGAGAACCCGCAAGCTCACCGAGGAGGACCTGAAGGAAAGGGAACCCTACGAGGCTCGGCAAACAGACATCTCGATCAGCGATTGGCGATAGGTGAGCGTGCCGTCGCCCTGGGGATCTTCCCGGGGCGATGACTCTTCCTTGACTCTTCCGTGCTGCCGGAGCCGCCGTTTAAATCCGATCTATCGATGCAGTCCGGCTACTATGGCCGACATTTCAAAACCATAGCGACGTGACTTTGAGTGGCACCTATCAACCACGGGAATAGGACCCGGGGTTGGCAGGTCTCAGGTAGGTAGAGCCCGGCGCGCAGCGGGCGATAAGAAAAGGTGTCTGATCCGGATCGGTTTGCGGGCTCTCGTGCCCGCGGCAACGGGTGAGTGTACGCCTGCGCCAGGATCCCTTGGACATAAGAGCCCCTTGGATGTGAGAGGAAAGCGTGCCAGGACAGAAGATTGATCGGCGAACTTTCCTTGCCGGTGTAAGTGCAGGCGGCCTGCTATCGGCGCATACCGGTCTTTCTTCAGCCGCCGCCGTCGCGGCAGGCCAGTGGGCGGAGGGGGACACCCCTCAGGCCTTCAGTTTCACGATGCTGCGGGCGAGAGCCCTGGAGCTCGCGGCGAAGCCCTATGTGCCACCGCAGGCCCCGCCTCTGCCGAGCAAGCTGGCAGAACTTTCACCGCCGCAATACCGCGCGATCCGTTTTCGCCCTGAGGCCTCGATCTGGCAAAGCGACGGCCTGCCCTTCCAGCTACAGCTCTTTCATCGCGGCTCCTATTTCCGCGGGGCTGTGAAGATCAACCTCTTCGACTCCCACCATATCGCCGCACTGCCCTACAGCCCGGCGCTGTTCGACTACAGCCAAAGCGACATCGGCGAGGTGCCGGACGACCTGGGGTTCGCGGGCTTTCGCCTTCTTCACCCTCTGAACCAAAGCGACCGTTTCGACGAGGTGGCCGTGTTCCTGGGTGCCAGCTATTTCCGTGTCCTGGGGGCCGATCAGCATTACGGGCTCTCGGCCCGGGGCCTGGCCATCGACACAGGCCTTGCGAAGAAGGAGGAGTTTCCCGCCTTCAAGGAGTTCTGGATCCGAAAGCCCGATCCTGCTGCGCCGTCGATCGATATCTACGCCTTGATGGACAGTGTCAGCGTCGCCGGCGCCTATCACTTCACGCTGACCCCCGGGACCGAATCACAGATGCAGGTCCGGGCCAGCCTCTTCATGCGGCGTGCCGTGGAGAAGTTCGGCATCGCGCCGCTGACCTCCATGTTTCTCTACGGCGAGAATTCGACACGGCCGCCGGATGACCTGCGTCCCGAAGTGCACGATTCCGATGGGCTGCTGATCGCCTCCCGGGAAGGCGAGTGGATCTGGCGCCCCCTGACCAACCGCGACAAGCTGCAGGTCAGCTCCTTCCAAAGCGAGAGCCCCAGGGGTTTCGGTCTGCTGCAGCGCGACCGCGACAGCCGCCACTATCAGGACCTCGACCTGCAGTACGAGCGACGCCCCAGCGCCTGGATCGAGCCAGCGGAGGATTGGGGAAAGGGCGTCGTCCAGCTCATCGAGATCCCCAGCGACGCCGAACGCTACGACAACATTGCCCTGTTCTGGATCCCGGAAACGCAAACCGAGCCGGGGCAAGAGTGGTCTTTGGCGTATCGCCTGAGGTTTGCCGATCGCTATCCCGACTTCCCCGACACCGGCCGCGCCCTCGCCACCCGGGAAGGAGCCGGCAGCCAGGAGCCGCGGCGGCGCTTCGCCCTGGAATTCGGGGGCGGCCCCCTGGGACCGATGACGGACGAAAGTCATGTCGAACTGGTGGTCAGCGCCTCTGCGGGAACCGTGCAGGACGCAGACTGCCGCAAGAACGAAGAGACGGGGTCCTGGTTCGCCCTCTTCGAACTGGACCCGGGTGAGAACGAGGCGATCGAACTCCGCGCCTTTCTCCGGAATCACGAACACGTGCTGACAGAGACCTGGAGCTATCTGTGGAAGCGCAGTTGATGCAGGCCGACCATCAGAGCCAAGAGGCAGAAACCGGCCGCGATGAAGTCCTGCGGCAGGCCCGCCTGCTTGCCGGGATCGACCGTTACCTCTTGGCGGCTGGCGTCGCCGAGGTGGCCGAACGCCATCGTCTCGTCTCGGAAGTCTCTCTTCGCCTCAAGGACGGCGGCACCACGGCGGCAGGCATTGATTGGCGCGCGGTTATCGACGCCTGTGACGCCGTGCTCGCAGGGCACCATGGAATTTCCGAAGCCGCCGAAATGCTGCCGGCCTGTCATGGCCGCGTTGTGCAGGGTCTCGCTCCGGACCTTGCGAGTTCGGCGGAGGGCCGCGGTCCCTTGGCCGAACCATGCGACTGGGGTACGCCGCCGTCCATGCGCCGCGCCATGCCCGCGCAGGACCTCTCGATCTGGCGCCCGAAGCTGCCGCGGCTCGCGGTCCCGCAATCCTGGCGGCAGGCGCAAACGCTGGTGGTCGCCCTCTGCTGCCTCGCTGTGGCGCTGCTGCCCTGAGGCATAGCAATGACCGCCACACCGCGCCGGCCACGCCTTCGCCGCATTGTCTTTGCGCTGCTGGTGGCGGCCTCCACCACCGCTGCCCTGCTGGTCCTCGGAACCATCCTGGCAGCCGAAGGATTCTCCGTCCTGGAGCTCGGCATCCTCGGTCTCTTCGGCCTGCTCTTCGCCTGGATCACCACGGCTTTCTGGACCGCCGCCCTGGGCTTTGCGCTGCACCTGATGGGCCGCCGGGGCCAGGCCCTGCGCGATGTCTCCGACGATCGCCGGGCCTTAACGCAGGCGAGGCAGGCTGAGTCGCGCACGGCCCTCGTCATGCCGATCTACAATGAGAACCCGCAGCGTGTTCTGGCCGGGCTGCAGGCCATCCTTGAATCCCTGGCGGAGAGCGATCGGCGGGCCTCCTGCGACCTCTTCATCCTGAGCGACAGCACGGACCCGGAGATCTGGCTGGCGGAGGAACTCGCCTGGAGCCGCCTGAACCGGCAGTTCGCCGGGACCTTCTCCGTCTACTACCGCCACCGCCCGAAGAACCATGCCCGCAAGAGCGGCAACATCGCCGACTTCTGCCAGTCCTGGGGCTATCTCTACGACTATATGGTCGTGCTGGATGCCGACAGCATCATGTCCGGCCACTGTCTGGCGACGCTGATCCAACGCATGGATCTGAACCCGCAGGTCGGCCTGATCCAGGTGCCGCCGACGCCGGTGCTGCGCGAGTCCCTCTTTGCCCGCAGCCAGCAGTTTGCCGCCAGCGTCTACGGGCCGGTCTACGCGACGGGCCTCAGCTACTGGTTCGAGGGCGGGGCGAACTACTGGGGCCACAACGCCATCATCCGCCTCGCCCCCTTCATGGCTCACTGCGGACTGCCGCGGCTCGGCGGACGCGAGCCCTTCGGCGGGGAGATCCTCAGCCACGACTTCGTCGAGGCGGCCCTGCTCGGGCGCGCCGGCTGGGAGGTCTGGCTGGCCGACGACCTTGCCGGCAGCTTCGAGGAGCCGCCGCCGACCCTGATCGACCATGCCAAGCGCGACCGCCGCTGGTGCCAGGGCAATCTCCAGCACCTGCGCGTTCTCTTCGCCGAAGGGCTGCGCCCCCTGGGGCGCCTGCACCTCGCCATGGGGGTCATGTCCTACCTCTCCTCCGTCTTCTGGCTTCTGCTACTGGTCCTATCGGCGTTGGAGGCCCTGCGCCGCTCGCGCACGGAGCACAGCTACTTCATCGAGGGGAACCTCTTTCCGAACTGGCCGGTCTCCTACGCCTTCGAAGCGGCGACCCTACTCACCATCACGCTCTCGATCCTCACTCTGCCGAAGCTTTTCGGCTACGTCGCCCTCTTCCTGGACGAAGGGCGGTTAGCGGCTCACGGCGGCGGCCTCAAAGCGGGGCTCAGTCTGCTGCTCGAAAGTCTGTTCTCGGTTCTGTTGGCGCCCATCCTGATGCTGTTTCAGGCGCGCTTCGTCCTTTCAATCCTCGCCGGCCGCTCAGTGCGCTGGGCAAGCCAGCAGCGTGACGACGGCGAAACCTCCTGGCCGGAGGCGACGGCCGCACACCTTGGCCATACGCTCCTAGCGCTGACAGCGGGCTGGTTGAGTTTCACTTATATGCCGGACTTCTTCCCCTGGCTCACCCCCGTGCTGGCCGGCCCCCTGCTGGCCATCCCGCTGTCGCGACTGACAAGCCGGGGCGATCTCGGCCGCCAACTGCGTGCCTGGGGTCTGTTCGTCACACCCTGCGAGAGCGATCCGCCGCGCGTTCTACGCGATCTGCAGCGGCGCATCGAAAAGATCGCGTCAGGAGACCGAGAGGGCGGTGCCGAAGGATCGCTGTTCGAGCGGTCCATCGCTGACCCCTTCGCCAATGCCCTGCACCTGACGCTGCTCTCCCGCGAACCGAGAGCCAAGAGCGAACGGCTGCGTCTCGACGCCCTGGTGGCTCGCCTCCAGGAACGTGGCATCACCAGCCTGAGCGACGCGGAGCGATGCGACCTGCTGTCCGACGCCCAGAGCATGACCAGCTTGCACGCCCTTGCATGGCGCGCCATGGACGAGGGGCCGGTGCGCTTGGGCGAAGGACCGGTCACCGCGAGACGGTAGCGCCTCCGGAGGGCCGTCTCGGTCTCGCCTAGTTCTTGCGGAAGACGAAGGCCGCCAGGGCCCCGGCAGCGGCGGCCAGGATGATCGCCAGAATGCCGTAGAAGGCAGAGTAGCGGTGGGCGAAGAAGAAGACGTCGGCGCCGAGCCCCGCCTTGCTGACGATCAGCGGCGTCGTCTGGGCATGGGCCACGCGGCCGTCGCGGATCATGAAGACCTCGACATCATAGAAGCCGGTGGGAACATTGGCCGGAAAGAACAAGCGGGTCCGGAACAGTTGCCCGCCGAGAAAGTTGATCCGCTCGTCCTCCGCGGCGAAGAGCCCGAGGCGCCGCTTGTTGCGGATGAGCCCCGCCCTAAACTCCGCCAGTTCCACGCTCGTAATACTCTTGTCGGCCGTACGCAGGCGCAGGAAGTTCGCCCCCATCCCGTGGCGCGCGCGGATGGTATCGCTGGTGATCTCCTCCAGAGGGGAACTACTGCGCACGGCAAAGAAGCTCGGCACGTCGTCGAAGACGACGCGCTGGTCGTTGACCCAGATCCCGGCAAAGCGCCCCTTGCGCCAGACCGTCGTTTGCTGTGTGGGTCCGCGCACGACCACCACCACATCGCTCTCCTCATCCACCGTCCCGAACAGCAGCACGTCAGTGCCGGTGAAGCCGGTGGTGATCTGGATCTGATGCTCGGAGAGATCGGCGACCAGCGGGTTCTGGGCGGCCGTCGGCAAGGCCAGGACTGCGATCGCCAGGGAGAGAAGGACCGGCGCCAGCCTCATCTCAATGCCCCCCGCTCGCGCCGATGATGAAGAGATCGCTGGGGGTGACGATCAGGTCATAGGCCAGCTTGCCGCAAACCGCCAGGACCAGGAGCGCCAGCAGGCTGCGGAGATGCTCTCCGCGCAGGCGGGTGCCCACACGGGTGCCGACTTGGGCTCCGATCACCCCGCCGGTGAGCAGGATCAGTGCGAGAATCGCATCGACGGTCTGGTTCTGAGTGGCCTGCAGGAAGGTCACCGTGCCGGTGACGAAGATGATCTGAAACAGCGAGGTTCCCACGACCACTGAGGTCGGCATCCCGAGGAGGTAGATCATTGCCGGCACCATGATGAAGCCGCCGCCGACACCCATGATGGCCGCCAGGATGCCGACGATGAAGCCGATCATGACCGGCAGCAACGCCGAGATGTAGAGCTTCGACTTGCGGAACCGCATCTTGAACGGCAGCCCGTGCATCCAGTGATGCTGATGCAGCTTGCGGCGGACGTCGGCCTGCCGGCGCATGCGAAAAAGGGCGCGGGTGCTCTCGACCAGCATCAGGATGCCGACGACCCCGAGCAGGATGACGTAGCAGAGCGAGATCACCAGGTCCAATTGGCCCAGGCCGCGCAGCAGGGTGAACAGCCAGACGCCGGAGACCGACCCCAGGGCACCGCCGAACAGCAGCACTCCGCCCATCTTGAAATCGACGTTGCCGCGGCGCCAGTGTGCCAGCACGCCGGAGACCGAAGCGGCCATGATCTGATTGGCCTCGGTGGCCACCGCCACCGCCGGGGTGACGCCGATGAAGATCAGCAGCGGGGTCATCAGAAAGCCGCCGCCGACACCGAAGAGGCCCGAGAGAAAACCGACACCGCCACCCATGCCCAGCAGCAAAAAGACATTCACAGATATCTCTGCGATGGGCAGATAAATGTTCATCAAGTCGGCTTTCGAGTGGCCCCGCGTCTAGGACCGATTCAAGGTGGCGTAGCTTATCTTCCGTGGATGGTGCGTCGCAACAAAATCGTTTCAACAGTTCGTGTTAGCGGCCCAAATTGTCGTCTGCTAGACGCGGTCTTCTCCGTAGTAAAGAGTGACCACGTGTTTTGCTTCGGCAAAGAACAGCCACCGTTCCACACCGAGTCCGGCGGCCAGCAGCGCGACCGCCAAGAGGGTCACGGCGAGCCCGAAACCACCCGGCAGAACAAGGCTCAACAGGGTTAACAGCAAGGGCGCACCAAAGCCGCCGATGATGGCGAAACGGCGCAGGGTCTCGGCGTGCTTGCGCGCCACGCGGAAACCCATCTCCTGCATCAGGTAATTGCTTTCGCTATGCGGGGCCTCGAGCAGCCGCACCTGGCCCAGTTGCCCCAGGCCGGTGGCCGACTCGGCGGTGCTGCCGCCGTCATCCGCCGCCAAGGCACGCCAGTAGAGCAGCTTGACGGCAAGCGAGAGACCGAGGAGCAGCATGACCAGCCAGGCAAAGACGGTGCCGATGGGCAGCCGCCAGGCCAGCAGCAGCGCCTGCAGCAGCAGTCCGCCGGAGGCCATCGCCATCACCATGTAGCCCGGCAGGGTCCAGCGCGAGTGCCAGGCCCTGATGGTCTTCAGCGATGCATAGATCATGGCCGTGCAGGCCACGGTCACCAGACAGCTCAGGCTGGCCAGCAGGCCGAGCAGCCCGGCCAGTCCCTCGTTGCGCCCGAAGACAACCCAGCAGAGAGCGAAGAGCCCTGCCGGCACGAAGGTCGCCACCGCCGCCACGCCTTCGCGCGACAGCCAGGAGGAGCGCCACTGGCTGAGCGCCCGCCAGGCGCGCTCCGGATGGCCGAGGTGGAAGGTCGAAGAAAGGAGCCCCAGGACGATGAGGCCGAACCCGAGGGCGAAGGCGAGGAGCCCCAGACCCAGGTCCGCGGGCAGCAGACCCAGCGCGCCGAGAATGCCGAGCCAGGCGATCAGGCCATAGCCCGCGCCCGATGCGGTGGTAAAGAGAATGACCGACTTTGCAGGATGCACGCCTCTCCCCTCGCCTCCCTCAGCGGGTCAAGAGACGGTCGACCCAGCGGGCCAGGAGTCCCGCCGAATCCTCGCCTGTCTCCACCGGCGACAGCGGTGCTGCCTGGGTCTCGCTTTGGTCAGCCGCCTTGGGACGCGGTGGCAGATAGCGGTTGACCGGCGCGCAGCCCTGCTCCGGCATCAGGGCATAGCCCTCCCGCGCGGCCACCAGCAGGGAGACCTCGGAGGTCGGGTCGCCGAGGTCACCGAAATGCCGCGCCCCGGCCGGGCAGGTGGAAACGCAGGCCGGCACCCGGCTGCGCTCCGGCAGGTTCTCGTTATAGATCTTGTCGACGCAAAGCGTGCACTTTTTCATTACGCCCGCGTCCTCGTCGTACTCACGCGCGCCGTAGGGGCAGGCCCAGGAACAGAGCTTGCAGCCGATGCAGGCCTCGGCATTCACCAGGACGATGCCGTCTTCCTCGCGTTTGTAGGACGCACCGGTGGGACAGACGGTGACGCAGGGCGCGTCCTCGCAGTGCAGGCAGGACTTCGGAAAGTGGACGGTGCGGCTGTCGCCCTCGTCATTGACCACTTCGAAGGTGTGGATGCGGTTAAACCACACACCGGTCGGATCGCTGCCGTAGGGGTCCGTGTCCGTCAGCGGCGCCGAATGGCCGCCGGTGTTCCATTCCTTGCAGTTGACCGCGCAGGCATGGCAGCCGACGCAGATGTCCAGGTCGATGACCAGGCCGAGCTTGGTCGCGCCGGGATTGGCCGGAAGAGAGGTCATGCCACCCCCTTGGCGGAGCGTTCCGAGCCTCCTGTCCCCGCTGTCTGGTTTCCGCGGCCGTCGGCCACGCCGTCGACCGTACGGGAGACCTCGTGGCGGTTGCCGATCCACTCCTTCGCCGGCAGATGATCGTCGGACTGCGGGACAGTAGGGCTCTTCAGGTCCGCGCCGTAGCGCAGCACGGGTGGTGAGCCGGCCGCCGTCGACGGCAGGGGTTTCACCGGTTCCATAAACGGCTCGGTCAGGGCCTCGGCCGCCGGCTCGCAGCGCTCCAGGCGCACCCGCAAGTCATACCAGGCCGCCTGCCCCGTCACCGGGTCGGAGTTGGAGTAGCGCGTCCCGCCTTCGCGCGCCGGCAAGAGTTCCGAGATGATGTGGTTCAACAGAAAGCCGCGGTTGCTCTCCGGCGCGTCCTGGTCCAGTGCCCAGGCGCCGCGCCGCTTGCCGATAGCATTCCAGGTCCAGACCGTGTTCGGATTGACGCCGTGCATCAGACGCACCTGGCCCTTCACCCGGCCGTGGTGGCTGATCACCCAGACCCAGTCCTCGTCCTCGATGCCGTGGCGCTTTGCGGTCTCTGGATGCACGAACAGCCGGTTGCGCGCCGTGATCTGCCGTAGCCAGGCGTTCTGCGAACCCCAGGAATGATACATATGCATGGGCCGCTGGGTGATGGCGTGCAGGTCATAGCCGTCATCGGCGACCGCGGCCTCCTCGAAGGGCGGATACCAGATCGGCAGCGGATCGAAGTAAGCCTCGATGCGCGCGCGCTCACTCTCCGGCGGCTGGACCGCCCCATGGCCGCGCGCCGCGAGCCGGAACTTCTGCAGGATCTCGCTGTATAGCTGCATGGTGATGGGCTCTTCCACCGGGATCCAGCCCATCTTCTTGGCGTAGGCCAGGTAGCTCTGGTTGGAGTGCTTGAAATAGAGCTGCGAGGGTTCGAGCTTGTGGCTCCAGAAGCAGCCGTTCTCGATGTAGCGCTGAAGCTGATCGGGGTTCGGGGTGCCGGTGCCCTGCTGGGTTCCTTCCGCTCCTCGCCAGCCGGCCAGCGGCCCGATCCCGGGGGAGCGCTCGTGATTGGCGATGTAGTCGGGATAGCCGCCGGGATACCTCGCGCTGCCGTCCTCTTCGGTAAAGCCCGGCAGGCCCAGCCGCCCGCCCAGATCGATCAGCACATCCTGGAAGGGACGCACGTCGCGGTCGGGCTTGCAGACCGGCTGGCGGATCGCATCGCCGGGCCCGTGGGCCGAGCTGATCGGCCGGTCCAGCAGGGAGATGCAATCCCAGCGCTCCAGGTAGGTGGTGTCGGGCAGCACCAGGTCCGCGTAGGGCACCATCTCCGAATAATAAGCATCGGAGTAGATGACCTTGGGGATCTTGTAGTCGCCGGTTACCGGGTCCTTGTCCGTCAGGTAGCCGAGTGTGCCCTGGACGTTCATGGAGGAGTTCCACCCCATGTTCGCCATGTACATCATCAGCACGTCGACCGGATAGGGATCGCCAGCCCAGGCGTTGTGAATCACCATGTGCATCAGGCCGTGGGCGGCCAGCGGAAAGTCCCAGCTATAGGCCTTGTCGATGCGCAGGGGCTCGCCCGCTTCGTCGACCAGAAGATCGTCGGGGCCGAGCGGAAAGCCCAGCGGCATGCCGGCGATGGGACGTTCCGGCGCCACCTCCTTGCCGGCCGGCGTCGGGCCCGGCGGGATCAGCTTTGGGAACGGCGCCTTGTAGCCGAAGCCGCCGGGGCAATCGATGGAGCCCAGCAGCACCTGCAGCAGGTGGATGGCCCGGCAGGTATGAAAGCCGTTGGAATGGGCCGAGATGCCGCGCATGGCGTGCATGGAGACCGGCCGCCCCACCATCTTGTCGTGGCGGCGCCCGGCCCAGTCGGTCCAGGGGATGTCGAGCACCACCTCTTTCTCGAAGGCTGCTTCCGCCAGCTCCGCGGCGATACGCTTTATGGTGTCGGCGGCGATGTCGACCCGCTCGGCCACCGCTTCCGGTGCGTAGTCCGGATCGAGATAGCGCCGCGCCAGCAGCTCGAAGGAGGGCACGGCGCCACGGCCATCGGGCAGGACGCAGCGGCCGACGACGGCCGCCTGGGCGGAGACGTCGCTGGCCGGCACAGCGGCCCCGCGCTTCGCGTCCCAGCAGAGCGCGGCGCCTTCGCTGTTGCGCACGAAGAGCCCGTCGTCCTCGGCGCCGGGATCGTCGATCACCAGCCAAGTGGCGTTGGTGTAGCGGCCCAGGAACGCCCAATCGACCTTCTCCGCGCGCAGCAGCTCGTGGATCAGGGCCATGACGAAAAGGCCGTCGGTGCCGGGGCGCAGGCCGATCCACTCGTCGGCGATGGCCGAATAGCCGGTCTTGACCGGATTGATGGAGACGAACTTCGCCTGGCCCAGGGTCTTCAGCCGGCCCAGCCCCGCCTTGATGGGGTTCGAGTCGTGATCCTCGGCAACGCCGAACATCATGAAGTAGCGGGTGTGCTCCCAGTCCGGCTCGCCGAACTCCCAGAACGAGCCGCCGATGGTGTAGAGCCCGGCGGCGGCCATGTTGACGGAGCAGAAGCCGCCGTGGGCGGCGAAGTTGGGCGTGCCGAACTGTGCCGCCCACCAGCCGGTCAGCGACTGGCTCTGATCGCGGCCGGTGAAGAAGGCGAGTTTGCGCGGGTCCTTGCGCCGCACCGTCCCCAGCCAATCGACGGCCAGGGCCAGCGCTTCTTCCCATTCGATCTCCTTGAACTCGCCGCGCCCGCGCTCGCCGACCCTCAGCAGCGGCTTGGAGAGGCGCGCCGGCGAGGTGTGCTGCATGATGCCGGCGGAACCCTTGGCGCAGAGGACGCCCTTGTTGACGGGGTGGTCCGCATTGCCTTCGAGATAGCGGATCTTGCCGTCCTTGAGATAGACGTTGATGCCACAGCGGCAGGCGCACATGTAGCAGGTGGTCTGCTTGACCTCATCGGCAACCGGCGGAGAAGTATCGACACGTTCTTGTGGGGTCTCGAATGGGCTCCTGAGCATCGATCCTTCCTGTTTCGCCGGCCTGTTTCCCCGGGGTCGCGTCCGCCGGTGCGATGCCGAGATCGCCCCGCGGTTTCACGAGGCGCAATAACATTCTGCGGCGCCCCTCGCGGAAGGGGCCGCAAACTGTTTTCTTTCCTGTCCTTGAACTGCCCTTTTAGCGCAGAAGAAGAAGAAAGATAACAAAAATCCAAGAAAATCGGGACCTTGGCCCCATAGATTGTTCGCCCTTGGACCGCGTTCGGTCGCGCGGACAGCGCCGCCGGCGTCAGCTAATCCGAAAAAAGCGCTCGGAACCATCGTCTTCGCACGATCTGATGGCGGCTGTTGCCCGGGCTTAAGCCGGTCTCATTTTCCGGGTCTCATTTTCTGGGTCTCATTTTCCTGAAACCCCTCGCCGGCTGGCTGCGTAGGTAGAGGCAGAACCAACAGGCAGCCGGACCTCAGGGCGCCCCGGCGGATGAGAGGCAGAGCATGGACGCCACAACCGAAAGCCGTAGCCGCCGTCTGGCGACCAAACTGACCGCACTCCTGGGCGCGGTCGCGTTGACGGGGATGCTCGCGGTTGCCACGGCACCGGCGGAGGCGGCCGGCTGGAGCAGCAACAAGACCACTACCGCGGCGGACCAGGACTACGTCCTTGCCGAGAAGCGCATCGAGGCCGGCGACTATCAGGGCGCCATCACGCTGCTGTCCAAGCTGGCCGAACGCCAGCCGAAGAACGCGGACGTCTTCAACTATCTCGGTTTCTCCAACCGCAAGCTCGGAAAGTTTGATGAAGCCCTGGTGCACTACCAGCGCGCCCTCTTCCTCGACCCCAAGCATCGCGGCGCCCACGCGTATCTCGGCGAGCTCTATCTCAGCATCGACGAACTGGAAAAGGCCGAGGCAGAGCTGCGCGAACTCGACGCCCTCTGTTTCTTCGGCTGCGAGGAGTATCGGGAACTGAAGGCGAAGATCGCCGCCTACAAGGCGCAACAGGCCGCCCTGCCCGGTGCGCGGGAGAGCGTGAACTGAGTGGCGCAGGTGACGACCCAAGAAGGACAAGCTGAGGCAAGGGCCCGCCCCCTTGTCTTCAGGCGGGGGGCTGCCATCCGCGGATGAGCGGCGCCTGCGGCGGCAGCCTCCCACAACCTGACCCTCAAAAGACCGCCATGCCAAGCGTGGCGGTCTTCGCGTTCAGACCCAGCCGCCGTCGGCCACGTAACTCTGGTTGGTGAAGGCGCTGGCATCGTCCGATGCGAAGAACAGCACCGCCTTGGCGATGTCGTCGGGCACCAACTTGCGTTTCAGACACTGGCGCTGCATCAGGTCGGCTTCAGCCTCCGGCGTCAGCCAGAGATCGATCTGACGCTGGGTCATGATCCAGCCCGGAACCACGCAGTTGACGCGGATGTTCTTAGGCCCGAGGTCGCGCGCCAGAGCGCGGGTCAGGCCGGCGATCGCCGACTTGGCGGTGGTGTAGCAGGGCATGCCCCCCTGCCCGACCATCCAGGAAACAGAGCCGATGTTGACGATGGCGCCGCCGCCGGCGGCCTCCATGTCGGGATAGACCGCCTGGGCGGCGAAGAACTGATGCTTCAGGTTGACGGCGATGCGGTCGTCCCAGAACTCCGGCGTCACGGTATCGATGTCATGGCGCTGGTCGTTGGCGGCGTTGTTGATCAGCACAGTGATCGGCCCCAGGGCCTCGCGCACCGACCCGATGGCGGCACGCAGCGCCTCGATGTCCCGCAGATCGCAGGTGACGAAGTGCGGCTTTGCGTGGCCGTCGGCCTCCATCTTCGCGACCAGATCCTGCGAACAGTCCGCCGCCACGTCGACGAAGCCCACCTTCGCGCCCTGGCGGCAGAAATGCTCGACGATGGCGGCGCCGATGCCGCTGCCGCCGCCGGAAACGAAGACGACACGGTCCTTCAGGCTGGGATAGGTCGCAATCTCGGTCATCGCTGCTCAAACCTTCGAGGTTCGGGGACTCTTGCCGCGGCGGCGCGCATCAGTCCTCCGGACAGGGCCAGGACGCGGGCCGCTGCAGCCCGGCCGGCAGCACCGTGTCCGCATCGCCGCAGGCCGCATCGACCTGCTGCTGGACCAGGCCCGTCGTCCGCGACAGATCGGTGCCCTCGAAGCGGGTAAGATAGGTGTAGGCCTGGCTCAGATTCGTGCCGTCGAGACTGGCGCCCTCGAAGTCGGAGCGGGCAATCTCCGCACGGGTCAGGTCCGCACCGTCGAGAATGGCACCAGCAAGGACGGAGCGCCCGAGTTCCGCCTTGATCATGACGGCGCCGGAGAAGTCCGCCCCGGAGAAGTCGCTGCGCGACATCTCGGCCTTCGTCAGGTCCGCGCCCTTCATCTGCGCCTCCTGAAAGTTCGCCCGGGAGCCGTGGATCTTCTCCATCTTGGCCCCGTTCAGGTCGGCCCCGGCGAGCCGGGCATTGGAGACATTGGCCTCCCTGAGGTCTGCATCGGTCAGAGTTGCGTCCTTGAGATCGGTGCGCCCGAAGTCGGTGGACTTGAAGATTCCCTTGCTGAGATTGGTGCCGCTGAGGTTGAGCCGGCGCTTCTCGCATTTCGTCCAGTCGACCCCGACTCCCGGTTTGGCATTACAGGCTGCGGAGGCCGGCTCGGTCATCAGCACCGAGACCGCGGTCAAAACGAAGGCACAGGCGATGGTTCTGGAAAGCGAAGCCGCTCTTGTCATCCTGCCAAAAGGCTCCTTGTCTGGTTGCGCTTTGGCCGATGGTAGCGAAGCAAAGGGGGCTTGAACAGCGACGCCCAATCGCAAATGCGTGACTACTGGATTCGGTAGACCCGGCAGGCGTTGTCTCCGAGCACCTGCGCCTTCTGCGCCTCGGTGAGGCCCGCCAGGAGGGTGCCCACCGCCTGCCACCAGTCGCCGTAGCCGGCGGTGAGGCTCAGAACCGGCCAGTCACTGCCCCAGATCAGCCGTTCGGGGCCGAAGACGGCAAGCAGATGGTCCACATAGGGGCGCAGGCCGTCCACAGACCAGTCCGCCCCCGCCTCGGTGATCAGGCCGGAGAGCTTGCAGAAAGCGCCGGTCTCCTTCGCGAGGCGGGCCATCGCCTCGGCCCAATCGTCGAAGGCGCCGGCCGCGATCTCCGGTTTGGCGCCGTGGCAGATGACGGCACGCAGGTCGGGATGGCGCCTCAGCAATATCAAAAGATTTGCCAGATGGGCCGGGCGCACAAGGCAGTCGAAGGCCAGGTCACGTTCCTGAATGGCCCGGAAGGCGTCGTTCAGGCTGGGCTGCAGCATCCAGTCGGTATCGGGAATATCGTGGATCATGGGCCGCACGCCCTTGAACAGGGGATTGGCCGCCAGCCGCTCCAAATCCGCCGCCGCCTGCGGCGTGTCCATGGCCACCCATCCGACGACCCCCGCCACCTCGGGGGTCGCCTCGGCCTGCTGCAGCAGAAACGCGCTCTCGGCAACGGTGGCGGCGGCCTGCACCAGTATGACGCGGTCGACCCCCGCGTCCCGGATCAGCGGCCTGAGGTCGGTGGCGCCGAAGTCCCGCTTGATCGGCGCCAGGCCCTCGGTGCCGGGGCCCGTCATCCAGTCGTAGTCGCCCCGGGCGATCTGCCAGAAGTGCACATGGCTGTCGACGATCATGACGGCGTTCCTGTCGAATGCTGCGGCTGGGTTCAGGCGGGCGACGGCGCGTCCTGGCGGAGGAAACCCTCGTTCTTCAGATCGCTCCAGAGGGCTGCGGGGATTTCCTGGGCGAAGGTGGCGAGGTTGCGCGTCACCTCGTCGGGCCGCCGCGCCCCGGGAATGATGGCGGCCACCGCCGGATGGCCCAGGGGAAAGCGCAAGGCAGCGCTCGCCAAGGGTACATCATGGGCCTTGCACACCGCCTCGATCCGGCGCACCCGCTCCAGGATCTCCGGCGGGGCAGGTTCATAGTTGTACATTGCCCCCGGCACCGGCCCGCTGGCCAGAATGCCGCTGTTGTAAGGACCGCCGAGGAAGATACCGATGTCTCTTTCGACACAGAGCGGCAGGAAGCTGTCCAGCACTTCCTGCTCCAGCAGAGTGTAGCGCCCGGCGATCAGGAAGCAGTCGAAATCGCCCTCATGGATCAGGCTCTCCGCCACCTCCCAAAGGTTGAGGCCCGCGCCGATACCGCCGACATCGCCGTTGCGGCGCAGTTCGTCCAGGGCGGCGTAGCCTCCGCCCTTGGCGCCGCTGAACAGCGCCCGGCGATGGGCCGCCAGTTCCTCCTCCGAGCCGATGGAGTCCTTGTCCAGATCGTGGATCAGCAGCACGTCGATGCGGTGCAGCCCCATACGCTGCAGCGAGTCCTCGAAGGAGCGCATCACACCGTCGTAGCTGTAATCGAAGACCGGCTTGAAGGGCAGCGCGCCCTTGAACACGCCCGGCCACTCATGGGCAGGGTCGTGGGGTTTGATCAGCCGGCCGATCTTGGTCGACAGCACAAAGGAGTCCCGCGGCTGGTTGCGCAGGAATTCGCCGACCCGCTGCTCGGCGAGGCCATAGCCGTAGAAAGGGGCGGTATCGATGAAGTTCAGGCCGGCATCCCAGGCCGCTTCGATGGTCGCCGCCGCGTCCCGGTCTTCGATCTTCTCGTAGAGGTTCCCCAGGGGCGCGGTGCCGAAGCCGATCTCCGTCACCTGCAGGCCGGATTTCCCCAGGCGGCGTGTCGCCAGACCGGCCATCGGCTAGAGCGCCCGGCCGCTGTCGGGGTCGAAGAGGTGCATGTTGGTCATGTCCAGGGAGATCGAAACCTGCGCGTCCGGCGCCGCCGGAAAATGGGAATCCACCTGGGCGGTATAGCCGTGGCCCGCGGCCTCCCCGATGATCAGGGTGTGGGGCCCGAGGGGCTCGATGGCCCTGGTGATCAGCGTGATCACGGCCTCTCCGGCCCCGCCACCACTGTTGTGCTCCGGGCGCAGGCCGAAGGTCACCGGCCGGTCCTTGGCGGCACCATAGCGCTGCCATCGGTCCTGCGGGATGGCAAGTTCGCTACCGTCGTTCAGGCGCAACGCGAGGCCACCGTCGCTGCCCACCACTGTCGCCGGAACGAAGTTCATGGAGGGCGCACCGATGAAGGCCGCCACAAAGGTGTTCGCGGGGTTCTCGTAGAGTGTGATGGGATCGGCGGCCTGCTCGATGCGGCCTTCGTTCATCACCACCACGCGGTCCGCCATGGTCATGGCCTCCACCTGATCGTGGGTGACATAGACCATGGTGCTGTTCAGACGCCGGTGCAGGTTCTTGATCTCGGTGCGCATCTCGATGCGCAGCTTGGCATCGAGATTGGACAGCGGTTCGTCGAACAGAAAGACGTCGGGCTGGCGCACGATGGCCCGCCCGATGGCGACGCGCTGTCGCTGACCGCCGGAAAGCTGTTTCGGCCGCCGGTCCAGATAGGGCTCCAGCCCCAGGATCCGCGCCGCCTCGCCGATGCGCGTGGCGATCTCTGGCTTCGGCATCCCGCGCACCTTCATGCCGTAGCCGATGTTGTCGGCCACGGTCATGTGCGGATAGAGGGCATAGTTCTGAAACACCATGGCGCAGTTGCGCAGGCCCGGGCGCAGGTCCGTGACCTCCCGCCCGCCGATGGTGATGGTCCCACCGGAAGCCCCCTCCAATCCCGCGATCATCCGCAGGGTGGTGGTCTTGCCGCAGCCCGAAGGGCCCACCAGGACGACGAATTCGGTATCGGCAATCTCCAGGTCGAGGGCCGGAATGACGGTCACCTCGTCGAAGGCCTTGCTGACACCTTTCAGCTCAACACGCGCCATTGTCAGATAGTCTCAATCGCTAAAGGAGAGAGGTCGGGGATGCCACGGCACCCCCGACCTCTGACCGCCTTACTTGAGCGGCGGCAGGCCCATGGACGAGCGGTAAGCCGCGAGTTGCTCCTCACGACCGAACTCGTCGGTCAGGGCATTCCACTTGGCAGCAATGGCGTCGAGGGCCGCTTTCGGCTCGACATCACCGACGAGCGCCTTGGAAAGCTCGATCTCCAACTCCTCGGTGTAGCTGAAGTAGCCGGGCAGACGCATGTCCAGGGCCACGTTCGGCGCCTCCAGGCTGCCGCGCTGGGCCGCCAGATACATCTTGGCCTCCTCGGGCGAGAAGGTTTTCAGCCAGCGGTCCAGGTTGGTGAAGTGGGAGAAGCGGTAGGGATTGACACCCGATCCGCCGGTCACCGCCGCCTGGCCGGAGTTGTCCGGGTTCGAGGCCCACTCGACATAGTGCCAGGAGGCATCGATGTTATTGCCGGACTGCGGCACCGCCGCCTGCCAGCCGCCATAGGCCATGAAGGGCGAATGGACCGGCTCATCGAACTCGTCCCAGGCGTTGGTCTTGTGGTTCCAGATGCGTGTGGAGCCCGGCGTCAGGGCGGAGCCCACCGAACCGGCGATCTGGCTCTGCGCCTTGTCTGAGGAGATGGTGCCGGTGTCACCCCAGTCGAAGTTCATCGCCACCTGGCCGCCGGCAAAGACCGTGCGGATATCACCGGAGGTGAAGTTGAGGGCACCCGGCGGCGCATAGCCGACCGAGCGGATGTAGTCCTCCAGCGCCTTCACCCAGCCTTCGTTGTTGACCTGGGCGTCCATGGTCTCCGGATCGAAGAACATGCTGCCCGGGTTGTTGGGGTTGTTGGTGTAGCTGGCGGCATGGGTGAAGAAGAACCAGAACTGCTGGCCGCCGCGGCGGAAGGCCTCCGCCGTGCCCCAGAGCTTGTCTTCCGGCCGGGTGAAGAACTCGGCGATGTCGTAGTACTGATCCCAGGTCGTCGGCGCCGCCAGGTCATAGCCGTACTTGGCCTTGAAGGCCGCCTGCTCCTTCGGGTCGTTGAAGAGGTCGAGACGGTAGGAGAGCGTGTGCAGGTCGCCGTCGATGGTCTGGGACAGATGCTTGCCGTTCCACACCATCAAGCGGTCGCGGTACACCGGTGCGATGTCCTCCCACTCCGCGGTGGTGCGGATCTTCTCTGGCATCTCCGAGAGATAGGGCGCGAAGTCCGGCGTCCAGGCCGGCGCGAAGGTGATGACGTCGAAGGCCGCCTCACCCGCCACCATGGCAGTCAGGTATTTCGGATAGAGTTCACCGAAGGGAAACTCCACGACTTCGACCTTGCCGCAGGTCTGCTTCTCCCAGCCCTCGCCCGCGGCCTGCATGGCCGAGGCGATGAAGGGGCCGGTCTGTGAACCGACCTTCAGGGTCACTCCGCTGAAGTCGGGCGAACAGGCCAAGGCCGCTCCGGAAAGACCCAGAGCCACCGTCAGCCCGCTAGCCGTCGCACATAGAATTTTTCTCATTAGCATTTTCTCCCTCTGCTTACTTTCTTGGTTCGTCGTTTAATGCCAGCGCACTAGATCACTGGCGCTCCGTTTCCTCGTGTTCTCCACTCCATCCCGCTCCGATGTATCCCTAACGAATACCGCCCAGCGTCAGGCCGGAGCGCATCAATTTGGCGAGCAACATGGCCACCCCCATCATCGGCGCGATCCCGAACAGGGCGGCCACGGAAATCGCCCACCACTCGTCCCCCCGATAAGAGTTCTGCCCCGACAGCAGGATCGGCAGGGTCTGCCATTCCGAAGTGGTCAGCAGCAGGGAAAAGAGAAACTCGTTCCAAATGAATGCGAGGGTGATGAGCGAGGTGGCAATCAGTCCGGGCCGCGCCATGGGCAGCACGATCTCAAAGAATATCCGGATGCGCGGCACGTCGTCCACCAGGGCCGCCTCCTCGATCTCGACCGGCAGTGCCGCGAGGAAGTCGCGCATCAGCCAGACCACGATGGGGATGGAAAAGGCAGTATAGCAAAGCACCATGCCGAGAAAGCTGTCCAGCAGCTTGAAACCTTCGCGGCCGATCTCGGAGTAGAGCAGGAACAGCGCGAAGGCGGTGACGATGGGCGGGAACATGCGCTGGGAGACGAACCAGAAGAGGACGTCATTGTTGCCCAGCACCGGGCCCGGCAGGGGCAGCCGGTTGGCCAGCAGGCAGGCCGGCAGGGCCAGAAGGAAGGCCAGGCCCATGGCCTGGGCCCGGGAAAAGCCGAGGGTTTCGTTGAACAGCAGAAAGCCGCCGATGGCCAGGGCCGCGAAGATCAGCCCCGAGAGCAGCCGGATGCGGAACTCGAAGCGCACCAGGGCATAGGCCGCCATGGTGCCGAACAGAACCGACAGAGCGGTTGCGGTGATCGAAATCAGGCTCGAATTGATGAAGGGGCTGATGAAATCGCCGCGGATGCCGGAGAAGGCGTCTATATAGGCCTGCAAGGTCGGCACGAAGTCGATATAGGGCAGATAGGTCGGCCCCCCGTTCACGGCCGTGGGGGGCTTCACCGAGGTGACCAGGGTCCAGTAGAGCGGAAACAGGGTCACCAGCGCCCAGAAGAGGCACAGCCCGAAGACCAGAGGGCGCTTCATCATGCCCGCTTCTCCAGATGCGGCCGCAGGACTGCCAAATAGACCACACCGATGATGATCACTACGATGAGGAAGAGGAACGAGAGGGCCGAGGTGTAGCCCAGATTGAACTTCTTGAAGCCCTCCTGATAGGCGTAGAGCGTCAGGGTTTCGGTTGAGACACCGGGCCCGCCGCCGGTCAGCACGAAGACCGTGTCGATGATCTTGAAGCTCTCGATGATGCGGATGAAAACCACCGCCGCCGAGATCGGCAGCAGCATGGGAAAGGTGATGCCCCAGAACTGCTGCCAGGGCGTGGCGTTCTCCAGAGCGGCCGCCTCATAGACGTCCCGCGGCAGACTCTGCAGGCCAGCCAGCATCAGCAGGATGACAAAGGGCGTCCACTGCCAGACCTCCACCGTGACAATGGTGCCCAGGGCCCAGTTGGCTTGGGTCAGGAACGGCAGATTGGGAAAGCCGAGGAGCGTGAAGAAGTGGTTCACCGGGCCGACGGTGGAGTGAAACAGCATGCGCCCCACCAGCGCGACGGCGATGGGCGCCATCAGCATGGGGAAGAGAAAGACCACCCGGAATAGCCGTTCCCCCGGCACCCGGCTGAACAGGGCCAGGGCGACGGCGAAGCCGATCACGTACTGAACGAAGACCGAGGAAAACACGATGCCGGAGGTGGTGGTCACCACCTGCCAGAAGCGCTCGTCCCCCAGCAAAGCCCCATAGTTGTCGAAGCCGATGAACCGCGGCGGCCGCGGCGGAACCAGGCGGATGCTCTGGAAGGAGACGGTCAGCGAGTAGATCAGCGGGAACAAGCCGATCAACAGCACCACCAGAAACGCGGGCCATATGAACAGATATTTGACCGGCTCGCGCACGTCTGGGGCTCCCCTCCCGCTGGGAGGCTCCGGAAAAGCGCTCTCCCGCTGTCGTCTTTTGGACGTTGATTGCGCAAGAGCTTATTGCAGGCGCGGGCGCATCTCAACCTTCATGCGATGGTCTGGGTGAACTTGCCTAGTGGCTGATATCCCTTGGGAAATCAACACCGACACTAGGATCACAACCACAGGCTGGTTGGCGGTGGCGGGCCGAAGATCCAGGGCTGAACGGACCGCCGTTCCCGCCTCAGCGTTGTCCCTTGCAACCCGGATCGAGCCTCCGGAGAGTGCGCCGGAGGCCACGCTGTCCCTGTCCTCGGGACCTGCGGCACCGCTGACAATTGAGGTTTCCCTGCGCATGACGCTCAAAGACGTTCAGAGTCCGACCCGGATGCTCGGCTCCCTCGGCGACAGGCTGCGGCGCGCCGTCGGGCACCGGGACTACACCCGCTTCATCGTGCTGTCACGATCGCGCACCGGCTCCAACATGCTCATTTCCTTCCTGAACTCCCATCCCGATATCCTGGTGGAGGGGGAGGTCCTCGCCAAGCTGAACGGGCGCGATCACAGGGACATCCTGGCCAGGGTTTACGGAAAGCAGCCCCACCACGTGAAGGCCAAGGGCTTCAAGGTCTTCTACTACCATCCCCAGGACGGCGACCCGGACAGCCTCCTTGCCGATCTGATCGGCCAGAGAGACCTGCGAGTCATCCATCTAAAGCGGCGCAATATCCTGCGCACGCTGATCTCACGAAAGATCGCGGCGGCCCAAGACGTCTGGGCGGTCACCACATCCACGCCCACCGAGATCGCGCGGCGCAAGGCCGTCCGCCTGAGCGTCGAGGAACTGGAAGACGGATTCCGCCAGACCCGAGCCTGGGAAGAAAGAGGCGACGCGGCCTTCAGCGGCCACCGCACAGTTTCGATTTATTACGAAGACCTGGTCGCCAGCCCTGAGGCCAGCTTCGAGACCATCCTCGGCTTCCTGGACCTTCCCTACCGGCCCTTGGAGACCAATCACCGACGACAGAACCCCGAACACCTCGAAGACCTGGTGACCAACTACGGCGAACTGAAGGCTGCCTTCGCCGGAACCCCTTGGCAGGACTTCTTCGAGGACTAGCCAAACAGCGCCTGTACGTCGGTGTCCGGCGGAAAGCCGGCGCGCGCGTCAGGGCCGGCGATGCTGGGGCAGTAGATATCGTACTCCAGTTCACGCTCCGGAATTCCCAGCGCCGCGATGCTTCGGCCGATCATCGCCGTATGTTCCGCGGGGCGGGACTTGCGGGTGTTCATGTTCTTCTCCGGCCGGCGGTAGCTGCCCGTCTTCCCGAGAAACCCGCAGATCTTCGTCGCCGCCGCCTCGTCGCGGATGAAGTTCACCACCAGCAGGTCCGAGGGCCGCTCGGAGAAGTACGACAGCACGGAAAGATGATGGGCATTCCGCTCCCGCACCCAGGCTTTGACCGCCTCTTCGGTGGCGTCCCAGTGCGCGCCGCCCTTATAGGTATGTGCCTTCTTTGAGCGCTCCACATGCGCCAGACGGCTGTAGATCCAGCCGTCGAGATCGCGCACCTGCAGGATGAACTTCGATCCGGGAAAGAGCCGGTCGAGCTTCGCCAGGTCCTTCGGAATGCCGTCGCTGAAGCAGTCGTAAGCGCGTAGCAGCGCCAGGTCGTCACAGCTCCGCCAGCGGTTGCCGTGATAGGAGGGACGGCCGAGCGACTCGAAGAGGGCGTGCAGCGACGAGGTGCCGGTCTTGTTGAAGCCGACTGCGAAGACCTTCTTCCGCGCAAGGCCGGTCTGGTTCAGAAGCCGGCGCAGCACAATGCTGGATCTCTGTTTCACCTGAGGAAGTTCCATGAGCTTTCTCTGTCAGGTCATCGGCGAAAACCGCCCTGGCGGCCGCATCGTCTCATGCACTCGCCGCTTCCGATCCCGACGCTGAATCGGCGAGAGCCGGCGGCAGCAGCACCTGGTTGCCGTGGACCTTCCGGTCCATCCGGTATCCAAGGCTGAGGACGCTTTCCGCGAGCCAGCTTTGCGCCGGCAGCGTCTCCAGCACGAGGATCGGCAGACAGCGCGCGATGGTCTTCACCGCGCCGGCCAGCGCCTGCTGTTCGAAACCCTCGACATCGAGTTGGATCACCGAGACCTGCCTGTCGGAGGGCACGACGTCGTCCAGGGCGACAAGGTCGACCGCGGTGGTCAGGCGGTCCGAAAGACCGCCGGCCTCTTCGACGACTTGGCTGCTACCCCCCAGGGCGCGCCCGGTCCGGTCCCTGACCTGCATGACCGCGCGCGCCCGCGCCGGGCCCAGACCGCTGTTCATGAGATGGACGTTGTTCAGCCCATTGATGGCGCAGGTCACGTCGGCGCATCTGAAGTTCTCTGGGTTCGGCTCAAAAGCCCATACCTGCGCACCGGCTGCGCAGGCCCGCGAAAGTGCGGGCAGAAAGTCCCCGAAGTAGGCCCCGGCGTGAACGATGTCGCCCCCGCCGCAGTTGTCTGTCAGGAAGGCGATGGTCTCCGGCTCGTAAACGCCGCCCTGAAGGATGGTCCGTGCTGCGGGGCGATGGCGCGATGAGAGGGGAACGCAGAAGCCGCCGTTCTCGGTATAGGCAATGCAACAGCCCAGGGTTTCCTCAACACCCTCCAAAGGCGCGGCGAAGCGCGGCGAGCTTTGAGCCTGTCCGCTGCCGCCCTGCCGCACCAAGTGGCTGATCACCCGCTTGGGGAGCACCGCCTTTGCCAGGTTGCGGACGGAGCGCTGCACCATGCTATCGAGACCTCCCGCCTTGGTGTTGGGTCTTCATGCCGCGCAGGGGCCGATCCAGACAAGGGCCATAGATGTGGCCAAGCGGCAGTGGGTCGTGCGGTCTCCGGCGCCGCCGGTCATCCATAGCCGAACTCACTTGCGGTCCTGCCGGCACCGCGCTTCAGGATGGCCGCCTCGACCGTGCCCAGCCGGACCTGATCCTTGCCGTCCAGGCCCTTGATTTTTTGCATCTCCTGCGGCCGCGGGACGGGCCAGCCGAGGTAGTTGCTGAGGCGGGCAACCGTAGCGTCCTCGCCGAGTTCCTCGTAGCGCAGCAGCAAGCCGATGCCCTGGCTCTGCAACTCAAGAAAGTCTCGGCTGAGACGGCGCCAGTGGGCGCCGAAGCCATAGGGGGTCGTCACCATCCGGTTGGGCCAGCGGGCATACCAGGAGAGCTTTTGCCGGTAGGACCGATAGGCATTCAGCGGATCGCGGACCAGGAACACGAAGCGCGCCCGCGGATAGAGCCAGCGCAGATAGCGCACCTCGTCCGCCCCGAGGCGCACCTCCTTCAAGCCCCAAAGGCTGCGGCCCAGGGCCTCAGCCGGCGCCGCGAGAAGCGCCTCCAGATAGGCAAGATGCGCGGCACGGAAGGACGCCGCCGGCGGGTAGAGGTTGGCGACCCAGGCGTTGGAGAGATCCACGCCCGCGGGGCCGGCAAAGTCGCTGTCCCGCGGCCAGACCTCCGAGAAGGGCCTGAACTGGTCCGCCAGCCCCTGGATCGGCAGGGCGAGGTCATAGGGCTCGCCCCAGATGATAACCGCCGGGTTGTTTGCCATGACCATGCGCTGCAGCAGCGTCGAGCCGGAGCGCCAGCCGGCGGACAGCAGAAAGACCGGCGAGTCGGTCAACGGTGCGACCGCCCCCTGTTCTCCCGTGCTGCCGCCGAAACGCGCCTCAAAGGCGGCCAGTTGGGAGTCCAGCCTTGCCGCGTAGGTCTTGGCGCCCCGCGCGCTCTGCCGACTGCGGTGGGGACCGAACAACAGGCGTCCCAGTCCCTTCATGGCGAGAGCCTCCGCGCCGCCCAGACCCGGCGCAGCGCTGCCAAACCCTCGAGCCAGACGACATGACCGGTTGCCGCGGCCCCCAACAGCCACAAGAGGGCGCAGCCGGCGATGACCGTCAGCAGATCGATAAGGTCCGTGACCCCCGGCCCGCCCAAGTGATAGGCGGCGGCCGGCACCGACGCGAAGACCGCGACGAACGCGGAGCGAAGGTAGATGATACCGAAACGCCGGCCCTGGAAGCTCACAAGGTCTTTGATCGCAACGAAGTTGGCGGTCACGAAGAAACAGGCGACCAGAACCCGTGACATGGCAAAGGCTTCGAGACCGAGCGCGGCGCCATAGGCCGCGGTCGAAAGCGAAAAGACCGCCGTGGCGCTGCGGAAGGTCAGGAGGCGGGCGATCCTGCCGTGAGGAACCAGGACCTGCTCCGGCTGCGGCAGGATCACGATGATGGCCTGGGCCAGGAGGATCCAGGCGAAGATCTCTCCTGCGGGCCGCCAGTTCTCACCGAACACTAGGGTGATGAAGGGCACGGCAATCAGCCCCAGCGCCAGGAAGACCGGCCAGACCAGCACGGTATTCAGCGCCACCAGCTTTTCCACCCCGGCGGCGATGGAGTGCCCGTCGCGGATCGACTTGGACCAGGCCGGCACCAGGACCCGGGCCACCGGCGCAAAGATGCCGTTGCGGTAGAGGTTGGGAATCTGCGACGCCCGGATGAACTGCGCCACCAAAGCCGGACTGGTGAAAGCACCGAGGATGAACCGCGTGCCCTGGGTGTTGGCCGTGCTGATGACTTGCGAGAGCGATAGCAGACCGCCGAACCGGGTGATGTCCCGCCAGTAGACCAGCGACGGCCGGATGAAGGCATAACGCGGCAGAACCAGCATGGGCAGCAGAGCCGAGAGAAAGGCGGTCAGCAGGATGCCCCAGGCGAGCGCCATGTAGCTGTAACCGGCAAAGGCGAGAGAGACGCTGAGCAGCGTGCCCGAAACGTTGGACAGCAGGCCGATGTTATGCAGGGCCCCGAACCGCATCTCCCGGGTCAACAGAGCCGTGGCCGGCGCCCCGAAGGGCGCGATCAGGAAACTCAGCGCCAAGAGAGCCATGACCTCGGCGATGCCGGAGCGGCCGTAGAACTCGGCCAGGTGATGGCGCGCCAGGAACAGCAGCAGCCCCAAGACCCAGGACATGATCAGCATGACCCCGAAGGCGGAGCAGATCTTCTCCGGATTGAGGTCCGGCTCGCGGATGAGATAGTTACCCACCCCGAAGGTGCGCAGCGCCGTCAGCACCGCAGCCGCCGACATGGCCAGGGCGAAGATGCCCAGTTCGTCGGGCGTCAGCAGCCGCGCGATGATGACCGCGGCGGCGAACTGCAGACCGTACTGCAAGGTCTGCTCGCTGAAGGTCCAGGCCAGTGAGGTGCGTACCGACAAGGCGGCGGTCCTCAGCGAAGGGCCGTGCCGGTGACGGGGGCGCTCAGGCCGGACATGCACAGCCCAAGAATGTCACTTCGCCCAGCCGGCGCTCATGGTGTAGTGACCTGAAAGCAAGGCTGGCCCCCGCTGTTTCGCTCTTCACCATCTTCGGTCCCGCTCCGCATGGCTCGCGATAGACGCAGTGTTCTCTTCCTGCCCGCCTGGTGCGAAGCCAACCCCTATCAGCCGTTGCTCGCCAAAGCGCTCGCCGATGAAGGCTACGGCGTCGACTTTGCAGACTATCCGAAGGCCCGCCTGCCCCTCTTCCGCCTGCTGTGCAGCCGCCGCGATGCCGGTGTGCTTCACATCCATTGGATCGCACCCTGGATAAGGCCGCTGCTGTGGTCTGCCAATCCGCTCAAGCGCCTCATCAAGCTACTGCTGCTGATCCTCGATCTCAGGCTCTGCCGACTGCTCGGTGTGCCGGTTTACTGGACGATCCATAACCTCGTTTCCCATGAGAGCGCGGACCCGCGGTGGGAGCTGCGCCTCCGGCGCCAGATCGCACGCCTCGTCGATGGATGCTTTGTACACAGCCAGAGCGCCCTTGCCCTGTTGGAGCGCGAATACGGTGTTACGCTCGCCGGGAAGACCCGGGTCGTTCCCCATGCGAGCTACGTCGGACAATACCCCGCGGCACCCCCCGATGCTGTGACAACGATGCGCCATGATCTGGGCCTCGAAGCCTCGGATTTCGTCTATCTCTTCGTCGGCGCGATCCGCCGGTACAAAGGCGTTGAGGAGCTTGTCGAGGCTTTCCGAACTCTGCCGGACGACGATGCCCGTCTGGTCATTGCCGGGGCCGCATTCACGCCGGACATAGAAGACTGGCTGCGGGCCGCGTCGGCCGAGGACCCGCGGATCGTCCTGCGGATCGGCTACGTTCCCGACGAGGACCTGCCGTCTTATCTCAGCCTCGCCTCCGTCGTGGTCTTGCCCTATGCGCGGACCCTGGCCTCCGGTTCGGCCCTGCTCGCCATGTCTTTCGCCAAGCCGCTGATCCTGCCCGAAGCCGCCAGGGTCTTCGACGTTCCCGGCGACGACGGCGCGCTCTACTTCGAACCCGGGCAGTTGCCTGAAGCTCTGAGGCGCGCCCGACGCGCCGACCTGGTACGCATGGCTGCCGCCAACCGTGCCGAGGCCGAGGCGCGTACTTGGCCTGCAATGGCCGCGATCACCGCCTCCGCCTATGGAACCCCGGACGTCTCCGCCAAGACAGGTCAGCCCGGCTTCGGTCATCCAGGGGGTCCACGCCCCCAAAGTGGCCGGGTCTGAACGCCAATCCGATGCTCGGAAAGCTGCGGCGCCTGGTCTGGACCCTCAGGGATGGTCAGAAGGACCTCAGCAGACTGAACCGAACCCAGCAGGCGCTGCTGTGGTCGGAACTCAGGCGCGAGTATCGCTCGCTCATCGAGTCGGAGCGGTTCCGTGATCCGAAGAGGCTCAACGGCTTCGGCTACTCCCTCTACTCCCAGGCCGACGAAGACGGCATCCTGGCGGAGATCTTCAGACGCATCGGCCCCGGCCCCAGGACCTTCGTCGAATTCGGCTGCGGGAACGGCCTGGAGAACAACAGCCATGCGCTGCTTCTGGACGGCTGGCGCGGACTCTGGATCGATGCGGACGCGGCCCAGCTCTCCCGCGCGGAACGGCGCTTCGGCGATCTCGTCGCCAGCGAGAGGCTGCACATCAAGGGCGCGCTCATCGACAAGGGTAACATCAACGCTCTGATCGGCGCGGTCTTTCAAGGCGAGATCGATCTCCTTTCCGTCGATATCGACGGCAACGACTTCCACATCCTGCAGCAGATCGACTGCATCGCGCCCCGGGTCATCGTCGTCGAGTACAACGCCCGCAAAGGCCCGGCCATCGACTGGGTCATGGCCTACAACGATCACCATTCCTGGGATGGGACGGACTACTTCGGCGCATCCCTGAAGGCCTACGAGCTGCTGCTCAAGGAACGGGGATACGCCCTGGTCGGCTGTTCGATCTCCGGGGTCAATGCGTTCTTCGTCAGGGACGAGCTGGTGGGAGCGGATCTGTTCTCTGCACCTTTCACTGCCGAAAACCACTACGAGCCGCAGCGCAAACATCTGCGGATGGGCATCCACACCGCCCACGGGCGCAGCTACGGCCCCTGGCAGCGGGCGGAAACGCTGTTGGAGAGCGGCGCATGAAGCCCTGGAGCTCAGATCTGGAGCGGCAGCGACAGGGGCTCCGCGGCACGGCGACGCTTCGGGGCCGGGGGACCCTGCGATGATCTCTCATCACCACAAGTGCGTGTTCATCCATATCCCGAAGAACGCCGGGCAAAGCATCGAGCATGTGTTTCTGGATCTCCTGGGGCTGACCTACGAAACGCGGGCACCGCTGCTGATGCGGCCCAACGACCGGCCCGAACTGGGGCCGCCCCGGCTCGCGCACCTGAAGTGGCACGAGTATGTCGGCTGCAAGTACATGACCCAGGAGCAGTTCGACAGCTACTTCAAGTTCGCCATCGTCCGCAACCCCTGGGACCGGGCGGTGTCGATCTACAAGTATTACCGCTTCCAGAAGACGTGCAGTTTCGCAGACTTCGTCGCCAGGCATCTCAGCGATTGGATGTGGCAGGAGCGACACTGGTTCGTCGGCCCGCAAAGCGACTTCATCTGCGATGCGGAGGGGCGCCTGAGGGTCGACTTCCTCGGACGCTTCGAGAGCCTTCACAGCGACTTCAAGAAGGTCTGCGAGGAAATCGGGCTGCCGCCCATCGATGTGCCCCACGTGAACCACTCGATCTCCCGGATCGAGGCACCGAAGGAGAGGGCGGAGGGGCGCGCCGGCCGCATGCTGAAACACCTCTGGTGCCGGCGCGAGGAGGCGGCCTTTCCCACCTACCCGGACTACCGCGACTACTACGACGAGGCAGCCCGCCGCCAGGTCGCCGACCTCTACGCGCCGGACATCGCGCGCTTCGGCTACAGCTTCGACGGCCCCTGACGGGCACCCCCACGACTAAGCTACTTCGGTGCTAAGGCCACTGCACGCCGCGGCGGTTCAGGGTCACGGCGTAAAGCGAGGTGGTGGCGGTGATGAAGAGCTGGTTCTTCTTCGGGCCGCCGAAGGTCACGTTGGAGACCGTCTCCGGCACCTTGATCTTGCCCAGCAGTTCGCCCGCGGGGGAGTAGCAGTGCACGCCGTCGGCGGCGCTGGACCAGATGTTGCCGTCCTCATCCAGGCGGAACCCGTCGAACACGCCGGCGTCGCAGACCGCAAAGACATCGCCGCCCGACAGTTTGCCGTCGTCGCTCACCTGGAAGGCGCGGATGTGGCGCGGACCGTCGGGGTCGTGGGAGAGACCGGTATCGGCGATGTAGAGGATCTTCTCATCGGGCGAGAAGGCGAGACCGTTGGGCTTGTCGAAGTCGTCGGAGGCCACCGTCAGCTCGCCGCTGCTCGGGTCGAGGCGGTAGACATAGTTGGCGCCGATCTCGCTGTCGGCCTTGTAGCCCTCGTAGTCGGAGAGGATGCCGTAGGGCGGGTCGGGGAACCAGACGGTGCCGTCGGACTTCACCACCACATCGTTCGGTGAGTTGAGGCGCTTGCCCTGGTAATTGTCGGCCAGGACCGCGATGCTGCCGTCCCATTCGGTGCGGGTGACCCGGCGGGCGCCGTGCTCACAGCTCACCAGCCGCCCTTCGCGGTCGCGCGTGTGGCCGTTGGTGTAGTTGGAGGGGCGGCGGAATTCGGTGACCCCGGCCCCCGGCGTCCACTTCATCATGCGGTTGTTGGGGATGTCGCTCCACAGCAGAAAGTCGCCATCGCAGAAGTAGACCGGCCCTTCGGCCCAGAGGGTCCCGGTATAGAGCTTGTCGACCTTGCAGTTGCCCAGAAGATAGTCGCTGAAGCGCCGATCGCGCACGTCGTAGTCCGGGTGCATCGCCCCCCTCCCCTGCAGTTCCGGGCCTCCGCGCCCGCTTGTCCGGGAACCAGTTTAGCGCTCCAATAGTGGCGGGCCAATCTTGGAGGCCTTCTATGGAGCCAACCTTTGACCAGACTCCCGCTTCAAGCGAGCCACCAGTAAGCCATGGATGTCCTTTTTCCCAACGCCTTGGTGGATCCAGGGGAATACCTACAGGCCCAGGCTCTATGGCGGCGTCTTTTCGACCGTATCAAGTGCGAGGACTACCGGGGCCCGATGTGGACCGAGTGGATGAGCACCACCTTCGCGGACGGCACGCCCTGCTACGATGGGTCCATGGCGATCTACAGCCAGCACTGCGCGGAAAGACGCAAGGGGATCAAGATCTGGCAGGTCGACCCGGCCGAGGACGGGATGACCGAGTCGTACCTCATCCCCTCCATTGAGCCGTCGGGGGAGTTCGGCGAGATCGATTCGCTCGATATCTCCTGTGTTCTCACTGAAGAGAACATCGCAAGGGTCGAAGGGCTGATTCGCCTCTATATGGTCGAGGACCTCACTCCTGAGGCGATGATCATGCGAATCGGCACGCAGTTCCCTAAAGTTCACAAGGAACCCCTGCAGCACCCGGTCCTCGTGTCCCTGGACTATGGTCTCCGCAAGCACTTCTGCGCCTTGCGGGGGACCCTTGCGAACTGCGCGGCAACCTATGACGCGAGCCCAACGCCAGGCACTCCGATCAATGCTCGGTTCAGCTTCTCGCGTTCACCCGGCGACAGCGCCAAGATCGAGGTTGTCGCCCAGGCAAAGGCGGGCGGCAGCGGTCTGACGCTCACCTACCGGATCAGCAACAGCGATGGTCGGTTGCTGGCCGAGGGTCCGCGCGCAACCGTCGGCGAAGACATGGCCGCCCCAGGCGTCCAGGCCGTCGCCGATGCGTGGCTTGGTGAAATCACTGACTTCGTGCAGGAGAACCGTCACCTCTTCGTCAGGTGATGGCGGTCTCTTCGGGTCGCTTCGGTTCTGGTCCTACACCAGCCGGTGGAGATTTTCGCGGAACATCTGGGCGCAGTGGGCCCAGGAGAACTTCAGGGCGTGCTCGCGACAGTGGCCGCGGTCGATCTTGATGGCCTCGCGGGTGGCGCTGCCCAGGTCCTCGCTCAGAACCCCCACCCCGGCGCCGTCGACGATGTCCAGGGGACCCGGCACCGGATAGGCCGCCACCGGCATGCCGCTGGCCAGGGCCTCCAGCACCACCAGGCCGAAGGTGTCGGTGCGGCTGGGAAAGACGAAGACGTCGCCGGAGGCATAGTGGGCGGCCAGATCCTCACCCTGCTTGGCGCCAACGAAGTGGACGTCCGGAAAGGCCGCTTCCAACTCCGCGCGCTGCGGGCCGTCGCCCACCACCACCTTGCTGCCGTCCAGCTTCAGGTCGAGGAAGGCCTGAATGTTCTTCTCCACCGCCACGCGACCGACGTACATATAGATCGGCCGCGGCAGGTCGAGGGCCGGCGTCGCCTCCGGCCGGAACAGCGTGGTGTCCACGCCGCGTGTCCAGTCCACCAGTCGCTCGAAGCCCCTGGATTCCAGCTCCTGGCGCATGGACTGGGTCGCCACCATGACGGCGGCCGAGGGTCTGTGGAACCAGCGCATGAAGCGGTAGCCCAGGTCCGGGGAGACCGGCGCCCGGGCCGCGAGGTACTCGGGAAAACGGGTGTGATAGGAAGTGGTGAAGGGCAGCCTGCGCTTGACGCAGTAGTTCCTGACGGCGACCCCGATGGGCCCCTCGGTGGCGATGTGAATGGCGTCGGGGGCGAAGGCATCGATGCGCTTCTTGAGCCCGAGGGACGGCAGGATCGCCAGCGGAATCTCAAGATAGGTCGGACAGGGCAGCGTCTTGAAGAGGTGCGGTGCGAGCACCTCGAAGACATCGCCCTGGGGCTCCAGCTCCTCGCGGACCCGGTTGAGGGTACGCACGACGCCGTTGATTTGTGGATACCAGGCGTCGCTCGCCAGCAGAATACGCATAACGCTCAGGCGGCGGCGGTTGCCGGCTCCAGCATGGGAAAGGCCCGCAGTTCGGCCCAGTGCAGGATCTCCAGCCGGCCGTCCATATGCTCGACGAGCGCCGTGCAGCTCTCCACCCAGTCGCCGTCGTTGACGTAGAGAATACCGTCGATCATGCGCATCTCCGCCAAGTGAATGTGGCCGCAGATCACGCCGTCCACCTTGTGGCGCTTGGCCTCCGCCACCACCGCGTCCTCGAAGTTGCTGATGAACTGGACCGCGTTCTTCACCCGATGCTTCAGATAGGCCGAGAGCGACCAGTAGCCGAAGCCCAGCTTACGCCGCAGGTAGTTGAAGACGGTGTTGACCTGCAGCATGGTGACGTAGGCCCAGTCGCCCAGGAGCGCCAGCCAGCGCGCGTACTTGACGATCCCGTCGAACTCGTCGCCGTGGATCACCAGCATGCGCTTGCCGTCGGCGGTCTCGTGGATCACCTCCTTGATCACCTCGACGCCGCCGAAGTGCATGCCGAGGTAGTCGCGCAAAACCTCATCGTGGTTGCCCGGCACATAGACCAGGCGCATACCCTTGCGCACCTTGCGCAACAGCTTCTGCACCACGTCGTTGTGGGCCTGCGGCCAGTACCAGTTTCTTTTCAGGCGCCAGCCGTCGAAGATGTCGCCGACGAGATAGAGCGTCTCGCACTCGGTGTTCTTCAAGAAATCGAGCAGGTAATCGGCCTTGCATCCCCGCGTCCCCAAATGAATGTCGGAGATGAAGATGCTGCGATATCGCGAAGGTCGCGTAGGTGCCAGGCCGTCCATCGGTCGAGTCCGCATATCCCACAAGGCTTGCCACAGCGGCGGTCTTTGCGCGGCTTATAGCAACTCGCCCGAAGCGGAAAAAGGACGGCTGTGCAAATGCTGGGGAATATAACCTCAGCTTCACTGCATTGTAACGAAACCTACATGTAGCGATTACTTTTGGTTAATTATTGCTCCACTAACCCGAGTCGTTCGCTTTTGGCCGAATACTTACGGAAGCCGAATCATCCCGGAGGACGGTTCGAACGCCGGCCGACTCCGCCAATCAGTTCCGTCGCCCGGCGGAGTCGATCAGGTCAAATCCAAACCCCCGACCCAAGTCCCCCGACCCAGATATCCCGGCCCGGATATCCGACATGGAACTGTCGCGATACCACAACCTCAACGTCACAGAATGTTCATGATAGCCATGCAAGCAGACGGGGCTCGCCGCCGCTCCGCAGCCACGGACGGTGCCTGCGGCCTCCCCGGGCGAAGGCCCAGGCCGATCTGCCTGACGGTTCCGGGAAACCCACTTTAGGCCAGAGGGTTAAACCTGTTATATCGCATGTCGTGTTAGGAGTATGCTTGCCGCTGTGAAAACACTATCGACCGCCCGCTATGCGGTGTACTTCGCGCCGGTCTACGAAGCCGCCTTCTGGTCGGCGGCCCAGCGCTGGCTCGGCCGCGACTGCATCACCGGGGAGCCGCTGTCGCCGGGATCGGTCGACGGCCTCGATCAGGGCGCGGTCGCCAAGGCCACGGAAAGTCCCCGCCACTACGGATTTCACGGGACCCTGAAGGCGCCCTTCCGGCTGGCCGAGGGCTGTTCGCTTGACGACTTGCGGGCGGCGACCGCCCAGCTCGCCGCGTCACAGACGGCCTTCCTGGCTCCGCCCCTTGAGGTGACGGCCCTGGGGCCTTTCCTGGCAATGACCCTCTCGGCCCCTTCGCCGGCGATGTCCGGCTTGGCCGATGCCTGCGTGCGCGACCTCGAGGAGCTACGCGCGCCCCTTGGAGAGGCGGAGTTGAAGCGGCGGCTGTCCGCCGGTCTCAGCGAGCGCCAGGAAGCGCATCTCCGCCGCTGGGGTTACCCCTATGTCTTCGAGGAGTTTCGCTTTCACATGACCCTGACCGGGCGGCTGGACGAGGAGATGCGCCATCGCCTGAAGACTGTTCTCGCCGAACGATTCAGACCGCATGTACAATCGCCGCTGCCGGTTCGGGAGATCGCCCTCTATGAGCAGCCACTGCCGGAGGAGCCGTTCCTGCTGGTCGACCGCTTTGTCCTGTCCGGGCAGGCCTCGGCCCACCCGGACGCCGGACTGCAGGACCCGGAAACCCTGTCTTCCGGCTCCCCGGCGTGAAAACGCTGCGCGCGCCGGATGCAGAGGAAATACGAGGAGAGAGGACTGATGCCTGAAAACCAAACGGCAAAGCAGGAGGTTGCCGATCCCGTCGAACACCTGCTGACCATCCTTGAGGAAAAAGGCGGCACGCAGTACGGCGGCGAAGAGGTCGACCAACTCGCCCATGCCCTGCAGTGCGCCACACTGGCGCAGGAGAACGGCGCGCCGGAGAGCCTGGTCGCCGCAGCCCTGCTCCACGACGTCGGGCATCTGGTCAACCCGAAGGCTGAAGGCGCCGCCGAGGCGGGCATCGATGCCGCGCACGAAAGAATCGGCGCCGGCTATCTGGCGCGCTGGTTCGGCCCGGCGGTCACCGCTCCGGTGGCGCAACATGTTGCCGCCAAGCGCTATCTCTGCCAGGCCGAAGAGGGCTATTTCGAACGCCTCTCGTCGGCCTCGGTGCTCAGTCTCCAACTTCAAGGCGGCCCCTTCTCGGCGGCGGAGGCCGACGACTTCCTGGCCGGACCCTATGCCAGGGAGGCGGTGAATCTGCGGCGGTGGGACGAAGCGGCCAAGGACCCGGCGAAGCGTACGGCGAGCCTGCGGGCGTTCCGACCTCTGCTCGAAAGGGTCCTGGCAGCGCAATCCTGAGACGACGGCCGCCGCGATATGTCTGGCGACTCCTCCGCCGGGCGCCTCTTCCTCGTCGTTGGCCCCAGCGGCGCGGGCAAGGACAGCCTGATCAATGCCGCCAAGACCCGGCTCACCGGCCGCCGCGGCTTCGTCTTTCCGCGCCGGATCATCACCCGGCCCAGCGACCCCGAGAGCGAGGTCCACGACAGCGTCGGCGAGGCGGAGTTCGAGCGGCTCTGCGCCACGGGGGCTTTTTTCCTGCATTGGGGCGCACACAGCCTGCGCTACGCCCTGCCCGCCTCGATCGCCGATGATCTGGCCGGCGGTGCCACGGTCATCGCCAACGTTTCCCGCGCGGTCATCCCCCAGGCCCATGCGAAGCACCCCGCCACAACGGTGGTCTTCGTCACCGCGCCACAGGAGGTGCTCGAGGAACGCCTCCTGGCCCGCGGGCGCGAAGACCGCGACACGGTGCGCCGGCGCCTGGCGCGCAGTGCCGAGCTGCCGGCGGGGCCACCGGTGGTGACTGTCATGAACGACGGCAGCCTGGAGGCCGCCACCCTGCGTTTTCTGGCCGTGCTCACGCCGCCCGCCTCCCCGGGGCCCTAACCGACTGCCATCGCCAGCCTCACCCCGCGGTGAAACCCCGCCGATCCGGGCTGCGTAAGTTAAGACAGGAAGCCAAGGGGGTACCACCGATGCCCCGAACCTGAGGAAAACGATGATGTTTGCTGCCCAAGCTACCCTTTTGACCATGGCCAGCGAGTCGCTTTTGCGGCCCCTGGGGAAACGGCCCGCCCACAAGCCCCAACGCCAGGACCGCTCAAGTCTGGGCCTGGATGACCCCAGTGCCCGGCTACTCGCCGCCTTGGCGGAGATGCTGCCATCAACCCTGGACGAGATCGCAGATGCCGCCGAAGTGGAGCGGACCACGGCAGAAGCCTATCTGGCCCGCATGTCGGCGCGCTGCGAAGTGATGTTCAATCCTCTGACGAAGCGCTACAGCCTTCCGAGAACCGCCGCTGGATCGACATTCGCCGCCTAGCGGACAGATCCTTATTGTCCGCCTCCGCGGTCAAAGTCAGGTCTACAACTGAAACGAAACGTCATCTGTTAAGAAATCCTACCGAAATGAAGCCCGACTATTCTCATCGCCCAGCATTCACCATAGACGACTGTGATAATCACCCTGAAGTTTTGCAATGACATGTGTGCCGGGTAAGACCCGGACCGATTTCGAGGACCAGAGAATTTGCGGTGATCTGCACCGCGACAGTAACGCAAAGCCAGCCATTCCAAACACCAATAAGCCCCAAGCAATCGTCGATTTCGCGGGCGCAGTACGGGGTATCTCCGGCTAACGCGTTACTCCAAAGTCCCTGCTGAGCCCCGGGGCAAACGCCGCTGATAGTACTAGTACGCAAGAATACTGGATTCTCATTAACCGGATTTCCATCTTGCGTGCGGATATTTGAGCTGAGGAGCAGAAGACATGCTGTTCAGAATACTGACTCTTATCCTATTTTCCGGCTTCTTCGCGATCGCCAATCCGGCGGCCGCCCAACGTGCAGCCCTGCCTCTGGCGACGGATTTCAACGTGGTCACAGCGGTCGACGTCTCCGATTCCATCACCCGACACGACGAGTGGCTGCAGTACACCGGCCTGGCCCGCGGCGTCGTCGATCCCGGATTTCTTTCGCTGATCGGCGAGGGACTGATGCAGCGCATCGGTTTCATGGCCTTCACCTGGTCGAGCGACGGCCGGATGCGTGTCATCGTGCCCTGGACGGTCATCGCCGGTCCCGAGGACGCCGCCCGGGTCGCCGCACAGTTCCGCGGCGCGCCGCGGATCGACCGCTCCCACTATGAAGGCAACCACCAGACCCCCGAGGCGGCGGCCGTCAGTCTGCCGGCCGCCAGCGGCGGCATGACCGATATCGCCCAGGCTGTCGGTGCCGCCACCCGCTTTGCCGCGAACGCGCCCTTCCAGGGCCGCCGTGCGGTGATCAATATCCTCAGCAACGGCGTCGACAACGCCGGCTTCGATCCCAGCCTGACGCGGGACGAGGCGATCCGCCAGGGCGCCACCATCAATGGGGTGGTGTTCGGGGGGCGCCGCGACCTGCCGGCCTATTTCAGGCAACACGTCATCGGCGGCCCGGGCGCATTCCTGATGAGCGTGCAGAAGCCGGCGGACCTGCCCAGGGCGCTGGAGAAAAAGTTCTGGCGCGATCTGATCGCCGGATCGATGGCGCCGGCCGGCCACGGATAGGCCCCCGACTTTAGCGCCGGACTGACCGCAGCGAGCTGAAATCGAAAGCTGTCGGACTGAATGCTGTCAGGCGGTTGCTCTGCGACGGCGCAGCAAACACAGAACCGCAAGTCCAGCGCCGAAGACGGCAAGACCCGCCGGTTCCGGAACCGCGCTCGGGGTGTTGTAGGTGAGCGCAACCGCGATCTCGTTGGTGGTCCCGAGGACAGCGACACCGGATCCGAGATCGACCTCAACCGCCACCATCAGGTCCCCCAGCATCGATGCCAACACGGCGCTGGATACCGGAACTTCGAAGGTAAAGTTCGCGTTGCCGCCGTCGATGATGGTGTAGTCCGCTGCCGGGATATCGGCGCGCCGTAGCGGCCCCAGCATGATGAGCCCGTCGATGTCGATTGAGAAGCTCTCGGTGGAATTCGCCAGGGTTCCCGTGACATCGATTTCCGAAAAGGTAAAGAGAAAGATCCCGGTGGCCGCAGGCGCGGGCGGCAGAATGCCATCCGCACCATCCAGAGTGAACAATAGGTTCTGCCCCGCGGTGGTTTGAGATTGGCTTTCAGAGACCGTGATGGGTACGGCCTGCGCACCCGCCGTGGTGACGATCAGCAGCAGAGCCGTCATCGCCAAGCGCAAGACGGCGCCTTTCGCCCTGTCGATCATCTGCGCTCCCCCATTCAGCTCGCGCTCCGGACCACGGCAAGGCCGAAGCCGCTGGAGGGAGTATAAATGATTCCGGCAGAAATCTCGCCTGCAAGCGCATCAAGCGCCTTGAACCTGCGACGAGGCGAGATTGTTCTGGGAATCCCTCAGCCTCCGCGCGTCCGGCCCGCGGCAGGGTCAGACCATCGCCACGCCGGAGAGTTCGGCCAGGCGGCGCGAGGCTTCTTCCCGGTAGCGCTGGTTCAGGGGGCTGGTCGGCTTCAGTTCGATCCGCTCGTTCGCCAACTCCCGCACCAGGGCAAGCTGCCCGTCCCGCCGCGCCGCCTCCATCAGGGTCAGGTCCACGACGTCGCGCTGGTCGTGGCTGCCGCCAAAGCGGCTGAGGCGGCTGCGCAGCGGCCGCAGCAGATGCACAGCGGTCGCATAGTCACCGCGGCCGAAGGCCCGCAGCGCATTGCAGAGCGGATGGCCGACCTGATGGGTCACCATGGCATTGCTGGCATTACCCACCATCGCTTTTTGCTGTGCGACCAGCAGCGCCGCCGCCGCCTTGTCCCGGTCCGCCGCGGCGAAGGCCATCATCGCATGTGCGTCGTTGAAGGCGTAGAAGCCACCTTCGGCCAAGGCTTCCCAGGACTCGGCCAGCTCCGACCAACGCGTGGCGCTATCGATGCCGCGCAGGTGGAGGCGCCACATCAGCGCCGTCGCGTCGATCAGGTCGAGCACGGCCGGGGAGCGGCCTCCTCTGATCGGCCCATCGTAAAGCTCGAGAACCCGGTCGATCTGATCGAGATCGAGATGGAACAGGGCCAGATGCCACCAGTTGTGCACCGCAAGGGCATTGTCCCCAGCCCGATGGTGCCTGCCCTGATTCATCCAGTCGATGCCTTCCTCCTGGCGGCCCTGCATTTCCATGACATGGGCAACGGCGTGCTGGGCCCAGGCATCGCAGGGGTTCAGAGCCAGCGCCTTGCGGCCCATGTCTTCGGCGCGGGCATAGTCGCCGCACTCCACCAGGCCGAAGGCATACATGCCTAGCAGCGCATGATAGCCGGGGTCGTCCACCGACCACTCGGGCAGCACCCGGGCCACGTGATCGCGCAGGTTGCGGGCGTCGCCGAGGAAGAAATCGCTGAGGTGCAGAACCTGCAGGGCCAGCGCATCCCGCGGGCTGTCGATGAGAATGTCTTCCAGGACTGCGACGGCCCGTTCCCAGTTGCCGTTCAGCAGATGCCCGACGACGTGGAGGTGGCGGCGTTCCCGCGCCAGGCTGGTCACGTCGCCGGCCGCCTCATAGCTTGCCCGCACCTCAGCCATGGCCGATTGCTCGGTGGTCAGGGCAAAGACATAGGCGCGCAGGCAGTGCGCCATGATGAAGCCCGGGCTGTCGGATATCGCCGACTCGATGGTGGCCACCGGGTCGCCCTGATAGCACTGGAGCTGGGCCAGCGCGGTCTCGAAAAGCGAGATGGCTTCCTCGGACGCACCGCTGACCGGCTCACCCCGCGCATCGACATAAGATAGCATGCGTAATTCTCTCCCCGAAGACGGCTGCACCGCGCGGCGATCGGCCAGCCCTAGCGACGGCCCCTGCCTACGCCGCGTTGTGGATAGGCCCAAGTGGGATTTGTCACAGCAGCAACACTTGAAACAGAGAAGCGGTGCGGAGCGCGCTGCCCCGGGGTGCCGGCCCCGCGAGCGCAGGCCTGCCTCCGTTTGCCCGATCAAGGGCATTTGATCGCGATGTGATTTGCCGAACTGCTTGGCGATCAACAGTTTTTCCGGAAGGACAGCGATTTCGCGGAACTTCCCCATGGGCTCTCTCTTCCGTCTCGACCATGCCTGCCGCCGGGCGATTGGAGCGACCCTCCTTTCCCTTGGCATCGTGGCGTCGATCCTCCCCAGCCCTGCGCAGGCGGCAGGTGTGCAGGCGAAGGAGAACCTCTTTGCCGATTGGAGCCTGCTGACCCTGCCCGACAAGGCCCCCGCCTCCTTCACCGCCCTCGGCGAGGACGGGCTGCGGATCGAGGCGGATGGGGCGGTGGCCTTCCTCTACAAGGAGATCGCGGCTGAGCAGAACAAGCGGTTGGCCTGGCGCTGGCGGGTCGACAAGGCCATTGCCCCGGCTCCCCTGGAGCGGGTGGGCCAGGACGACCGACCGCTGGCGATCCATGTCTGGTTTCCGCCCCCCGCCGAGGAACGCTCCTTCTTCGACCGCCTGGGCAGTCTCTTCGGCTATCCCTCCATCGGCCGGGTCTTGACCTATGTCTGGGGCGGCACTCAGGCCCGCGGGACGGTCCTCGCCCATCCCCACTTCGAACACGGCCAGATGATCGTGCTGCGCGGGCCCGAAGCCCGGACAGAGACCTGGTATGAGGAGACCGTCGACATTGCCGCCGACTATCGCCGGGCCTTCGGCGAGGCCGCGCCGGAACGCCTCTATATCGCCATCTCCGCCGACACCGACGATCTCGGCGGCAGCTCTTCGGGGATCCTGGACCGCTTCCGCTGGATCATGCGGGCAGCGGAGAATACCGCCGAGGCTGTTCAGGTGGCATCGCGTCCGTGACCGATGCGCTGGACTTCAGGCTCCGGCGGCTCGCCGAGAAAAGCCGGATGGCATCGGTGCGTCCCCTTGAGGCTGTCTGGCAGGAGATCGCCGAACGCCCGGCGGCGCGGCACGACTCCCTTGCCATCAGCCTTGCCGGCCAGTTTCTCCAGGGGGAGGAACTGACGGCCTTGACCTGTTCCGCCCTGCGGGACCGGCTTCCCCTGGCATCGGCCCGTGCCAGCCTGGCGCTGCAGGGCGAAGACGAGCACCGGCACGCTGCGCTCTATCGCCGCTACCTGGAGGCAAGGGGCGCCCGCCCCGATGCCGCTTCGCTGCTCGCGCCCGCGGCCGAACGCTTTCTGGCGTGGCAGGGACCGCCAGAGGCGATCCTCCTGGCGCTTCATGTGATCATCGAGGGAGAAGCCCTGGCCTTCCAGGAACAGGCACGGCACTACACGAACTGCCCAAGCTTCGCCGCGCTGTCGCGGCTGGTCGCCGCCGATGAAGCGCGCCATGTCGCCTTCGGCAGGATCTATCTGCCGGCGGCACTGTGGGCGCTTACACCGTCGGAGAAACAACGCATCCACGAATGGCTGCGCGCGCTCTGGTTCGAGTGCAGCGAGCGCCTGCCGCAGGTCCTGCCGCGCCCGTGGCTGGGCCGCTTCGTCACCCGGCACTGGGCGGAGCGCCGCTGGGACCACTGGCAGGCGCAACTCGCGGAACTCGGCCTGCCCACCGGGAATGCCGGCCGGCAATGAAGCTCTCCATCGTCATTCCCACCTTGAACGAGGCTGAGCGCATCGGCGCGCTGGTCGAGGCCTTGCGCCGGCAGGACCCGGACAGCGACATCCTGGTGATCGACGGTGGCAGCAGCGACGAAACCCTCTCCCGCGCCCTCAAGGCCGGGGCCCGAGCGCTGCGTGGCGTAAGGGGCCGCGGACAGCAGCTCGCCCTGGGGGCCGAAGTCGCCGAGGGCGACGTCATCCTGTTCCTCCATGCCGACAGCACCCTGGGAAACGGCGCCCTCAAGGCCCTCCGCGAGGCCCTGGCGGACCCGGCGGTGGCAGGCGGGAACTTCCGCATCCTCTTCGACGGAGCGCGCCGCTTCGACCGCTGGCTGACGGGCTTCTATGCCTGGTTCCGGCGCCGTGGCCTCTACTATGGGGACTCGGCGATCTTCGTACGGCGCTCCGTGCTGGAGGCGATCGGTGGCATTCGGCCCGTGGCCCTGATGGAGGACTTCGACCTCTGTCGCCGCCTCGAACGCCATGGCAAAACCGTCTGCATCGAGGAGCCACCGGTCGTCACCTCGTCGCGCCGTTTCGAACAGCGCTGGCCGCCGCGAATCGTCGCCGGCTGGTTGCTGATTCACGGGCTCTACTACCTCGGCCTCTCGCCGGACCTTCTGGCGCGGATCTACAACAGCTCGCGCCGTCCACACGACAGACCCAAGCCGTCCGGCTCCTGAACGGCCGTCCGGTCTGCCTAAGCGTCGCTGCATACAATTCAGCAGGCGCCACGAAGCGGACTGTTCCTCACCAAAAGTCTGAGAACCAACCGAGACCGATCCTTGGGTGACGGAGGCCTGCGGCCATCCAACTTGTGGCCTGGTTTCAAGAAAAATTCGGCTTTATGTCACGTGACCTTCATGGCTCTGGAGCCACCTTCGCAGTGCACGCACAACAAAGAAGAAGGGTCGCTTGCGGCCTCACTTACACCGAAAGCATTGCCCGTTTTGACTCCAATCGACTGCGCATCAACACATAGAGCCTCGCTCGCGAAGCGGTCGGGACCAACGCGCTGTGTCCTGGCTCTGGCTTTGCGAACGACAACCGAAGCGGAGCCATCATGTCGGCCGTCATCGTGGAAAGAAGAATGATCGCACTTCATCTCCTTTCTGAAGTTCTGACATAGTTCTGACACAGAGAGACGATGCCCCGAGACGATACAACTTGTGGCTGGGTGAGAAACAACCGGGCGGCCCGTCATGCAACCGCCGTGGCACCGCACAGTTTCTTACCCCTTCGATCGCTGAAAAGGGCCGTCAGAAGCTCTTGCGAAAATCAAAAACCGTCGCCGAGTTGGTCAGCTCTCGATTTCGCACAACGGCAGCGCCGCTGCCGGCCTCTTCGTGAACCGACAGGCCTTCCCTGTGACCGACTCCGCGCAGCACATCTGAAGGGGAGCCACCATGTCGGCCGTCATCAATGAATTTGTCTTCAATCACTCTGGCAGTGACAATCTCGAGTTCGTTGAAATCTTTGGCGATCCCAACACCGACTATTCCAACCTCTGGCTCATTCAGATCGAGGGCGACAGTAATGCCAACGAAGGCACCATCGATGCCGCCATCCAGGTGGGCACGACCGATGCCGACGGCTTCTGGACCACCGGCTTCCTAAGCAACGTTTTCGAGAACGGCAGCGTCTCCCTGCTGCTCGTCGAGGACTTCACCGGCGCCGTCGGCGACGACCTGGACGTCAACGACGACGGTACCCCGGAGAGCGCTCCCTGGACCTCGGTCGTCGATTCCGTCGCCGTGCGCGACAGTGGCGCCAGCGACCTGACCTACGCCGAGACCGAACTGGCCCAGGGCTTCGACGGCAACTCCTTCACCGTCGGCGGCGCCTCGCGCATTCCCGACGGCGCCGACACCGACAGCACCGCCGACTGGGTGCGCAACGACTTCTCCACCCCCGCCCCCGGCACCGGATCGCCGCGAGACGGCGAGGCCGTGAACACCCCGGGCAGCAGTAATATCCAGGTGGAGGCCGGCGCACCCGTCGCCCGCACCATCACGGAAATCCAGGGCGCCGGGCACAGCTCGCCCTTCTTCCTCCAGGCCGTCACCACCACCGGCATCGTCACCGCCCTTGGCAACGGCGGCTTCTTCATGCAGGACCCCACCGGCGACGGCGACGACGCCACCTCAGACGCGATCTTCGTGGCCTCCGGCGACAGTGTCGCCGTGGGCGATGCGGTGGAGGTGACCGGCGTCGTCGGCGAGCTGGTCCCGGCCGGGCGCACCAACGATCTTGCCTTCACCCAGATCGGCGGCGACACCACGGTTACCATCCAGAGCAGCGGCAACGCCCTGCCGGCGGCCACGGTGCTCGGCACCGGCGGCCGGGTGCCGCCGCAGCAGGTGGTGGAAGACGATGCCTTCGGCTCCTTCGACCCGGCCACCGACGGCCTGGACTTCCTCGAAAGTCTGGAGGGCATGCGCATCACCGTGCCCGATGCTGTCGCCACGTCGGCCACCAGCCGCTTCGGCGAGACCTGGGTCGTCGCCAATGGCGGCGCCAACGTCGGTCCCGAGGGCCTCAACCCCCGCGGCGGCATCGACCTGGAAGCCGACGACATCAATCCGGAGCGCATCCAGATCCAGGGCAGCTCCGGCGACGGCGTCGATGTCGGCGACGGCCTGGGGGATGTCACTGGCATCCTGAGCTACAGCTTCGGCAACTTCGAGGTGCTGCCCGATGCCCCAATCTCGGTGGTGACCGATGCGGGCCTGGAAGCCGAGACCACCGAGCTGGTGGGCACCGAAAACCAGCTCACGGTGGCCAGCTACAACGTGCTGAACCTTTCCGCCGCCTCCAGCGACGATGCGCAGCGTGCCATTCTCGGCCAGCAGATCGCCAACAATCTGGGCAGCCCGGACATCATCGCCCTGCAGGAAATCCAGGACAACAACGGCACCACCAACGACGGCACCACCGACGCCACCCAGACCCTGCAGGAACTGGTGGACGCCATCGCCGCCGCGGGCGGGCCCACTTACGAGTTCTTCGACATCGCCCCGATTGACGGCACCCAGGGCGGCGCGCCGGGCGGCAACATCCGGGTCGCCTACCTCTACAATCCGGAGCGGGTGGAGCTGATCGACGGCTCGGTCGAGGCACTCGACTTCCCGGCCTTCGTCGGAACGCGCATTCCCCTCCAGGCCCGCTTCGACTTCGAGGGCAACGAGATCACCGTCATCAACAACCACTTCTCCTCCAAGTTCGGCTCGACGCCGGTTTACGGCTCGACCCAGCCCTTCATCGATGCCGGCGTCGACGCCCGTGAGGCCGAAGCCCAGGCGATCAATGACCATGTCGACGGCATCAAAGCGGCCGACCCCAATGCCAAGGTCATTGTCCTCGGCGATCTCAACGACTTCCAGTTCGCCTCCCCGCAGCCGATCCTCAGCGGCGAGGCCGACGGCAATCAGGTGCTCTTCAACCAGATCGAGGAGCTCACCGACGACGAGGTCTACACCTTCAATTTCGAGGGCAACTCCCAGGTTCTCGACCACTTCCTGGTCACCGAGAACCTGCAGGAAGACACCGACTTCGACATCGTCCATGTGAACGTGGACTTTGACGACGGTGCACGCTTTGGCAGCGAAACCGGCAGCGACCACGAGCCTATACTCGGCCGGCTTTCCCTCGAGGAACGTCCCGACGGCATTGCCGAAGACGGCACCCGACGCGACGACCTGCTGGAGGGCACCGCCGGCCACGATACGCTGGAAGGCGGCCGGGGCGACGACACGGTGCTGGGCGGCAGTGGCGACGACGATCTCAACGGCGGCCGGGGCGACGATTCCATCGGCGGAGGAACCGGGGCCGACACCATCGAGGGCGACCGTGGTGAGGACACCATCTCGGGCGCCTCGGGCAATGACTCGATCGACGGTGGCCGCAACGAGGATTCGATCAGCGGCGGCAGCGGCGAGGACACCATCGATGGCGGCCGGGGCGACGACACCGTCGACGGCGGCGACGACGACGACCTGATCGATGGCGGGCGCAACGACGACCTCTTGATGGGCGGCGAAGGCAACGACACCATCGAAGGCGGCCGGGGCGAAGACACGCTGGAGGGCGGCGCAGGCGACGACGTCCTGGAGGGCGATCAGAACGACGACGTCTTCATTTTCGCGGCGGGCAGCGGCTGCGACACCGTCCTCGACTTTGAGCCGGGCGACGACCTCATCAGGCTCGACGGCTTCTCGATTGCCGATTTCGACGGCGTTTTGGCCGCCGCCGAGAACGACGGCGACGACGTGGTGATCACCCTGGACGAAGAGGCAGGTGACAAGATCCGTTTGGTCGGCGTCAACGAGGAAGACCTCTCCGCCGACGACTTCGACTTCATGAATTCCGTCGCCTAGCGAATTCGTAGGAACAGAGGGCGGCCGGGCGGTGGCACCCAAGGGAGTATCCACCGCCCGCCCCGCAGCGATTGGACAGATAGATCGAACGAAAATGGGTAAATCATTGAGCAATAAGAATAACAACCCGCTCGGCCAAGCGCTCAAACAGGTGCGCGCCACCTTCCTTTCCGTGGGCTTCTTCAGCTTTTTCATCAACCTGCTGATGCTCACCGGCCCGCTTTACATGCTGCAGATCTACGACCGGGTGCTGAGCTCCGGGAGCCAGCACACCCTGATCATGCTCACCGTCGTCGCGGTGGGCATGATCCTCACCAGCGCTCTCCTGGAGCTGGTGCGCTCGCGGGTGCTGGTGCGCATCGGATCGCGGCTCGATTCCTCCCTCAGCAACCAGCTCTTCGCCGGGCTGCTGCGCCAGCGGCTGCGCCAGAGCGAGAGCGGCCAGGCCCAGCCGCTGCGCGACCTGGAGACCCTGCGCAGCTTCCTCACCGGCAACGGCCTGATCTCCTTCTTCGATGCGCCCTGGACCCCCCTCTTTCTGGCCATCGTCTTTCTGTTTCATCCCCTGCTCGGACTCGTTGCCCTCTCCGGCGCGGTGATCCTCTTTGCCCTGGCCGTCATCAGCGAGTTCGCGACACGCCGGCCTCTGCAGGATGCCTCTCAGGACAGCGCCGCCGCCCACGGCTTCACCGAGAACACGCTGCGCAATGCCGAGGTCATCGAGGCCATGGGCATGCTGCCGGCCCTGCAGGCGCGCTGGCGCAGCCGCCATCAGGGCGCGCTTGCCGCCCAGGCCAAAGCAAGCGACCGCGGCGGCCTCCTGACCGCCTCGGCCAAGTTCATCCGCCCGGTGCTCCAGGTGGCGATCCTGGGGACCGGCGCCTATCTGGCCCTGCAGCAGATCATCACTCCCGGGGTGATGATCGCCGCCTCCATCATCATGGGCCGCGCCTTGGCCCCGGTGGAGGGCGCCATCGGCCATTGGCGCAGCTTCGTCCTCGCCCGTGGCGCCCGCGTCCGCCTGAAGGACTTCCTGGCCAAGCAGCCCCTGCCCGGCAGCGCCCTGCCGCTGCCCCGGCCGAAGGGCGCCGTCTCCGTGGAACGTCTGGTGGCCGCACCGCCCGGTCTCGACAAGCCGGTGCTGAAGGGCATCTCCTTCGCCCTCGATGCCGGCGAGAGCCTGGGGATCATCGGACCAAGCGCGGCAGGCAAGTCCACCCTCGCCCGCCTCTTGATCGGGATCTGGGCACCGGCGGCCGGCCACGTGCGGCTCGACGGCGCCGACATCGCGGAGTGGAACCATGAGCAGCTCGGCCCCTTCCTCGGCTACCTGCCGCAGGACGTCGAGCTCTTCGACGGAACCATCGCCGACAACATCGCCCGCTTCGGCAACGCCAATCCGGAGAAGGTCGTCCGCGCCGCCGAACGGGCCAACGTCCATGAGATGATCCTGCGTCTGCCGCACGGCTATGACACGGTGATCGGCCAGGGCGGTGCCGCCCTCTCCGGCGGGCAGCGCCAGCGCGTCGGCCTCGCCCGCGCGCTCTATGACGACCCCGCTTTCATCGTTCTGGACGAACCCAACTCCAACCTCGATGGCGAGGGCGAGGACGCCCTGCGCCGCGCCGTCGCGGACCTCAAGGCCAGCGGCACCACCGTGGTGGTGATCGCCCACCGACCCTCGGTGCTCGCCGGCATGGACAAGCTGCTGGTGCTACGCAACGGCCTCATCGAACAGTTCGGCCCACGAGAGGAGGTTATGCCCAAGGTCACCAAAGCGGTGCCAGTGGCCGCGACCGACGGCCGACGGCCCGTCGAACCAAAGGCGGTGCAATCATGAGCAAAGCCATGCGCAAGAAAGGCGAGAGCGCCAATGCGGCGCCCACCAACTCCCGCCCCATCATCTTCGCCGGGCTGACGGTTGTCGCCCTCACCTTCGCCGGTTTCTTCGGCTGGGCTGCCTATGCCGAGCTCTCCTCGGCGGTCATTGCCTCCGGCACCGTCACCGTGGACAGCAACCGCAAGGCCATCCAGCACATCGAGGGCGGCATCGTGAAGGAGATCCTGGTGCGCAACGGCGATGCCGTGCGCCGGGACCAGCTTCTGGTGCGCCTCGACGAAACCCGGGCGCAGGCCTCCCTCGCCATCCTCCAGGGGAGGCTCGACGAGGCGCTGGCCAACGAGGCACGGCTGATCGCCGAACGCGGCGATGCGGAGTCCATTGCCTTTCCTGAAGGGCTCCTCGCTCGGGTCAGCGACCCCCAGGTCGGTGACAGCCTCAAGGGCCAACAGAGTCTGTTCGACGCCCGCCGCGAAACCCTGAAGGGCGAGATCGAGATCTATCGCGAGCGCATCGCCCAGGTGGGCGAGCAGATCAGCGGACTGCGTGCCCAACAGAAATCCAAGGCCCGCCAGATCGAGTTGATCGGCGAGGAACTGGAGGGTCTGCGCAAGCTGCTGGCCAAGGGCTTTGCCGAGAAGACCAAGGTTCTGGCCCTGGAGCGCGAAGCGGCGCGCCTGGGCGGGGAGCGCGGCGAACATATCGCGGAGATCGCCGCCGCCAAGACCTCCATCAGTCAGGCTGAATTGGAAATACTCCAACTTCGCAAGGGCTTCCGGGAAAGTGTTGAGATCGAACTGCGGCAGGTCCGCGCAGAGATCTTCGACCTCCGCGAACGGGTCACCACCTCACGCTTCGTGCTGGACCATCTGGAGGTCCGCGCACCGGAGGACGGCGTCGTCGTCGGCCTCGAGGTCTATGCCCCCGGCCAGGTGGTGCAGCCCGGCGCCACCATCCTGGAGTTGGTGCCGGTGAACGACGAGTTGATCGTCGAGGCCCGCGTCCTGCCTTTCGACATCGACTCCCTCGCTCTTGGCCTCGAAGCCGATGTGATCTTCACGGCCTTTCAGCAGCGCACCACGCCGAAGCTCAAGGGCCAGGTGGCCTACTTCTCGGCCGATCGTTTCGAGGATCAGCGCAGCGGCGAGGCTTACTACCTCGCCCGCATCTCAATTCCCGAGGCGGAAGTGGCCCGCCTGGGGGAAGAGCAGGTGCTGCGCCCCGGCATGCCCGCCGACGTGATGATCAAGACCGGGGAGCGCACGGCGCTGGACTACCTGATCCAGCCGATCAAGGACAGCGTGACCCGCGCCTGGCGGGAGAACTGACGCGTCAGGAACCGCCGGCGTTGGCAATGCCGTTCAGGTTCCAGTCGTAGGCCGTCCCCTCGATGGTCCCAATCTCGTCAAGCTGCGCGGCCAGCGCCGGCTCGGCATAGCGCTTCAGATGGGCGAGCACCGAGCGGGTGCTGCCGCCGAAGTCCTCGTGGAACCAGTCGTAAATCTTGGAGACCGTGACCTTGCCGTTCGCGATGCTGACGCCCCTGGGATCGTTGATGTAGGCGCGGGCCGCCGCGTCGAGCTGGGCTTCCAGGCCGCTACCGGTGAAGGCCGCCTCGGCCAGGTTGGGACAGCCGATGGAGGCGCAGTTCACCGCATAGTGGATGCGCGGATCGTCCCAGATCGGCCGCAAGATCCGATGCTCGATGTCGTTGAGCGTCAGTGCCTCACCCTCCACGGTCACCAGTTCCTTGTCCCAGGGGCCGTCGGCGAAGAGGCCGGGGGAGATGTCCACGTCGCGGATGGAGTCCACCGGGAAGTTGTCGGCAATCACCTTCACGGTCACCGCGTTGTAGAGGTTGACCCAGTAGGCGAACTGTTCGCTGCGGGCATAGTCGCTGATCGGGACCGCGGCCATCTCGGCGACGATGCGGTCGAGGGCCGCGCGTTCGCCAGCCGCCAGGGCCCCGTAGTCCAGGCGGTGAACGCCCGTCCCGTCGACCGTGATATGACGCTTCAGGAAGGCATCCCAGGCAGAGAAGTCGAGCACCGCGGTACTGGCGGGGTCGTGGCGCTCCCAGCGCGGCCAGAGGTCGGCGGAGGGGGCGAAGAGCCGCTCTGCCGTGGTGAAGGCGGCAAGCGGCACCACCAGGAGGACGGACAGCAGAACCCGGCCGAGAAAGCGTCGGCCGGAGGCGAAGGCCGCAAAGATGGGCATCGTTAACTCCGAAAGCGGTGGTCGATCCTGCCTGAAGAACTTTGTCCGCGGGACCCGAAAGTGAACTCAAAGGATTGCGAGCGGCCCGTGAAAGGATGCGTCCGTGGCGGTTTCGCAGCCGGCTGGCGGCGAATCGGGGCCATGGTAAGCTCGCCCGCATGAGCTTCATCGAAGGAGTGGCACGCGAAGCCCTGGTCGGCGCGCATCGGGACCTGGGGAAGGCCCGGCGCGGCTATCTGCTGGTGGCCGGCGTTCTGGCCCTGGTCCATCTCCTGACAGTCCATCCCTACATCAGCATTTCCACCGAGGCCGGCAGGCTGGAGGCCTCCATCGCGACCAAGAGCAAGGCCCTGGCCGGCCTCGAACCGGAGCTGGAACGGCTGCAGACGGCACAGAGGCAAACCTGGGAGCGCCTGGATCAGGCGCTGCGCCGCGCCACCGACGACATGATCGCCGACTTTGCCGATCTCGGCCGCAATGTCGCGGCGGCGCGCGACGGACGGGTCAGCCCCGATGGCGTGGTCAGATCAGCCGCGCCGCGTCCCAACGTCGGCCAGACCCTGGCACCGCCCCTTCAGGAGGGAACACAGGTCCTGCCGCCGCAGGGCCAGGCACCGGACCCCTTTCAGCAAATGCCTCTGTCCGATCAGTTCGAGCAGATGGCAATCCCCGAGCAGTTCGCGATGCCCCAGCAACAAATGCAGCAACAGATGCAAGCGCAGGGACTGCCCCCGCCCCTTAACGAAGACGACGTTGGGACCACCTACATCGACCCGGATCTCGCGGAGATCCTCCTCGCTCTGCAGAACCCAAGCCGCGACTCCCACGAGCGGATTTCCACCTATGCCCGGCGGACCATCGTCGAGCCCGCCTACGACCGCGCCCAGCAGAACTGGGACAGGACCATTCGCCCGGCCTACATCGAAGCCCTCGGCAGTGCGGCCGTGGCGGCACGCCAGGCCGCGGCATCCCTGCCGGACAGCAGCGAGGCCCTGATGGCCGCCGCAACCGCCCTGAAGCAGGAAGAGGCCGCCGTCTCGGCCATCGTCATCTCGCCCGACCAGGGCATCGACGAGTCCTTCGAGTCCGACTGGTGGGCCACGGTCGGCGGCAAGCTGGCCTTCGCCTCCGCCGTGGTCAGCGCGGTCGGCGCGCAACTGCAAGGCAGTTCCCTGCTGGGCCAGCCCTTTGCCGCCGTCGAGGAGGCGCTGGCCCAGCAGGAGGCCGTGCGCAGCGCCCTGCTCGAGCAGCGCGACGCTCTGGAAGCGCAGTTCGCCGACCAGCGCAAGCAACTCGCCGCCCTCGCCGGGACCTCCGCGTTCGTGCCGGTCGATCTGCGCAGTTTCATCGGCCTCTTTCCCCTGGTTCTCGGGCTGGCCCTGGGCTTGACCCTGCTTCGGATCGGCCAGGCCAGACGCGAGGCGGCCCTGGCGCTGCGCGACCTTACGCTGGCGGCCCCCGAGGGCGGGCGGGAGACGCGGATCTGGCTCACACGGCGCGCCCTGGACGGACAGGCCGAGGGGCTGGCGCCCAGCCTGACCTCCGCCGCCATGGCCGCCGTCGCCCTTGCCTGGATCGTCTGGTCGGCGGTTTCCTTGCAGGACAGTCCGCTGGATCCCCCGCTTCCGGCGGTCTGGTCCGCCACCATCGGCATCGCCATGGTGGTCGGCGCCTGCGCCTGGGATGTGGCCGCCATCCGCCGGCTGGTGGCCACGCTAGAGGAGAAGTAGCCGGCAGCCGGTGGCTTTCTTGGCAGGCCATAGCGCTCTAGAATGCCCGGACACAGACATCACGGAGGACGGGCCTTGTCAGGCGGACAGATTGCGATTCCCTGCACGCTGATGCGCGGCGGCACTTCGAAGGGCCCCTACTTCCGGGCGGCCGACCTGCCCTCCGACCCGGCGCTGCGCGATGAGGTGCTGCTGGCGGCCATGGGCTCGCCCGACGCGCGCCAGATCGACGGGCTGGGCGGCGCCACCACCCTCACCAGCAAGGTCGCCATCGTCGGCCCCTCCCAGCGGCCGGGGATCGATGTCGACTACCTCTTCGCCCAGGTGGAGATCGAGTCCTCGCGGGTCGACACCAACCCGCCTTGCGGCAACATCATGGCCGGGGTCGGCCCCTTCGCCCTGGAAAGCGGCATGGTGGCGCCCCAGGGCGATGAAAGCCGGGTCGTCATCTATCACGTCAACATCGATGCCAAGATCGAGGCCATCGTGCAGACCCCCGGCGGCCAGGTGCGCTACGACGGCGACACAGCGATCTCCGGCGTGCCCGGCACTGCCGCGCCCATCCGCCTGAACTTTATGGAGGTGGCGGGCTCTACCTGCGGCAGCCTTCTGCCCACCGGCAATCCCGTCGACGTGATCGAGGGCGTGCCGGTCACCTGCATTGATGCCGCCATGCCGGTGATGATTCTGGCCGCGGCCTCCGTCGGCAAGACAGGCTACGAAACCACGAAAGAACTGGATGCGGACAGGGCCCTGTTCGAACGCATCGAGGGCATCCGGCGCATCGCCGGCGACAAGATGGGCCTCGGCGATGTCTCCGACAACGTGACGCCAAAGGTGATCCTCGCCGCCAAGCCGCGCGACGGCGGCACCATCAGCTCGCGCTATCTCGTGCCCCATAAGACCCACGCGGCCCATGCGCTGACCGGGGGTATCTGCCTAGCCGCCTGCACCGTGCTGGAAGACGGCGCCATCGCCGAGCTGGTGGACCTGCCGGAGGAGCGCCCCTACCCCATCCGCATCGAGCACCCCTCCGGCTCTCTGGAGGTCATGCTGGATGCCGATCCGGGCCGCGGCGGCATCACCCTGCGCAGCGCCGGATCGCTGCGGACCGCCCGCAAGCTGATGCGCGGCGAGGTCTATGTGCCCGCGGGCATCTGGCCGCAAGCGGCGGAGTAGCAGATCCTTAGGGCTGCAGCACGCGCACCGGCGTGCCCTTCATGAAGGCGGCGATGCCCTCGGCCATGCCACGGTAGAAGACGGCATAGGTCTCCCGCGTGACATAGCCAATGTGCGGCGTGGCCAGGAGGTTTTCGAGGCCACGCAGGTCGTCGTCGCGCGGCAGTGGCTCCTGGTCGAAGACGTCGATGGCCGCGCCGGCGATCCGCCCCTCACGCAACGCGGCGATGAGGGCATCGCGGTCGACGATGGGCCCACGAGAGGTATTCACCAGATAGGCGTCGGCCTTCATCCATGAAAAGGCCTTGGCATCCACCAGCCCGCGGGTGCGGTCACTGAGGCGCTGGTGGATGGTGACGAAGTCCGAGCGGCGAAAGAGATCTTCCTTGCTCACTGCCTCGACGCCAACCTCAGCTGCGCGTTCGGCGGTCAGGTTGGTGCTCCAGGCGATGACCTCCATGCCGAAGGCCTGGCCGAAACCAGCGACCTGGCCGCCGAGGCGGCCCAGCCCGACGACCCCCAGGGTCGCGCCGCGCAGATCGCGGCCCAGGCCCTGCTGCCAAGCGCCCTGGCGCAGCGCCTCGTGCTCGCTGACGATGCGCCGGGCCAGCGCCAGGATGAGTCCCCAGGTCAGCTCCGCCGTCGCATGGCCCGGCGAGGCCGTGCCGCAGACGGTGATGCCGAGGTCCCGGGCGGCGGCCACGTCGATGGCGGCGTTGCGCATGCCGCTGGTGATGAGCAGCTTCAGGTTCGGCAATCGCTCCAGGAGCGCACGTGGAAAAGGGGTGCGTTCGCGCATGGCACCGATCACGGCGAAGGGCTCCAGCCGCGCCACCAGGGCATCCTGGTCGCCCAGCGTGTCGCGAAAGACCGTGACCTCGGCTTCCGGCGGCAGGATCGACCAGTCGGCGCAGCTCAGCGCCACGCCCTGGTAATCATCGAGCAGGGCAACTCTCATTCCCTCACGCTACCCAATCGGCCAGGGCAGGAAGAAGGTCTCCTGTAAGAGGCCGCGCGGGAAGTCCAGCACCATGATGTGCGCCAGCATCAGCAGGAAGCCCATGGCACAGCCGGTGAGCAGCGCCGTCTTGGGCCAGCCCGTCTGCGCCTTCACCCGCAGGAAGACGATAAAGAACGCGGTCATGGCGATGAAGAAGCCGACGACGGCGACCCCCGCCAGGAAGGCCAGCAGCCACCAGATGTAGTGACCCAGACTGACCACGCCGTCCTTGCCGACATGCTCGCCCTCGTACTCGTGGTCGTAGTTGCTGGCGCTGGCACGCTGGCCGGTGGCCAGGGGATAGAGCACCATGGCGGTCAGTACCAGCATGACGGCACTCACCGAAGCGGTGAAGACACCGCCGAGGAAGGGATGCTGGAAGCCGTCATAAAGCCCGTAGGCGAAAAAGGCGAAGATGGCTCCGGCGAAGAGAAGCTGCGGGCGCAGATTGTCGGCCTTGGAGGCCGTCGCGTCCTGCTCCTCGTCCTCGGGCGCCGGCCGGTTGCGGGCGCCGAAGTAGATGGAGACCAGGGTGATCACGCCGATGATGATGACGCCGGGCCGCAGCAGGAACTCCCACTCATAGAACTGGATGGCCTGATAGAGATAGGTCTCGGTCTGGGCCGCCAGCACGAAGCCGATGAGAAAGGCCGGACGCGGCCAGCCGAAGCGCTTCATGGCGATGCCCAGCAGGCCGACGGCGAAGAGCGCCAGCAGATCCAGGAAGTCGCGGGTCGCCTGAAAGGCGGCGAAGCTGATGACCATCACCATGAAGGGCGCCATCAGGGTATAGCGGATGGTGGTGAGGCGCGCGATGGCCGGCGAGAGGAAGAGGCAGGCGCCGGCGCCCAGCACGTTGGCGAGGGCGAGCGACCAGACGATGGTGTAGGTGATCTCCAGATCGCTTTCCACCATGGCCGGGCCGGGTTCCAGGCCCAGCAGCACCAGGCCGCCGAGGAAGACCGCCATGCTGCCGGAACCGGGGATGCCGAACAGCAGGGTCGGGATCAGGCCGCCGCCCTCCTTGGCGTTGTTGGCGGACTCCGGCGCCAGGACGCCGCGGATGTCGCCCTTGCCGAACTGCGACTTGTCCTTGGCGGTCTGCACGACGTGGCCGTAGGCGATCCAGTCCACCACGCTGCCGCCCAGGCCCGGCAGGGCACCGATCATGCAGCCGATGCCGGCGCAGCGCAGGCAAATCCACTTGTAGAGCCAGGTGTCCTTGATGCCCTGCAGCCAGCCTTGCCCCAGGGTGGAGCGGCCGGCGATGGCGCGATTCTGGCGCAGCAGGTCGACGATCTCCGGCAGGGCGAAGATGCCGAGGCCCACCACGACGAGCGGGATGCCGTCGCTGAGGTACGGCAGGTCGGACATCAGCCGGTAGCTGCCGTCGGCCGGGGCCGGTTCGATGCTGCCCACCATGAGGCCGAGGCCGCAGGCGGCGAGCCCCTTGGCCAGGGAAGCGCCGGCGAGCACGCCCACCATGGAGAGGCCGAGAACCGCCAGCATGAAAAGCTCCGCCGAGCCGAAACTGAGGATCAGCGGCCGGGCGATCAGCACGAAGAAGGTCAGCACCACGGCGCCGAAAAGGCCGCCGAACAGCGAGGCGGTGAAGGCCGCGCCCAGGGCCCGGGCCGCCTGGCCCTGCTTAGCCAGGGGAAAGCCGTCGAGGACCGTCGCCTGCGACGCGCTGGAGCCGGGTATGCCCATGAGGACCGAGGTGAAGGTGTCCGAGGTCGGGATCACCGCCACCAGGCCGATCAGCATGGCAAGGGCCGAGACCGGGTCCATGCCGTAGAGGAAGGGCAGCAGCAGCGACAGCCCGACGATGCCCCCGAGGCCGGGGAAGACACCGATGGAAAGGCCCAGCATGACGCCCAGGGCCAAGTGAACAAGATGCTCGACGGTGAGCAGAATCGAGAAGGCTTCAGCCAGAGCTTCGATCATGGCGGGCCTGCCTTTGCGTTGCTGCGGACTTGAGGAGTGGTCTGTCTGGTGGCCCCGCCCCCCAATCTCACGGGGCCACCAGTCGACAGGTCAGCCGATTCTGCGATCGGCAAACCCGTTGATCAGAAGGAGACGTTGTACTTGTTGGTCAGCCAACTGCGCACCCACTCCTTGGCGTCGGGGGAAACCTCGGTCGCCACCTTGAACTTGGCTTCCGCGGCCCCGTCCGTGGCCTGCTCGTAGGCACCCAGCACCTTCTTCGCGCTTTCTGCGAAGTCCGGCGCGGAGATGGTCTTGCGCACCGCGGCCCTATAGGCCTCGACGACGTCATCCGGGGTTCCCTTGGGCAGGAACACCATCTTCTGCGCCGGGAAGCCGGCCGTGAAGAAGGCCTTCCAGGCCTCGAAGGAGGGACCGGAGGGCTTCTCGCCCTTCAGCATCTCATAGACCTCGGCGAAGTGCGGCAGGTCCGGGAAGGTCGGATCGCGGGTCAGATTGCCATCATCGTCCAGCGCACCCCAGGACATGATCGGCACCGCCTTGCCTTCCTGCACCAGCGGCGTGACCTTGCTGAGATAGGCCGAGGAGGTCTGGTAGTCGATGCTGGTCTCGCCGCGCTCGAAAGCCAGGCGTCCGGCGCCGCGGCCCTTCATGCCGAAGACCGCCTTGACGTTCAGGCCCAGCATCTCGAAGGCCAGCAGCGGCACCAGATCCAGCGAGGTTGCGCCCTGGCTGCCGTACTTCAGATCCGCGTCGGCCAGCTTGCCGAGATCGGCGGCCGAGTTCACGCCCAGCTTCGGGCTGAGATAGACGACGCCGCCGGTCGGCGTGGCAAGCACCACGTTCCAGTCCTTGTATTCGTACTTCACCCGCTTGTCGCCCAGCAGGTAGGGGAACTGGGTGGAGCCGGAGGTGCCGAGGATGGTCAGACCGTCCGGCCGCGCGCGCTGGGTGAACTGGTTGGCGCCCTTGGTGGAGCCGCCGCCCGGAACGTTCTTCACCACGATGGTCGGCGAACCCGGCAGGTTCGGAGCCAACAGCGGTGCATAGAAGCGCGCCCAGCGGTCGGAGCCGCCGCCTTCCTTGAAGGGAATGATCCATTCGATGGTCTTGCCGCTGAAGTCCGCGGCCCGTGCCGCATCGAACGGCACGACCGCAGCCGTAGCCGCGGCGAGTGCAGTGGCGAGAAGGGCCCGCCGCCCAAAGATTGCGTTTGTCATGACCTGTCTGTCCTCCCGGAGCTGTCACTGTCCCAAATGACCGAGCGCACCTCTTTAGGAGGCAGGCCCGCTAGCTGGTACCCGATAAGCGTGCATCTCAGGGAGAAACTGAGTCTGTGTTGGATCGGCATCCTTTCCTCCCCGAGGCGCTCTTCAGCGGCACCGTTCGGTCTGCCGGAAATCCGAACCCGGCAGATTGGCTATTCCACGACCATAAGAATACTAGCTTTCACGAAGCTTTCGTCGGTTTCCCCGTGAAAAATCCAGATCAACCCCGGCGCACGCAGCACATGGACGAAGGCTACACCTTGGCGTCATACTCCCGTCATGCGGATTTTGCTTGTCGAGGACAACGCCGCTCTCGCCGACGGCGTTATTGGTGCGCTGCAGCAAATGGGTCACACCACCGACCTGGTGGTCCACGGTGACGAGGCCCTGGACGCCCTTGCGGTCGGCCCTTTCGATCTCGTGATCCTCGATCTGACCCTGCCGGGTCTGGACGGCCTCGACGTGCTGCGGGAGCTGCGCGCGCGCAACCGCGAGACGCCGGTGCTGATCCTGACGGCTCGGACCGGCGTTTCCGACAAGGTGAAGGGCCTGGACCTCGGCGCTGACGATTACCTTTGCAAGCCCTTCGAGTTGGCGGAGCTGGAGGCACGGGTGCGCGCCCTTCTGCGCCGCCAGGGCCCCAGCAAGGCAACCCTGCTGCAACACGGCGAGCTGGCCTTCGATACCCTGAAGCGGACGGCCAGCCTCTGCGGCAGCCCGCTGGAGCTGTCGCGCCGCGAGACTGCGGTCCTGGAGGTGCTCCTCAGCCGGCCCGGACACGTCGTCAGCAAGGAATTCATCGCCGAGCGCATCTTCAGCTTCGACGACGAGGCCCAGCCCAGCGCCATCGAGATCTACATCCACCGCCTGCGCAAGAAAATCACCGACAAGGGCCCGAACATCCGCACGGTGCGCGGCCTGGGCTACATGCTGGAAGACTAGGGCCTGATGATATTCATTTCGCCGTTTTAGTCCGAGCGAATTTGGCCCGCGGTTAGGAGCGACGAGGAAGGACATGCCTAAGCATATTCGACCCAGTGGGCCCATGGGAGCGACGCGGCCGCGGGCCAAATTCGCCGGATCCCTTCGGGACGGGGCAGATATTCGCCAGGGCCGCGTCGCGGACGCCTTGTGGGGGACCACCCCACGGCACCGCCCGCTCCTAACCCTGGC